>JAKQKQ010000024.1 GCA_029560585.1 Verrucomicrobiota bacterium | reverse complement strand
CCACCGATCCGCGAAACACACTCTGCAACCACGAAAAATCCCAGTCTTTGCCAGACCTTTCCCAATAAATGGCTCTCATGGCGCGGTTTTCCCAGAGCCCGGAATTTCACAGCCCGCAAGGCTGTGAAATATCCGGGCTAGACCATCCCCTGTAGCTAAATGCCCCCCCACCGTCAAGCGATGCGCGGGGCCCCTGCTCCCACCACGAGGGCTCTTGGTTATTCGACAGCAACCTGTTGGAGTTCACCCCTTAGGCTGAATCGGGCACGAAACAGGCTAAAGCCTGGACTCCAACAGCTTCGGTCGAACGACCCCAAAGCCCTCCGCCCACCCGCCACACCCCACGCCCCCCATCAGACCCGCCTTGCATTCGTCACAACTTGGTCGAACCTCCCCGGACGACCATGGCGACCACAGGCATCGATTATCCCAAAGAGCTCAACCCCGACCAGCTCGCCGCCGCCACGGCCCCCCCCGGCCCAGCGCTCGTCCTCGCCGGTGCCGGCAGTGGCAAAACGCGCACCCTCACCTACCGCGTCGCCTTCCTCGTCGAAAACGGCCTGCCCCCGGAGAACATCCTCCTCCTCACGTTCACGAACAAGGCCGCCCGCGAAATGCTCGAGCGCGTTCGCAATCTCCTGCCCCACGACATCTCGCGCCTCTGGGGGGGCACCTTCCACAGCGTCGGCAACCGCATCCTCCGGCGCCATGCCCCGGCCGTCGGCCTCGAGCCCGGCTTCACCATCCTGGACCGCGACGATGCCCGCGATCTCTTGGCCGCCTGCTTCCCCGCCATCGGCGTCGATCCGAAAGAGAAACGATTTCCAAAGGCCGGCGCCATCCTCGAACTCCTGTCCTTCTCCGCCAACACCACTCGCCCCCTAGACGAACTCCTCGCCACCGGATATGCCCACCTTGAGGAATTCGCCGACGCCCTGTCCCGGCTCGCCGATGAGTACCGGAAGCGAAAACTCGCGTCCAACGCCGCCGACTATGACGACCTGTTGACCCTCCCCCTCGATCTCCTCCGTCGCGACCCGCGCCTCGCCCGGCACTATCAGGACCGCTGGGCATGCGTCCTCGTCGACGAGTATCAGGATACGAATCGGGTCCAGGCCGATTTCATAGACCTCGTCGCCTCCGCCCACCGCAACGTTACGGTGGTCGGCGATGACGCCCAGAGCATCTACTCCTGGCGCGGCGCCAACTTCGAGAACATCCTCTCTTTCCCCGACCGGTACCCCGGTTCCCGCGTCTACCGCATCGAGCTCAACTACCGCTCGGTCCCCCAGATCCTATCGCTCGCCAACGCCTCCATCGCCAACAACAGCCGCCAGTTTCCCAAGGCGCTCCGGTCGACCCTCGCCGCCGGTGTCCGCCCCCACCTCGTCGCCACGCCTGACGCCGATGGCCAGGCCCGATTCATCGCGCGCGAGATCCTCAGCCTGCACTCCGACGGCACACCCCTGCGGGAGATTGCCGTCCTGTACCGCGCCCACGCCCATGCGATCGAGCTCCAGATGGAACTGGTGCGATGCCACATCCCGTTCGTCATCACCTCGGGCATCCAGTTCTTCGAACAGGCCCACGTGAAGGACGTCGCCGCCTATCTCAAGACTGCATTCAACCCCTTCGATGAAATCGCATTCAAGCGCGTCGCCAGACTCATGCCGGGGGTCGGCGACCGCTCCGCAGAAAAACTCTGGCAGCGGGTCCGCGGCCAGAGCGAGTGGCCCGAAGACATCGCGCCAGCCAAGGCCGTGAAAGACTGGCGCCAGCTCAGGCAGCTCATCGCCCAGCTCCGCGCCCAGCCCGGCCCCTCTGTCCCGGATGCCATCTCCTGGATCCTCGACGCCTGCTACCGGGACATGCTCAACCTGAAGTACGACAACCACCAGCAGCGAATCGACGATATCCAGCAACTGCAGGAATTCTCCCGCCGCTTCGATTCCGTCCCCGATTTGCTCGCGCAGCTCTCCCTCATGACCGGCCTAGACGCCTCTTACGGCGGCGCCGATGACGGCGACGTCTTGCGCCTCAGCACCGTCCATCAGGCCAAGGGCCTCGAGTGGGAGGCCGCCTTTGTCATCATGCTCTGCGACGGCGCGTTCCCCCTCGGCCGCCTGATAGACGATGAGGCTCAACTGGAGGAGGAACGTCGCTTGTTCTACGTCGCCGTCACGCGCGCCAAGAAACGCCTCTACCTCACCTTCCCCCAGATGCGATTCGGCCGCGGTGCCGCCGGTGGCGACCTCTTCCAGAGACCATCCCGCTTCCTCACCGAGCTCCCGCCGGGCCTCGCCGAGCCCGTGCAGATCCGCATCCCCCGCGAAACCGCCCACCGCGGACACCGCCACCGCGACGCCGAATTCGATCCGTGGGACTGGTCCTGATGCCATGCCAGCGACCAAGAGTCATCATTCGACACCAGAGGCGATGTGCCCGTCAGAGACCCAAGGGAACGCCGGTGCCCTCCGACACAGAGCTCTTGGTTATTCGACAGCAACCTGTTGGAGTTCAGCCTCTAGGCTGAATCGGGCACGAAACAGGCTAAAGCAACGGCTTCGGTCGAGCGAACCAAATGCCCTGCCCCTCGACATAGGGCTTGTGCTTCCCCCCTTTGCCCGGATACTTCACTGTCGTCAGACCGTGAAATTCCGGCCTTTGACTCGCGACGTTTCCCCCTCCTTGTTGAGCGCGCCCCATGTCCCTCCTCATCCTCGCCGGCCCCACGGCCTCCGGTAAATCCGCCGTTGCCGTCGAACTCGCGGTGAGGATCGGTGCCGAGATTATCGCCGCCGATTCCATGCAGGTATATCGTGGGCTCGATATCCTCAGCGCAAAACCCTCCGCCACCGACCGTGCCCGGGTGCCGCACCACTGCCTCGACATCGCCAGTATCAGTGAGGACTTCACCGTCGCGCAGTGGCTCGCGTCGGCTCGCGCCGCGACCAACTCCATTCGCGGCCGCGGCCGTGTCCCCCTAGTCGTCGGCGGCACCGGGCTCTATATCCGTGCGCTTCGGTTCGGCCTCGACCCCAACCCGCCAACGCCTCCCCAACTGCGCGATGCCCTCTCCGCCCGCTCCCTTCCAGACCTCGTCACCGAACTGCGTCAGGCGGACCCCGAGGCCGCCGAGCGCATCGATCTCCGCAATCGGCGCCGGGTCGAGCGCGCGCTGGCCATCGCCCTCCAAGGTTCCCCCTCGACACCCGCCTCGTGGGCCACCGCCCCCGAACCGTTCACCTTGGTCATCCTCCGCCGCGACCCCCACCACCTCCGCGCGCGGATCGAGGCTCGCGTGGACGCCATGTTCGAGGCCGGCGCCATCGATGAAGTTCGGCGCCTCAAGGCGGCCGGCCTCCGGCCCGGTGCCACCGCTTCCCAGGCCCTCGGCATCCGCCAGATAGAGGAATTCTTGGCCGGTCGCTGCGCCGAGCCCGACGCCCGCGCCAGCCTGACCACCGCCACCCGCCAATTCGCAAAGCGCCAGATGACCTGGTTCCGTCGCGAGACCGGTACCCTCTGGCTCGATGTTCCCCCCGATGAATTGCCCACCCACACCGCGGCGCGCATCGTCCCAGAATGGGCGCCGGGGTCAGAATGGGCGCGGGGGTCAGCCCTTGATTCTTGAAACGTCCAACCCACGACCACAGCCCTCCCAACCGATGGGCCCGGAATATCCTTGGTCTCGGCCGAGCCCTAGCAATCGCCTCGGGGAAACTCAGCGGCCCGGTCTCTTGCGGTTGCGCAGGCCCCCGCCGACAAGCACCAGCGCGCCAAAGCCAATCAACGCGAACGTCGAGGGTTCCGGAATCACCAGCGCAATCTGGTTGTCTCCGGCACCGAACTGGTAGTCGATCATGTAGCCCGTGGGCATGTTCAGCACGTCCAAAAACGCGCCGCCCGAGATCGAGTCATACTCGGCGAAGACATAGTGATCGTTGGTCATCGTCCCGCCGAACACGAACTGGACCGTGCCGTTGGTCATGTCGAAGAACCCGTTGACGTCGAGCATGTCGCTGAGGCCCTGCGACCCCGCGGCGTTCGCCAAATCGATCTGGAGCACCCCGTCGAGATCAAAGGTATTGCTGGTGGTCAGCGTTCCCACGGTGGCACCCGGCGCGACGAACCCATTGGCCAACACGTGGATGGCCGCGGCGATCAGCCCCGTACCCCCGAGGATTCCCCCGCCCTGGATCGTGTAGTCGCCTGGACCCGCCCCGATATGGGAACCATTCACGAGAAGGGTCCCCCCCGCCACGGTCGTCGCACCGGTGTAGGTGTTGGCGCCTGCCAGCGACAGGGTTCCCGTGCCCGCCTTGACCAGCGCAAGGGCCCCGGCCGTGCCATTGTCCAGCACACCCCCAAAGCTGTTATCGACGCCGTTGCTTACCGTTAGGGTCGCCGCACCCGCCGCACCGTTGGCGACGATGCTGTTGCCAACCGTTGGACCGGTCGTCAATCCCCCGACCGTGACGCTGTTGCCATTGAGCGCAAAAACCTTCGTCCTGTTGGTCGACGCGAAGCTCACCACATTAGGCGCGGCCGGATTCAGTGCGTTGGCACTGCCCAGCGCGACATATCCGTCCCGGATCTCGAGCCCGCCGGTGAAACTGTTGCTCCCCGAAAGCACCAGCAGGCCGATGCCACCCTTCCTCAATTGGAAGTTGCCGCCGCCATCGGAAATCTCGCCGCTGATCTCCGTGACCGTGTTGGTCGGTGTCCCAATGCCGGGAATCTCGCTGACGCTTATCATGCGGTTTCCCGTCAGCGACACGGGACCCGCAAGGGTCACGTGGTTGTACCCGTTGGTTGGCCCCAGGGCGCGGGTGGCGTTGATGGTGGTGTCACCATCGATCACGACGGCATTGGTCAGCGTCCGCCAGGAATTCGAGACCAAGATCGCGGGTTGGCGGGACGCCAAAATCGAACCCTGCCTCAGGACGAGCTGGCCAACGCCAAGCCAGTTGTTTGTCCCGTTGTCAGGATTCAACGTGCTGGCCCCGGGGTTACGGCCGAACGTCAGTATGCCGTTCGTGTCCAGAGTCACGCCACCCGAGAACGTGTTCCCTGGATTCCGGATCGTGCCGCTGCCACCCACGGGGACGAGAATCGAGAACGGCGTCGCGGCGTTGTTGCCCCAATCGCGGATGAGCGTGCTGTCCTGGATGTAGGCGCCCGCCGAAAGTCTCAGCGTGTTGCTCCCCTCGATGGTCATGGAATTGAGCGTCATGCTCCCACGGTAAAAAGGATTGGGCCCGACAAATTGGATCATTGCCGCTCCCGCGCCCGAGACGGCCGGGTTGGCCGTGCCCCCGTCTTCTTTCAGAATGCCGGCAACCTGTTGGGTGCCATAGACGCTTATCGTGTAATTCCCGGTCGCGTCGGTCCCGGCCGAGAAGGCCGCCACGGCACCCTGCGTCCAGTTGCTCGTCGTGTCCGTGCCCGCCGAGCTGCCGCTCCACCACGCGTTTGTCCACCGCCCGGTCGGACTCGGCCCACCGGCACCGGCCGTGACCCCGTTGGTGTCCCACCAGTTCGTGACGACCTGCGCCCCACACTCGCCGCAAGCCAGCAACAGCCCCGCCAGCGCAGCCGCCAAAAGCCTCGCCCCCCCGGCGACGCCCCACGACTTCTCTCGCCCGCCCCGCACCAGGCCATGGCAAAGTTGGACGGCCCTCTTCACTGGTTGCATTTTCGCGGCCAGGGCGAAAAACATCAATACCTTTTTCGACAATCGAATTTCAGCTAATGGAAATTCCGTGTTTCTATAATTGCGATTGCATCTCTTGTCATCTGCCGTCCGGCCCGCCATCGTCCCTTTTCCATCACGCGCGCAGCGCATTGCGACCGCCGCCCGAAACGCCTTCACACGGCACCGGGGGTTACGGGCTTTCGGATCGGCCATCTGATGCGTCAGTCTTCGCCCCCAGCAGCGGACACTCCGCAAGCAAGACGTGCTCCGCCCCCCCAGCCCTCAGGTTGCTGCGCATCAGGCGCGCCGATCCCACCCTCCACACGACGCGCTCCGGGACCACCGAGGCAACGCCTTTCGCCAGCAACTCGAGATCACCGCGCCTCGCCTCCCCGATCCGTCCCAGCGTCAGATGCGGGACGAAAACCCGATCCTCCTGCCGCGTGACAAACGGGGCGGTCGCCGCCGCGATGACACGGGCCAGTCGCTCCAGCCCATCCGTTTCGCCGCCAAGGCCCAACCAGACGACCCGGGCGCTCTCAGGTGATGGGAAGCAACCCAGCGTTGCGGTCTCAAGGACGAATGGTGCGACGGGCGCGCAGGCCGCACGCACCGCGTCTCCCAGAGGCCCCGTCACGTCCTCGGGAACGTCTCCCAGAAATCGGAGTGTCAGGTGCATCGCCGCCGGGCGACTCCATCTCACCGGCAATCGTCGCCCGATCAAACGCATCCGCGCCTGGGCCGACAGCATGGCGCCGATCACCTCGGAAGGCAGCCCCACGGAAACGAACGCGCGCACGCTCACCCCACCTTTGCGCCGCTTAAAATCTGAATGTATTCCTTCGCGTCCCCCGCCGCCATCAGGCGGCCCCGCACCTCGTCCGAGCGCATCGCGCGCGCCAGCGCACCGACGAACTGCAGGTACTCGGCGGCCATCTGGCGCGGATTCGCCACCACGAAAATCAGTTTTGCCACTCTACCGCACCCGAACCGCACGCCCTCGTCGCTGCGCCCCACGGCCATCACCATCTCGCGCACCAGATCCGTCCGCGCGTGCGGGATCGCGGTCTCAAACCCCAGGCACGTGCTCTCGACGCCCTCCCGGGCCATGATCTCGTCCAGCAGTCTCTTCGCATCTCCAATCCTGGGGTCACGCGCCATCACAGCCACGATCTCAGAAATCGCCTCGTCACGGGTCCGCGCCCGGAGGCCCAGGACCACCATCTCCGGCTTCAGGACATTCGAGAGTCGCATCGCTAAAGGTTCGACCCGCGCCAGTTCAATTTGTTCCTGAGCAGCTCGAAGAAACCGCATCCGCGGGGCAGGGCCAAGGTCAATCGCTCCTCGGCGAGTGCCACCGACAATTCCCCTCCCTCCAGCAGCGGTTCTTCATGACGGCCATCCACGCTGATCACGAGCTCGTATCCCGCCTCGGGCCGCAGCCGGATTCTCGAGCGATCCGACACCACCAGCGGACGATTCGAGAGAGTGTGGGGGCAAATCGGCGTCAGCCCGATGACGGGAGCATCGGGTGTCAACACCGGGCCATGCGACGAAAGGGAATACGCCGTGCTGCCCGTCGGCGTCGTTATGATCAGTCCATCGGCGGAATACGACGTGACCAACTCATCGTCCACCCAGACGCGGAATCGCGCGAGCCGCGAAACGCCCTTGCGGCCAACCGTGACCTCATTCAATGCCAGGCCCCGGTCAAGCTTCCCGCCGTTCCCGGCCCCCACCTGGGCGCGCAGCAGCGTCCTCCGGTGGGCCTTCCAGTCGCCGCGGACGAACGCCGCCACCGCCACCTCCGCATCGGCCAAGACAACCGGTGTCAGAAAGCCCAGGCTGCCCATGTTGATGCCGAGCAGGGGCCTGCCTGCCGTCGCGGCAGCGGGCACGGCCGCCAACAGGGTCCCATCACCTCCGGCGACCACAAACCCCTCCACGCGCGCCGCCAGGTCCGCCAGCAGCCTCGGATCCTCTGGCCCCACGCACTCCAGCGGGACGCCGAGTCCGGCGGCATGGCGCGCCAAGCGCTCCCGGACCCTCCCGGCCTCGGGATGGCGCGAGTTCAGCACCAGCGCTAGCCTGCGCACTTCCTGGCACATAAGAGATACTCCCTGTTGCCCTCGCGGCCCTCGACGGGCGATTCGATCACTCCCTCCACCTTAAACCCAATCTCCCGCTCCGCGAAGTCCCGAATCTCGGAAACCACGCGATCCCGGACCCCCGTGTCGCGCACCACCCCGCCGCGACCCACCTCGTCGGGCCCCGCCTCAAATTGTGGCTTTATGAGGGAGATCGCCACACCGCCCTCCCGAAGTTGCTCCGCCACCCTGGGCCATATCAATCTCTGCGAGATGAATGAAACGTCCATCACCACGATGTCAAACAGTTCCCCGAATTCACCCGGCTCGATGAGCCGCGCGTTCCTCCCCTCGATCACCCGCACGCGCGCGTCCCCGCGCAGTCGCCAATGGATCTGATCGTGACCCACATCCAGCGCCACGACCTCCGCCGCCCCGCGCTGCAGCAGGCAATCGGTGAAACCTCCCGTCGAGGCCCCAATGTCCAGGGCCCTCATTCCCCTGACGCCGATCCCAAACGCATCAAGCGCCGCCTCCAGCTTGAGCCCCCCGCGGCCCACAAAACGCGGCGCGGCCCGAACCTCCACCGCCGCGTCAGGCTCGCACAGCTGCCCGGCCTTGGCTCCCGGTTGACCACCCACCGTCACGTCCCCCGCCATGATCAGCGCCTGCGCCTTGGCCCGGCTCTCCGCCAGGCCCCGCGCCACTACCAGCGCATCCAGGCGGACCTTTGCTGCCCTTTTCACGGCAACCCCACTGGCCCCGGCCCCGACGCGCGGCGCGACCGAATCACATCGAGGGCGCACCTCAGGATTCGTGCGGGAAACTCTGCCGGCCCGCATCGCCCCGCGAACCTGCGAATTTTACGCGGTCGCGTGGAATGGGCAAGCTCACAGCTACCGCGACGAGCCCGGCGGCACAACAAAAACTCATTGGCGCCCGCGGTGTCCCCTTCAGGCAGAATCGCGATGCAGCGGGCTGCTGAATAGTGCCTTGTCCGTGCCATGACCGCTATCCGCGGTTTGAAATCTCAAATCAGCGCCTCACGCCCGGGCCTTGCCTTCCTGCGAAAGCGCGGCCCGGATCTTCACGAGCGCCGCCTCCGTTGTCAGGCCGTGCTTGGCGCGCAATGCCGCCAGATGCCCGTGCTCTACGAATTCATCAGGCCAACCGATCCGCACGAGCGGCACCGTAGCCCCCCGATTGGATAGCACCTCCAGCGCCGCGCTGCCAAATCCGCCCCTCACGACGTGGTCTTCAAACGTGACTATGAGCCTTGCCCAGCGCGCGCACTCCATCAGGAGCCCCTCGTCCAACGGCTTGATGAACCTCGGATTGATGACGGCGCACGAGACACCGTCTTTCTCCAGCGCATCCGCGACCTCCAGGGCCATCGGCAGCATGTTGCCCAGGCCCCAGAGCGCCACCTGGCTGCCCTCGCGAATCAACTCGGCCTTGCCAATCTCCAGCCGCCGAGGGACATCCTTCATCTTGACGCCCCGCGCCGCGCCCCTCGGGTAGCGCACGCAAATCGGCCCGTCGTGCAGCAGCGCCGTGTAGAGCATGTCGGCGAATTCGTCCTCGTCCTTCGGTTGCATGTGCACGAGGTTCGGCACGCATCGAAGGTACGCTATGTCGAACAGCCCGTGATGCGTTGGTCCATCGTCGGGCGAGAGCCCGGCCCTGTCCATGCAGAACACCACCGGCAGATGCTGCAGGGCAACGTCATGGATGATCGCGTCGTACGCGCGCTGCATGAAGGTCGAGTAGATCGCGCAAAACGGCTTGAGCCCCTGGGTCGCCAGCCCCGCGGCAAAAATCACCGCATGCTCCTCGGCAATCCCGACGTCATAGTACTTGTCGGGGTGCTTGGGCCTGAAGCGGTCCAGCCCAGTCCCATTCGGCATCGCGCCCGTGATCGCCGAAACCCGCCCATCCATGTCCGCCAATTTCACCAGCGTGTCCGCGAATACCTGGGAATACGTCGGCACGCCCGGCTTCGACTCGATCTCTTTCAGTTCAACCGGATCAAAAGTCCCCGGGGCGATCCCGTGGTACTTCTTCGCCTTCTCGATCGCCAGGTCGAACCCCTTGCCCTTTTTTGTCAGGGCGTGGAGCAACACGGGGTGGTCCTGTTCCTTCAGAAATCGGAACGTCTGCACCAGATTCGGGATGTCGTGACCATCCAGCGGCCCATAGTACGTGAATCCGAGTTCCTCGAACAGCGTGCTCGGAAACGCGACCAGGCCCTTGAGGCTCTCCTCCACCTTGTGCGCCAGCTTCAAGGCCGTCCGGCCGCCGATGCGCTCGAGGAACCGCGCCGCTTGCGCGTGCAGGTGCGAGTAGGTCTCGTTCGTCACGATCTTGTTGAGATAGTGCGCGATGGCCCCGACATTCTTGTCAATCGACCACTCGTTGTCATTGAGCACCACGATCAGCCGCTTCGTGACATCGGCCGCGTTGTTCATAGCCTCGTACGTGACGCCGCACGTGAACGCCGCATCCCCGCACAGTGCGGTGATATGCTCTGTGCCACCCCTCCGGTCGCGGCCAACGGCCATCCCGAGCGCCGCGGATAGCGCCGTGCCCGCGTGACCGGCGCCGAAATGATCGTGCGGACTCTCGGTGCGAAGCATGAAACCGTTGAGCCCGTCAAGCTGCCTCAGCGTGTGGAACCGCGCCCGCCGCCCCGTGAGGATCTTGTGCACGTAGCACTGGTGGCTCACGTCCATCAGGAGCCGGTCTTTCGGAGAATCGAACACGTAGTGCCACGCAAGGGTCAACTCGACGATGCCCAGATTCGGGCCCAGGTGGCCCCCGGTGTGCGCCGTCGTCTGTATGAGAAGATCGCGAATCTCCTGCGCGACCACCGTCAGTTGGTCCAGGGACAGCCCTTTCAGGTCGGCGGGCGATTCGATGCCATCCAGCAAATTGGCCATAAAATTTTAGATGATGCCGGATACCCCGCCGGAATCAAGCCGCGCCCGCGTTCACAGAAGCAGGTCGTCCCCACCCGCTGTGGCTTCCCCGCCCCCTTCGCCCGCCTCGATCCCCCCTTCGGGCAGGGGTTCCTCAATCGGTTCACCTTCTGGACCCGGGCGGATCTTCTTCACGCGCTCCTCGGCGTCCCTCAACTTGCGCTCGCAGAAAAGCCGAAGGCGCGTGCCCTCCTCATAGCGCTTCAGGATCGCTTCCAGGGGAAGTTCGGCGCCCTCCATTTCTTCGACTATTTCCTCGAGCCTTCCCATCGCCTGCTCGAAGGTCATCCCGGCATCTTCGGCCGGGGCCGGTTTCCGCTTCGCCGCGCTCATGCCTACGCCTCCATCTTGTTTGAATTCTATCGCCCGCGCCGGTCGCTGTCAGCCCCCGGCGCGGTTCCCAGTCCACCCCCCGACCCCTCGACGCCCTCGACCCGTCCACGCAAGATGCCGTCCGCCAACCTCGCCACGACCGCGTCCCCGGGGCGAACCCCCCGCACCGAGCGAACGATCCTCCCCTCCGCATCCTGAAGCACCGCAAACCCGCGCGCGATCGTCCGCACCGGATCCAGCAACTCGAGGCGCCCCGCGAGGCCGCAGAGCCGCGAGTCCAACAATGCGATCGCGCGCGCGGGCGCGTGCTCCGACAGCGCGGCGGTCGCCACTTCAAGACCGTGCCGTTTCACCGCCAGGGCGTGCTCCAGCGCCCGACCGCTCCGGTCCACGAGTTCGTCCGTTCTCTGCTCGAGCATCCGGACCACGCGGATCGGTTCCCGGAACGCCGGGCTCTGAACCAGCCTCCCCACCCTTTCGCGGGCACCCTCCACCGTCCGGCGGATCGCCCGACAGCATCGTTCCCACGCGCCCGAAACGCCCGACAGCAGGTCCACCCGATCCGCGACGAGCAACTCCGCGGCCGCGCTCGGGGTCGGCGCCCGCAGGTCGGCCACAAAATCCGCGATCGTAAAATCAACCTCGTGCCCCACGCCAGAAACCGTTGGCACCGGGCAGGCCGCCAGCGCCCGCGCCACCGCCTCCTCGTTGAACGCCCACAGATCCTCTAGGCTCCCTCCGCCGCGGGCCACGATCACCACGTCGGGCCGGAAGACCCCTGCCCGGTGCCACCTGCCCAAAGTCTCCAGGGCCGCCACGATCTCGCCCGGCGCCAGATCGCCCTGCACCCGCACCGGAAATATCCGCACCCTCACCTGTGGCGCCCGTCGCCCCAGGACCGCGAGCATGTCCTTCAGCGCAGCGCCGGTGGGCGATGTCACCACCGCCACCACCTCGGGAAATTCCGGCAGCGGCCGCTTTCGCCCCGCCTCGAATAGACCCTCCTCCCCGAGTCTGCGCTTCATGGCTTCGAATCGGGCCTGAAGCGCCCCCGCCCCGTGCGCCACAATTCGCCGCACGACGATCTGGCACTTCCCCTGCGCCTCGTAGACCGTCACTTCCCCAAACACCAGCACCGCCATCCCGTCACGCAGTTCCGCGGGCGCGTTCGCCGCAGCACCCCGAAAGAGCACCGCGGGGAGCTGCGCCCGATCATCCTTCAGCGTGAAATAGCAGTGGCCAGAACCGTGCCTCCGAAAATTTGATATCTCGCCCCGCACCCACACCGCGCCGAATTGCGCCTCGAGTAATTCGCGGGTCGCCCGCGCCAGCGCGCCGACCGTCCACACCGACGCCCCCTCGGGGATCCCACCCTCGCGCCCGCGCCCCGCCCCGGCCGACCTCACTCCTTCTCCGCGTCCAGAAAACCCTGCAGTTGCCGGATCCGCGTCGGGTGCCTCATCTTGCGGAGCGCCTTCGCCTCGATCTGCCGGATCCGCTCGCGCGTCACGCGAAACTGCCGGCCGACCTCCTCCAGCGTCCGGGAATAGCCGTCCACCAGCCCAAACCTCTGCTCGAGCACCGCGCGCTCCCGCTCCGTCAGCGAATCGAGCACGTCGCGAATCTTCTCCTTCAGCAACGAGTAGGCCGTCATCTCCGACGGGTTCTCTGCGGACTTGTCCTCGATGAAATCCCCGAAGGTCGTGTCATCGCTGTCGCCGACCTGCGCCTGCATCGAGATGGGCTGCTGCGCCATCTTCAGGATCGCGCGCACGCGATCCACGGGCAGCATGATCTCCTCCGAAATCTCGTCGGGCGTGGGCTCCCGGCCCAATTCCTGGATCAGCTGCTTCTGCACGCGCATCAGCTTGTTGATCGTCTCGATCATGTGGACCGGGATCCGGATCGTCCGGGCCTGGTCCGCGATCGACCGCGTGATCGCCTGCCGGATCCACCACGTCGCATACGTCGAGAATTTGTAGCCGCGGCGATACTCGAACTTCTCGACCGCCTTCATGAGGCCCATGTTCCCCTCCTGGATCAGGTCCAGGAACGACAGCCCGCGGTTGGTGTATTTCTTCGCGATCGAGATGACGAGCCTCAGATTCGCCTCCACCATCTCCGTCTTCGCGCGGTGGGCCGCGCGAAGCTGTTTCTTCAGCTCGGCATAATTGCCGTGAAATTCCACGGGCGTGAGACGGGCGTCGGCGGCGACCTCCCTCTGGCGCTTCTGGATTTCCGCGGCCTGGCGCTTGGCCTCCTTGCTTCGCCCCGATTCAAGGTGCTCGATCTGGGACTCCATCTCCGCCAGCTCGCGCGCCTTCACGTCGGCCACGGCCACGAATTCCTCGCTCACCTTCTGCTTGAAGTAGAACCTGGCATATTGCTTATCCAGGGTCTGGCACACGCGGCGAAACTCCTTCTGCCGCCGCCCGCGATCGGCGCGCGTGAGATTCGTGCGGCTCAGGACCCGAAACGCCTTGTCCGCCTTTGCGTTCTGCCCCTCCACCTGTTTGCACAGCCCGCGCAGGCCCCGGAGATACCGGTCGCGGCTCTCGATCTTCTTGTCCTGTATGACCCGATCGAACCTCTCCCTCGGCGGATCCGAGAGAAGCTTCTCCGCCACCGAAAGGTACTCCCGGGCCACGAACCCGAAACGGTGCAGCGCCTGGAGCGCCCCGTGTTCTGCCTCCTCGATCCGCTTCGATATCTCGACCTCCTGCTCGCGGGTCAACAGCGGCACCTGGCCCATCTGCTTGAGGTACATCCGGACCGGGTCGTCCAAGATGTCGAGCTTCGCGTCGCGCTCGACCTGATCCTCCTCCTGCGCCCCGGGCGGCTTCTTGTGATCGACGTCCGACGCGCTGATCAGATCGATGTCCAGATTCCGTAAGAAATGAAGGACCGGCTCAACATTCTCCGGAGAACCCTGCGAATCTGGAAACGCCTCCTGCAGGTCATCGTAGGTCAAGTACCCCTGCTCGCGCGCCAACCGGACCAATTCCCGGACCCGGTTCTGCTGCTCCGGGGTGAGCTGTGGGGGGGGCGCCGCCGCCTCGGCCATCGTGCCCTTGGCCTTCGCCGGGCGCTCGACCTTGGCAAGGTCCTTCACCTTGGATTTGGCCCGAGCGCCTTTGGCCCTTCTGGCAGTCTTCGGCGCCGACGGTCTGTGTGTTGCACCGCCGACTTTCCTTGCGACGGCCTGATGGGCCCCATGCCGCTCCGCCCGCCCGGCCGACTTGCGGTCGGCATGGTCATGGGCGTGTGGTCGGCCCAACCCACCGCGCGAACGCGCGCGCAAAGGCGCCTTCGCTTTGCTTCGGGATCTCGGGTTTTTTGAGTGGGAATGGCGGTGTACGCGTCGGACGGCTTTAGGCATGAAGGTAAGAACTACGTCGGGGGGTTCAGGCTCGAAGTCAGTCGGTTAAGATGGTCAAGTTTTGCCCGTAAGTCAAGTATTTCCCGGTGCAGTTCTGTGGCCCTATCGGCGGCTGGTCCTTCATTCAGAAGTGCCCGCCGCCGTTCGAGTTGCCCATCAATCCAGAGGCGCTCGATCTGCGTCAGAGCCCCCGAAATCAACGCCTCCGCATCACCCTGGGGAGCCTGCCTGGCGAGCAGGCCGCTCAGGAATCCGCGCTCCGATTCGCCAAAGCCCTCCACCCCGGCCGCCGGATCCTCGAGCGCATGATGGCTGTGCGCCTCAAACACCGCGTTCAGCAGCGCGGCCCCGTCGAGCCTCTCCAACCAGACCGGATCCAGTCGGCGCTGTATGGATGGAATGGCGTCTGGCCTGTGCAAACTCAGGTGCAGCAGGCTCTCGACAAGCCGATGCGGTTTGACCCAGGCCTCACGGACGGCCTCTTTCGCCCCGTCGTCTGGAGTTGGCCGAGCCGTCCTCGGTACCCTCGAGTGGCGCCCGAACTCCCCCATCAGCAGGGTCGCGTCCATCCTCAGCACCCCCGCTGCACGCGCCAGGATCTGCTGCCGCCGCGCGGCATCGGCCACATGCGCGAGGAGATCAAAAATCTCTCGGCGAATCACCATGCGCCCCCGATCCGTGCGGGGATCCCACTTCGCCGACAAGTGGTCCAGGAAATGGTCCCAGAAGTCCACGGCGCGCTCGGCCAATTCCCGGAAACGCTCGACCGAATGGGCCCGGATAAAACTGTCCGGGTCATTCTTCGATCCGTCCGCCTCGTCCGGCAACCTTAGGACGCGCACCGGCAGCTCGGCGCCCGCCAGCGCCGGGATGCTCCGCGCCATGGCCGTCTGGCCCGCCTCGTCCGAATCGAAGCACAACACCACCTCGTCCGCATAGCGCTTCAGCACGCGCGCCTGGTGCTCCGTGAAAGCGGTGCCCTGCGGCGCGACCATGTTGCGGACGCCCGCCTGGTGGCACGTGATGAGGTCCAGTTGCCCCTCGCAGACGATCGCCTGGCGGGTGTCGAGCAACTCGCGCTTGTGCAGGTGCAGGCCGTATAGGACCTTGCCCTTCGTGAAGAGTATCGTCTCGGGCGAGTTGATGTACTTGGCCTCTTTGGCCATGGGATCCAGCACGCGCCCGCTGAAGGCGATGACGCGCCCGCTCTCCGATTGGATGGGGAACATCAGCCGCCCGCGGAAACGATCATAGATCGGCCTGGGACCACCCCGCTCGCTGCGGATCACCAGCCCCGCGGCCTCAAGCGCCTCCTCCGCAAATCCGGCACCCTCCGCCCACCGGATCACCGAATCCCACCCGTCGGGCGCGTACCCTAATCGAAACTCCCGCGCCGTTTCCGCCGTGATGCCCCGCCCCTTGAGATAACTCCGCGCGGGCTCGCCCACCGGATCCTTGAACAGGGACCGGTGCCACCACTGCGCCACGCGCTCCATCAGATCCAGCAGCTGGTCCTTCAACCCGGCACCCTCGTCGCCGGACCCGCCCTCGTATCGGCCCTCCGGAAGCTTGATCCCCGCTCGCTCCGCGAGGAGCCGCACCGCGGCCGGGAAATCCAGATTCTCGTACGTCTGGACGAACTTGATGACATCGCCCCCCTGATTGGTGCTGAAGCAGTGCCAGATCTGCTTGGCCGGGTTGACGAAGAAGGACGGGGTCCGCTCCTTCTTAAACGGCGTCAGGCATTTGAACTGAGAGCCCGCGCGCTTGAGCGGCAGATACGAGCCAACCACATCGACGATGTCATTCGCCGCCTTGACCTGCTCAATGATCTCCGGACCCCAGAATCCTGCCATCGGGCGCATCTTCGCGCCCCGTCGCCGCGACGCAAGCGTCTCTGTTCGCCCCCTCACTTTCTGTTTCCCGCCCCACCCTATTCCGCTAAACAGCCCACATGCTCGATATCAAACGCATTCGCGAGAACGCCGCCGCAGTCAAAGCCCGCCTCGGGCTCCGCGGTCCCGCCGCCACTGCCGCGGCCGACGAGTTGCTGGCCGCGGACGCCCGCTGGCGCACCGCCATCCAGTCCTACGAGGCCCTGCAGGCCGAGAAAAATCGCATCTCCAGGGAAATCGGCGCGAAGAAAAAGGCCGGGGAGTCCGCCGCCGATCTCATGGCGCGTTCCGTGCAATTGTCCTCCGAACTCGACGCCACCAAGGGGGATGCCGACGCGAGGGAGTTGGCGGTTCGCGATCTCGCGCTCCGCACGCCCAACCTCCCGCACGAATCCGTCCCCCCGGGCGCTTCCGCGGACGACAACCCCGAGGTCGGCCGCTGGGGCCAGGCCCCGGCTTTCACGTCTCCGCCCAGGGATCATGTCGCGCTCGGCACCGCCCTCGGCATCCTCGATTTCGATGCCGCCGCTAAAGTCTCCGGCTCCGGCTTCGTCGTCTACCGCGGCGCAGGCGCGCGCCTCGAGCGCGCCCTGATCAACTTCCTCCTCGACCTCCACACGCGCGAGCACGGCTACACGGAGATCTCCCCCCCCTTCATCATCTTGCGCGACGCCATGGTCGGCACCGGCCAGCTCCCGAAATTCGAGGAGGACATGTATCGCGTGCCCGACGAGGGAGGGGATCTCTTCCTGGCCCCCACCGCGGAGGTTCCCGTGACGAACCTCCACCGCGAGGAGATCCTGAAAGAGGCCGATTTGCCCAAGCGCTACGCCGCCTACACGCCATGCTTTCGCCGTGAGGCCGGCAGCTATGGAAAGGACACCCGCGGCATGATCCGCATGCACCAGTTCGACAAAGTGGAACTGGTGAAAATAGTCCATCCCGATCACTCCTACGACGAACTGGAATCACTCCGCCGCAATGCCGAGACGGTCCTCGAGCGGCTGGACCTTCACTACCGCACCGTCCTCCTCTGCGCGGGTGACATGGGATTCGGCGCCGCCAAGTGCTATGATATCGAAGTCTGGGCGCCCGGCCAAAACCGCTTCCTTGAGGTGTCCTCTTGCTCGAATTTTGAGGACTTCCAAGCCCGCCGCATGAACCTTCGCTTCAAAGGCACGGATGGCAAGAATCGCTTCTGCCACACCCTCAACGGCTCCGGTACCGCCCTCGCGCGCCTGGTGGTCGCCCTCCTGGAGACCGGCCAGCAACCCGACGGTTCCGTCAGGTTACCTCAGGTCCTCGGTCCCTATTTGCAGGGGGAACTGGTGATCCGCAACTAGTTCGAAAATAGGGCGAATCGACTGCGTAGCGAAGGGCTTGCGCCCTTCGGCGGCGGGCCATGGGCAAGATGCCCATGCCACGGTCCTGTGGCACGGGCGTCCCGCCCGTGGCGGCCGAGCGAGGGCCGAAGCCGGAATGTTGGTAAAATCGCCTTTGGCGATCGGCTTCGCTACGATTTTCCTCCCCGGTGGTCCGGCAGCCGCCGGATGGGATCTGGCTCGGATGTTTCACAGCCTGCCGGCTGTGAAATTCCGGGTTCTGGGATCAAGCCTTCAACGGCGTTTCACCCTGAAACGCGGACGCTCGAGGCGAGGCCCGCGCGCTTTCAATTCCAGCAGTCGCGCCCAGGCACTCGGCCCAAACGCAAGCCTGCCTGCCCGGAGCGCCTCGGCCCCAACGCGCTCATAGCGCCCCAGTGCCTCCGTCACGCCACAGTCGTCGAAATCCGTCAAATCGGACTGGAGCAACCGGACTCGCTCGACCGCCACGAGCGCGTCCAGGACACAGTCCGTATCCGGCAGTTTGCCGGCCGTCAATTCCGCCTGCCATGCCTTCAGCGCCGCCCGCATCGCCCCGGCACACATCGCCCGATCCGGATCATCCCTTGGAATGGCTGCCAGCCACTGGGCCAGGGCGAGTACAAACGTGAAATGCTCGGCGGCGCCCGAATTCCGCGGATCGGCCCACCGCCCGGCGAGCGGCCCTCGCAGGACCTGCCCGGGCAAGATCCCCAGCCGCAGCCTTCGTCGGGCCGATTCAAGATAGCGGTTATCGCCGGTCGCATCGTAGGCCCAGCCCAGCAGATAAACGGTCATGCCATTATACACCCAGTTCGGCGCGATTGGCTCGACCATCGCCCAGCCCGCAGCCTCGCAGGCCATATCAAAGAACTTGGGTTCCTTTGTTGCCTCGTAGAGTTCGTAGAGCGCCACCCCGCAATGGCTATTGTCCACCTGAAGGCTGCCATCGCCCAGGTCATCGACCACCCAGCCATTGTGCGATGCCCCGGTGTTTGATGCGACGCGCGAGATGAAGCCCCCGGCGGACACAAATGCCGCATCACCACTGCGACAAAGCGGGAACGGAACAACCCCCTTGCCGCCGCAGTTTTGCGTCCACATTATGTAATCGGCCGCCTCCCTCGCGAATTGCAGCCCCTCCTCCCAGCACGGCAATTTCGCGCGCTCTGCCCCCACGCACCCCTGGATCGCGATACCCACCTCGCGCGGCAACCGGCCGGTCCGCGTCGGATCGAGCCCCACCGCCCACCACTTCCGCTTTTTCAGCTCCTGGAGGTGGGAATCAAAACCCCGCCGCACCTCCTCCGCGCTCAAAGGGGCCACACCCTCGGACACTTCCAGGAACGGACCGGGCTCTTCGGTCCCTCCATTCCTATGGGCGTAAGCCCAAGCACATGCCTCGGCGCGCCGCCAGACCCCCGCCTCATCACCCGCCTTCTGTGCCTCGACCAACTCCGCCTCAGCCCGCGCCAGATCACCGGGTGCCATCCGCCTCCGCGATTGCTCCAGATTCCACGCGTCAAAACAAACGATCCCGATGGGCGTGACCTCCCAGAACAGATCCGCCTGCCGGCAGAGGTCATCCATCGCCCTCGCCACCGTCGTGGACCGATGCTTCATGCGCACATGGGGACCCCCGGCGCCCGAGAACCTCCGCCCTTCGCCGGCCCTGATCAGGAGCGACAACCCTCTGCCCCTAGCCCGCCGATAGGCCTCCCCAAGTGTGTGCACGGCACCCACGAGATTTCCCTCGAAAGAGATGTCCCGCAACTCCGTGACGCAAAGCTCCGCGAGTGTGCGACGAAGCCTCGCCGCGTCCGGCCCGATGTCCGCCTCGTCACGCCAAGGCAACATCCGTGAGCCCGACGGCCCGACCGCCGCCGCGCCCACGACACCAAGGGTCGGCGCGCCTCCGGCAAAAAGCCACAAAACAACCGTCACGATGTATGCCCGGGCGTGCACACCCCTACTCTGTCGCGCGCCCGCGCGCATGCAACCCGGATCGAAACCCACAATAGAATCGGCGCCGCCCAGCGCCCGCGGGCCGCCGGACGCTCCTTGACTCCAGTTCATTCTGGCATCATCGTTGCTCATAGGCTCATAGGGGAGGCCTCCCGGCCTGAGAGGTCCGTCACCCCGGCGGACGACCCTTGGAACCTGAACCGGGTCATGCCGGCGTAGGAAAGTGAGTGCGTTGCAGGAACCAGCATCACGGCGACAGCCGCGGCTCGCGTCCCGCCCCTCGACATCTCGCCGCGCAGGGGCCTGTTCGTATCGCAGGAGACAGAAGCGACATGGCAAAACAGCATCGTAATGGCGCGCGCAAGACACGGCCGACGGGAAATGGCAAAAGACAGGGTGCGAAGATCCGCCAGCGGCGCTCGCCCCGTGCGGCAACCGCCAAGACCAACACTCCCCTGTCCGCCCCGCGCCGCATCTACATCGCCGGCCGACTCTATCCAAAAATCCGCATCCCCATGCGCGAAGTCCATCTGATGCCCACGCCCGGCCCCTCTGGATCCATCGAAAACCAACCCGTCCGCATCTACGATACCTCCGGCCCCTGGGGCGATCCCGCGTTCCACGGCAAAGTCGCGGACGGCCTCCCGCCCCTCCGCAAAACATGGATACTCGCCCGGGGCGACGTCGCCCCCTTCGCCGGACGCACCCACCGACCCGAGGATGACGGCCCACGCCGCCACCGGCTCCCGCCCGGCGCCCGCCCGAAAAGCCCCGGCATCACCCGAAAACCCCTCCGCGCTTCCGCCGATCACCCCGTCACCCAGCTCTGGTACGCCCGCCAAGGCATCATCACGCCTGAAATGGAATTCGTCGCCATACGCGAAAACCAGGGACTCGAACTCCTCCTGGAAGAACTCGGCCCCGATGTGCCCCGAGACTCGCTCCTCCACCAGCACGCCCCCGACCACCCAACTCCGAATGCGGAAACACCAAAACGAATAACCCCCGAATTCGTCCGGGACGAGGTCGCCCGCGGCCGCGCCATCATCCCGTGCAACATCAACCACCCCGAACTCGAGCCCATGATCATCGGGCGCAATTTCCTGGTTAAGATCAACGCCAATATCGGCAACTCCGCGGTGACCTCATCCATCGAAGAGGAGGTCGAAAAGATGCGCTGGGCCACCCGATGGGGCGCCGATACGGTCATGGACCTCTCCACGGGGCGCGACATCCACAGCACCCGCGAGTGGATTCTCCGCAATTGCCCCGTGCCCATCGGCACCGTCCCCATCTATCAGGCCCTCGAAAATGCCGGCGGAAAACCCGAGGAACTCACGTGGGAAATCTTCCGCGACACGCTCGTCGAACAGGCCGAGCAGGGCGTCGACTACTTCACCATCCACGCCGGCGTCCTGCTCCGCTTCATCCACCTCACCGCACGCCGCATGACCGGCATCGTCTCCCGCGGCGGCTCGATCATGGCGAAATGGTGCCTCGCCCACCACCGGGAGAATTTCCTCTTTACCCATTGGGACGACATCTGCCAGATCATGGCCGCCTATGACGTCGCCTTCTCCATCGGCGACGGCCTCCGCCCAGGATCCATCGCCGATGCCAACGACGAGGCCCAGTTCGCCGAGTTGAGGGCGCAGGGCGAATTGACCCGCCGCGCCTGGGACCACGGCGTCCAAGTCATGAACGAGGGTCCAGGCCACATCCCCCTCCACCTCATCCAGGAGAACATGCAGAGACAACTGGAATGGTGCCACGAGGCCCCTTTCTACACCCTCGGGCCCCTCACCACCGATATCGCACCAGGCTACGACCACATCACCAGCGCCATCGGCGCCGCCCTCATCGGTTGGTATGGCTGCGCCCTCCTCTGCTACGTCACCCCAAAAGAGCACCTCGGCCTCCCCAACCGCGACGACGTCCGCCACGGCGTCATCGCCTACAAAATCGCCGCCCACGCCGCCGACCTCGCCAAAGGCCACCCCGGCGCCCAATACCGCGATAACGCCCTCTCCAAGGCCCGCTTCGAATTCCGCTGGCAAGACCAGTTCGACCTCGGCCTCGACCCCGATACCGCGCGCGCCTTCCACGACGCCACCCTCCCCCACGACTCCGCCAAAACCGCCCACTTCTGCTCCATGTGCGGCCCCCAGTTCTGCTCCATGCGAATCACCGAGGACCTCCGCCGCTTCGCCGCCGAAAATCGCATCGACCCAAACGTCGCACTCCAATCTGCCCTCGACCAAAAAGCCCAGGAGTTCCGCACCCAAGGCGGCCATATCTATGTCGACCCCAAAGCCCCCAAGCTTCCCTGACGATCCTCAATACTCACTCCGCAACTCCTTCGAACCCAAGTAACTGGCCCATTTCATAAGCGATTTCATTGCTCGAATCGTGCGTGCAATCGCGATTTTATCTTGACAAACGTCCTTTTGTGGGCGTTATTTGGTCCTGCTGAGACGAACGATCCATACGGACGAAAGGACTGTCGAAGCGAAGCGGCGCTAACTTTTTTAACTCGAGGGAATCCATGCTAGGGACGCGCAATGTCGAGGTGCCGTCGCGGGTGGAGACGGCCGTCATCCCGGAGCTTTCCGAGGCTTTGAACGGCCATAGCGCGGATGGCCCGTCTGGGGAGGTGCGCGTGGCCGCGGTGCCCCCGCCGACGCCGAAGAGGCACACCGAAACCCGTTCAATGAGCGGTACCGGTTCGGCGGTGGGTGCCGCGCGTCATTCGGTGCGAATCCTGATCGTCGATGACGACAGGAACGAATCGGCCAGTCTCCACTGGGCGTTATCCCAGCGGATATCGATGGAGCTGGTGGGGGTCGCCCGGGATGGCGCGGAATGCCTGAACCTAGCCCGCCGGCACACGCCCGACGTGGTCTTGCTCAAGGACACCGTCCAGGTGGTGGATTGCCTCAGGGTCGCCGAGACCCTCGCCGATGAGCTGCCCGAGGTCTCGGTGATCCTCATGACGACCGGATGGATCCGGGTGGACACCCGCTGGAGAGACCTCCTGCACGCCGGGATCGCGGGGTTCATTACCTACCCCGCCCCTCTGGACAGTCTCCTGGAACAACTCAATCACGTGACCGAACACCAGCATACCCTGCGATCACATATCGCGTCAAAATCGGTCCCGACGCAGGAGCCCACGGTTGTCGCTAGCCAGCGCAAGGTCGTGGTCTGCACGGGCCCGAGGGGTGGCTGCGGCCGCAGCCTGCTGGCGTGCAACCTCGCCGTCTCCCTCGCAACGCGCGATCACTCCGTCTGCCTCGTCGACCTGAACAGCGACGGCGGCGACATCGCCTCCCTGCTGGACATCCATCCCCACTACAGCGTCGGCGACCTCGCCCTGGCCGCCGAGGACATCGAGCGCGAGATGATCGGCAACGTCCTGGTCCGCCACTCCACCGGGGTCAACATCATCCCGGCGCCCCGCTCTGGCACGCTCCAGAACGACTCCCTCACGCCCTATTTCATTCAGCGGCTCGTGAATTTCACCCGCGAGCAACACGAGTTCACCATCGTCGATACCCCGGCCGGCCTAACCGGCTCGGCCCGCTCCATGCTCGACATGACCGACGCGATCGTGGTCATGATCGGATTCGACCTCATACGCCTCCAGCAGGGCGCCGCCTTCATCGACGAATTAACCCAGGACGGACTGGACCCCGCGCGGATCGTGACCGTCCTGGTCAGCGAGAGCGAACTCCCCCTGATCCAGTTGGCGGATGCGGAGCGCATACTCAACTCACCGGTCGCCTGCGTCCTGCCTTTTGACCCCACCACGGCCATCGAGTCCGTCAACAAGGGCGTCCCCTTCGTCATGACGGCCCCCAACAAGCCGTTGTCCAAGGCGGTGCGCGCGGTCGCCCGGCGCCTCCTGGGCAATCTCCATCCGGCGCCCGCCCCGTGGTGGAAACGAGTCCTCCACCTGACCCAAAACGACAACGACGGCGCCTGAGTGCTTACCGGGGGGATGCCTCGTCGGCAGTGTCGGCCGACGCTCGGGGCGAGGCGCCATGCAGAATCACATCGAGCGCGAGCCCCGTCGCCCGCTCCAAGCCCCTGAGGATGTACCACAGCGCAACCACTGTCACCACGAGACACGGCAGGGTGATCACCGGGAGGCTCAGGGCCGTCATCCGGCCCAACTCCTGGTTGAACTCGGGCGTCCCCGGATTGCTTTGCAAGACCCAAGTGGCAAGGGCGAAGTTGAGGCAGGCGCTCAACAGAAAAGACGCCGCCACCATCCACGAACCCCGGACCAGCAGCGCATCGAAATCCGCCCGCGCATCTCGCTCGGCCAGCGCGCGCTCCACGGCCCCGATGTCGATCACCGACGGATTGAGCAGCAGGGATCGGACCAGTGGCTTCCGCGTCCTGAGTGAACCCAGCACGGCCCCTCCGAACACAAGCGGGATCGCCGCTTCCTTAACCGCAATCCACATCCGATCCAGCCGCAGCAGGCCTATGCCACCCGTGAGCAGGATGCTCGCAAGGCCGATCAGCGACATGGGATTCCATTGTCGCCTCTTGATCCGATCCCAGACACCGTAACTCAATGGGAACACCAGCGCCAGCATCAGGGCGCCCGACGGCCCCAGCCGACCCGGCTCGCTCAGCTTATTCAGCACCGCAACGGGGACGACTATGTTCAGCAGCAGGCTCAGCCATGGATTCTCCCGCCCCCCCGCCGCTCGACATTCCTGCCCCATGATAACCCTCAGACAAACCCGCCCATGTCACCCGACCAGCGACACTAGAAATCCACCGGGCGGAACGGCGTAACATCCAGGATGTTCGTCCCGATGGCCACCGTCGTGATCGGCAGCCCACCCCTCGGGATCATCGCCGTCGGCGATGTTTCGACCATCGGCACTTCCACCGCCTCGGCCTCGCGATTCATCACGATCATCATGCCCGGCTCGTACTGGACGCCCTCGTTCAGGAGCGACTGGTAATCGAGGATTCCGAGCTTGATGTGCTCGGCCATCCGCAATTGGAAATCGGGGTTGGAGATCAACTTCCCGTCTTCTGGATTTGAGACGAACCCCCCCTCGATCAGAATCGAGGGACGCTTGCACTGGTACAACACCACGAAACGGGCCCTCTTCACGCCCCGGTCCAACTTTGCATTGCCCCAAAGCTGGCTCATGCGCCGGTGGACCGCAGCCGCCAGCAGCACGTTGTTGCCGTCATTCGCGTTGCCGGCGAACGACTGGAAATCAGACATCCGCAACCTCTCGGACGCCGTCGACGGCGAGCCCGCCGGCGCCAGCGCGTACGTCTCCACGCCCCGCGCCGCAGAATCCCCAGAGTTGAAATGGAGGCTGACGAAGATGCTGTTCTCGTAGTTTTCCGCCACCGCGGCCCTGTCCGCCAGTTCCTTGAATTCGTCGCGGATGCGCGTCATCACGACTTTGAAACCCGCCGCCTCCAGAAGGGGCCTGAGGCGCTTGGCGACACTCAATGTCAGCTGCGCCTCCTCCGTGCTCCATCGGCTCCGCGCGCCCCGGTCGCCGCCGCCGTGGCCGGCATCTATCACGACGGTCTTGAAGGCCTTGCCAAAGGGAATCCGCTCCGGACGCATCAGCGGTTCGAAAACCTTCACCAGATCTTTGCGCGAAAGCATCGGCTGCCCGCGGTGCTCGGTCACCGGAAAACACAGCGAGAATCGTACCCCGTTGACCACCGCCTCCTTGCGAGACACCCAAAGCTCCACGCCCTTGTCACCCGTGCCGAGTTTGACCGAGTCGCCGCTCCGGGCCGGCTGAGGCAGCCGGTAGAACTCCGCCACCTGATCCACCGAAACGTAATCCCGCCCTTCGAGTTCGAAGAGATTCCAATTCCAGGTCCCAGGCGCGGGCACCGCACCAAGATATAGCCCCGCCACGGCGGCCTGCAGCGTGGTCACCCACATAACTTACTGATAATGCCAGCGATCCGGGAGTCGTCAAGCGGCATGGCCGACCAGCGGCCCAAGAATCGGGTGCCCTCACCCGACCGCCGCGAGCACCGCCTCGACCCGCTTCAATAATTCCGAACCGCTCAATTCCTCGGTCAAGATGTCATCGACAGCGAGGCGCTCCACCTCCTGCTTCTGCCTCAGGGTGAGCAGGCGGCTGACGACCATGACCCGTTGTTTCGGCAGTCGCTGCCTCATCAGTCGCAGCATGCCCGGCCCCCCTGATCCCGGCCGGTTGATCTCAAGTACCACGAGATCGAAATCACCCTCCTGCGCCTTTTCCATCACACCGCTGTTCGGTTCCCCGATGGAAACCTGAAAGCCCGAATCGCGCAGCACGCCCGCCAGCCGCGGGTTCAACGGTCCCGCGTCTCGCACCAGCAGCACCCTCCGCGCCCCGGCTCCCGCGGCCGATGGCAGCGTCTGGGTCGAGAGTTTCGCCGACAAGGACGTGCCTTGCGCTCGCACTAGGACTTGCGTCACCTCCTCAGTGAGGATCATCACCCAGAGCGCCCGCCCCCCCACGACGCCCGGCACCGGCAACACCTCGGCGCGCAATCGTCGCGTGCCCCCGCCCTCCTTGGGCTCCTCCCGATGGAACATGGACGGCTGCCTGGATTTCCAGTCCAGATCGACATCCGTCGCAGAAAACCACAGGGGTTCGCCCATCTGGTCTCCCCGCTTCCGGCCTGTGAGCAACTCGAAGCCAGGATTTGCAAAGACCACCGTGGGCTCGCTTTTCTCCGGGGTTTGCTCCAGGAGCAACAGCCCCTCCGGCAGGGCCGAGCCCACCGCCTCACACAAACGCATCGGCAGGCGTTGCGCCTCACCGAACTCCACCCTCAGCGCCCGCAGTTCGCTCCGCGCCTTGTCCAACGCCTCGGCCATCGCGCCATCCGTCGATGCCCGCGCCTCGGATGCCTTGGTCTTCTCGTGCAAATCCGCGAGCGCAGTCCGGAGATCTTCCACCTCCTTTTCGAGCAGTGCCGCGCGCCCCGCTCTCACCAAGAGATCCGACCCGCGCTTTGTTTCCGCCGAAAGATCCCCCAGGGCCTTCTCGAGCCGCCTCCTGACGTCTTCCAAGTTGCGGTCCAAATCGGTCGACCGGGCAGCCTCCTCCTTCAACTCGGCCCTCGCCCGCACAAGATCTTCGGCCAACCGTCCCCTCTCCCGCTCCGCCTCTGCCGCGGCCGCCGCGGCATCCGAGGCGTTCTTCTTGAGCCCGTCCAACTCCGCCTTCGCCGCAGCGGCCGCGCTCTCGGCGCGCGCAAGCTGCGCCCGTAGCCCGCCTTCGGCCCCGATGATGGCAAGTCGAACCCCAAGATCTACCCGGGCAATCGGAGACGCCAGAACCTCGTTCGCCCCGGCCCGGAGGTACTCCACCGCGCCCGGCTTGCCGGCCTCAGGCAAAACGGCCATCATGCGAGCTTCCGCCAGCCGATGCCGCGCCCTGAGCCACCCCGCAAATTGTGTCAATGCTTCGGGCGCATCAGTCCGCATCAAAATCACATCGGGCCGCCCACGATTGGCCGCCAACCTCTCCTCGCCCAATGCGCAGGACTCCACGCCATGCCCCATCTCGCTGAGCCAGCCGCCCACCAACGCGGCGGTAGGACCGTCAAGACCCACCAGTAAGATCTTCATCCGCTTCTCTCCGAACAGCTATGAGCGATTGGGACAGTCGCGAGCTCACCGGGTCGGTTGCGCACCCTCGCGAGTGGTCTCCGCTTTGATGACCGCCGGAGCAACGGGCGCAGGTTCCCGCGCCGCGGCTGGCGGCGCCGAGCTCGTCGTACCCCCGGATTGCGCTTGCGCGCCCGTCTCGGGCTTGACCGGAACCGCCTTCGGGACGGCCGCCGTCCCCGCCCCCCCACCGGGCGGCGAAACCTCCGCCGCAACGATCTCGACCTTCCGGCTGGGCGCAAACACGAGTTCGACACGGCGATTGACCTTCACCGACTCCGCATCCTTCCCGGCCCGCCGAGGAAACGCCTCACCTTCCGAGAGCAGCGCCATCTTCGACGCAGGGATTCCGGCATCCGCAAACACCTGCGCAATCTCTAGCGCCCGCATCGCGCCCGCGTACAGATTCGACCCCTGCCCGGCGACGGTCGGACCGGGGCTCGCGTCCGTGTGCCCCTCGACATGCAGGCGATATGGCCCGTCGTATGCCTTCACGACCCCCGCCACTTTCTTCATCGCATCGACCACCGCCTCCGCCGGCTTGCCCGAACCCTCGCCATAGAGCGGGACTTTCGGTCGAACGAAGACGTACGGCCCGTCCGTTCCCACCTCGCAAGTGTCCCCAACCGCCCCGAGCAGCAACCCCTGCAAGCGCTCCTGTTCGGTGCGCAAGGTCACGAGATCTGCCACTCGTCCCGCCGCCCCTTCCCCCTCGGCCTGGGCCTTCTTGAGGGCATCCATCTGCCCCTGCAACGCCGCCGATGCCGCCCGGGCTTCCGCGAGCGCATTGGCGCGCTCTCTGCCCTGCGTTTCTAAGACCGCATTCGCGCGTGCAATATCCGCGACCCGCCCCTCGGCCGCCCGCAGTTTATTGTCCAAATCTTTCTGGCGCGCCTCGCTTTCCGCCCGCACCGCATTGACCTGCTTCTCCGCCTCCCCGCGAACCAGCTTCGCCTCTTGCTCCGCACCCAATCGCCAGCCCAAGTACGCCCCGAAACCGCCCGCCAACCCACCAAGCAACACTGCCATCACAATGCTCAGCGGATCCTTCAGGGCCTCCACGAAAATCGGGCCGCGCGCCACCACCTCGGCGCGGCTCTTGGGCGGCCGTGGGAAACCTCCGGCCTCGCCCCACGATCCACCTGCGACCACCGGGGATGAGGCCACCCCCGCGACGCTCTCCGCCTGCGGGGCGGTCCCCGCGCCCGGCACACTAGCCCCCGCCGTCACCACCGCATCAGGCGGAACGGCGGTCGCCCCGCTCGGCGGACCCACCGGGACCGGCGGCGACGGCGGCGCAATGGACTCAACCCTCCCCGCATCGGATGGTTCGCTCGCGGCAACGCCCGTCGCGGGTTCGGACACGGGCTCCTCTGGTGGTAGCGTTCCCGCGGGCCAGTACGCATCACCCACGCGCCTCACAGCCCAGGGCACCGCCTCCCCTTCGGTGACCCGAAATGGGGCCCGAACCGGGGGAAGATCGCCCCCCAAACTGCCCGCGATATCAGCGTTCCTCACATCGTCCGGGTGCACCCCAGCCTTTTTGATCGGTTCCATCGGCAGGCCAGCCATCCGGCCTCACTTATCAAAACATCAATTCTGGCTCCATTCAAGCATGCGTTCAATCGGCACCAGAGCGCGGGCACGCTGCTCTTCGGGCAGCAGGATCTCAGGCCCGCCGGTCAACAGGGCGTCGCGGACTTTCTCAAGCGTATTCATCTTCATGTATTTGCACTCCGCGCAGGCGCACTGGTCCGTGGGCCCGGCGATGAACTCTTTGCCCGGTATCTCCTTCCGCAACCTGTGCAACATCCCGCCCTCGGTCGCGATGATGAACGCCTTCGCCGGGTGATCTCGGCAAAACGACACCATCTTTTCGGTGCTGCAGATCTCGTCCGCCAGCGTCCGCACCGCCCGGGTGCATTCGGGGTGCGCCACCACGGGCGCCCCCGGGTGCTTCTCCCGCGCGGCCAGGATGCTCTGGTGCGTGAATTCGACGTGCACGTAGCAGTCGCCCTCCCACAGCCGCATGGGCCGGCCCGTCTGCCCCTGGACCCACTCCCCCAAATTGCGGTCCGGCAAGAAGAGGATCTCTCGGCCCGCCGGCACGCGGCCCACGATCTTCACTGCATTGCCCGATGTGCAGATGACATCGCTCATCGCCTTCACCGCCGCGCTGCAATTGATGTAGGCCACCACATAGTAGTTCTTGTCGCGGTGCTTCTTCAGAAACGCCCCGAGCGCATCGGCGGGACAACTGTCGGACAGGGAGCAACCCGCCTCCATGTCCGGTATCAGAACCCTCCTGCCCGGATTCACTATCTTCGCGGTCTCCGCCATGAAATGGACCCCGCAGAAGACGATGATGTCCGCGCGCGCCTCCTTGGCACGATAGGACAGGCCCAGCGAGTCACCCACGAAATCGGCGACGTCCTGGATCTCGGGCACCTGATAGTTGTGCGCCAGAATGACTGCGTTCTTGGCGCGCTTTAACTCAAGCACCTTTTCCTGCTGTGGGCTCATGCCTTTTCCTTCCACGTCTGGTTTCGGACCATAACACCAAGGCCAGTCCGACACAAATGCCGGTGTCCGCGATGTTGAACGTGGCATAGTGCCAGTCCCACGCCGCCACGAAAAAATCGATGAAGTCCACCACGTGTCCCAGTCGCGCGCGATCGCAGAGGTTGCCCGCCGCCCCGGCTAACACCATCCCCGCGCCCAGCTGCGCCACCCAGTCCCGCCAGTCGAGACCCCTCCCCAACCAGATCATCCAGAACAGGATCACTACCGTCAGCACCGGCAGCACTGGCGAATTACGCAAGACCCCGAACGCCGCGCCCGTGTTGGTGCTGAAGATGAACTGCAAGAAGTCCGGCACGATCACCAGCGGAGGCATATCCTTCAGACAAGCTGACGCCGCCAGTTTTGTGACCTGATCCAGGACAAACCATCCGGCCACGGTCCACCAGAACACCGCCCCCGGACCATTCCACCGACTCGCGCCCCCTTCTCTGTTCTCTTGCGTCATGCCATCTCCTCAGGATCCCGGACACAGCGCCTTCAGGCGCGAATACAACGCCTCCAATTCTGGCATCGCGACGCCCGCCGACCGCCCCCGCCGCAGCGGCTCGCCCCAGATCGCCTCAACCTCCACGTCCCGCCCAGCGATATAGTCCAAAAGGCTCGAGGGCCGATACGGCCCCATCGTTCGGCTGCGCTCCACCATATCGTCCGCAAAAGCCGGCTGTATCGCGTGCCCCAGGCGGCCCGCCGCCCGCACAATCTCCGCCATCAGCCCCCTGGCCCGCGCCAGCAATCTGGCATCCGCCAGCACGTCGGCGACGGTCGCCCCGCCCTCCGCGATGGCGAGGCCATTGAAGGGGACGTTCCAAACCAGCTTCTTCCAGCGGATCAGCGCCAGGTCGTCGGTCACCTCACACGGTACCCCGGCCCTTGTCATGGCACCCGCAATCTGTCTCGCGCGTTCGCCCGCCGGGCCCTGATACTCTCCAAGCATCACCAGCCCGTGGTCAAGGTGCGCCACGCGCGCCGGCCCCACCCGATTCAGGCAAACGAAACACGGGCCCCCCATGACCCTCGATGGACCGAAGTGCGACGCCAACCAATCCTCGTTCCCCAGACCGTTCTGAAGCGTCAGGATGGCCGTCCCCGCCCCCACCAGTGGACCCACCAGCCCCGGCAGGGACGCATTCGCCGTGGCCTTGGTCGCCACGATGACCAGTTCGCACGGGCCAATCTCGCCCGGCGCACGATGACAGTGGGCCGGGAAGATAGTGAAATCGCCCCGCGGGCTTTCGATCGCGACGCCGTGCTCCCGCGCATGATTATAATCGCCGCGCATCAGGAAATGCACATCGAGACCCGAACGCGCAAGACACCCCCCGTAGTAGAGTCCCACCGCGCCCGCGCCAACGATCGCAACCCTCCCCGAAAACGACTTCCCTGTGCCCACCTGCAAACCTCACAGCCCGCTCGGCGCGTCCAGGAACTCCCAAGGCAACCGGAATCGGCGCCCCATCCTGGCCGCGAGCGCCTTCACGCCGAATGTCTCGGTCGCGTAGTGACCGCCATACAAGATGTTGACCCCAAGCTCGACCGCCAAACCGTGGGTCCAATGGGCGCCCTCCCCCGTGATGAGTGTGTCGATGCCCTCGGCCACCGCCCGCGCCACCGCATCGCCCGCCGCGCCGCTCACCACCCCGATTCTCCGACACGTCGTCGGCCCGGCCCCGGCGACTCGCGCCGCGCCGCCAAGCGCTGCCCTCATCCTGCTCACCAACGCATCCCGCCCGACCCGTGTCACCACCAATCGGCCAACCTTCGCGCCTTTCTCCTCAAAAAACGGTCGGCCAACCCCCAGCCCCAGCGCCCGACACAGCAATACGTTGTTCCCAATGGTCGGATGCAAATCCAGCGGCAGGTGCGACGAATATACCGCAAGACCACCCCGGATCGCCGCCTCGAGTTTCCGGTAGCACGGCCCCGTGATCGGAACCAGCTCCGACCAGAAAAGGCCATGATGCACCACCAGCAGATCCGCGCCCACCGACAGCGCCATCCGAATCGTCCCCTCGTGCGCATCGACCGCCGCGGCGATGCGCGTCACCCGCCCGCCGTTCTCCAACTGCAGGCCATTGCGCGCCCCCGGCCAATCGCCAACACCGCCGTGCCGCAGCAGGCGGTCCGCGTACTGCACCAAACTGTCGAGTCTTATGCCCATCGACTATCAAACCTTTAAAGACTCCTAGCCCGAACACGCCCCGGCGCCAGAAAAAGTGCAGGCACCAGACGAGAGTTCCGCCCCCGCGCCGTCCGCCGTGTGGCGGACCATCCCGCCCACCACCAACCGCCCCGCACCACGCCGCATGCAGGATTGCCTGCGCCACGCCCCGGATCACTGTTCCGAATCCGTGAGATTATCCCTCACGATGATCTGCGCGCCCCCATCATACAGGAGCGGCGTTCCGGTGTTGTGATCGAAGATGTTCCCGGTGATGATCCAGCGCGTGCAGCCGGAGCCGAGCACCAGGCTGGAGCGATGTTTGTAGGCGGTGGCATTCCAGCTGAAAAACTGGTTTCCGGTGAACGTAATCGCCTTGGCGTTGCTCGCGGTCATGGCGGCAAATTCCCCGGGTTTGTCTTGCGAATTGGAGTGGAATGTGTTCCCCGCAAAAATGTTGTACCGGCAAATGCCGCCCACCCGCAGCTCGCCCATGACAACCGCAGTCTCACGGCTCTCCTCGAAGCGGTTGTTCTCCAACCGGTTGAAGCTCGAGCCCCCGGTGATCCGCAGCGCGTTCACGTTGCCCCAGTGATAGTTCATAGAGTATGTCCCCGCCGATGAACGATCGAGGACGCACCCCGCACGCGGGGCCGCGCCATGGGTGCCAAACTGATTCCCCACGATGTAAAAGTCGTTGTTGCAGACGCTCGAGAGCCCGGCCTCGCGATTGCCCAGAAGATGGCAGTCGCGCACCGTGTTCGACGAGATCGGTCGGCCTTCATCGCCCTCGAGGCGCACGCCGTCCACCGGAAACTCGGTGACCTGGCAGCCCTCCACCTTGCAGGAGCTCGAGTTTCGAAAGACTATGCCAGAGCCGACTTTCGCCGCCTTGTCCCCGCGGATCCACAGATCGCGCACCACGCAAAAACCCGCGCCCTCAAATCTGATCGCGTCTCCGTCGCCGCGCTTCTTCAGAATGGTGCTCCAGCCGCTGCCAAACAACGCGATCCGATGCGCGCCCTTGAATTCGATGGTGCCATCGACGGCATACGATCCGGGTCTCAACCTTATGGCGCCGCCCAGTTTCGAAACCCGCGCGACGGCAGCCTGCAATTCGCCCGCAGTGGACACTTCCACGAAGGCGGGCCCCGTTTCCGATGCGCCTTCGGCAGCCCACATGGGCGCCAATCCCCAAATGAATACGATAATCGAGACCGCACCGATGCGCGGCGCTTTGATTCCAGCGCGACTACCGCCATCGGGCCCCGACGTCCCACGCCCGATAGCCCTGCACCTCGAATGAACCGACGTTGCGCACTTCAACGCCTTGCACGTTGCTCCAACTGGCATGCCGCACAAGCCGAGAATCGACGTCCCCTAGCCCGGGCTGCATGCCGCGACGGGAGACGCCCCCGTCACCGCGCGCACCCCGCAAGGATCTCGCACGCCCGCAGTACCGCCGCGCGATGCGCGGCCACGCGCCGATCCAGAACGAATCCCGAGGGGGTCTCGAGGGTGTAGACGATCGGACAGTGGTTCTCGAATAAGAAGATCGCCTCGGGCCAATCGGGGCGCTCTGCGGCGCGCATCCCCGGGCGGATGATCCCGCCCTCCGCGCGATGGCCGTCGATTTCGTCCCGCCCGTCCGGCCCGATGTGCGACGCCATCGCCCCGAGCAGCGCCTTCGCCATGCCGATCCGCCCCGCGCGGACAACCTCGTAGATGTAGCTGCCCTCCGCCTCCCAGTCCTCGTGGAGGCAGATTGCCAGATCGAAATCCCCCTGCCCCGAGAGCGCCACGAGGTGTGCCCTCGCCTCATCGGTCTGGGGATCACGATAGTCACGATTCAAATCAATACCGACGATGTTCGTCCGCGAACCTGCCACCAGCGCATCGGGCGCCAGCGCCGGAAAAAGCACGGCATCCAAGCCGCAGAAATCGAAACCCTCCTCCAGTAGGGCGGCCAACGCGATTGGCCCCGCGGGCTCGTCACCGTGTATCCCCGCCGAGATATACAGCCTTCGCGCCCCATCGGACACAGCCGCCCTCCGGAAGCACAGGATCGGCTGCCCACGCTGCCAGCCGATAATCTCCCGAACAAAACCCCCGCCCCAGCGCTGGGACATCACCCGCGCCACCGCAACCGCGCCATCAGCATCGACAGATGACACCGGCTCCACCCACGAGATCGCGCTCTTGCCACCCGGCCCACCCACAGGGCCACGTGATCAGGCCGCCGGAGCCTTGCCTCCCCCCTCCCGGTCGCCGCTGGGAAGCTTCACCGCCTCCTGGGCCGAGGGCGCATCCGCCACGCGGAACTTCAGATCGCCCTCCTGCAACACCACCTTCACCACGCTCGTCGGCTTGATCGCCCCTTTGAGGATCTCCTCGGCGATCGGATGCTCCAGGTGCTTCTCGATAGCCCTTCGCAGCGGCCGCGCGCCGTACTCGGGCGCATAGCCCTTCTCAATCAGGAAATCCTTCGCCGCCTCCTCGAGTTCCAGCGCGATCTCCTTGAACTGCAGCCTCTCGACCAGCTTGTTGACTTCCAAGTCCACGATCTGCCGCATCTGCTCCTTCCCCAGCGCACGGAACACTATGATCTCGTCCAGCCGGTTGAGGAATTCCGGCTTGAAGATGCGCTTGGCGTCGTCCAGCAGGGCCGACTTCATCGAATCGTAGTCGTCGGCCTGCGTCCGTGGCCCGAAGCCCATCGCGGCCTGCTTCTTCGCGAGCTCCGCGCCCACGTTCGACGTCAGGATCAACACCGTGTTGCGGAAATCCACCCGCCGACCGAAGCTGTCCGTAATCACGCCGTCCTCAAGGATCTGCAGCAGGATGTTCCACACGTCCGGGTGCGCCTTCTCCACCTCGTCGAAAAGCACCACGCTGTACGGCCGGCGGCGGACCTTCTCCGTCAGCTGCCCGCCCTCCTCGTAACCGACATAGCCCGGGGGTGAACCCATGAGCCGCGAGACGTTGAACTTCTCCATGTACTCGCTCATGTCGATCTGGATGAGTGCCTCCGGATCGCCAAACATGAACTCCGCCAGCGTCTTCGCCAGATGGGTCTTGCCCACGCCGGTCGGCCCCAGAAACAGGAACGATCCGATGGGCCGCTTCGGGTCTTTCAGGTCGGCCCGCGACCGCCGAAGCGCGTTGGCGATGGCATCCACGGCCTCGTCCTGCCCCACGACCTTGCGGCGCATCTCCTCGCTCACGCGCAGGATCCGCTGCGACTCCTCCAGCGACATCCTCTGCAGGGGCACCCCGGTCCACTTGGACAACACCTGCAGCACGTCGCCCTCGGACACCTCGACGATCTGCTCGCTCCGGTTGGCCTTCCACGCCGCAAGCCTGTCCTCGTAGGCCCGCTTGGCCTCCTTCTCCTTATCCCGCAGGGCCGCCGCGGCCTCAAAATCCTGATCCTTGATGGCCTTCTCTTTCTCCGCGCGATATTTCTCGATGTCCGACTCCATCGACTTGAAATCCGCCGGCCGGGTCGTGGCCGCGATCCGCGCCCTGGCGCCCGCCTCGTCCATGACATCGATCGCCTTGTCCGGGAGATGCCGGCCTGTAAGGTAGCGGTCCGAAAGCTTGACCGCCGCAACGATCGCGTCGTCCGGAATATGCGCCTTGTGGTGCGCCTCGTACTTGGGCCGCAGCCCCTTTAGGATGTCGATCGCTTCCGCCACCGACGGGGCGTCCACCTTCACGGTCTGGAACCGGCGCTCGAGCGCCGAGTCCTTCTCTATATACTTGCGGTATTCCGCCAGCGTCGTCGCGCCAATGCACTGCAGTTCACCCCTGGACAGCGCCGGCTTGATGATGTTGGACGCGTCCATCGCGCCCTCCGCGGATCCCGCCCCAACGATCGTGTGGAGCTCGTCGATGAAAAGGATCACGTTCTTGCTGCGGCGTATCTCCTCCATCACCGCCTTGATCCGCTCCTCGAACTGCCCCCTGTACTTGGTCCCCGCCACCATCAGCGCCAGATCCAGCGTCACCACCCGCCGGTCCCGCAGCAACTCCGGGACGTTGCCCTTGACAATCTCTTGCGCCAATCCCTCGACGATCGCCGTCTTGCCGACGCCCGCCTCGCCGATGAGCACCGGGTTGTTCTTTGTCCGGCGGCACAGGATCTGTATCACTCGCTCGATCTCGCCAATCCGGCCAATGACGGGGTCCAGTTCGCCCTTGCCCGCCAGCTCTGTCAGATCTCGCCCAAACGCCTTCAGCGCGGGCGTCTTCTCCTGCCGCCGCTCCGCCCCACCGCCCTGCGGTCCAGGCCCCTGCGGCGGCGGAACTCCCCCCTCCTCGGCAAACTCACCCGCGAAGTTCGGATCCAGCTCCTTGAGCACCTCGACCCGCGTCCGCTCGATGTCGACGTCCAGGCTCTTCAGCACGCGCGCGGCCACGCCCTCGCCCTCCCGGAGCAGGCCGAGCAGGATGTGCTCCGTGCCCACGTAGCTGTGGTTCAGGTTCTTCGCCTCCTTGTTCGCCAGGGCGAGGACCTTCTTCACCCGAGGCGTGTACGGGATGTTGCCCACGATCTTCGTGTCCGGACCCGTCCCCACCTGCTTCTCGACCTCCATGCGCACGGTCTCGAGATCCAGGCCCATCTTCTGCAAGACGTTGACCGCCACCCCCTGCCCCAGCTTGATCAGGCCCAGCAGCAGGTGCTCGGTCCCGATATAATTATGGTTGAAGCGGTCGGCCTCCTTTCGGGCCAACGCCAGAACCTGCTGCGCTCGCGGCGTAAAATTATTCATCCTTTTTGCTCTGCTTGCCTCGGTCCGCCGGACCATCGGGGGGCTCCACGACCTTCCCCGCATCCGGTTTGCCAAGGCCCTTAAGTCTTTCACGGATCAGGTCAGCGCGCAACCCGTCCCGATCCTCCGTCGAAAGTTTCTTTTCCTCCTTGGCCTGGAGGTGGGCCGGCTGCATCCAGATCATCAATTCGTCCACCGTCTTTCTCAGCTCCTCCGCCATCATCTCCAGCTCGATGCCCAGCCGAATGACGGACAGAAGATTCATCGCCTCCTTGGAGGCGATCGAATAGGTGTTGGTCAGGATGCCGTACGCCCGGCCCACATTGTCCGCCACCATCCGCGGCTTGCGCTCCATCAGCGATGCCCGCGCGTTCTGCTCGTGCTCGACGATCTGCCGGATCACCTTGCCCAGCCGCGCCATGATCTCGGCCTCGGATTCGCCCAGCGTCATCTGGTTGGACACCTGAAAGAGGTTCCCCAGCGCCTCGGTCCCCTCTCCGTAGAGGCCCCTGACCGCGAGGCCCAGCTTGCCCACCGCCTGCACGATCTGATTGATCTGCTCGCCGAGCACGAGCCCCGGCAGATGCAGCATCGCGGAGGCCCGCATCCCCGTGCCCACGTTCGTCGGGCACGCCGTCAGGTACCCAAAATCCGAGGAGTATGCGAACGGGATCACTCGCTCCAGCGCATCGTCCATCCCCGTCACCGTCTCCCAGACCGATCCGAGGTCGAACCCCGCAGCAAACGCCTGGATCCGCAGATGGTCCTCCTCGTTGACCAGTATGCTCACGCCCCGATCACCGCTTATCGCCACCCCGCTTCCGGGGCCCTTCGCCGCATGCTCCCGGCTCACGAGATGCTGCTCCACAAGGAGTTGCTTCTCAATCATGGAGAAGCTCTCCATCCCTTCGATCACCAGCGGTTCCCGCATCGCCGGCAGCGCCCGCACCGGTGGCATCACCGTCTCGTACACTCTCTGGCGCTCGGCCTTGTCCCCCCAGGTGGGGAACGCGTGCCCCTCCAGGTTGCGCGCCAGGCGCAGCCTGCTGCTCATCACCACGCTGGACTCCCCGGATGCCGTGCACATCCAGTCCGGCGTGGAGCCGATCAATCTCGATACGATCATCGCCTTAACTATAGGTTTCATCCCACCCCTTTCAAGATCACACGCGCATGCGGATTTCCGGTTGAACATGGCCGCCGCCTCCGCAGAATGCCCCCCTCATGAAATTTGTGGCGGTGGCCAATCAGAAGGGCGGCGTGGGCAAAACCACCACGGCCGTCAACCTCGCCTCCTGCCTCGCAGAGCGCGGACTGCGGATACTGGTGGTCGACATGGACCCCCAGGCCTCCGCCACCAGCTCCCTCGGCGTCGCCAAAGAACCCGGGCGCAGCATCTATGGTCCCTTCATCGGCCGCGGCACCGCCCGCGACTGCATCCGCCCCACGCCCTACGAGAACCTTGCCCTGATCCCCTCCGAGCAGGATCTCGCGGGCATCGAAAACGAGTTCGCCCACATGGAGGATGGCGCCATCCGCCTCCGATCCGTCCTCGGCGCCCTCCGCGATATCTGCAATTTCAACTTCATCATCATCGACTGCCCCCCCTCCATCGGCGCCATCATGGTCAACGCCCTCGCGGCCTCCGATTCCATCCTCGTGCCGCTTCAGTGCGAATACCTCTCATTGGAGGGCCTCACCCAGATCCTCTCCGTCATCGACCGAATCCGCAACGGCCTCAACCCCGCCCTCCAGATTGAGGGCGTGCTCATGACGATGTTCGACGCCCGCACCCGACTCGCACAGAATGTCGTCAATGACGTCCGAGCCCACCTCGGTGACCAGGTCTTTGCCACTGTCATCCCAAGAACCGTCCGCCTTGGCGAGGCCCCGTCCTTCGGCCAACCCATCAATCACTACGACAAATTCAGCGCCGGCACCGCCGCCTATCGCGCCCTCGCCCTCGAGTTCCTCTCCCGCAACGGCACCAACCCGCCCACCGTGACCTGATGCCCACTCTCCCGAATCCTCCCGACAACAACGCCCCCCGTAACGCTGTCACCCCACTCTAAGATCCCACGGGCATCAGATTTATTGATCAATCCGTGCTCGGGAGCGTGCCTTTTGGTTTCGCCGACAGTTTTTTTCACAAAAACGCGACATTCTTCTTGCGCGTTAAGAAGTTGTTCTCATATCGTCCGGATTCGATGACAACTTTCACTTATTCCATTTATCCCTCTGCAAAATCTGATTACTCGTCTCATCAGTCCGTTGGCCTCATCCTCGCGTTCACCCTGATCGCGAGCTGCGCCTGGGCCGGCGAAATCGTTTCCGATCGCGTCAAGGAGTTGGAAAAACTCATCGAGGATCAGGGCATCTACCTCGAGACCGCGAAAACCGGTGTCAAACTCGGTGGCTGGGTGAACGCGAGCTACGCGTATAATCTCAATGGCGGCGCGACCGACACCGGCATCAACGGCACGCCGATCCCCACCGCGGTGGACATCGAGGACTCCAACGATTTCTCCGTCAATTCCGTCCGAATAATCCTGGAGAAAGCGCTTCCCGAGGAGAATACGTGGGCCGCGGGATTTCGCGTCGACATGGTCTTCGGCGAAGACCAGAAGTGGGGATTCGACAATGAGCCCGGCATGGGTGACGGCTCGTCCGCGCTGGCGCTCGAATTCGCGTACGTCACCTTCCGCGCGCCGGTCGGCAACGGCCTCGATTTCCAGTTTGGCAAGTGGCAGGCGCTCCTCGGCTACGAGTACACCGACCGGGTGCAGAATGATAATTTCAGCGCCGGTCTTCTCGCGTGGTTCCTGGAACCCGCCACCCACACGGGCGTCCTGATGACCTATCCCCTCTCCCAGAGGGTCACGGTCAACCTCGGCATTGCCAACGGCTGGAATAACTCCGACAGCAACTTCTTCGACAACAATGTCAATGGCAACGGCGATGACGGCCCCTCCGACTGGGCCAAGCTCGTCACCGGCAGCATCGATATCACGAGCCCGGGCGAGAACGCAGAACTCATCATCGGCGCCGCCTACTCTTTCGAGGGCGAGGGCTACTTCGGGAACGTATCCAACGGCACGTTCGACGGCAGCGACACCACCGTGGAGAACGCCGGTTTCCTCGCGCTCAACATGAACGCTTCGTGGCGGCCAAAGTGCGCCTCGGACAAGCTGCAGTTCGCCATCAACGCCGACCTGCTCAAGGGATTCGATAACCTCCACCGCACCGCGGGCAACCCGCCCTACGACCGCGACGAGAACGCCGCCATGGCCTGGGGCGCCGGCATCTACGCGAAATATCAGCTCACCGACTTCCTCTACCTCGCCACCCGGGCCGAATACATGCACGCCGACGACGGCACCCTCGGGTTCGCCGACGGCCTGGTCCCCGACGGACCGTCCGCCTCGATCGACCGCAACAATGTCTACGTCAGCAACACCGACCTCTGGTCCTACACGCTCACCGCCGGCTTCGACCTCTGCGATGCCATGCGCCTCCGCCTCGAGTACCGGCTCGACGCCGCGTCCAGCGACGGCGGCCACGACGGCGAGGCCAATATCTTCGATAACAACCAAAGCACCCAGCACTCTTTCTCCCTCGATGTCTCATACATATTCTGGTGACACTCGCGCCGCCATCGCGGCGCGGTGACACCGCCAAAGAAATCACCCCCGATGAAGCTCAGACCGAAAACAGCCCTCATGGTAGCCGGGACCTTTGCCGTCCTGGTCGCCGCCCTGTACGTCATCCTCTCACGGACGTTCATCCGAAGTTTCGACGAACTCGAAAGGACGCAGGCCACCGACTCCGTCGGCCGCCTCCAGAGGGCCGTGAAAGAAAACCTCAACGCCATGCTCGTCCAGTTGACCGACTGGTCGAACTGGGACGATTCCTATCTCTACATCCAGGGCAAGAAGCCCGACTTTGACGCCGCCAACCTGACCCAGGAGATCCTCGAGAACTCGAGTCTCTCGTTCATGGTCTACGTGGATCTCAAAGGCAAGATCATGCGGGTCCACCACCCCGAGGGCCAGCCGACCCCAGAATCCTTCCTCAAGCTGGTCCTCCCCGGCTCCAAATTCATCCAGCACGAGGGCGTCGGCCCGCCGCCCTGGCCGACCGGCACGACGCCGCGAATCGGGGGCTTCGTCGACCTCGGTCCCGACGGCGCCTACCTCGTGGGCGCACAGGCCATGACGGACGCAAAGGCCTCCGTTCAGCCCATGGGCACACTGATTTTCGCGAGGAAAATCGACGCCAAGTTGCTCGCCCGATTCTCCGAGATCATGCTGTCCGAAGTAACCTGTGAGTTCCTCTCCTCATCCGCCCTCCCGCCCAACTTCAAGGAGGCCGCCGACGCCCTGGCCAACGAGACCGCCACGCATGTCGAGATGATCGACGAGCAGAAAATGGCCGGCTACTGCCGCTTCGACGACCTTGACCACAGGGCGACCGTCATCTTTCGCATGGCGATGCCAAGGGACGTGCACCAGAAGGGCCAGGCCACCCGACGCATCTTCCTGACCAGCCTGGCCGCCGCCGGCGTCGTCTCCCTCCTCGTGACCCTGCTGCTGCTCGATGCCAACGTCATCAGCCGACTCCGCCGCCTGAGCCAACAGGCCCTCGCCATCGGCCGCTCCCGCGACTTCTCCGGCCGCGTCGCCACCCGAGGCACCGACGAGCTGGCCGACCTCGGCGGCTCCGTCAACGAGATGCTCGGGGCCCTCCAGGCCGCCGAGGGATCCGTCCGCGCCGCCGGCGCCGAGATGGAGCGCATCCTCAACACCGTCACCGACGGCCTCTTCCTCATGGACCGGAGACTCGTCATCGGCTCGAGGTACTCGAAGGCCCTCGAGACCATCTTCATGCGCGCCGACCTCGCCGGCCTGCCGTTCCGCACCCTCATCGAGAGCGCGCTTCCGCCCAAGACCCTCGAGGCCACCAGCGACTACATGGCCATCCTCTTCGACCCCAATGTCAAAGAGAAGCTCATCCAGACCCTCAATCCCCTCAAGGAGGCAGAATTCAACTTCCCGGGCGAGGGTGGCCTCTTCGAGACCCGCCACCTGGACTTCCGCTTCCGCCGCGTGATAGACGGCGGCGCCATCGCCGCGGTCATGGCCTCCGTCACCGACATCACCCGCAGCGTCGCCCTGGCCCGCGACCTCAAGGCCGCCGAGGAGCGCACCAACAGGCAGCTCGAGATGATGCTCAGCATCCTCCACGTCGACATGGGCATGGTCCGCGAGTTCCTCGCGGGCACCCGTGAGGAACTCACCGTCATCGATGCCATCCTCCGCGAGTCCGTGCCGCAGACCTCCGACGAGAACGCGATCTCGGGCCACTACCGCGATCGCCTCCGCCGCATCCAGCGCCTCATGCACGCGATCAAGGGCAATGCCGCACTGCTCAAGCTGCGCTTCTTCGAGAATTCCGCGCACCTCATCGAGACCCGCCTCAAGAAGCTCGCCGAAAAGACCGCCATCGGCGGCCAGGACTTCCTCGGCATCACCCTGGAACTCGCCACCCTCCACGACCACCTGGCCGAGGCCAACGGGGTCATCGGACGCCTCACCGACGCCCGCGCCCCGCGCAACGGATCCACCCCTGGCGTCCCAAGCGCGACCACCCACCCCATCGTCACCTCCATCGATTCCCTGATCGGCGAACTCGCCCAGCGCACCGGAAAACGCGCCGTCCTCCGCCCCGAGAACTTCGATCCCGAACAGATCCCCTTCCGGTCCAGGAAGACCGTCACCGACATGCTGGTCCAGCTCACCCGCAATTCCATGCGCCATGGGATCGAGGACCCGGACCTGCGCCTCCAACGCAACAAGCCCGCCGACGGCCGCATCGACTTGTGGACGTGCTCGGACGAGGACTACTTCATCTTCGGCTTTCGTGATGACGGCAACGGCCTCGACCCAGAACGTCTCAAGACCACCGCCGCCAGGCTGGGCATCGCATCTCGCGAGCAAACGCGCCACTGGAGCCGCGAGCAGGTCTACCAGCTCATTTTCCACCCCGGCTTCACGACCGCCCAGGATGCCACCACCGAGGGCGGCATGGGCGTCGGTCTCGACCTCGTCTGCGACCGCATCAGCGAGCTGAATGGCTCCATCCTCGTCGAATCCGAGCCCGAATACTATTGCCAGTTCTGGATCTGGATCCCCAAGAAGGAGAGCCTGGTCGCGCGATCCAACCGCATCGATTCCACCCTAACCCCGGCGTACGCGTGAAACTGCTTATCGTAGACGATTCGAGTGTTGTCCGGCGAGCCATCCAGCGCCACATCGACGACGGCCGCGTGAGCGAGATCATCGAGGCCAGGAATGGCGTCGAGGCGGTCACGATGTTCACGGTGCATCGCCCCGACTTGGTCACGATGGACATCACCATGCCGGAGATGGATGGCATCCGCGCCGTAGAGGAACTCGTCAAGCTCCGCCCCGACGTCCGCATCCTCATCGTCTCCGCGATGGCCGACAAGCACACCGCCATCCAGGCCGTTCGCAAGGGGGCCAAGGGGTTCCTCCTGAAGCCATTCAACTCCGTGGAACTCAACGAGGCCCTCGAAGAGATCTTGACCGACGGAATCTGACCGGAGCCAGACCTACATGAACGAGGGTGAAATCCAGGCTTTTGTCGACATCACCGTCAATTACTTCAACCAGATCGGCGGCGAGCCCGCGCGCGTGGAGCCCCCCTACATGCGCAAGGAGGGCGATTCGCCCATCCACGACTTCACCGGCGTCATCGGCATCTCCGGCTCAAGGAAGGGCGCCATCTACTTCACCGCCACGTCCAACCTGCTCACGAACGTGCTCGAGGCCCACGGTGAAACCCAGATCAGCCAACCCATGCTGGCCGACATGGTCGGCGAAATCGCTAACACGATCTCGGGCAATGCCCGATTCTACTTCGGGCACGAGTTCATGATCTCCGTGCCTGTCGTCCTCCTGGGACGCCCGAGCGACATCCGGCTACCGGAGAACATCCGCAGCTTCGTGATCCCCATCTCGTGGCACGGGTCCAAGGCACACCTCCTGGTCTGCCTGGAGAACTGACCCCGATCAGGCCCGGAATTCGAGGAATTCCACCGGCGCACCGCCGTCGTCGATAAAGGCCACCCAGACCCCCGGAAGCGGCTCGAATGGCTCGACGATGACCTTCCTCCCGCGGATCGCGGCCTTCAGATCGTCCACCTTGAAACCCACGTGCGGCACCGTCTTGACCAGCGGGTGCATCGGGCTGCCCGGCTCGAACCGCAGCCACTCGATCCCGTGCTCCTGCTTGCTGGCATCCGTGATCCAGATCTTCATCGACTGCAGATAGATTTCATTCTCGTGCTTCGCCGCCGTCGGAATCCCGATGTGATGGTACGTCCTCGTCATGACCCCCATTGTCCCCGGCCCACCCCGAGTGGTCAACTCGGGATGGTGCGGGTCCGGCCGTCATCGCAGATGATCGCCGAGCCGCACCACCCGTGCCCCGGGTGCAGCCCGCGACACAACGGCCCGCCCGAGGTTCACCCATCGCCCGCATCGGTCCAGGATCGCGCTGTCCGCCGTCGCCGCGACCGCCTCGCCCTTGGCCAAGACGGCGTCCGGATCGACCACCAGTTCCACCCGCCACGGCCATTGCCGGGCCGCCGCGGTCTCTCGCAGCAGGCACGCCAGTTTTCCGCTGTTGGAGACCGGCCGATCCAGCAGCCAGTGGATGTCTCGCGCCCCCGTCGCCTCTAGCACGCGACCGATCCATTCCACGGCAGACGCAGTCTCTTCCACCCAATGAAACCGCCCGCCCATGCTCGCCATATCCCGGTAGCAGCCGTCGCGACCCTCGAGCAACACCCCCCCAGCCAGCGCCGCCTCCACCGTCGTCAGCACATTGTACCCATCCACCTGCACCGCGGCGCCGGCAAGATCCCCGATCGCCACCTCGTGCCCCCGGCGCGAGGCCATCGCATCATCGGAACACGCGCATCGCATGACGGCCGCCCGCTGCCGGTCCGTGAGCGCATATCGATCCCCGACCAGCTTCACCGAGGACGTCTGCGCGTACCCCCGCGAGTACAGCCAGCACAGATCCGCCACCGCCTCGCGCAATACGCGTACCGCCTCCGGCGCGAACGCCCGCGCATCGTCCGGGTGCGGGCCCCGGTGCCGTCGCCTGTCGGGCATGGATCAATATAGGCCCAAATCCATGGCGACAGAGCCGCCGGGCCTAACAGAATCCCATTCCTTGACCGGCGGTGCAACGAACCGGCCCGCTACTTGGCCCCCGCCTCCAGAGCATCCACCGCCGGCGCCAGCGCGAATCTCAGATACATCGCCACACTCGGAGATCGCCTCGACGCCTTGTCCGACGCCGCGGCCAACTCCCGCTTCATCGCGCCGAGCGCGGGCCGCGCCTTCTGGCCCAGCAACTGCAGCGTCCGCGCGGCGTGCACGGCCGCATCGCCCTGTTCTCCCACCAGCGCCGCCTCCAAAACCCCGATCGCGTTGCCGTCCTCGCCCCTCTCGATCAACGCCCCCGCCGCCTCGATTCTCACCGGCACCGACACGTCCCCCAGCGCCTTAACCAATGCCACGCTCACCCCGGCATCGCCCTCGTCCCCGGCGCGCAGGCCCACCACCGCCCAATATCGCACCGCCGCGTCCTCGTCGCGCACCAGGACCAACTGCTGCCTCGTTGCCCCCGGCCTCCCCACCAGATCCGCCGCCTCAAAGATCTTCCCCACCGGCACCTTTCCCTCCGCCGCCAGCTCGTACGGCGTCGTCCCCTGGCTCCTCGCCCGAAGGTCCGACTCCGGGATGAACCCCAGATCCCGCGTCTCCAGCACCCACGCCTTCAACCTCGTCCGCATCTGATGCAATACGGTGGCTTTTTCCGCCTCGCCCGCGAGATTCTTGACCTGATACGGATCGGCCTCGAGGTCATAAAGTTCCTCCAACGGCCGCGTCGGCGCCGTGTAGACCTGCTGCGCCGGCCCCAGCTTACCTTCTCGCGCCAACCGCAACAGCTCGCGGCGCATCGGTGATTGATCGGAGAAGCCTTCGGGTGCCGCGTGCGAGAGATGCGGATAGAAATTCCGCGCGTACAGGAATCGCGCGTCCCGAACACAGCGCACCGTGTCGATCGCTTCGTCCACCCGGTCCCGCGCACCCACGAAAAAATCCGGCCCGCCGGCCCCATCCTTCCCGAGGAACGCCCGCCCCTGCATGTAATCGGGCGCCGGCAGCCCGGCCAGCGCCAGCACCGTCGGCGCAAAATCCACGAAACTCACGAACCGGTCCACGGTCGAACCCGGCGCCGCGGGCGCAAGGCGCGCGTACTTCTCGGGAAACCGCACGATCAGGGGCTCCCTCAGCCCGGTGTCCAGCGCCAGCCGCTTATGCCGCGGCATCCCGGCCCCGTTATCACCATAGAAGAAAACGATGGTTTCGCCCGCCACGCCGTCCTCCTCCAGCTCGCGCAACAACCTCGCCACGTGCTCTTGATCCATCAATGTGATGTTGTCCGCATACCGCGCCAGCATCTTGCGCACCTCCTGCGTGTCCGGGTAATACGGCGGCACCGGCGCCTTCGCCGGATCGTGCCGCTTCGCAGGCGCCAACTTCGCCAGCCGCTTCCGCGCCTTCTCCTCCGGCTCGATCGTCGTCGGCGCCTGATGTGTCCCCATATAGTTGAACACGGCAAAAAACGGCTGCCCCGCCTTGCGCCCCCGCCAGTGCGCCGTGCGGCTGCAGTCGTCCCACGACGCCGCGATGATCGCCCCCTCCCGGCTCGTGTTGTAATCCGTCTTCACGTTGTTGGAGCAATAGTATCCCGCCCGCCTGAGGTACGACGGGAATCCCTCCATCCGCTCCGGAATCGGAAAATCCGACCGGAGGTGCGGCGTGCCCAGCGTCGTCGCGTAAACGCCAGTGATCAGGCAGGACCGCGCAGGCGAGCACGCGGGCGCGGGCGCGAAGGCGCGCGTGTACCTCACCCCCTCCGCCGCCATCTTGTCCAAGTTCGGCGTGATGGCATACGCGGTCCCGTAGCACCGCAGGTCCGGGCCAATATCCTCCGTCGTTATCCAGAGAATATTGGGGTTCTCCCCCGCGACCACCACGCCGGCCGCCGCCACGCACAGCAACAAAGACGCGGATAGGATCGAGACGAACTCCACCCTGGATCGTGATCGGCACGCCCCACGATTGTCTGCGGCCACCGATGTCGCCGAGCGCATCAACTGATCCGCGATGCAACGGCCCTTCACCGATTTGGGCAGATGATCCACCAGCCGCGTGACCCGCAGCGCAAACGCCTTCGTTCGATCCTTCAGTTCGTTCCTATCCATGGCCAAATGCTCGATCTTCCATCGGCAGTCGGCAATCGAAAATCAACAGTGCGCAGTCGCCGCACCAGATGCGCGCAAAACCGAAAGTCGGATCCCCGCAGATCAGGAACCGGTTGACCGCCACCGAAGAGTCGAGATGGCCTTTGCCTCACATCTCGCCATTGTGGTGGACGACACCGACGCGACCGATCCCGTGCGCATCGACCCCACCTTCAGCGATGAGGATTGGATCAGAATGGGACGCGTGCCCGGTGCTGATGACAGTGTCAATCCTGCGGTTGTGGATAGTCCAGGCAATCTGTACGTCGGCGGTAGTTTCATCATAGTTGGCGAGGCAATCGCGAACTGCGTCGCAAAATGGAATGGCACCCAGTGGTCGCCCCTGGGCTCCGGGATGACCGATTGGATTTCTGCGCTGGCGGTGTCGGGCGCCGACCTATACGCGGGGGGCGAGTTCACCACCGCGGGAGCACACTCCCGATGTCGCCAGTTGTCAGGCAACGATCCAGAATGACCGCCTCCCACACACCGGCCCAGGTCTCGTTTCGTTTGAGGCAATTCGGAGTCGCTAGGGCGTTTGAGCTTATGCTTGAAACGCGGGCCATTACCCGCTACGCGTGCATCATTAAACGGGACTATACGAATTACGAAACATGAAGAATCTTAAAACGCAGATGGCTCTGGCAGGAGCATTGTTCTTTTCCGTTGCGTGCCTGCACGCGCAAAAGATCACCGTCAAGTCGGGTTCATTGGATTTCCTGAAAGGCGAGAAATCACTGAACGTAGAATACAGGTACGCCAACCTGACCGTGGGCAAGGATACCGAGCAGTCCTACACCAACAAAAAAGTGGCTGAGTATAACGCGAAAGAAGCGGGCAAAGGTGACAAGTGGCTCGAAAGCTGGAAAGCTGATCGGGCCAACCGTTTCGAACCCAAATTCGAGGAGTTAATCAACAAGCAGATTACCGATCAAGGATGCTCCCTAAAAGTCGGCAAGGACCCCGAAGCCAAGTACACCCTAGTGCTAAAGACCATCGCCATCGAACCCGGTTGGAACGCCGCCGTGATGCGCGCTCCCGCGTCGGTGAGCACCCAAGCGCAGTTCGTGGAAACCAATGACCGCGCCAAAGAACTTGCGGTGGTTGAAATCCTCAAAGCGCCGGGCCGCGATGTGATAGGCTATGATTTTGATGTGGCCTACCGGATTCAGGAAGGATACGCGAAAACCGGCAAGGCACTGGGTGTCTACCTCAGCAAGAATGTTCTCAAATCGAACCCTGCGCGATCGCCGATACCTCCGAAATCAAGTCCGGCACGGCCATCTGCGAGATCACGCTGAGGCGGAATTTGCCTTCTGCGGCCATGCGGGCAGGCCCTCCATTGCCATCCGATGTGTGACCAGCCGCGCCTGCCCCGATCTTCGCGCCATCCCGCAACACGGCCCTGTTGGATGTCGATTGTTGGGAGCCGAATCCAAAACATCCCCTCATCTCCCCCCGCATTTCCTCCGGAACTCCAGCGGCGTCATCCCACGCTCGCGACGGAAATACCGCGCCACGTGCTCCACGCCCTCAAAACCCAGCTCTAGCGCAATCTGCGACACCGTCAGATTCGTCTCCGCCAACATGCGCGCGATCCGTTCCACGCGGACCCGCCGGATCTCCGCAAGGACCGAGCGCCCCAGCCGCATCCGGAACCTCTTTTCTAACACCCGCCGCGATAGGCCCGACGCCCTGGCCACCTCATCAACCCGCATCGCCGATGCCCCCCCCTGCCGGATGAAGCGAAGTCCCTTTACCAGCTGCTCATCGTCCATCGCCAGTACATCGGTGGACTGCCGGGGCACCACCCCCGAGGCCCGAACCACGATTCTCTGCCCGCCCGCAAGTCGCCCCGCCATCATCCGGTGAAGCACCCGCGCGCTCTCGTAGCCGGCGCGCTCGAATCCGATCGCGACGCTGCTGAGCGGCGGGTCCGATAGCTCGCACACCAGCTCGTCATTGTCTGCCCCAAGCACCGCCACCTCGTCCGGCACCCGCAACCCCGCCAACTTGCATGCCTCGATCACACGCTCGCCAACGTCATCATTGCATGCCATCACCCCCACCGGCTTCGGCAGCCCCTCCAGCCAGCGCGCCATCCGCCGCTGCTCGGCCCCACCCTGCCCCTCCCCCCTTTGCCCACGAGAACCAAACTCGTGCACCCGAAAACCCGCCCCCTCCACCGACCCCCGAAAGCTCTCGCCCCTCGATTCTGACCATGGCGCACCCGGCAGCCCGCAGTAGGCGAACTCGCGAAATCCCCGCTCGAGAAGATGCCCTGCCCCCATCCTCCCGATCGCCGCCGAATCGGTGATCACGTTCGCCACACCGGGCACCGCCTCATGCCTGTGCCCAAACACCACCACCGGCAGCCCCCGGCGCATCACTTCCCGCACTGGCTCCGTGTCCCTCGCTATCACCCCGTCAGCCGATAAACCCCGCATCCGCGGCCGCGCCTTTTCCAACCCCCCCGGCTCCCACAGAAATGCCCACGGCCCGTGATGTCGCGCGTAGTCCGCCACTCCCCGCAGCAACGCCCTTCCCGAAGATCGCGAGGACTCGATCAACAGCACCACCAGCGGGATCCTCCTGCCGCCCCTTCGCGCCATGGCCCCAGGCTGCCCCTAATTCGCAAAATGGCGATTCTTTTCACCAAAACGCAATTCGCTCACCCGATCTGGCCGGCACCCCGTTGAAGAACGCCATAGATTCCCCTTATTCCGCACGCGGCCCGATTCGAACGAACCCAAAGCCCTGCCCAGCGACCCACGAGACCTCCGATTCTGTTTGACCATGTCCTAAACCAGCCGAAAATTGCGATTAGATTAATAAATATGGGCTTGCTCAATCCGGTCCCTGCCGACCGTAGAGGTTGCCGTGTATCCCGGCGCGCGCTCCCAGTGCGATTTCGCGTCAGTGCCACAGCGTTTATCCTTCTGGCCGTTCATCTTGCGACCGCCACGGCGAATCCGTATGAAGCCGACGCGACCCTGATGCCCAAGGGCAAAATCGACCAGTTCGTCTTTGCAAATCTCAGGAGGCTTAACATCCAACCGGCCAACCCATGCTCCGATGCCGTCTTCGTCCGCCGCGCGTACCTCGATGTGATCGGTACCCTGCCCACCGCCAAAGAGACCGAGGAATTCTTGCGCAGCGAGAACCACGACAAGCGCGCGGCCCTAATCGATCAACTCCTCGATCGCCCCGAATTCGCGGATTACTGGGCGATGAGGTGGAGCGACGTGCTCCGCGTCAGGGCGGAGTTCCCAATTAACCTCTGGCCAAACGCGGCCCAGGCGTATCACCGGTGGATCCGAGACAGCATCCGCGACAACATGCCCTACGACCGGTTCGTGCGCGAAATGCTCACCGCAAACGGCAGCAACTTCCGCGTCGGCCAGGTCAACTTCTACCGCGCCGTCCAAAACAAAACTCCCACCGGAGTCGCCGAGGCCGTCGCCCTCACTTTCATGGGTACCCGCGCCGATAAATGGCCAAAAGACAAATTGGCCGAAATGGCGGAGTTCTTCTCCAAGATCACCTACAAGCCCACAGGCGAATGGAAGGAGGAAATCGTCTTTTTCGATTCCCGCAAGGACCCAGACGCGCCAACCAACGCCGCCCCCCAAACGGCCGCCGAGCCCGCGACTAATGTAACGATCACCGTCGCGGCCCCACCCCCGCCCACCGAACCCATCAGGACCAATTTCCCGGATGGGATGCCCGCCCGAATCGGGCCCGACCAAGACCCCCGCGTCGTCTTCGCCAACTGGCTGATCACGCCAAAGAATCCCTGGTTTGCGCGAGCCGCCGTCAACCGTACCTGGGCGTGGCTGCTGGGCCGCGGGATCATTCACGAGCCGGACGATATTCGGCCGGACAACAAGCCGGTGAGCCCGGAGCTGCTGGACTATCTCGAAAAGGAACTCGCGGCCAACAAATACGATCTGAAACACATCATGCGGCTCATCATGAATTCGCAGGTCTATCAGCTCTCGTCCGTCCCGAAAAAGGATACCCCCGAGGCCCGCGCCAATTTCGCCTGCTATCCCCTCCGGCGGCTGGAGGCGGAGGTCCTCATCGATGCCCTCAACCAGATCACGGGCACGACGGAAACGTATTCCAGCCCCGTCCCCGAACCTTTCACGTTCATCCCCGAAGACCAGCGATCCATCGCGCTGCCTGACTCCAGCATCACCAGCTCGTTCCTCGAGATGTTCGGACGGCCCGCGCGCGACACGGGCCTGCAGTCCGAGCGCGCCAGCGCCCCGACGACCGACCAGCGGCTGTATCTCCTGAACTCCAGCCACATCCAGGACAAGATTGTCAACAGCCCCAAGCTAAGGACCCTATTCCAGGCCGCCGACCCCGCGCGGGCTCGCAAGTTTTCTAAATCCGACCGGCCCAACAGGCGCGACAGATCCGAAAAGGGCGCCAAAGCGTCGAACAGGGGACGCGACGCCGAGGACGACGCCCCCAGCGCAGCCAAACCGGCGGAGTTCGCGGAAGCCCTCTATCTCACGATCCTTTCGCGGTTCCCGACGCCAAAGGAGTTGGAGACCGTGGCCGAATACGCCAAGACCAGTTCCTCCAGGTACGATGTCGCGGTTGACCTCGCCTGGGCCCTGATCAACAACCCCGAGTTCCTGTATCGCCACTGAACGAACGACGAGAAGAGAGAGGTATCACGGTGAACAACCCATACATTCCCACAAGAGGCGTGGCCCCGGACGGCCGCGCCAGCCGCATCACCCGACGCGAGGCGCTGGGGCGTGGACTCCAGGGGGCCGCCGCCCTCTTGCTGGCCGACTCATGGTCGGTTCGCGCGTTTGGCGCCCCTCAGGCTCCCCAGGTCAACCCCAAGGCGAAAGCCAAGTCCGTCATCCAGATCTGGATGTGGGGCGGCCCATGCCACCTCGATACTTTCGACCCCAAACCGGGCGCGGGCAAAGACTACTGCGGGCCGCTGGACAAACCCATCCCGACCAACGTGGACGGCATCCAGATCGGCCAGCTGTTGCCCGAACTCGCCAAGCAGGCCGATAAGTACTCGATCATCCGAAGCATGACCCATGGGAGCAACGGCCACGAGACGGCCGCGTACATGGTCCAGACCGCGCACACGCCCGGAGACGGACAGAGCTTTCCCACCGCCGGCGCCGTCGTTTCGCTCTTCAAGGGCTACGCCGGGGGCTACAAGGGCCTCATCCCACCCTATATCGTCATGACGAAACTCCAGGGCCGATTCGCCGAGGCCGGCTTCCTCGGCTCGCGCGCCAAGCCCTTCGCCACCGGCGGCGACCCCTCCCAGAGCAAGTTCGTCGTCGAGGGCGTCGTCACCCAGGGCATCACCGAAGAGCGCCAGAAGACCCGTCGCGACCTCCTGGGCAAACTCAACACGATCGGCCAATCAATGGATCGCGACCCAGAGCTCATCACCGCCGCACAGTGCGAAAAGCAGGCCTACGACCTGATCCTCGGCGACGCCGGCAAGGTGTTCGATGTGACCCAGGAATCGGCCGAGATCCGCGAGCGCTACGGCCGCAACAAGTTTGGGCAATCCTGCCTCGTGGCCCGGCGACTGGTCGAGCGCGGCGTGCCCTACGTCACGATCAACTTCGAGGGCTGGGACACCCATAAGGGGCACTTCCAGATCATGACGCGCAAATTGCCCGAATTGGACAAGGGCATGGCCACCCTGCTGCAGGACCTCGCCGACCGCGGCCTCCTCGAAAGCACCATCGTCTGGTGGGGCGGCGAGTTCGGCCGCACGCCCAAGGTCCAATGGGAACCCCCGTGGAATGGCGGGCGCGGCCACTTCGGCAAGGTCTTCTCGCACGTCGTCGCCGGCGGCGGCTTCAAGGGCGGCCACGTCGTCGGCTCCTCCACCGAAACCGGCGAGGAGGTCAAGGAACGCCCCGTCTATCCGGTGGATCTCGTGGGAAGCATCTACGATCTGCTCGGCATAGACGGCGCCGCGAAATTGCCGCACCCGCAGGGACTCGACGTCGCGGTCCTCCCCGCGCTCGACGGCACCGTAAAATCAGGCGGCCGCCTGACCGAGATCATGTGATATGAAACCTCGCTCATCCCATCTGCCCCTTGGCCTCTTGGCCCTCCTCGCGCTCGCGCCCACCTCCTGGGCGCAACAGCAGGGCCGCTCGTTCTCCATCGGCTACGTCTATCCCGCAGGGGCCAAACAGGGCACGACGTCCGAACACGTCATCGCCGGCCAGTTCCTCAACGGCGCCACCAACATCTACGTCTCGGGCGGCGGCGTATCCGCCACCGTCACCGACTTTATCCACCCCATCAGCGGCAAAGAACTCAACAACGCCCGGATACAAGTCGATGAGCTGCTGGCCCGAAAGGCCGTCGTCCAGAAGAACTTCAAGGCGCTGGAGAACTTCAGGAGCTTCAAGAACTCCAAGGACATCAAGAGCAGCGCGACCGACGACAAGGAGATAGAGGAACTCAAAAAGAAATACGCCAATGCGACATGGACGGCGGCCGACGAAAAGTTGCTGGCCGAGACGAGGAAAAAGATGTCCTCCGGCGTCCGCCGCCCCGCCAACCCCGCGATCTGCGAGCTCGTCGTCTGCCAGCTCACGGTCGCCCCCGATGCCACCCCGGGCCGACGCGAACTCCGGATCGGCACGACCGCCGGCCTCTCGAATCCGCTCGTGTTTTACGTCGGCGAACTGCCCGAGTTCTCCGAGGCGGCCTCGAAAAATATCGCGGAGCAGCGCAGTTCCATTGCCAAAACCTCCTTCTCGCCCAAGAAAAAGGGAGCCACGACAAAGTCTGTCATGAACGTCTCCCTTCCCGGGATCATCAACGGGCAGATCCTCCCAGGAGAGGTGGACCATTATCATTTCACGGCCAGGAAGGGACAGAAGCTCGTCATCGCGGTCAGCGCGCGCGACCTGATCCCCTATATCTCCGATGCCGTCCCCGGCTGGTTCCAGGCCACCCTCTCCCTCTACGATTCCAGCGGCAAGGAACTCGCCTACACGGACGATTTCCGCTTCAACCCCGACCCCGTCGTCCACTACCAGATTCCGGCTGATGGAGAGTACGCCATCGAGATCAAGGACTCCATCTACCGCGGCCGCGAGGATTTTGTATATCGCATCACGGTCGGCGAAACACCCTTCATCACCAGCATCTTCCCGCTGGGCGGACCCGCCGGGACCCGGACCGGTGTCGACCTGAACGGATGGAACCTGCCGGCCACCAGGATCGTCGTCGACGACAGAGATAAGGCCCCCGGGGCCTACCCCATCTCCGTCCGAAAAGATAGCCACGTCTCGAACTTCGTCCCCTTCTCCGTGGACAACCTGCCGGAATGCCTCGACCAGGAACTCCCCCAAGGCCCTGCGCGCGCGCAGCGCGTCACGCCGCCCGTCATTGTCAACGGCCGCATCCTCAAACCGGACACCGCGGACACGTTCTCGTTCGAGGGCAAAGCAGGACAGCAGATCGTCGCCGAGGTCATGGCCCGTCGCCTCAATTCGCCCCTCGATTCCTCGCTGCAGCTCACCGACGCGGCCGGCAAGGAGATCGCGTTCAATGACGATAACACCGACCGCGGCGCCGGCCTCACCACCCACCATGCCGACTCCTACCTGATCGCCACGCTCCCCAAGGACGGCACCTACCTCCTGAACCTCAGAGACACGCAACACAAGGGCGGCCCCGAATTCGGATACCGCCTGCGGATCAGCCCCCCGATGCCCGACTTCGCGCTGCGTGCCGTGCCCTCGACCATCAACGCGCGCGCCGGCTCGAAGATCCCCGTCATCGTCTATGCCCTGCGCAAGGATGGTTTCACCGGCGAGATCGCAGTCTCGCTCAAGAATCCCCCGCCCGGTTTCATCCTGACCGACGGCAAAGTGCCCTCCAAGGAAGACAAGGTCAAACTCACCCTGACCGCCCCCGAAAAGCCCAGCCCCAATCCGATAAGCATCGAGTTCGAGGGCCGCGCCAACATCGATGGCAAGGAAATCGTCCGCGCCGCCGTGCCCGCCGACGACCGCATGCAGGCGTTCGAGTATCGCCATCTCGTCCCTTCCCAAGAAATGTGCGCGTCTGTCTTCGGCCGCGCCGACACCAAGAAGCGAAGCGGCCGCCAGAAAAAGCTGAACTGACCTCCTAACCTGCATATTTCACGCTTCCGCGTGAAATATGCAGGCTCAAGGGAAAACCGCGCTCCGAAGAACGCGACTTTGAAGGGTCTGGGACCACCGGTTCGCGAAACACACTCCGCAACCGCGAAAAAACCCAGTCTTTGCCTGACCTTTCCCAACAAATGGCTTTCATGGCGCGGTTTTCCCAGAGCCCGGAATTTCACAGCCGGCAGGCTGTGGAATATCCGGGCTAACGCGGGGGCCCGATGCCACAGCCGCATTGGGCCTGCGCTTGCCGAAGACTGGCTCTGGGCCCTCAGCCGTGGGCAGGAGAGTGGCAGCCGGGTGCGTTCATCTGTTCGTAAATTGGTGATATTTGTACGCGATCTGGCGTTGCCGCCCCCACGCGACAATGCCTAGCGTCCCGGTTGATGACCCGCCGCACACTTTCCCTTGCCGTTCACCGGATCGCCTTCGCCGTCGCGATGCTCGCCCACGGCGCCGCCGCCGCCGCGCCAGCCACCCAGATCACCGTCCGCGCCGATCGGCCCGGGGCGACGGTCAGCCCCACCCTCTGGGGGCTTTTCTTCGAGGAGATTAACCACGCTGGCGACGGCGGCCTCTACGCGGAAATGATCCAGAATCGCTCCTTCGAGGAGACACTGCCCGTCGAGGGCTGCACGATCGACGGCACCGAGTGTCGGGCGCCGGACTTACCAGACTACGTGAGCGGAAACTCCAAGCACTTCACGGTCCCCTGGACCTTCCCCTCTCCGTGGCCCGCCTGGTCGCTCGAAACCAACGGCCCGCCCGCCGCAATGTCCCTCGAGTCCGAACGACCCGCCCACCCCAAAAATGTGCGATACCTCCGCCTCACGATCCCCACCGGCGCCTCGCCACGGCTTCTCAATGAGGGTTACTGGGGCGTCAGCGCCAAGGCCGGCGCTGATTACGACTTCTCGTGCCGCGCTCGCGCCGCCGCAGGCTTCTCCGGCCCTCTCGAAATCGGCATCTTGGACCACAACGGTCAGGTCATCGCCAAATCCTCCACCCCACCCGTCACCAAGGACGCGTGGCACAAGTATGAAGCGACGCTCACCGCAACCACCACCGATTCCCAAGCCCGCTTCTTCCTCAAACCCCTCTCCGCTGGCCAACTCGACCTCGACGCGGTCTCGTTGTTCCCGCGCCACACTTTCAAGGATCGTCGCAACGGCTGTCGCCCCGACCTCGCCCAGCTCCTCGCGGACCTCAGGCCCGCCTTCCTTCGCTTCCCCGGAGGATGCGTCGTCGAGGGCGCCACCATGGAGAACCGCTATCGCTGGAAGGAAACCATCGGTGACATCGCCGCACGCCCCGGCCACTGGAGCCTATGGGGCTATCGGAATATCGACGGGCTCGGCTATCACGAGTTCCTCCAGCTCTGCGAGGACATCGGCGCACAGGGCATGTACGTCGTCAACTGCGGGCTGTCCTGCACCGGCCGCAACGGCGACTTCTGGCCCGAGGACCGCATCCATGAGCTGATCCAGGACACGTGCGATGCCGTCGAATATGCCCTCGGCCCAGCCGACTCGAAATGGGGCGCCGAGCGCGCCAAGAACGGCCATCCCGCCCCATTCCCTTTAAAGTATCTCGAGGTCGGCAACGAGAATTTCGGCCCCCGCTATGAGACCTATTACCGCCTCTTCGCAAGGGCGCTGAAGGACAGATGGCCCCAGATCACCCTCATCTGCGACGTCGGCCTGGCCGGTGCCGATGTCCACGACCAGCATTTCTATGTCGCGCCATCCTTCTTCTTTGAGAATTTTCATCGCTACGACGCGCGCCCCGGCCCCGAGTCCCCGCCGAAAGTCTACGTCGGAGAATACGCCGTCAACCGCGATGTCGGCGCCGGCAACCTCCTCGCCGCACTCGCAGAATCCGCATTCATGCTCGGCATGGAGCGCAATAGCGATTACGTGATCATGGCCAGCTACGCGCCACTATTCTACAACGTCAACGACCGCAGGTGGCCCGTCAACCTCATCGGTTTCGACAACGCCCGCTCCTTCGGCCGCGCCAGCTACTACGCCCAGAAGATGTTCGCGAACAACCGCCCCGACGTCATTCTCGCATGCGAATCCACATCCCCGAACCTTGAACTCCCAGGGCCCGGCGGTGCCGCTGGCGTCGGCACGTGGGCCACCCAAACCGAATTCAAAGACATCCGCGTCACGCGAAACGGAAAGACCCTCTTCGAAAGCAATTTCTCCAAGGGCCTGGGAGCATGGCGGACAAAAGGCGGCACGTGGTCCGTCGCCGAGGGCATCCTGCGCCAATTGGGACCTGACCGCGGCGCGCGCGCCCTCATCGGCGATAACACGTGGCGCGATTACACCCTCTCCCTCAAGGCGCGGAAGATCTCCGGGGCCGAGGGTTTCCTCATCCTGTTCCAGACCCAAAAGGACAACGCCAAGAATTGGTGGAATCTCGGCGGCTGGGGCAACAAACAGCACGGTCTCGAGGTCCACGGCGTCGATGCCCCACGCGTCCCCGGCACCATTGAGACAGGGCGCTGGTATGACATCCGCGTCGAACTCGACGGCCCCCGCATCAGATGCTTCCTCGACGGCCAGCTCATCCACGAAGTCACTCGCCGCCCACTGCCCTCACTTTACGCCGGCGCCGGAAGAACAGACTCTGGCGAAATCATCCTCAAAGCCGTCAACGCCGCCGCCAAACCGCAGACCGCCCAGATAAACATCACGGGCATCGGCACCATCGGCAAGACCGCGAAGGTCTCAACCCTGGCACACCCCGACCCAGAGGCCGAAAACTCCCTCGGCGAACCCCGCAAGATCGTGCCCGTCGAATCCACAGTCGACATCCCCGGTCCCTCTTTTTCCCATGCCCTCCCCGCCAACTCCCTGACCATCCTCCGGCTCACACCATGAGTCAGGGGCTCATGGTTCCAAACGCCTAAACGAGGATGGGCGGCCAGGACCTGCCACCCATCCAGAATTGCCTTTTGCCCCCGCCTCCTGTATCCACCGTACACGCTATGCCCGACGCACCGGCGCCCACCCACGGCCTGCCCCCGCGCCGGATCTCCGAGGTCGCCGCGGAACTCGGCCTCGACCTCGAACAGATCCTGCCTCACGGCCACCATATCGCGAAAATCCCCATCGCGGAGCTACAGAAACGCGCCTCCGCACCCGACGGACGCCTGATCCTCGTCTCGGCGATGACGCCCACGCCGCAGGGCGAGGGAAAGACCACCGCCACCATCGGCCTCGCCGACGCCCTCCGGTGCCTCGGCCGCAAGGCCATGATCTGCCTCCGCGAACCCTCCCTCGGCCCCTACTTCGGCATTAAGGGCGGCGGCACCGGCGCTGGACGCGCGCAGGTGGTCCCCGCCGAGGATATCAACCTGCACTTCGTCGGCGACATGTACGCGGTCGAGAAGGCCAACAACCTTCTCTGCGCCATGGCCGACAACCACCTCCAACACGGCAACGAGCACGGCCTCGACCCCCGCCGCATCGTCCTTCGCCGCGTCATCGACCTCAACGAGCGGTCGCTCCGCGACATCATCGTCGGCCTCGGCGGCCCCATGCACGGCGTGCCCCGGCGCGACGGTTTCAACATCACCCCCGCATCCGAGGTCATGGCCATCCTCTGCCTGGCCAGGGATTACGCCGACCTCGGCGACCGCATGAGCCGCATGATCGTCGGATTCACCTACAAGGGTGAGCCCGTCCGCGCCGATTCCCTCCAGGCCGTCGGCGCCATGCAGGTCCTGCTCCGAGACGCCGTCCACCCCAACCTCGTCCAGTCCCTCGAGGGCACCCCCGCCTTCGTGCACGGCGGCCCCTTCGCCAACATCGCACAGGGCACCAACACCGCCATCGCCACCCGCCTGGCGCTCAAACTCGCCGACATCGTCGTCACCGAGGCCGGTTTCGCCACGGACCTCGGCGCGGAGAAATTCTTCGACATCAAGTGCCGGTCCGCCGGACTCAACCCGTCGGCCGCAGTCATCGTCGCCACCGCCAAGGCCATCGAGTACCACGGCGGCTTCAAAACCCACGGCGGCTCAGGAAACCTCGCGAAACATATCGAGAACATCCGCCTCTTCGGCGTCCAACCCGTCGTCTGCATCAGCCGCTTCCCAGACGACTCGGCGGCCAACCTCCGCAAGATCGTCAAATTCTGTGAGTCCCTGGGCACCGAGGCCGTGGTCTCAGAGCACTACGACAAGGGCGGCACCGGGGCAGTGGGCCTCGCGCAAGCGGTTCTCCGCGCAACGGCCAGGCATCGCCGCCGTGAACCGCGTTTCCTCTACCCCCTCGATATGCCACTGGATAAGAAAATTGAGATGGTCGCCAAGAAGCTCTACGGCGCCGACGGCACCGACTTTGATCGCCGCGCGCGCGAGGACCTCCAACTCCTCGAAAAGCAGGGCCTCTCCAGACTCCCCGTCTGCATCGCCAAAACCCCCCTGTCTCTCTCCGACAACCCTGCCCTCCGCGGGCGACCCTCCGGTTTCCGGATCACCGTCAACGAGCTTCGCATCTCCGCCGGCGCGGGCTTCGTCGTCGCCATCTGCGGGAACATCGTCACCATGCCCGGACTCCCCAAAGTACCCGCCGCCGCGCGGATCAAGGTGCTGCCCTCCGGCCACGCCACCGGGTTGACCTAAATGTCCTCCAGCGCGCGTCTTCCCGGCACCCCATGCGCCATGGATGACTACGAACTCTTGGACAGCGGCGACGGCCGCAAATATGAGCGCTTTGGTCAATACCGGCTCATCCGCCCCTGCGCGCAGGCAATCTGGAGGCCTCAGAAAAGCCAATCGGACTGGATGAAGGCAGACGCCACCTTCGATCGCTCACAGGGGAATCGATGGAATCTGAAAACGGGATTGCCGGAGGAGTGGTCTATCACCGTCTCGGGGATCCGGTTTCGCCTCTCTATTACCGCCTTCGGTCATCTCGGCATTTTCCCAGAGCAACGAGACTCATGGGCATGGATCACCCGAAGGCTCGGCGCCTTCGTCAAAGGGACTGGAAATCATGCCACGGTCCTGAACCTCTTCGCCTATTCCGGTGGTGCCACCATGGCCGCCGCACGGGCGGGCGCCCGGGTCTGCCATGTCGACGCATCCAAGGGGATGGTCACATGGGCGCGGGAAAACGCCGCCCTCAATGGCCTCGCCGACGCACCCATCCAATGGATCGTTGACGACGCCAATCGCTTTCTGGATCGCGAGATCAGGCGCGGCAAGAAATACGATGCCATCATCCTCGACCCACCCACGTTCGGCCACGGTCGGCGCAACGAAATCTACAAGATCGACGAGAAACTCTCCGCGACCATCGATAGATGCGGCTCACTCATGTCGGAATCGCCCGCCTTTATCCTCCTGTCATCGCACACGCCCTACTGCACGCCAGTCGCCCTCGCGAATGTCTTGCAAGCCATCACCCCAAGAACCGGTGGTCCCGCGCTCCAGTGCGGCGAGATGCTCCTCACAGGAGAACAGGGCGTCCTGCCCCTCCCGAGCGGCACCTACGCGAGATGGTCACCGTCCGCGGAAAAAACATAACGGCGCGGCACTCGCTCCGAAATCCCGCCCGTGAAACGCGCGAGCCTTCTCGCATGCGTTTTTCGTCCCTCACTTTGGCGCCCGGGCAACGCGAACGCGGTCCGGCTCGCCCAGCGGCCCGAACCGAAGGGTGTCCACACCCCAAGGGCCGGTTACGGTCACCACGTCCGATCCGCGTTCCGCGATGCACCGAATGGCGACGGCGGGTCGAGAATCACGAAACGGAGTCAGGGCCCAGGCGAGCGTGACGGGGCCCTCTGCCCGAACCTTATAATCGAGACAAGGCCGCGGCTGCCGACGGGCAACCAGCCCCCACCCGAGCACGGGATCCTCGCGACCCTTGACGATCTCCAAGGTCAGCGCGGGATTTGGCGCGGGAGTCACCTGCAAATTCGCGGCCCGTGGCTCGGTGCCCCACGCCGCGCCAGTCTCCGGATCACGGTCGGCGTCGTTGCTATCAAGATGCCAGAGAATGTCGTAGTCGTGTTTCCCGGCTCCCTCGAGCCTATCGACGACAACCCAGTAGTCCGGTTTCACAAACACGACCGTCCGGTGGTGGACCATCTTGACCTCGTGCTTCGGACCATAGCCGCGGTCGTACGCACCATCGGCGGCATCGAATTCAGGCGTGGTGACCCACAGGTTTCTGCAGGGCGCGGCAGTCTCGTACGTTTCCTTAAGCCCCCTGCGGTGTTGTTCTTGGCCATCGACAATAATGGTGTTGTGCGACCACGTGCCCAGCACATGCCGGCGCCACTTGCTCTGGTCGTATGAGTAAACGCCCCCTTCCGTCAGGAGCGTGCGGCCGAGCGCCCAGATGAATAGCGTGAGCTTGTCCTCGTGCTGGTGGCCGATCCCGTACGGCCCGGCCTCGAAATGGAGGTATTTGTCCTCGGTCCCCCACCCCGATCGCATGACGTACCACCCGGCGTATGGGAGCGCAACCGAAGTGGCTTCGGGACGGCGCCCCTCCACACCCCGGGTCGCGGCCCACAGAAAATCCTCCCTGCCGAAAAGCCCCGCCCCCTCGCGGAGCGATTCCATCACGGCCGTCGGTCCGGCGTCGTTGAGCGGCGGGAGGAAGCCCTCCGGCGTCATGACGCGAAGGTTGTAATCATACATGCGCTCCAGCAGCCGCTGGTACTGCGGCGGCATGTCCACCGCATTGAGGTGCGCCAGGCGCAAGAGGCCGACGAAATTCCTGAGCGAAACCTGATGGTAGCCGGTCGTGAGTTCTTTCTGCGCCCCATCGGGATAGACCTGGCGATCAAGCTCGGCGCTCAGACGATCGATCGCGGTCTTCCGCCACAGTGCGGCATCGCGGCACTCGGGCAACAGGATGCCGAGGTGCCCCAGGCCATTGCATTCCATCGTCACCCAGTTGCCCTCGTGTTCTGGATGCTCCACCGTGATGCGCATCAGGTGCCGCGCGTGCTCGATCCAGGACTTCAGAAAAGTCACCAGATCATCGGCGGTGAGCGAGGGCGAACCCAGGAAACGGCACAAGGCGTCCGGCCACGTTCCGGATGTGCGAATACCGGCCTCGATCGTTCGCCACGTCAGGGTTTCGTTGCCGGTGGAATAACGGGGCAAGGGATTGTCCTCGATCCATGAGCGCATCTGCGCGATCCACTCCTTCGCGTACTTCTCGTCCCCCGTCCGCCAGTAGGCATCGCCGAGCGCATTCCAATCGGGGAAACGGTTGAGGCCATACGTCCACTCGCGGGTAAAGGCCGGCTCGGTCGGCGGCAGCTTGTTCGCCTGCCAGTTGATCCGCTCCCCAACGAAGAATCCGCCATGAATATGGCGGCAGACGTTTTCGGCGGCCCGGACATCGGGCGTTTCCGATTCGCAGATGATCGTGATCCGGTCCCCGGTGGCCTTTCCCGACCAAAGCCAGAAGCTCAGCGCCGCCCACGGCGTCCAGTCTCTGGGGACCGCCTCGCAGGCGACGCCACCGGCCGGATTCGTCCAGAGACCGGATTGTTTGCCGGACTTCGCAACCCCACTGAGCGGGACCAGCCCGCGCCATGCGTCGAAGGCGAATGATGCCTCGAAATCGCCGAGGCCTTGGGGCGCCGCACCCTCCAGTCGGATATCATCGAAGGCAAGGCGCGTGTCGGGCTTGGGTTTCCGATCACCATAGGTCGCGCTGAACGAAAGTTTGTTGATATGCTGCCATCCGATGGGTTTTCGCGATGGCTTGAACTGGCTCAACGGAATCGTGAATTGCTTCCAGCCCTCGAAGTTAATCGTGATCGCCGTGCCGAAGTAGTCCCAGCCCTCGCTCCCGCCTTTCACGGGCACCGTCCCGCTCGGCCGCTCGCGCCAGTCGAACCACCACTTCGGTGTCGCCCGATCGCGCATGTGTCGCAACATGGCCTCCTTGGCCGCGCGCATGTCGGCGCGTCCAACCGCTTCCTTCACCGCCGCGAGATCGGGACGCGAAAGATCCAGTTGGGCGAAGAACTCCGCGTCGTCGATCCCGGGCCCCGGCCGAGGCGGATTGACCACCAGCTCAAATTGATCCAGCCGCAGATCCGCTTCCGGGTGCGGTGTGTTGCCCCAGCCCGCGGCCGTGAGCGTGATCCCGTCGACGTTGTCCCAGCCCCTGGGCGAACGAGTGCCTCCCGGTCCACCTACCGGAAGGACGATCTGTTTCCAGCCCACAAAGTTCAACGCGATGGTGTAGCCCCAGTAGTCCTCACCCTTGGTGGCCGGATTCTCCGAAGAGATGATCACTGTCACGCGAGCCGGAACGGCCTTGGCGCTGTAGAGCCAATAGCGCAATTCGTGGTACCCCGTCCAATCCTTCGGAACGTTCGGCACCGAGAGCGCTGGGTGTGCCGGATGATTGCGCCAAACGACCGCCCCGTTGCCGGACTTCGCATCGGCGGTTGTCACCTGAACCCCCGGAATGGCCGCCGCGGCCTCGCAATCCCAAACCACCAGGGGCGATGGCTTCGCGGATGCTGGACCCCCGTGGGCCGCGCCCAGGCTAACCCAAGCGATCGGCGTTATCACAAACAGGGCAAGGCAAACGCTCGTCACCAATGGTCTCATGGACACATGGAAATGCTTCACAATGCTACTGCCCATGGCCGGTAGGCTATTGCCGAGCCCAAATCACCACAATACCCTCTTTCCATGATTGGCATCGTCCCGGCCGTTAGACCCGTAGGCAGATTGCTCGCGTGGACGGTTTTCGGCCCTCGAGCAGAAAGACCCAACTTCTCACGCGCGACTGCCCTTTTCTGTTTGGCCGTCATTCTTACGGCACCCGCCTGCCACGCCGCTATCGAACCCCACGATGGCGCCGTCACGCTGTCCTCCCCTTCCGGCGAAGTTCGCTTCAGAACGGCCAACGGCTCCATCCTCGCGGTCACGCCCAAGGGCACCACCAGCTCGGTCTGGCAGAGCGGCGAATCCGGCCTTTGGGCCGCCCGTTTCGCTGACGGCGCCGTCCTTGATGCTGCCCGCTTCCATGCCACGAACGCGGTGAACGCATTCTCGTGGAAACCCGGACCAGACACGAACTCCCTGGCGCTCACGTACATCTCGTCCGCGCTCACCGTCCGCATCACTGCTCGCCCGAAGCCCGACGGCATTGAGCTCGCTGCCGAAATCACCCCCGCCTCCCAACCGCTCCTTCGTATCGACCTGCCGGGCCGCCTCCGCTTCGCGCCCGATTCGGTCACACGATTCGTCATGCCCCACAACGGCGGTGTCGGCGTCGGCGCCGCATTTAACCGCAAGTTCTTCGAGCCGCAGCCCAATGATCGCCCGTCCGGCTGGATGCCCGCGACTGTAGGCCCCGGCGGCTACAGGGCCCTGTATGGCGGCCCGCTCGATCAGCGCCCCACCCATGACCCTCCCGTCAACCTCACGATCACAGACGACGGCCGCCGCTGGCTGCCTCCCGCCGTCGCCTCCCGCATCGTGGCCGCCAAGGCCGTCGTCAATCGACCGCCCACGCGCGCGCAGGCCGACACGATCTTGATCGACTCTCCCAACGGTCCCTATTTTTCAGGCAATCACCTTGGCGGAAACGGATACCTGTGGCGAATCGGTGGCGGCGTGGGCAAAGACGATGTTGCCACCGCTCTGACCCTCGTCTCGGCCACCGTCGACAGGCTCGCCGCCACGGCACCCAACGGACGCGCCCGGATCGGCCTCGTGAGCCTCACGAGTGGACCCGAGCGCGGCAACTGGGCCGAAGTCCCCATTGCCGACTGGCGCGCTCGCCTCGGCGCGATCGCGGCGCGCTCTCGCGGGCGCGTGACGTTCACCGAACTCGCATCCCCGCAGGCGATGCTCGCCGCCGCTCGTCAATCGGACTTCCTTTGCATCCTCAACCCATATGGCGAAGGGATTCCCGCCGACAGTGACGCTGGCCTTCCCGATGTGATCGATTCAATCCGCGCCTATGTTAAAGCTGGCGGCAATTGGTTCGAGGTTGGCGGCTATCCTTTCCATCAAGTGCTTCGCCCCCTGCGCTATCTCTCCTATGAGACCGCCTACCCCGTGGCGTTCTCAGACTTCCTGCACCTCGAAGCCAGCGCCGGCACCGCCGCGCTGTACCGCATCCAGCCGCGCACCGTCAAACAGCCCTGGAACGCCGCCAGCCAACACGACGCCATCTTCATCCCGGGCTCGCTCCGCTGCGGCGGCGATGAACACGGTGGCTACTGCGACCACGCGTACGGCACCTACGTCCGCCCCGGCGAGACCTGGCGACCCCCCCCCGTTCGCATGACCCTCGGCACGCCCGTCTACGACGATCTCGCGCGCTACTGCGCCGCCAATGGCCTCACCCGCGCGCTCGCCGCCAAACTCAAGCCCGACACCCTCGCCCGCCTCAGGCGCTCCGTGCTCGTCTATCTCGTCGGTCCGTGTCCTGACAAAGTCTCCGCCCTCGACCGCCTGCCCGTGCCCACCCTCATCCACTTTGCCGATTACCTGCGCGGCGGTTTCGATAAAGAATACCCCGACCATCTCCCGCCCAAACCTGACTTCGGCACACCAGAGGAGTTCCGCGCCTTCTTCGATCGCGCACACGCCCTCGGCCATCTGATCAGCCCCTACACAAACCCGACGTGGTGGTGCGACCACCCCAAAGGCCCCACTTTCGAGCGCGAGGGCGACGCCCCACTCCTCAAGACACTCGAGGGCAAACCACACTACGAGAGATATGAGAAGAACGACGGCTGGACCATCACCCTCTGGCACCCGGCCGTCCAGGCCGCCAACCGGCTCACCGTCCGCCAGTTCACGCAGGAGTATCCGGTGGACATCCTCTTCCAGGACCAGTGCGGCGCGCGCTCTTGGCTCTACGACACCAACCCCGCGTCACCCACCCCCTACGCTTATAGCGAGGGCATGATCGCCATGGTGGATGAGGATAGCCGCACCGTCCCGCTCGGCACTGAGAACGGATGGGATCGCGTCGCCAATTACGAGGCGCTCCTCTGCGGCATGTCCTGGGGCATCGTCCCGACAGAGCACCGGCCCAGTTGGGTGCGCCTGTTCAAGGCCCAATACCCGCCCGAGACATGGACGATCTTCCCCCTCGCCCAGGCCATCGCGCACGACAAGACCGTCCTGCTCCACCACGACCTAGGCCAGTTCATCACGAACGATCAAGTCCTGTCGTGGTCGCTCGGCCTCGGTTACAGCCTCAGCTATCGGCTTGCCGCCGCCGGTCTCGCCCAGGACGTCCCCCGCGAATGGCTCGCATGGCTCGATCGTCTCCAAAAGTCGGTCTGCGCCCGCTACATCGGCGAACCGCTCGCCGATTTCAGCCACGACCGCGCACCGCTTTTCGCGGCGGGTGGCGATCCACGTCGCGAAGATGACGACGGCGTGATTCGCGCGACCTACGGCCCCGTGCGCATCGTCGCCAACCTCGGCCCCGTGCCGCGCACGGTCGATGCCCACGCCCTCGCACCCTTCGGCTTCCACGCGTCATCGCCGGGAATGAGCGCCGGACTTCTCGCTGGCACTAACGCCGATGGCTCACCCTCGCGGACGGCGTTCGTCACCGAAACCGCCAAAGTCAAAGCCGATGTCTGGGTCTATGCGCCATCGCTATGCAGCGTCGCGGTGCCGTCGCCCTTCTCCGGTCGCGTGCGCGTCATCCTGGATGGCGCTCAGCCCATCATTACGGACGTCGCCGACAGCCATGTCACCCTCGCTCTCCCGGCGCACGATGAAAAGCCCCGCGTTCTCCCTCCGCCAAGTATCAAGGATCTTGCCCCGCACGACTGGCCCGGTCCGAAACCGGCCATCGGCATCATCGACCTGGGCCCAGGCATCTCACCCGCCTCAACTGCGATCCGCCCCGCCGACTGGCACGCCGCGTTCGAGGCTTCGGCGCTGGCAAAACAGCACGGCGTGGCCGTGAGGACCCTGTCCCGGTACCAAGACATCACCGCCGCCCTCGCCGCCGGCCCGCAGTCATGGTTCGCGATTATCAACCCCTACGGCGAATTCATCCCTGCGCCAGATGCCGGACGCTGGCGCGAGACCCTCGACGCGATCCGATCATACGTCAACAATGGTGGTTCGTGGTGGGAGACAGCCGCCTACCCGTTCTATCAGCCAGTGCACCGAGCGGATAGCGGCTGGAAGATCGACCACTGCGGTCCCGCCGGCGCCGCTGCCCTGACCATCCCGGTCGGCGACGGCGAGGTCAATGCCCCCGCAGAACCACTCCACGCGACCGAAACCGGTCGCGCCTGGCTGGGCGAGACGCTCGCCGCAAAGATCGAAAAGAGCCTGAGCGCCGTGAACCGCGGCGTCCCCTCTACGGAGTCCGCACCTGCCACCGTTCTGGTCGCCAGTGCGTCAAACGGCTTTATCGGGGGCTATCGGCTCGGCGGCTGGGGCTACCTGTGGCGCGTCGGCGGCTTCAATCCGAATCCGGATGTCGTCGTGCCCGTCGCGGTCGCCGCCACCCTGCACCAATACACGCATCCGATCACCCAACCCCTACCATCTGGCGCCCGCTATCTCTGGCACGCCCAGGTCCACCCCGAGCCACGATCCCTCTGGGAGCGCCTCCGCAGGCGCTTCTAGTCTGAAACTTCGCACGCGTTTGGCGTCTCGCAGAGACGCCCCACAAGTCTTGTAGGCCGCCTGTATCAGGCGGCATCGGGTGTCAAGTTTCCCCATGAATGATGCGGCGCGTCCGCGCGCCAGAGGCGGGGCCAGCCAGAAACAACACGCGGTGATCGCGATCGCAGGGCGGGCGCTCCAGTCCGATATCCCAGCTCGCGGTAACATCGTATCCCAGCGGGCGAGTGCCGCTGGACGCCGCGCGGACCACCGCATCTAACCCGGGTGCCCGCGCGGCCGATCGCCTGCACCCGTTCGCAAAAAGGTGAACTTTCTGCGCAAATTGGCGTTGTCCGCTCGACGCGTCACGTCCTACGGTTGGATCCCGACCGCACCCGGTCTCACGCACCTGCAAACGAGAAAGCCTATGAAAAAGTCGCCCGTTGGCACGCTCCTGCTCCACATCGCATTCGCTCTGGCTGCCGTCTCCTCCCCGGCCGCTGACGATGGCACGGCGCCCAATCGCCTGGTGATCCATGCCGACCAGGGGAAAGAGAAAATCAACCGCAACATCTACGGCCATTTTTCCGAACACCTCGGCCGCTGCATCTACGAGGGGATCTGGGTCGGCGAGGATAGCCCCATCCCAAACACCCGCGGCATCCGCAATGACATCGTCGCCGCACTGAAGCGGATCAAGATCCCCCTCCTCCGCTGGCCCGGCGGCTGCTTCGCCGACGAGTACCACTGGAAAGACGGCATCGGCCCAAAGGATGCCCGCCCCACCATGATCAATACGCACTGGGGAGGGGTCACCGAGAATAACCATTTCGGCACGCACGAATTCCTCGACCTCTGCGCACAGCTGGGCTGCGAGCCATACCTCTGTGGCAACGTCGGCAGCGGCGCCGTCCTGGAAATGCAACAGTGGGTCGAATACATCACCTTCGACGGCGTCAGCCCCATGGCAGAACTGCGCAAGGCCAACGGCCACCCCGATCCATGGAAATTGAAATATTTCGGCATCGGCAATGAGAACTGGGGATGCGGTGGCAACATGTCCGCAGAATACTACGCCGACCAATACCTGCGCTATGCCACCTACGTGCGCAACTTCGCCGGTAACACCATCTTCAAGATCGCCTGCGGCCCAAACCGCGACGACTACCACTGGACCGAGGTCCTCATGCAGCGCTGCGCCAGGCGCATGAATGGACTCGCGCTGCACTTCTACTGCGGGACGGGAAAGAAGAGCCGCTCCGCCACCGAATTCGATGAGGGGGACTGGTTCCACAATCTCAAGACCGCCCTTCGCATGGAGGAACTCGTCACGAAACACTCCGAGATCATGGACCGCTTCGACCCGGATAAGAAAGTCGGGCTCATGGTCGATGAATGGGGCGCTTGGCACGCCGTTGAGCCGGGCACCAACAAGGGCTTCCTCTACCAGCAGAACAGCCTCCGCGACGCCCTCGCCGCCGGGCTCACCCTGAACATCTTCAACCGCCACTGCGATCGCGTCCGCATGGCCAACATCGCCCAGGTGATCAACGTGCTCCAGGCCATGATCCTCACGGACAAAGAAAGGATCACCCTCACGCCGACCTACCACGTCTTTGAGATGTTTGTCCCCCACCACGACGCCATCCGGCTCCCCGACGAGCTCACCACCGCCGACTACTCGATCGGAGGGGAGAAGATCCCCGCCCTGAATGCCTCGGCCTCCCGCGACGCGGCCGGCAAAATCCACATCACCCTCTGCAACCTCGACCCCAATAGGCCCGCCCCGATCGAATGCGAGCTTCGCGGTGCCAAGGCCTCGCGTGTCTCCGGCCGCGTTCTCACCGCCCCAGAGATCACTGCCCATAATACCTTCGACCAGCCCGAGCGCGTCAGACCCGTCGCCTTCGACGGCGCGAGACCGAGCGCCAACGGCTTCTCCGCCACGCTCCCGCCAAGATCCGTTGTCGCCCTCGAGATCCAGCCATGACCGATCTGGAAACAGGCTGGCAATCCCATCGACGTCGCCATCCGCGCCCACAAGCGGATACACGGCGAACTCTAGGATCACCTGAGCTCGGTGAGGCAGACAGTCCAGTCTGCCGACGCATGCCGAAGCCATCGCCGCGGACAGGATTGCCCGCGCCACACTCGAGCCCATCACCACCGCCGATGCCACCCTCCGCGATGGCCACGACGATCACCTGCGCCCCTCGTCGGTCGATCGGCCCCATCGCCCTCCTCGTCATCGGCTGGCTGATCCCTCTCGCGCGCGCTGCCGCCCCCGAACCCGGCCTCGCCAGTGCCAGGGCCCACCCATTTCCCCTCACCGCCATCCGCCTGCTCGATTCCCCCTTCAAAGACGCGCAGGCGCGCGACGCAAAGTACCTCCTCGATCTCGATCCCGACCGCCTGCTCCACGCGTTCCGCGCCTACGCGGGCCTTCCCACCACCGCACAACCGCTCGGTGGCTGGGAGGACCCGAAATGCGAACTCCGGGGCCACTTCGTCGGCCACTACCTATCGGCTTGCGCCCTCATGTATGCCTCCACGGGCGACATTCGCTTCAGGGACCGTGCCGCCGTCATGGTTGCCGGGCTCGCCGAATGCCAAAAGGCACTCGGACCTTCCGGCTATCTCAGCGCGTTCTCCGAATCCTTCTTCGACCGCGTCGAAAGCGGCGAACGTGTCTGGGCCCCCTACTACACCCTCCACAAGATCCACGCCGGCCTGCTCGACATCCACGCGCACTGCGACAACGCCCAGGCCCTCGAGGTGGCAAGGAAGTTTGGCGACTGGGTCAAAGCCCGCACGGACCGCCTCGATGACGCGCGGATGGAAACCATGCTCAAGGTCGAGCACGGCGGGATGATCGATTGCCTCGCCAACCTCTCCGCCGCCACGGGCGATGCGAAATACCTCGCCACGGCCAAGCGCTTCTATCACCACGCCGTCCTCGATCCCCTCGCCCGGGGCGAGGACAAGCTCGCCGGCCTCCACGCCAACACCCAATTCCCCAAAATCATCGGCCTCGCGCGCCTCCACGAACTCACCGGCGATCCCTCGTTCCGCGCCGCCACCGAATTCTTCTGGGACCGCGTCGTCCACCATCACTCTTACTCGCTCGGCGGCAACAGCGACCACGAGCATTTCGGCCCCCCCGACGCGCTCTCTGACCGCATCAGCCCAACCACCGCCGAGTCCTGCAACACCTACAACATGCTCAAGCTCACCCGCCATCTGTTCGCCTGGGATGCATCGCCCGACCGGGCGGAGTTCTACGAGCGCGCCCTCTATAATCACATCCTGGCCTCGCAGGATCCGAAGACCGGCATGATGGCGTACCACATCCCCGTCTTCGGCGCATGGTTCCACCCATACAACACGCCCCTCGATTCCTTCTGGTGCTGCACCGGCACCGGGGTCGAAAACCACGCCAAGTACGGCGACAGCATCTACTGGCACGACGACGACAGCCTGTTCGTGAACCTTTTCATCCCCTCCACCCTGACATGGAGGGAGAAAGGCATAACCCTGACACAGAGGACGTCTTTCCCCGACGAGAATATCACGCGGCTGGAGTGGACCTGCGAGAAACCAACCCCGCTCTCGCTCCGGATCCGATGCCCGGCGTGGATCGCGTCGCCGGCCACCTTCTCCATCAATGGCGAACCCATGTCGCCCAGTGGCAAACCGGGCACCTATGCGACCCTCCGGCGCGAGTGGAAGAACGGCGATCGCATGGAGATCCATCTCCCCATGTCCCTCCGCCTGGAAGCGATGCCCGATAACCCCAGGCGCGCCTCGGTCTTTTGCGGCCCCATCCTGCTCGCCGGCGAACTCGGCACCGAGGGCATTGCGCCCCCCATGCCCTACGCCAAACGCCAGACCGATTTCTTTTCCCAGCCCCCGCCGCCCCAACCTATCCTGGTCACCGGCGACCGCGCTCCCGCCGAATGGCTCCAGCCCGTCGCCAGCCGCCCCCTCACCTACACCACCCGCGGCGTCGGACGGCCCTCCGATGTCAGGCTGAGCCCTTTCTATCGGCTCCACCACCAGCGCTACGCCCTTTACTGGGACCTCATGACGGAATCCGATTGGGAAAGTCACAAGACCGCCATCGAGGCCGCGCAGCGCCACGAGCGCGAACTGACCGCCCGCACCATCGACTCCATCCCCATTGGCACTTTCGAGGTGGAACGAAACCACAGCCTCCAGGGAGAGAACACATCCACCGGCAATTTCCGGGGCCGCGCATGGCGTCACGCGACCAATGGCGGCTGGTTCTCGTACGATCTGAAAATCCCCGCCCAAGGCCCGGCCGAACTCCTTTGCACCTTTTGGGGCTCCGATCGCGGCAACCGCACGTTTGACATCATCGCCGACGGTCAAAAACTCGCCACCGTGGACCTTGAGGAGAATCGCCCCGGCCAGTTCTTCGATGCCACGTTTCCCATCCCCGCCGAAGCCATCACCGGCAAGAGGAAGGTGACGATCCGCTTCCAGGGCCACCCGAGCAACTTTGCAGGCGGGGTCTTCGATGTCCGGATATTGAAGGGTCCAGCGCCATGAAGCGTGCCGCCAATTCCGCCCCGGAACCTCCGGTCGCGCGAGGAAGCGGCCCGGGCACGGTCCCCCGCCGCCGAAATCCAGCCGCATCCAATGACACCATCACCAATGACAAACCCTCAGATCGAAGCAATTAGGTTAACCCCATGAAAACGAACACAAACCTCACCCTCGGCATCATCGTCGGCAACCGCGGCTTCTTCCCCGACCACCTCTGCGACGCCGGCCGCACCAAGATCCTGGCCCTGCTCAAGAAACTCGGTATCGACACCATCGTCCTCCCCACCAATGCCACGAAATTCGGAGCGGTCGAATCTCTGGCCGACGCGCAAAAATGTGCCGACCTATTCCGGGAGAACGCCGCCACCATCGACGGGATCCTGGTCACTTTGCCCAACTTTGGCGACGAGCGCGGCGTGGCCAACGCCATCCGATGGTCCGGCCTCCGCGTCCCCGTCCTCGTGCACGCCTTCGCCGACGAACCCAAGATCATGACGATCCGCGACCGGCGCGACAGCTTCTGCGGCAAGATGTCCGTCTGCAACAACCTCCGCCAATACCGCATCCCCTTCACCCTGACGCGGCTCCACACCGTCGATCCCGATAGCCCTCGCTTCGCCGAAGACCTGCAGGATTTCTCGGTCGCATGCCGCGTCGTCCGAGGCCTCCGCAACCTGCGCATCGGCGCCCTGGGCGCGCGCCCCACCGCCTTCAATACCGTCCGCTATAGCGAGAAACTCCTCGAGGGAGCCGGCATCAGCATCGAGACCCTCGACCTCTTCGAACTCTTCGGCTGGATCGGGAAAATGAAGGACGAAGATAAACCCGTGCAGGCAAAACTCAGGGCGATCACCTCGTACGTCCCGGCCAAATCCATCCCGGCCCCGGCACTGATGAAGATGGCCAAGTTCGGCGTCGCCGTGGATAAATGGATGGCGGACACTCGCCTGCAGGCCACCGCCATCCAATGTTGGACCGCCATGGAGGAGTTCTTCGGCGTGGTCCCCTGCACCCTCATGAGCATGCTCAGCAATATGGGGCTCAGCAGCGCGTGCGAGGTCGACATCATGGGCACCGTCGCCATGTACGCCATGGTCCAAGGCTCCGGTCGCCCATCGGCACTCGTGGATTGGAACAACAACTACGGCGACGATCCCGACAAAGGCGTCATCTTCCACTGCTCCAATCTTCCCAAGGACATTTTTGTGACGTCCGGCGATGGCGCCCCCGTCATGGACTATCAGGAGATCATCGCCGGCACCGTCGGCAGGGAGAACACCTACGGCACCGTGGTCGGGCGAGTGAAGGCTGGCGGCTTCACCTACCTGCGCGTCTCCACCGACGACACCGCCGGCAAGATCCGCGCCTACCTCGGCGAGGGCGAACTCACCGACGACCCCCTCAAGACTTTCGGCGGCTTCGGCGTCGTCAAAATCCCGCGCTTCCAGGCCCTCCTCGCCCACATATGCGAAAACGGTTTCGAGCACCACGTCGCCGTCAACCCCGCGCGCGTCTCGCACGGCCTCAAGGAAGCCCTCGCAAAATACCTGGGCTGGGATGTCTACCTGCATGCCTAGCTCGGAATTCCATCGCCTCGACACCTAACCTGATCCCACGCACAATCCCAGATCAGCCATGAAACCCCAATTCGCCATCGGACTCGACTACGGCACCAACTCGGTCCGCGCCCTGATCGTCAACTGCGCAAACGGCCGCGAGATCGCCACCGCTGTCTGGAATTTCGCACACGGCACGAAAGGCGTCATCCTCTCGCGCGATCCCAACCTCGCACGTCAGCATCCCGCCGACTACGTCACGGGCGCCGAGAAGACCGTCCGCGCCGCGCTCGCAGCCGCCAAACGCTCGGTCCGCGGCTTCAGGCCCGAGCAGATCATCGGCATCGGCGTCGACACGACCGGATCCACCCCACTCCCTGTCGACGCGGACGGTCGCCCGCTCGCCTTCGACAAGCGTTTCGCCAAGAATCCCGCCGCGATGGCGTGGCTGTGGAAGGATCACACCGGCGTCGCCGAGGCCGCCGAAATCACCGCCCTCGCCCGCGAGATCCGCCCCCAGTATCTGGCGAAATGCGGTGGCACCTATTCCTCCGAATGGTTCTTCAGCAAGATCCTTCACTGCCTGCGCACGAGCCCCGAGGTCTTCGATGCCGCGCACATGTGGGTCGAGTGCGCCGACTGGATTCCCGCCATGCTCACCGGAACCGAGCACCCCGACAACCTCTCCATCGGCATCTGCGCGGCCGGCCACAAGGCCATGTTCCACAATTCCTGGGGCGGCTACCCCGACGAGGAGTTTCTCGCCCGCCTCGATCCCAAGATGGCCGAGCTTCGCCGCCGCCTCCGCCCCGTCGCGGCGACGATAGATAAGACCGTCGGTCGCCTCACGGCCGACTGGGCCAAACGCACCGGCCTCCCGCCGGGCCTCCCCGTCGCCGTCGGTGCCTTCGATGCCCACCTCGGCGCGGTCGGCTCCGGCATCGCCCCCGGCACACTGGCTAAAATCATCGGCACCAGCACCTGCGACATGATGGTCGTTCCCCAATCCCAGGAGCTCGCCGACATCCCGGGCCTCTGCGGCATCGTTCCCGGCAGCATCCTCCCCGGCCACTTCGGCCTCGAGGCGGGCCAATCTGCCGTCGGCGATATATTTAACTGGTTTGTCAGTTATATACAGCCCGGCGGCAAGTCGGTCACGCACGAGGCCCTCGAGTCCGCCGCCGCCAAACTCAAGCCCGGCGAGTCCGGCCTCCTCGCCCTCGACTGGAACAATGGCAACCGCACGATCCTCGTCGACCAGCGCCTCACCGGCCTGATCATGGGCCAGACACTCTACACGACCCCGCCGGAGATATATCGCGCACTCATCGAGGCGACCGCATTCGGCGCTCTCACCATCATCAACCGTTTCGAGGAGTACGGCGTGAGGGTGGAGCAAATCGTCAACTGCGGCGGCATCGCGGAAAAAAGCCCCCTGACCATGCAGATCTATGCCGACGTCACCGGCCGCCCCATGAAGGTTTCCCGCTCGGCCCAGACATGCGCGCTCGGCGCCGCCATCGCCGGTGCCGTCGTCGGGGGCGCATTCCCCGATTGCGGGTCGGCGCAGCGCGCGATGACCGGCCTCAAGCCCCGCGTGTTCAAACCCGATCCCGCCGCACACGCCGTCTACCGCGAGATCTACGCCCAATACAGGGTCCTCCACGACGCGTTCGGTACCGCCACTTGGAACGGTAACCTTCATAATGTTATGAAGTCTCTGCTCGCGATCCGAAACCGGGCCCGCGCCTGATGCCCCACGACGAACTCAAACAGCGCGTGCTCCGCGCCAACGTCGCCCTCGTCGAGGCCGGCCTCGTCACGCTCACCTGGGGCAACGCCTCGGCCGCCGACCGCGACGCGGGCGTCATCGCCATCAAACCCAGCGGCATTCCCTATGACCAGCTCGGTGTCGAGAACATCGTCGTGCTCTCGCTGCCCAGCGGCGGCGCCATCGATGGCCGCGCCAAACCGTCCTCCGATACCCCCACGCATCTCCACCTGTACAATGCCTTCCCCGGCATCGGCGGCATCGTCCACACCCACTCGCTCCACGCCACCGCCTTCGCACAGGCCGGGCGCGAACTCCCCTGCCTGGGCACGACCCACGCCGATCACTTCCACGGCGCCGTTCCCGTGACCCGCCCGCTGACCGAGGCGGAAGTCGCGAAGGATTACGAGCGCAACACCGGGCGCGTCATCCAAGGGTGCTTCGAGTCCCTCCGCCTCGACCCCATGGATGTCCCCGCCGTCCTCGCCCACGGCCACGGGCCCTTCGCCTGGGGCAAGACGATCGAAGACGCCGTTGAGAATGCCATCGCCCTAGAGTTCTGCGCCCAGGCCGCATCCCTGACATGGCAGCTCGACCCACCCGCCTGCACTATCCCCCAATTCCTCCTCGACAAACACTTCCTCCGCAAACACGGCCCCTCCGCCTACTATGGCCAGCGCTAGCGCAAGAATTCAGACACCGAATCGTAGGAGTCTGCTTGCAGGCGATTCGAATCGCTCGCAAGCGCGCTCCTACGCCTCATCTTCACCCACGGTGGTGCCCCGGACCCAGAACCCCTGACCTATGACCTTCCTCGCCGCATCCCATCACGCCCCGACCCTGGCCACGATCGACTGGCTCATGATCGCCCTGTACTTCTGCATCCTTCTGGGGGTGGCCTGGTGGGTTGTCAGGAAAAACAAGGACACCGCCGCAGATTACTTTCTCGCGGGCCGCAACCTCAGCTGGTGGATCATCGGCGCATCCATCTTCGCCTCGAACATCGGCTCCGAGCACATTGTCGGGCTCGCCGGATCTGGCGCAAGGGACGGCGTCGCCATGGCGCATTACGAGCTGCACGCCTGGTGTCTCCTTGTGCTGGCGTGGGTGTTCGTGCCCTTCTACGCGCGCTCGTTGGTATTCACGATGCCCGAGTTCCTTGAGCGGCGCTTCTGCACCAGCTCGCGCTACGTCCTCTCGATCGTGTCGCTCATCACATTCATCCTTTCTAAGATCGCCGTCGGCATCTTCGCCGGCGGCGTCGTCTTCGGGACACTGCTTCCCGAGCTCAGGATCGAGATCGGTGGCGCCGTCATCGACAGCTTCTGGATCGGATCGGTCCTCGTGGTCGTCCTCACCGGCCTCTACACGATGCTCGGCGGCATGCGCGCCGTCGCCTACAACGACGCGGTCCAGGTCGTCATACTCATCACGGGATCGGCGCTCCTGACGATCTATGGCCTGACAAAACTCGGTGGCTGGGGCGAACTCCGCGCCATCTGCGGCTCCGAGATGTTCAATCTCTGGAAACCCCTCATCCCTGCCGGCATGGAGGGCACCTGGGCCCCAGTCAAAGAATCCGGCCGGATCGCGTGGTACTTCAACACCAGTTATCCCTGGCTTGGCATGGCCATATGCGCGCCGGTCATCGGCCTCTGGTACTGGTGCACCGACCAGTACATCGTCCAGCGCGCCCTCGGCGCCCCCAATGAAACCGTCGCGCGCGAGGGCAGCATCTTCGCCGCATTCCTCAAACTGTTTCCGGTCTACCTCTTCATCATCCCCGGCCTCATCTGTTTCGCCCTCGCAAAGAGCGGGAAGGTCCCCGAACTCCAGGCCATCATGATCGGACCCGATGGCCAGACAACCGGGGCCGCCCAGGGCGCGTTCCCCCTCATGGTCCAACATCTTCTCCCCCCCGGCCTCCGCGGCATCGTCGTCGCCGGACTGCTCTCCGCCCTCATGGGTTCACTCGCCGGCGTGTTCAACGCCTGCTCCACCCTCTTCACCGTCGACCTCTACGAAAAATGGCGACCCCGCGCCACCCAGCATCAGATCGTCCGCACCGGACGCATCGCGACCGCATGCATGGTCCTCATCGCACTCGCCTGGATCCCCGTCGTCAAGGGTGCCCACGGCCTCTACGATTACCTCCAGGCCGTCCAGGGTTATCTCGCCCCACCCATCTTCGTCGTGTTTTTCTTCGGTGTCTTCTGGAAACGCCTAAACGCCCGGGGCTGCCTCTGGGCCATGATCGTCGGCTTTCTCCTCGGGCTATTCCGCATGGCGGTCGATACGCCGATAACCCTCGGCCTCTTCGGCCCCGGAAAAGGCTACGCCGAGGGCTCCTTCCTCTGGATCATCAACAACATCAACTTCCAGTACTTCAGCATCCTCATCACCCTCGTCTCCGCCGCGGTCATGATCGTCGTCAGCCACCTCACCCCGGCCCCCGATTACACCAAGATCAAGGGCCTCACCTATGGCACGGCCAGCGACGAGGACCGCGCCCGCACCCGCGCCAGCTGGAACTGGCGGGACGTCGCGGCATCCCTCGTGGTCATGGCGTTCATCATCGGCGCATACCTTTACTTCCGGGGCTGAGTCGAGGAACCGCGCATACGCCCTCGATTGCAACCGTCGCCTATGATGTTCGGCATTCCGCCAGAAACCCCCTTGCGCCCAGTAATGTCTCTCGCCGCCTTCGTGACGGCCATCATGATCGTCTGGGGACAAATGACCGCGGCGGTGCAGGAGGCGACCAATGCAGGCGCCCACGCACTCTCGGTCGAACAGGCGAGCCTGGCGCAATCGGAGGGTGACTGGCGTCCCCACACGATCACCCTCGCGCCCGCCAAGTGGATCTGGCTGCCCTCCGAGCGAACCCTGCCAAACACTTTCGTCCTGTTCAGAAAGGAAATCGAACTCCCCGCCATCCCGACGCTCGCGCGAGGATGGATCGCCGCGGACAGCCGATACCGGCTCGCCATCAATGGTAACCGCGTCCAGTGGGGCCCCGCCCCCTGCGACCCAAGGAACCTTGATGCCGATCCCATCGACATGAAACCCTTCCTAAGGCCCGGCAAGAATGTCATCGCGGTCGAAGTGCTCTTCTACGGACATGGCGACGGCACCTGGCCCGGTGGAAAACCCGGGCTGATTCTCAACGTTCCAATCAAGACCCCCTCCGGCGACTTGAATATCCTCACCGATGCCTCTTGGCAGTCGATGCTGGATCGCGCGCACCCGCCGGGCCACTACAAGCGATGGTTCCTCCGGGCCCTCCAAGAAGAATTCGATGCCCGCCTTCATCCATATGGCTGGGACGCCGAGGGCTTCGCGCCGGATGGCCGCTGGACGGCATCGATGGAAATCAAATGTCCAGCCGACAAGCCGCCCTCCTGCCGGGCCGACCAGCACTGGGCCGCCGACACGGTCGACCGCGTGCCGCAGGAGTTCGGCACCCTGCGGGCGCGCCAGATCCCAATGCCGCGGGAAACAATCGTCACCGCGAAAGCGCTCGCCCATTCGGGCCGAGTGCTCTGGAAACGCGATCCCGAGGATTGGTTCGACGCGCGCATGCCCGACGCCTTCCAGGTATCGCGTGATCCCATCGTGCCCCCCGGGAACGCAGACTCGTGGGAACTGCCCGCCACTCCGGACCCGCGAGAGGGCAATGAGGCGACCTTCGAGTTCCACGAACAGATCGTCGGTTTCCCCCGATTCACGATTGACGCACCGGCCGGCACCATCGTCGAAATGATGATCCAGGAGGGACATGACCCGGAGAAAACGCGCTGGCTCGATTCGCATCATTTCTCGTGGTCACGCTTTGTCTGCCGAGAGGGGCACAATGAGTTCGAGGGCGCCGACTTCGAATCGCTCCGCTGGCTCCAGCTCCACATACGCAACGCCTCGCGCCCCGTCACCGTGCGCGGCATCGGCGTCCGCCGCCGGCAGTTCCCATGGCCCAACGAACCGCTTATCCGGACTTCCGAGCCGACGCTCCAGCGCCTCTTTGACGCCGGCATCAACACCCTGCGCAACTCCGCTATCGAGACGCTGGTCGATGGCATGGGCCGAGAGCGTCAGCAATACAGCGGCGACGGGGGCCACCAGCTCGTCGCCGCACGTTACGCGTTCGGCGAAAGCCGCATCGTGGCGCGATTTCTCCGAACGTTCAGCGAGGGCCTCACAAAGAGCGGCGCCTTTCTCGACGCCTACCCCGCCTACGACAGGCTCGCCCGCCTGCCCCAGCGCGAACTGGATTCCAGCGTCTGGGGCCCCATCCTCGACCATGGCGTCCAATTCAATTTTGATTGCTGGAAACATTACATGTTCAGCGGTGATAGTGACGCCCTCCGTGAGCCCTATCCCCGGCTCGTGCAATTCGCCGGCTATATCTGGGGCCTTAGGGGTCGAGATGGCCTCCTCCCCGTCGATGGGCTCGGCATGCCCGTGGTCTGGATCGACTTCACCGCGTTCAAACAGCAGCGGCACAAGATCTGCTCCTTCAACCTGAACACCGCGGCGATGTATCGTCACGCCCTCGCGCCCATGTGCGATCTGATGGGCAATGCCCGGCTCGCCAGCGAGGCTCGCGAGCGGGGCGATGCCCTGCTCCGGGCGACGGTCCAACGATTCTGGAGCAAGGAGCATCACGCATTCATCGACAACCTGCCTTGGCTCCTGGAGGAGGTGGGCCCTCGCCTTTCAGACCGCACCTGCGCCACCGCCGTCCTGTTCGACCAGTGCCCAGGCAACGATACCGCCGCCTCAGTGCGGGCGCTGGCCGACTGCCCACCGCAAATGGGCCTCTCGTATCCATGCAATGCCGGTTGGCGCTACTGGGCCCTGGGCAAGGCCGGCCGTGCCGACGTGATCCTCAACGAGTTTCGAAACAAGTGGGCCGCGATGCCATCCGTCGCGATCAACAACACCATCCAAGAGCATTGGCGATCCTCCCCGGATTCCGCCGCCCAGTGGAGCCATTGTGCGCTCTCGCCCATCTACATCCTCTTCGATGAGATCGTCGGCCTGCGCCCCCTTGAGCCAGGCTTCGCCAGGTTTCAATTGCGCCCCCAGCTGGGTGACCTGCCCGACCTCGAGGCCATCGCCCACACGCCCCGCGGCCCCATCTTGCTCCAGGCTAAACGCGAGGGTGAGACCCACCGCGTCACCGTCACGTTCCCCGCCGAATGCGAGGTTGAACTCCTGCTCCCCAGCGCGGGCAGCGCAACTTTCGAACCCTTGTTGCCAGACCACCCCGTCGGCTTGAAACGCTATCGGTTGCCCAAGGGCACCGCCTCTTTCCAGATCCCGCTCGTCAGATCTTCCGCGCCTTGACGGGAACCCGCGCCGAACCGGCCACCCTCATGCGCCAGAGCCGGCGCCACCAGAATGCGACCTGGCAAAAATAGTCGGCGGATTTCACGATGGCGGACCGGATCGCCTCATAGATCCTCCAGCCAGAGCGTCGCCTGACCACGTACCGCAATCTCGCCGGGCTCGCCGGATCGAAGAGCGCTTCGACCATCATATCATCCAGCTCTCCCGTTCGAAAAACCTTGAACCCCATCCTCAGATCGAGGACGCACACACCCGCGTCCGGGCACAGGATGCCAACGACGACGCCGCGGGCCAATCCGGCAAACTCATAAACCCTTATCTCATCCCCACTCATGTGGTGCCGAAGAAATCGGGCGAAGCCCCCCTTCGCCTTTCCCGAAACCTCCGGGCCCCGAATGTGCCCCCGCGCCTCGGCCCTCCGGATCAGTGCATCGGGATCCCCGCAGAGGAAGTTCTTCAAAAACACCGTCTTGCCCAGCTTCTTCGCCCCGGCCCTTTTCGTCAGGCGTCTCAGCTTCTCTTCCACCTCGTGCATGGATTGAGGCCGCCTGCTCATGTCCGCATCGCTCATGCGCCGCGCGTAGCGGATGAATGGCACCGCGACCGCATAGCCACGCCGATTCAACTCCGCCACGAGTTCCTCCAGCGGCGCCTTGTTCAACCAGTAATCCACATTCCTGTTGAGCTCCTCCCGCTCGTACGGGGCCTCCTCTTCGTGCGGCAACGACGATAGGTCCAGCATGAATTCCATCATCGTTCTGCCAAACGACGCTATGTCGATCCGCGGTTGCACGATCCGCCCGCCGCCGACGAACACGCGATCCCGGGTGGCGGCATACACCGACGAGTCCGAGGACAGCCTCGCGCCAACATGGATGGAACCAAAATCGACGAGTATGACCCGGAGCACCCCATCCGAATCCCTGGCCCAGAGAATGTTCTCGGGCTTCACGTCGCCATGGATTGATGAAAGGGCATGTATCTCGGCCAGCACCCTCGCGGTCTGGATGAGGATCTCTGCCTTCTCGAAGAGGGTCAACGCATGGGAATCCGGTGCAGAGAGCGCCCGCCCCCCCGGAATGCCACGATACCGGAAATACATCCGGGAGTCCTTAAACACGTACTGCCGCGCTTCCCCATCCAAGAATACTTGTTCGTCGGCCACGACGCCCACTTCAAGAAGCTGCGCCATCCCGGCCATCTGACCGTCGGGGTTCAATCGCAGGACCGTCAGCGCCTCCTCGACCAAGTCTTCAGTTCGGCGCTGGAAGCTCTCCTGAAATGCGGTGGGCCCCTCCCTCTGAAATTCCTCCTCCGATAGCCTGATGACTCGATAATAATCTCCGGGGCGCTCCTCGTCCGCCGCATCATAATTCTCGGCAAGCGTCCCCTCCCCGAGCAATCGCTCCTTGTTCACGATGCCGGGGTTCGGCTCCCACCGGATCGGGACGATCTCCTGATTGTCGGCCGAGATGAAGGCGGACAGGAAACTGCCGTTATCGGCCTGGTCTTGGGGGCGGTCCTCATTGCCGGTTTCCATAATCTGGCTCATCATAGGACAATCGATCCGCGCGGACAAGGAACCCATGGGCCAACCCACCCCAAGAAACGTTGACGCAAGGCCACCGACGTGCCACACGCCATGGTGTCACATTCCTGCAAAACCAACCCCAAAAATATCATGCAGCTAAACGACAAGACCATCATCGTCACCGGAGCAAGCAAGGGTCTCGGCGTCGCCATCGCGGAGACCTGTGCCCGCGAGGGTGCCGCGGTCGCCCTTGCCGCCAGATCCGAGGCGAAGCTTGCCGAATTGAGGGACAGGATCACGGGCAGCGGCGGACGGGCAATCGCCGTTCGTTGCGATGTATCATGCATGGCGGATCTCCGGCGGCTCGTCGAAAAGACCGTGGCGGCCTACGGCGCTATCCACGGCCTCGTTAACAACGCCGGGGTCAATTTCGTGAAGCCCTTCCTCACTGTCACCGAGGAAGAGTGGGAGCACGTGATCGACGTTGACCTCAAGGGCTCTTTCTTTCTCTCGCAACTTTGCGCGCGCCAAATGATCGCCCAGAACACCGGCGGATCCATCGTCCAGATCGCCAGCGTCCACACCCACGCCTCGGTCGCGGGTGCCTCACCCTACGATGCCGCCAAACACGGTATGGTCGGCTTCAGCAAGGCCGCCGCCATCGAATTGGCAAAACATCGGGTGCGCGTCAATGTCCTCTCCCCCGGCCTCTGCCGCACCGAGATCTGGAATGCCCTCGTCGCCGCCGCCCCCAGCGAGGCCGAATGTACCCGCTACTGGAATTCCAATATCCCGGCCGAGCGCCTGGTCGAACCCGAAGAGATCGCCCAGGCCTGCGCGTTCCTGCTGGGCGACCGCAGTTCCTGCATCACCGGCGCCAACCTCATGGCCGATCTGGGAATGACCAGCCAGCTCGTGAGCGGGGAACCGTATAAATCCAAAGAGATCGTGGGGGCCTGAGCGCAAGTCGCGATCACGGCCCGACCGCCGCTTCCTCGACCACTCTGAAGAACCGGCGCGCGTGGCCATTGGCCGCCCCCTCCAGCGTGCACCATGTCAATCCCGCGGATGCCACGACACCGGTTTCCAACGTGGCCCACACCTCCAGATCTGACGTCGCCTCGATGCGGTACGAGCGGAATGGAATGCCCACGAAGCCGATGGAAATATCCCCTGGCAACGGGGAACCCATCACGCAGTTTTTCACCCCCAGGCGCTTCCCAGGCAACGCTCCAATGGCACCAGACAAGGAGACGGCAGGTCCGATGTGTCCGCCGGAGCCGCTTTGCGGATGCCCAGTCAATTCCAGGAGATCGCGCAGCTCGGCGGGGCTGAGCCGGGTGCCCAGTCGGCCGATCACGTAGGACTGGAGCGCGCAGACCACCCCACCCACGCATGCGCTGGCACTGCTCGTCCCACTGAAACTGTCCGTGTAGGTTTGGTGGTCGTCGCTCCCATAGCGCGCATACGCCCCGTATCCCGTCGATGCCACTAGCCTTCCCCATGCCTGCACATTGACGCGGGTGCCATAGGTGCTGAAAATCAGCTTCGAGTGCGCGACGGCATTGGTGCCCGCCCCGACGATGATGGCCCCGCTGTCGCCCATGGCCATGTAGCTGGCATACGTGGCACTATCGAGATCCTGATTACCGTTGCCCGCGGCCGCCACGACGATGATCCCGCTGTCGGTCGCCAGTTTGGTGAGATTCCAGACCGTGCTGTCCAATTCGGCCGGACCGTAGCCGCCGCCCGCACCGGTCGCTTGCATTTCCAGCAGCATGACGTCCCCCGCATCGGAATCCGCGACCGCATCCGCTATGGCCGCGGTTCGACTATACCCGGCAGTCGTCCACTCCGAATAGAACGCGGTGCTTGCCCGCGGGGCGATCCCCGATACCCCATATCCATTATCCTGGGCCATGCTAATGCCAAGCGCGGCGGTGCCATGTTCGTCCCAGTTGTTTGTATAGACGCTCGGATGGATGGCGGCCCGCGAACAGTTGGTGATGCCAGCATCGACCAGATCCTCGTGCGCGGCATCATATCCGTACTCACAGTCGGAGAATCGGACTCCCCCGCCATCGGCCCCCTTGGTCCGAGCATAGTCGACGTCGTAGCCCGGATCCGCACCGCGATAGACCTGAAGCGATTCAAGATTGGGCGTCGGCGGCGCGATGTCTCCCGGCGGTGGCGGCGGAACGTCAAGCGATTCGATGTCAATACTCTCGACACAATCGAGCGCCTGCAGGGCCCGCGCGACTTCGAGAACGTCTCCGCGTGACAGTATCTCGACGTGCATCGTGCCATTGAGGTCGGGCGGCTGGCGCCCGCTGCGCTCCGCAGCCCGACGGCACATGCGTTCCGTCCGCTCCACATCCTGAAATACGGGAGTTAGCCTCAGCCGATAGCGCGCGACCACCTCGGCCATCGCCGCGGGAACTTCCGTGCCGATCAGACTCAGCACATTCTCGGCCACAAGACGCGCCCTGACGCAATCGAGGAACTTCGCCGTGATGCGATGTCTTTGCCCGGGTGGCCGGAAAAGGGGCCCCTTCGGGTGCGGTCGCCGAGGCTTGAGCACTCCCGGCATCGAGAAGGTGTCTGACAGCGCCACATCCGGCGAACGATTCGTTAGAATCATGACACCGGCCCGAGTGACCGGTTCCCCCATGCTGATCGAGGAGAACACCAACAGAACGCCCCCCACCATGGCAAGGATCCATGGCCACCCATCTTCCGGCAGAACACAAGGGCACCTCCTCGCCTCGACCTTGTGCATCTCTACCCATTGGCGCATGGTGCTTCACACCACAATTCAACAGTTCGACTCCGGTCGCAAGCGAGCATTCCTTGCCCCGGAAATCCTCCCCAGTACCAACACGAAGCCCCGTCGCAGCACGCGCTGGGCTCACAACCCCATCACCCCGCGCGGCGGCACTCCTATTCGCTCGCGAGATTGACCTTTACGGGGCACCGATCACTCGTAATATGAGCTTATGAGATCTGCGCTCCTGCCCGATTCGGGGACCGACACCCATGTTCGATGTCGCACGGTGGCCGGGAGCGTTCTCGACCGATGCGCACATGACCGACGGGGGATCCTGCTCGCTCTAAGCCTGCATTTTCCACGCGAGCGCGTGAAGACCGCAGGCCAGACTCAAGAAAGATCGCTAATAACAGCGTGACCGCGACCAGCCTCGTCCTTGTTGAAGTCCTTCCCGAAGCGTCTTGAGGCTGCCATGCCAAACCCATAGGATAGCACTGAACAGGAACTCCCATGAACCGACCTAATTCAACGCACGCCACCCGCCCTTGGCCAATCCTTCTTGCTTTGGCATGGGCCCTGCCCCACGCGGTCTGCGCCGCGCCCAAATACCTCGGTCCATCCGCGGTCATCGCGTCGGCGGATGGCAATCGGCTCTACGCCGCGTGCGCCGATGCCTCGAAGGTGATGGTCATCGACACGGGCACAGGCAAAGCGGGGGCATCGGCCAACCTGCCCGGCGAGCCCACCGGCCTCGCCCTGAGCCCCGACGGCAAGACGCTCTACGTCACGGTCGGCGAACCCGACGGCGTTGTCTACCTCATCGATCCTGCATCCCTTAAGCTCGCAAAGAAACTCACCGTCGGCCACACCCCCACCGGTCTCGCGCCTCACCCTGATGGCAAGCGCCTCTTCGTCTGCAACCGGTTTAACAACGACATCTCCGTCATCGATCTCCCCTCCGGCAAGGAAACGGTCCGCATCCCAGTGGTCCGCGAACCGTTTGGGGCCGTCGCCACACCGGACGGGAAAACGGTCTACGTGATCAACCACCTCCCGATCGCCCGCGCTGATGGCGACGTCGTCGCCGCGCAAATCACGGCGATCGATGCCGCCTCCGGACAGACGTCGGCCATTCCCTTGCCCAACGGATCGACCGGACTCCGGGGTATCTGCATCACCCCCGATGGCAGGTATGTCCTCGTGACCCACATCCTGGCCCGCTTCCATCTCCCCACGACGCAGCTGGAGCGCGGCTGGCAGAACACCAACGCCCTTTCGATCATCGACGCCGCCAATCGCAAACTGGTCAATACGGTCCTCCTGGATGACGTCGATCTCGGCGCTGCCAACCCCTGGGGCGTCACATGCTCCCCCGATGGAAAGTGGGTCTGCGTCGCGCACTATGGCACCCACGAACTGAGCGTCATCGACTTCCCCGGCGTGCTGGCCAAGCTCGCACAAATCCCCGTCGAGACTCCACCCGGCGGTGCCCCCCCGTACACCGGCGGCCGCTACGTGCCCGCCTCACAAGCCGACGTGCCCAACGACCTGGCCTTCCTCGTCGATCTGCGCCAGCGCATCCAGCTCGATGGGAAAGGCTCCCGCGGCGTCGCCGTCGCCCTCGGCAAGGCCTACGTCGCGCAGTACTTCTCGGATGAACTCTGCGCCCTGAACCTGCCCCCGAATGGCCGCAATCTCGTCGCGAAACTGCCTCTCGGACCCGATCCCAAATGGGATAAGGTGCGCCGCGGCAACGTCATATTCTCCGACGCCACCATCTGCTTCCAGCACTGGCAGAGCTGCGCGAGCTGCCATCCGGACGCGCGCGTCGATGGCCTGAACTGGGATCTGCTCAACGACGGCATCGGCAACCCAAAGAATAACAAGAGCATGCTACTCACGCACAAGACACCGCCCGCCATGTTCAGCGGCGTGCGCGATACCGCCGAGGCCGCCGTCCGCTCCGGATTCCGCAACATCCTCTTCGCCGTCGTCCCCGACGAAGACGCTGCCGACGTGGATGCATACCTCAAGTCCCTGGTGCCGGTCCCCAGCCCGGCCCTCATCATGGGCGAACTCACCCCTGCCGCCGAGCACGGGAAGGAACTGTACTTCAGCAAAGAGGTCGGCTGCGCAACCTGCCACCCGTCCCCACTCTACACCGATCTCAAGGAGCATGATGTCGGCACCATCAAGGCGCCCGACAAAGACCCCAATATCGACACCCCAACCCTCATCGAGTGCTGGCGCACCGCACCCTACCTCCACGACGGGCGCAACGTGTCCATGCTCGAACTGCTCAAAGATGGCAAACACGGCTTCCCGCAGGACAAGCCTCTGCCCCTGTCCGAATCCGATCTCAAGGACCTAGCCGAGTTTGTGCTGTCCCTCTAGCCCGGCTATTTCACAGCCTTGCGGCCTGTGAAATTCCGGGCTCTGGGAAAACCGCGCCATGAGAGCCTTTTGTTGGGAAAGGTCTGGCAAAGACTGGGATTTTTCGCGGTTGCAGAGTGTGTTTCGCGGATCGGTGGCACCAGATCCTCCAAAATCGCGTCTTTCGGAGCGCGGTTTTCCTTTGAGCCTGCATGTTTCTGGCGGAAGCGTGAAATATGCAGGCTAGAGTGCCGCCAGACCCCCCACGGTAAACTCGCGGACATTGGAGCAAAACGGGCGACCGACGGGACTTGAACCCGCGACAGCCAGAGCCACAATCTGGAGCTCTACCAACTGAGCTACGGCCGCCGTTTAGGCTTTTTACTCTACCACCAACGGCCAGCCTGCCAAGCCCTAACAGCCCGTCGAAAAACGTCATCGGGGCCCATGCTGGTCCGCGTCGCGAGTCTCCACCGGGAGGCCCCGCGGCCTGAGGCTGTCTCAAAACTCAAACGCCCAACACGGAACACCCAACAATCAATGCCCATCTGATGATAGAGGGGACTTCCAATGGTGTGCGGCGCGCGACAATGCACGGCATCTCGCAGAGATGCCCTACAAAATTTGTAGGCCGCCTGTGCCAGGCGGC
>JAKQKQ010000322.1 GCA_029560585.1 Verrucomicrobiota bacterium | reverse complement strand
CCAGCTCCAGGAGCGTCGCGACGCGATCATCCGGGATGAGCCCCTTCGCGCAACCCGTGCCTCCCGTGCGCCAAAACCAGATGCCTTTGCCGATCTTTGATGCGACGAGGAACCCGACATCCTCTTCGATCTTGCCGGTGAGGAGCACCCCGTCGCGCGCCGTCTCGAGGGCCTTGGAGAATTGTTCTTCCCAGACATCTCCGGCGGTCGCGATGCTCTGTAGGATGCGTTTCGCCTCGTCGTAGGTCACGGCGCGCATCGTCTGGAGCGCCGTCCGCTCCCGCCGTGCACGGTTCTCGGCCGGGTTACCGGGGCCGTCCGATGATATGCTGAAGTCAAATCCCATAATACCATCAGCGTATCATTCGATCCCTATTTGGCGAGCGCCATCCCGCGCCACGCCAGGTGCCGAATGCATGACGCGAAGATTACCCGCCTGCCGATCTTCAAACCCCGTGGGGCAGACAATCCAATCCTGTCTGCCACCACCCGCGCAGGACCGCCGTCGCAGGCAAGATTGCCTGCGCCACGGCAGGCGGGCGCGCCTGGCCCACGCTTACCAAAGCGCTGCTTGCATGGTGCCGCCCCTCTCGCCATAAGGATTGGTTATTCGGTTATTCCCGAGCGCCGCGGCCGGATTGGCGGAGGACCTGGAGGAGATCTTATGGTGGCACACTGGGCTGGCAGATTTGCACGCGAACCGATAACCGCGGTTCTGCTTTGCGGCGGATTGTTGGTCGCCTGCCATCGCCCTCCCCCCCGGCCGGCGCAGGCGGCCCGGCCGGTCGCCGTCACCGAGGCGATCCGCCGCGACGTGCCGATCTACGTGGAGTCGTTTGGCACGCTGATGCCCTATGAGAGCATTGACCTGAAGGCCGAGGTGACGGGCAAGGTCTTGAGCTTTCATTTTACCGAGGGCCAGTTCGTGCGCACCGGCGACCTGCTGTACGTCATCGACACGAACCAGTACGCGGCGACGCTGTTGAAGAATCAGGCGTCCCTCGAACAGAGCGCCGCGAGGCTCAGGAACGCCCGCGATGCCCTGGCGCGCAACCAGACACTCTTCGCCCAAAAGGTCATCGCCTCGAACGATCTGGAGGCCGTCGAGACCAGCTACATGGAGGCGCAGGCCGAGCAGAAGCTCGCGCAGGCCCAGGTCCAACTCGCCAGCCTAGATCTGGAGCACTGCACCATCGAGGCGCCCGTCGATGGCTACACCGGCGCCCGCCTCGTCGATCCCGGCAACATCGTCCCCGCCAACACCGGCCCGACCCTGGTCAATATCAGGCGCGTGGACCGCCTGCGCCTGGATTTCACGATCCCCGAGAAGTTCGCATCCAAGGCGCGCGCCAAGATCGCGTCCTCGGACACCGTCTACGCGCTCGTCACGCCGCAGGGCGCCGATTCGGTGATGGCCACCGGCATCGTGAATTTCATCAACAACACGGTGGACGATCAGACGGGCACCATCGGGCTGCGCGCCGACGTGCCCAACGCCGACACCCGGCTCTGGTCCGGCCAATTCGTTACGATCAAGTTCGTGATAGGCGCGCAGAAAGACGCCGTGCTGGTGCCCTACATGTCGGTGCAGAACGGGCAGCAGGGCCCCTATGTCTTCGTCGTCACCCCCACCAACACGGCGGCCCTGCGCCAGGTCACCGTGGGGCTGCGCTACGACGACCTCATCGCGATCGAATCGGGCGTCTCGCCAGGCGAGCGGGTGGTCACCATCGGGCAGATGGGCCTGGCACCGGGTGTCGGGGTGACCAACGTGGGAGTTCCCGCGAAGCGGTGACGGGGCCGCCCCTTTCTGCCGAAAGATGATGGACCTTCGCTTCGATGAACATCTCTGAACTCTTCGTTCGCAAGCCGGTGATGACCACGCTGGTCACCGCCGCGGTCACCGCGTTCGGCATCGCGGCCTATTTCAGCCTGCCGATCAGCGATCTGCCCTCGGTGGATTACCCGGTCATCACGATCAACGTCGCCTATCCGGGCGCCAGCCCGCAAATGATGGCGGCGACCGTCGCCTCGCCCCTCGAGGCGCAGTGCATGCAGATCCCCGGCCTTGTCTCCATCATCTCCGACAACACCGAGGGGCAGACCAAGATCACCCTCACGTTCGATCTCGACCGCAGCAGCGACCTGGCCGCGCCGGACGTCCAGGCGGCCATCTCGCGCGCGGCCGGCAACCTGCCCCCCGACCTGCCCCAGCCGCCCACCTACAACAAGTTCAACCCGTCCGAGAAACCCATCCTCTATTACATGGTCGGGTCGGACACCCTGACGGCCGGCGAACTGTACGATTGCGCCAACCGCACGATCGGCCAGCGGCTGACGATGATCGAGGGCGTGTCGCAGGTGCAGGTGTACGGGGCCAAGGCTTCCATCCGGGTGCAGATCAACCCGCGCCGGCTGGCGTCGTACAAGCTCGGCCTCGATGACGTGGCCCGGTCCATTAGCGCCGGCACCGTCACGATCCCCGCCGGCAGCCTCGACGGCCCCTTCCGCACCTTCTCGATCGAGCCCAATGGCCAACTGCTCCGCGCGTCCGATTGCCAGAAGCTGATCGTCGCCTACCGCAACGGCGCGCCGGTGCGGCTCGAGGACCTCGGCCAGTGCGTCGACAGCGTCGAGAACGACGTTATGGACAAGACGTTCGTCAGGAGCGGGGAGCGCGTCCAGCACGGCATCATCTGCCTCGCCGTCTCCCGCCAGGCCGGGGCGAATACCGTGGCCCTGGCCAAGAAACTCAACGAGACCATCGGGCAGCTGAAGGCCAGCCTCCCCGGCTCGGTCCGCGTCGAGACCTTCTACGACCGCTCCGTCCAGATCATCGAGTCCATCGACGACGTGAAGGCGACCATCGTGATCGCGCTCGTGCTGGTCGTGCTGGTGATCTTCCTGTTCCTGGGGCGCGCGAGCGACACGATCATCCCGAGCATCACTATGCCGCTCTCGCTGGTCGGCACCTTCGTGGTCATGAAGGTGCTCCATTTCAGCCTCGACAACCTCTCGCTCATGGGCCTGACGCTGTGCATCGGATTTCTGGTGGACGACGCGATCGTCGAGCTGGAGAACACGGTGCGCCACCTCGACAAGGGCGCGGATCCGTTCAACGCGGCGATCGTGAGCGCGATCGAGATCTCGGGCACGGTGATCTCGACCAGCGTGGCGCTGATGATCATGTTCGTGCCGCTCGTATTCATGGGCGGGGTGGTGGGCCGCAGTTTCCACGAATTCGCCCTGACGGTCATCTCGGCGATCTTCTGCTCGCTGGTGCTGGCGCGCACCCTGACGCCCATGATGCTCTCGCGCATGCTCAAGCCGGTGGGCGAGAACAAGTCGGCATTCCAGCGCGCGGTGGACTCGGTGGACTCGGTGGTCGGGGGCATGGTGCGGTCCTACGGCGGCGTGCTGACGTGGTTCCTGCGGCACAAGTTCGTGCCGGTGCTCATCTGGGCCGCCTGCATCGCCGGGACGCTCTGGATGTTCAAGGTCCTCCCGAAGACGTTCCTGCCCATCGGCGACAGCGGCATGATCATGGGCCAGATCGTCGCGCACCAGGGCACCTCGACTGAGCAGATCCGCGAGTTCCGCGACCAGGTCGGCCGGATCATCATGGCCAACAAGAACGTGGGCACGATGTACTGCGTCGCGGGGTCGCAGGCGGGCGCCGACCAGAGCACGGCACCGATCTTCATCACGCTCAAGCCGCGCGACCAGCGCGAGCCGATGCGGAAGGTGGTAGGGGAGCTCAACCGGGCGCTGGCCGGGCTGCCGTACCGTTTCGTGTTCGTCGCGCCGCGGCCCGCGCTGAGCCTCAGCACCGGCGGCGAGAGCACCGCCACCGGTTGCATCTATTCCTATGGGATCAGTGGCTCCGACCGCGCACAGGTCTTCGATTGCGCGCAGCGCCTCGAGGCCGCGATGCGCGGGCTCCCGCAGCTCCAGGACATCCAGAGCAGCGTCAAGCTCGACATGCCCCAGCTCGACGTCGAGATCATGCGCGACCGCGCCAGCGCCCTCGGCCTGACGGCCGAAGACATCGAGCGCGCGCTCTCCCTCGCGTATTCGGGCGGCCAGGTGACCCTCTACAAGACCGATGTCGACCAGTACAAGATCATCGTCGAGCTCGAGAAAACCTTCCAGCACGACCCGAGGAATCTCGGCACCATCTACCTCCGCTCGCAGGCGACGGGCGCGCTCGTCCCGATGGGATCCGTCGCCAAGTGGCGCGAGTCGGTCGGGCCACAGAATGTCCCGCACTATGACCAGCTCATCTCGGCGACAATCTCGTTCAACGTAGCGCCGGACGTCCCCTTGGGCGACGCCACCGCCGCGATCGAGAACGCCGCGCGCGGCATCCTGCCGCCGGAGATCACGGGCCGCTTCCAGGGGCAGGCCGCCGAATTCCAGAAATCCCTCTCGTCGCTGACGGTGATGCTCGTGGTCGCCATCTTCCTCATGTACATCGTGCTGGGCATCCTCTACGAGAGCTACGTCCATCCCTTCACGGTGCTGACGACGCTGCCGGTCGCGGCGTTCGGCGGCCTGGCGACGCTCTATTTATTCAACCAGCAACTGTCGCTCTACGCGAACATCGGCATCTTCATGCTGCTGGGCATCGTGGCCAAGAACGGCATCATGATGGTGGACTTCGCCAACCAGCATCTCGCGGAGGCAGGCTGCTCCGATTTCGATGCCATCCATCATGCCTGCATGGTGCGCTTCCGGCCCATACTCATGACGGGTGTGGCGGCGATCATGGGTGCGATGCCCATCGCCCTCGGCTATGGCGCGGACGGTGCCTCGCGCATGCCGCTCGGCCTCGTCGTCGTGGGCGGACTCGTGTTCTCGCAGGTCGTGACCTTATTCGTGACGCCGGGGATCTTTCTCTACATGCAGCGATTCCAGGTCTTCCTCAACCGGTTCGCCTTTTTCCGCTCCGATGTGCCGCAGGCGCGGGGCACCACCGGGGAAGAAAATGGGACATAGGAACGCGCTTGCGCGCGATTCGCGCACACGATCGCCTGCAAGCAGGCTCATACTGCCCGGCATCTGAGTTTTCGAGTCGGGTCCAAGAACAACGAACGGGAGAGATCGCCATGAAAATCGTCATCCATCACGGGATCGTTTCGGCCGCCCTCATCGCGCTGGCGTGCCAGGCGGGACGGGCCGCGGATCCGCCGGCGCCAACCCCGCCTGGCCCTCCGGGGCCGCGGCCGACGGTCATCTACGTCACGGATTTCCATCTGGACCCGGCCCAGATCGAGAGCAAAGGCCCCCTTGGCGGAGAGAGGAAAGGCATTCTCGGCAGGCGGCGCGGCATCCTCAGAAACAACGATCCGGAGGACAAGAGCCGGGAGTTCGTGGGCATCCTCGCCGACGCCATCATCAAACATCTCCGAAGCGCTGGCCTGAACGCCGAGTACCTCCCGAACGTCCAGGCCGAATACATCCCCCCCGAAACCGGTGGGCGGCTCCGCTTCGTTCCGGGCACGCCGCCGTTGCCCGGCGTGGGATGGCTGGTCACCGGGTGGTTCGAGGAGGTCAAAGAGGGTGCGGCCGCCGTCGAGGCGACCGTCGGATTTGGGGCGGGCTCGGGCAAGGCCGAGGCCGCCGTGGCGGTTTCCGACCTCGCGCGCGATGCGGGCCAGCCGTTCATTGTCTTGGGTTCGGGGAGCCGCACGAGGCGAATGCCCGGGGGCCTGATCGCGAAAAATCCCTACGTCATGGCCGCGAAGTTCGTCATGGACCGGCGAAATGGCACCGAGAAAGACATCAAGAGCCTCGGCACCAACATCGCCAAGAACCTCGTCGAATATATTAGCCGGGGCGCCTCCCAGCCGAAGTAGTGCCGTCCGGCGAGATTAGCCGAATCGGCACGGCGTCCATCGCGAGGGCCCACGGCCTCGCGGGCCGGGTCGGCCCAGGTGTCGCGCGGCGGGTGAATCGCGGACACCGAGGCGAGTCTTTCTCAACACCCGATCGTCCCAGGGGGCGAGGCACTTCGATGGATGCGCCAGTTTTTGGAGTGCGGCGGCAACGCCGCCGCTTTCCGCGCCGGTGGGGCCGGTCCGTCGCTGCGCGACGTGCCAAAGCGGTGGCGTCGCCACCGCGCTCCAAAGGAAGGATCCCGCCATGAGCCTTGCCTGCACCTTATCCTACGCCAGGCGGCCTGCTGCGAACTCTGGCCCGACTTTTGAGACGGGCTCAGGCCGGCGCCCCTCCCGGGATGGCTTTGCTCCCGCGCGCGATTGCGTCACCGGAACAAAAGGTTGTGTGATTTTAAGCCTGCGCTAAGATAATTGTCCACCAGAGGAGGAAATACCGATGACAATTTCTCGAGCTATCGCAGCCCTCATGCCCGTGGCTGTGCTGTTTTCCGGATGTGGCAAGAAGGAACAGGCGACCGCCGAGTCACCCGAGGTCGTGGTCACCAAGCCCGTTATCAAGAAGGTTGCGACCGTGAACGAGTTCACCACGCGCATCGAGGCCAAGGAGTCCGTAGAGGTCCGCGCCCGGGTGAACGGTTACCTTCAGGAAACCCTTTTCAAGGACGGGGACATGGTCAAAAAGGACGACGTCCTTTTCGTCATCGACCCGAAGCCCTTCGAGGCGGACGTGCAGAAGGCGCAGGGCCAGCTCAAGGAAGCGGAGAGCAAGGTCGAGCTCACCTCTGCGAACGCCAAGCGCGCCGACCAGCTCATCAAGGAGAACGTGATCTCGCGGGTCGAGTACGAAAAACTGATAACCGATAATCAGGCGGCGGCGGCTGCCGTGCAGGCGGCTCGCGGCACCCTGGAGACGGCCCAACTGAATCTCAAGTATTCGCGCGTTACGGCGCCCTTCACCGGCAAGATCGAAGAGGATGTCGGGTTCCTCGTCGCATCAAAGATCGGCAAAGGCATCTGGTTTTGGCGCACGGGAGGCACGGGTTGCGCGAAGGGGCTCATCCCGGATGATCGCGTCGCGACGCTCCTGGAGCTGG
>JAKQKQ010000303.1 GCA_029560585.1 Verrucomicrobiota bacterium | reverse complement strand
GCCGCGTTCTTGGCGCCCGAAACGGGCACTTCGCCCTTGAGTTTTCTGCCGCCGCGTATCCGGTATATGTCCATTTCAGTATCCTAGAATTTTCCTTTCTTGATGTCGTTGATGTCGTCGAGCTTCTTCTTGATGTCGTAGACCTCCCTGCCGAGGTTCTTGATCGTCCCCATGGCCTTGGTGCCTCCGAAGAGAACGACCAGGATGAGCACGATGATGACGAGTTCCCACATTCCGGGCATCGGAATCCTCCCTTGCGCGAAGTACGCGGCGGGCCGTTTTTCGGGGATGATGCGGCGCCGCCCGCCGACGGCCGATATATCCGGCCGGGGCGGGCTTTTGTCAAATGAAAAAGGGGGGATTACCTGTAGCGGATCACGCTGCCGCGGACGTGGATGATGTCGACCGTCCCCAGCACCCAGTGCTGGCGCTCGCGCCAGGTCCGAACGAAGATGAGGTTGTCGCCTCCCTTCGAGGCGACGGCCTCCTCTATGGCCTTTTCGCGGTCGGCGCGGGGGGTCACCGGGAGGATCCAGAAGAGACGAAAGGCGCTGTGCATGCCCTCCGCCTCTCCCAGCACTTCGTAGTCCATGCTGTCCATCGTACGGGCGTTCGTCGCAACGCCCGTCAGGTTGGTTTTTACGCTCACGCAGCCGGCCATAAGCGTGACGAGCATGAGTATCGTTGCCGCTATCACGCGATGCCGCGAAGCGGGGCGCGCACTTTTATTTTTTCCGTACATTTGGTTTCTCCACCGGGATGAATTTAACGACCTCGCCCTGGACCCGTACCGTCGTGACGCTGAAGAGTACAAACCAGAGCGTCCGTTCGCGGCAGGTCACGTCGATCATGGCGTCGCCCTTCTTTCTGCCGATCGCCTCGGCGAAGGCCCTGTCGACGTCGGGCCGGCCGCGCATCCACAGACCCAGGAAGGACCAGGTGGACGAGCTCCCGCTGGACCATCCCAGGTTTTCGTACTTCGTCGTTTCGCCGATCGGTACGGTCGATTCGAGCCTGGGCACCGGCGTGCTGGCGCACGCGGTGAACAGCAGTGTTCCGATGAGCGCGATGGCCGCCGTATACTGTTTCCTGTTATGCATTGCGTACTCCTTGTTCTTCATATCTCTTCCTGAGGGCGCGGATGGGTATCCGGGCGCGGATAGGTATCCGGGCGCGGATAGGTATCCGGGCGCGGATAGGCATCCGGGCGCGGATGGGCATCCGCGCTTTCGGGCAGGCATCGTCGTGTGGCGCGGGTGCTCGCTGTGGGCGCGGATGCTCGCTGTGGGCGCGGATGCTCGCCGTGTGGCGTGGATGGATATCCGGGCGCGGATGGGTATCCGGGCGCGGATGGGTATCCGGGCGCGGATGGGCATCCGCGCTTTCGGGCAGGCATCGTCGTGTGGCGTGGATGCTCGCCGTGTGGCGCGGATGGGTATCCGGGCGCGGATGCTCGTCGTGGGCGCGGATGGGCATCCGGGCGCGGATGGGCATCCGCGCTTTCGGGCAGGCATCGTCGTGTGGCGCGGGTGCTCGCCGTGTGGCGTGG
>JAKQKQ010000267.1 GCA_029560585.1 Verrucomicrobiota bacterium | reverse complement strand
CGGAGCGCCTGGGGATGCGAACTGCAGCCAATGTTTCCCAGCAGTTGCGAAGATGCCGCGACACCCTTGGCCAGCGCCTGGGAGCAAAGGCATGGAAAGAATGGCAGAAGGAGTCCAGATTTGTTGCCTGACCCCAAAACTCAGGCAATCGCTTACCCAAGCCGTTCGGGCCGTGCGGTAGGCGTCAATTTTCTGGCTGGCGGGTGTGCGGGGCTGTGCTAGCGATTAGGTTTTATCGTCAGGAGAAAAGATGCGGGTGCCCATCGTGCCGGATCGTGAGGAATTTGGGAGGATTGCCGGACAGGGCAACCTGATCCCGGTGTACGCGGAGATACTTGCGGACATCGAGACCCCGGTGTCGGCGTACATGAAGTTCGAGGGGCTGGGGGACCGTTTTCTTCTGGAGTCGGCGGAGCACGGGGAACGATTCGCGCGGTATTCCTTTGTGGGGGCGGGGCCGACGGTGGTGTTTCAGGCGAAGGACGGGGTGGCTACGATCGTGGAGGGGGGCGTGGGGAGGCGGGTCGACTGTCCCGATGATCCGCTGCGGGCGCTGGAGGATCTGATGTCGCGGTATCGTCCGGCGCCGGCGTCGCGGGAACTGCCGTTGTTCTACGGGGGGGCGGTGGGATTTCTCTCGTACGAGGCGGTTCGGTATTTCGAGAGGACGGTGCCGGTGGCGAGGAAGGACGATCTCGGGGTGCCGGACCTGTATTACATCATCACGGACACGCTGCTGATATTCGACCACCTGAAGCGGAGGTTGAAGATCGTGGCAAACGCGTTCGTGGGCGGGGATGCCGGGGCGGCATACGACGAGGCGTGCGAGAAGATCCGTGCGATCCTGGGGCGATTGGAGCAACCGGCGGACCGCGAACAGGTGCACACGCTGTGGGATGTGGAGGAGGTGCGGCCCTCGATGAACATGACGCGCGAGGAATACATCCGGATGACATCGCGCATGAAGGAGTACATTGGGGCGGGGGATATTTTTCAGGTGGTGCCGTCGCAGCGTTTCGAGGTGCCCTACGGCGGGAGGCCGATCGACCTGTATCGGGCCCTGAGGTCCATCAATCCGTCGCCGTACATGTTCTGCCTGGAGTTTGGGGATCTGGCGCTGGTGGGCTCGTCGCCGGAAACGCACGTCCGGTGCGAGGAGGGGCGGGTGGCCATCCGGCCGATTGCCGGGACGCGGCCCGTGAGCCAGGATCCGGTGCGCGACGCGGAGCTGGAGCGGGAGCTATTGGCCAACGAGAAGGAGCGGGCCGAGCACGTGATGCTCGTGGACTTGGCGCGAAACGATCTGGGGCGGGTGTGCGAATACAACAGCGTGCGGGTGCCGGAGTTCATGGTGGTCGAGCGGTATTCCCACGTGATGCACATCGTCTCGCACGTGGTGGGAAACCTGGCCGGGCGGCGGAATTGTTTTGATGTGATGCGGGCGACGTTTCCGGCTGGGACGGTGAGCGGTTCGCCCAAGGTGCGTGCGATGCAGATCATCGCGGAGCAGGAGCCGACGTGCCGGGGGACTTACGCGGGCGCGGTGGGGTATTTCGGGTTCTCGGGGAATCTGGATTCTTGCATAGCCATCCGGACGATCGTGCTGAAGGGAGGGGTGGCGTATCTGCAGGCGGGCGGGGGGCTGGTGGCGGATTCGACACCCGAGGGCGAGTATCAGGAGAGCATCTCGAAGGCGCGGGCGGGCCTGCGGGCGCTGGGGCAGGCGATGGCGGGGTGCCGGAAAGGGGAAGGCTGAGCGATGGTGCTGGTGATCGATAACTACGACAGCTTCACGTACAACCTCGTGCAGTACCTCGGGGAACTGGGGGCGCAGATTGAGGTGAGGCGGAACGACGAGGTCACGATCGAGGAGATCCGGCGCATGGGGCCGGATCGGATCGTGATATCGCCTGGCCCATGTACGCCCCTGGAGGCGGGGATATCCAACGAGGTGGTGAAAGTCTTTGGGCCCGAGATGCCGCTGCTGGGCGTGTGCCTCGGGCACCAGTGCATTGGGCACGTGTTTGGGGGGAAGGTGGTGTCGGCACCGCGGCTGATGCACGGCAAGGTTTCGGCGATCAAGCACGATGGGACCGGCGTGTTCCGCGGCCTGCCAGACCCGTTCGACGCGACGCGGTACCATTCGCTCATTGTTCGGCGGGATACCGTCCCGGATTGTCTCCGGATCACGGCGGAGGCGTCGGATGACCCGAGCGAGATCATGGGGTTCGCGCACCGCGAGTATCCGATCCACGGCGTGCAATTCCATCCCGAGTCGATCCTGACGCGCGAGGGCAAGCGGCTGCTGAAGAACTTCTTGGACCTCTGATGCCGGTCCAGGCTACGGCGCACGGGCGCGGTCGCGCGCGGATCGAATCGCCTGAAAGCAGGCTCCTACGAGCGGTGGCGCCAGTCTTCGGGCTTGCCGATGGGCGGGAGTGGTCGTGCGCTCACTTCGCCTTTTGTTTCTCTGCCCGCGAGGCGTTGATTCTCTGGACGATGCCGTAGATGCCCTTTTCCGCCTTTTGCGCCGAGTTCTGGTACTTGGCGAACGTCTCCTTCTGGTCGAAGTCGTAGCGCGTGTCGACAACGGCAAAGCCCGCGCGGATGACCTCCAGGTTGACCAGGAGGCCATCGGGCGCCCGGAAGATATAGGCGACGCATTTCTTGTCGGTGTCCTCTTCGGCGACGCGCGTGTCGTAGACCACGTAGACGCTTTCGCCCTTGAGGATGTTGTCGACGTATCTTTCCGTGGATGGGAGCCTGAGGCCGGCGAAGCGTTCGGGCACGTTCACGCGATCGCCGAGGGCCACGGCTGTGACCCCGACCATCCTGACCTTTGTTTCGCCCTGGCCGACTTTGAGCACTGCGGTGATGCCGCCATCTTCGAGGCGTACGACCGGATAGCTTGGGGAGCCCTCGAACTGGTCTGGCAATTCATCGGAAGACAGCCCTTCGTCTTCGCCCGTTTCGCCCGATGGCTTCTGGGCGGCGGGCGGGGGCGCGGGCTCGGTCAGGGTTACGGGCGCCGGGGGCACGGTGATCGATCCGGACGGCGCGATGGTGGCCGGGACATAGGAGGGCAGGATGGCTCTGGCGGCCACGGCGGTCCTGTGCGCGGCGATGTTCTCCGCCCGGGCCTGTCGCGTGTCGGCGATGTCTTGGCGGTGATCCTGTACCCTGTCCACGGCGTCGACCCTGCGGTCGTGGATCGCACCCGCGACGTCCTGCCGGTGATCGTGGACGGCGCTGGCGACGTTTGTCCGGTGAGTGTGGACCCGATGGACGCGAATCCGATGGGCCGCCAAGGGGTGTTGAACTTGGGCGCATACCGGGCCAAGGCCCAGCAGGAGGAATCCAATCGCGAGCCACGGCCTTATGATCGGGATCCGTTTATCGATGGCGAACTTTGCGATCATTTGAGATCTCCTTTCTTCTTGTGATTCGGGGATGAGGATCCGGGGCCAGCCCCGATCGGGGGACGAGCCGGAAGAAATCGGGAGGAACCCGCGACGACCCAACGCGCCGACGAATCCAGCGATGGTGGGTCGCTGCGCCGTGACGCCGGGCCCAGACGGGCAGTTATATTGCCAGCGATTATACCTATAATCTAACTTGCTACAGGCGGATAGGCAAGTGGGCAGTGATTTGCCGCGACCTAAATTGCTGGGTCGTCAAGGCAACGCCCAAGGGTGGCGCAGTTGTTCGTAGGCGGGCTTTGGCAGAAGGACGAACAGGGGGTGCCGGGTCGGATCGACCCAGGTGAGGAGCTGGCGGAGGCTGTTTTCGGGCATGGTGGTGCAGCCAGCGGTGAAGCGGCGTCCGCCATCGCGCCAGATGTGGAAGAATATGGCGCTGCCCATGCCGGGCTGGGCATTGGGGGGGGCGTTGTGTTTGATAAAGAGCTTGAGAGAGTGGGCGGGATCGCCGAGGCGCATCTGCTGTTTCCGCTCCCAATCGTTTTGGGGGGCGGCGTGTGCGAGGCGCAGGTGCTGGTTATAATACTGTGACGTGGCATCCTCGACCCACATGTCTCTTGGGCCCACCGGGTGGTAAGGAAGGTTAGGGTGCGTCGGCGTCGAGGCGGCGTAACCGTAGGCGTCGCCGAGCTCGAACACGCCGCATGGGGCGCGGGCATCCTTTTCGGTCTTTGTGGGGCCGGGGAGACCCTGGGGGTGGAGGCCGATGCCCCAGCCGAGGCCATCTTTCCCGAGGCGGCCCTTCCAGGCGGGGCCGACCTGATTCCATGGGCCGGAGCCGTTGCGCTGCCAGCGGCTCAGGCTGACGTGCGTGCTGTCCCACGCATCGGCGACGCCGACGATGAGCTGGCGGGAGTCACCCGGGATCTGGAATGTGGCGGCGCCGACTGGCGCGGGGAGCGCGCAGGCGATTGCCGCCGCGAGGAGGCGCGCGGCGGAGGTCGAGGGGCGGCGTGCGGGGATCGTCCATGACCAGGGCATGGGGAGAAGTAAGCGCGGTGCCGGTGGTATGGCAACCCGTGACAATGGGCGGGGCCGTGCGACCGGTCGGGGGCGAACCGACGTCCGCGGTGGTCGGAGAATGGGGTTGCGGACTTGGGTTTTGTGGCTAAGTACTACAGAAAGAGGGACAACGGAAGGGCAGGTGGCAGCTATAGCAGCGATCCGCGCAGTTCGCGTCATATCCGTCGCAATCGGGGTCTCTCTGATTTTCGCGGCACCGATCAGGGTGTGGGCGACGGCAGACGAGGTGGACGAGCTCACGGGCCTGCTTGAGGCACAGGCGGGGGTTGCCGTGCGGTCGGACTTTCCGTGGAAGCGGAACATCATCACGACGTTCTTCTGGATTGGGAACAACAGGAATTCATTCACCTCGACGGTGAATTACGACAGCGCATGGGATCAGCGGTGGCACGAGAACTTCGGTGGGGAGGATGACCCCAATAACCGGGACAAGGATTTTACGCCGAAGAATTTCATACCGACGCTCAATCCGTTCTACGTGGCGTTGCCATTCAACGACGTCAAGTATCCGGAATTGGCGAAGCGGTGGGTGCCCTGGTACTCGAGGGACTTCAAGAAGCGGATGGAATCCGTGTGCAAGGGGAAGTGGATTGCGATCCACTACAATGGGAGGGTCTGCTTTGGCACGTGGCAGGACGTGGGTCCTTTCCGGTATGACAACGCATCATACGTCTTTGGGAATGGCTCGGTGGACACGCCGACGGGGGCCGGGCTGGATGTGTCGCCGGCGATACGGGATTTTCTGGGGTTGCCAGGGAAGGCGAAGTGCGACTGGCGTTTTGTGGAGGCCAACGAGGTGCCGCCCGGGCCATGGATAGGCTACGAGGAGCAGGAGTTCATCGTCGGCCTGCAGAAGATGCTCAGGGAGGCGGGCAAGAAGTTGCCGACTGCCGCGAGGGAGTTCAAACTGAAGCGGTTTGGGGAGGAGAAGAAAGTGGTTGCCGAGGACGCCTTGCCGATGCCCTAGCAGCCTGTCGGACTTCAGAATGTCCGCCAGGCTGCTAGAAAGCAAAACCGCCCAGACCTCAGATGGTTGTAGAATTGAGGTGAATGCTTGGTTTTTCAACGACCGGGTTCGTCGGCATCGTCGGCCATCCCAGGTAACTCCTTCATATTCAAGACAGCAGACGGTTTTGCCAGAGGAATCTGTCGGGCAAAGTCCGACAGATTCCTAGAGGGCCGTTTCAGGGGAGCGTGCGGACCCTGATGTCCTTATAGAAGGTGGTGCTCTTCGGATCGTGAGCCTGTAGGGCGAAGGAGCCGGCACCCAGGAATCGGCCTTTCATGTTCTCGGGGCGTTCGGCGTGGTCGGGTTCGGTGTACTCGACGCAGGCCTTGCCATTGATCTTAATCGTGATCTTCCTACCCTGGACGGCGATCTCGTAATCGAACCATTCGCCGTCGGTGTTGGGGGCCTGGTCCATGACATCGACGATCGCGTACAGGCTGCCGGTCTTGCGCCGATCCTTGTGGGTGGCGTTGACCTGGCACTCGTAACCTTTCGTGGGCCAGCCCGAGGGTTGGAACTCCGTGTGAAAGTATATGCCGGAGTTCGATCCGGGGGTGGTCTTGACCTTTGCCTTGAATTCGAAGTCTTTGAACGAGGCGACGCCGTCGGTGCCCATATAGAAGAGATGCGCGCGGCCCCCGCTGACCTTGATGGCGCCGTCCTCGACCGTGAAGCAGTTGGGCTTCTCGTCGTTGGATTTCCAACCGGCGAGGGACTTGCCGTCGAACAGCGTCTGCCAGTCACCCGCGGGCAGATCAGGGGCCACCGAGAACAGGAGGAACAGGGCAAAGAGATGGGAGAGCGCCGGTCTCATCGCCGAAGCCTACACAGGAGCTTGGAGGGGTCGAGAGGAAGTTAGAAGTATGCGGGGTCGCCGACGACAAACGCACTTGGCAGGGCACCTTTCTTCTTGGGTGCCCGAGGTTTCTGGGACGGGATGAGGGGACGCGCCGCGCGGGCCATAAGCACTTGGTCCGGGGCCGTGTTGTTTGATGGTGGGCTGGTGGAGCTTCCAAAGTCTGGTAGGCTGTTGGCCCACGATGAATCAGGTGGCAGGGAGGAATTGGCTGAGGTGGGCGGGTGTTGTGGGGATAGTCATTTTGTGCGGCTATCTGTGCATCCGGATGTTTCAACTCAGGCACGCGCAGATGGCGCACGCGCTATGGTGGACGGGCGACATCATCGTTCGCTATCTTGAGGCGCACGATGGGACGTGGCCGCGCAGGTGGGAGGATCTTGCCACGGTTGTGGGGGAGGAGGATCTGAAGGGGAGTGGCGTGATGGAGTGCGCCGGTGGCCGGAGGGCCATGAAGTATAGGCAAAGATTGCCGATCCAGCGATTGCGCGAAATGGTTTGGGTGGACTGGAGCGCGGACGTCCACGAATTGGTCACGGCTGAGAGATCGGCGGAACGCCCGCCATTTCTCGTGGTTCGTCCTTTGCGCGGCGATCACTTTTACTTTTCAGGTGCCGAGCCCAACGAAATGATCCGCGCCCATCTTGTGGCGCGCAGCGGGCTTTGAGGCCGGGACTCACGCTCGCCGCGGCGGGCACCACCGGGGAAGAAAATGGGAGGTAGGAGCGCGCTTGCGCGCGATTCGCGCATGGCATCGCCTGCAAGCAGGCTCCTGCGATTTGGTGTCTGAATTTTCGAGCTAGTGTTTCTCGATGCGGTAGCGGCCTGGGGCGGCGTCGAAGTCTGGGGTGGGGCCGCGGTTATCGACCGGTGTGGTGGTGTCGCCGTCGAGGCGGGTGACCGTGATTCTTCCGGACCATTTTGGCAGGCGGAGGGTGAAGCGGTGGTGTGCGCTTGAATCGAGCTGGCAGGTTCTTGACCACTGGCGCGCGGGCTGTTTTTGCCAATGAGGTCGGATGAAGGCGGCATCGGGGTTGATGGTCAGGTCGATGGCGTCGTCGGTGATCGTGGCGCGGTAGATGCCGGTGCCGTCATAGGTGACGATTGGGGAACCGCCGACCGCGAGGATGCGCCGGAGGTCCGGCGAGACGGCTTTGGGGAGTCTGTCCAACGGCCGGGAGTGCATGAGGGTGCCATTCGCGTACAGGGAGCTGATGTTCCGCGTGGCGGAGACCGCGCAGTCATCGAACGTGAGTTCCTCCCGGCCGTCCGTTGGGTACGGGGTTAGGCGCGGCGTGGAGCGGAAAACCTCCGAGGCGATGGCGAACGAGGCGGCTTTCTGGGGGGAGCAATAGAGGTTGAGGTGATGTGAACCGGAGAGGAATTCGGCCGACGGGGTGAGGCTGTAGGTCCACATGGGGGCGATCTGGGCACCGAGAGCGCGGAAGAGCCGAGCCATGGCCGGGTAGAGAAAGCTGTTTTGGGTGTAGAAGGTCTCGAATTCGTAGACGACCTTGGCCTTGTTGGCGAAGCGTTGCCCCAGGAGCCACCGCAGGCGGTCGTATTGCAGGTAGTTCTCGTCGAGGAACGGCAGGTAGTTCTTGTCATCGAGGTTGACGGGGTTTGCCCAGAATGGGTTCTTTGTGTCCTGTTGGCCGGGGTAGAGGCAGAATGAGATCCCATCGACGGGGCTTTCCGCTGCGGCGGCGAAGATGTCCTCGCGGCTTTCGATGAAGTGGGGCCAGTTGAGGTTCCAGATGATGGGGTGCCTCGAGCCAGTGGCACGGATGGCGGCGCACATGCGCGCGAGATAGGTGGCGACGGTGTTGTGGCGCCAGAGTCGGAAGGCGGCGTCCGGATAGGTGTCCAGGCCCTTGCCCGCGCGCCACGCGTCGAAGGCGGCACGCGAGGCGGCGAACCTAGGCCTGGCGGCGATGTCGGGCCATCCGGGGTAGCCGGGCTCATTCATGACCTCGACGACCGCGATGGTGGGGTCGTCGGCATAGCGGCGTTTCGCGTATCGGCCCTCGCGGGCGAGGAACTGGCGGATGAAGCGCTCGGTCTTATCGACGAATGCGGGATCGGTCAGCCATTCATCGCGTTCCCGCGTGGTCATGAACGAGTCCGGAAAAGTCCTTTGGCCCATGTCATTGATCAGAGTGAGGTAGACATAGGTGCCGGTCTCGTTGGCCCTGGCCATGAGGTAGTCGAGCGTGTCGAGATAGACGCTGTCGTGGACATTGCCCTCCGCGTCGCTGAAATCGGAGGGGCAGAGGTGGAGTCGAATGACGTTGCAGCCCATGGCGCGGATCTCGGCGAGATTATCGTCAGAGACTTTCTTCAGCGCGTGGGCCGTCAGCGGCACGCCGACGTGTTTCAGTCGGCCATTGTATTCCCAGGCGAGGGCGGTCTGGAAATTGACGCCCCAGAGCGCGACCTCGCTTCCGTCGGGATACAGGAGGACCCCGTCGCGGCAAGAGATGGGGCGGATGGCCGAGGCGCTGCCGATCTTATCGATCCTCGTGGCGCCGGGGTCGATTTCTTTGTCGGGTACGGGGCGCGCGAGATCGAGCGCGCGGCGGAGTGCGTCCGGCGGATCGCGGAGGGGCGCGATGGACACATCGTCGAGCCAGTGCGTGCCGGGGCCCGAGCGATAGACGTCGTCGCGGATTCCGGGATGCCAGCAGAGGCGGATGCGGCTGTTTTCGCGGGAGTGGAACGCGATGCGGATCTGGCGCCACTGGGCGGAGGGGCCGGCGGTTCCTGCGGCGAGGGGACGCCAATCGGGTGCGCAGACGCGAAGGGCACAGCGGGTCTGGCCGTCGCCGCGCGTCCAGGCGGCGACTTCGAGGATCGTGTTTGTGGGGACGTTGATGGTCTGGTCGAGGTGGGCGTTTTGTTCGATGGCATCCGTTTTTTCGTACCGGATGCAGCGGGAACGATTGCGGCCCTCGTGATCGGCGAGGAGGAAACGGCCCTCGCCCGGGCGGTGGATGACGGAGACCCACTGGCCTGGGTCGGCGGTTCGGACGAGGGCGAGATCGTGGCGATCGAAATTACCGTCGCGAAGCAAGGGGCTGGCGTGGCCTTCGGCGGCGGCCAGGCACGAAAGGATGGCGAGGGCGAGGCGTGGATCGGGCACGGGTGACAGTAGAGCACCTCGGCGAGTGGCGGCAAGGGGAGGCCGGCGCGCTACTTGCGGGGTTTCGTCCGCTTGTCGAGTTGATTCTCGACGGGCTGGACAGTGGCGCGGTGGGCATCGGCGAGCGAGCGAATCTGGGCGAGGATGTCCGGGTGGTTCGAGGCGATGTCGGTCTGTTCCCCCACGTCATTCCGGAGGTCATAGAGGATGGGAGGGTCGTGTTGTTCCCGTCGTTTGGCGTCTTCGCCATAGGCGCCCTGGGTGGTGAAGTGGGCCTTGAAATCGCCATGCCGCCAGGCGTAGAGGGTCTCGTCCCGATAGAACGGCATGTCTTGGCGAGGCGAAGGTTTGGACTTGAGCAGAACGGGCCCGAGGTCGAAGCCGTCATACGTTCGGTCCCCGGGGAGTTTGCCGCCGGCGAGCGCGAGAAAGGTGGGGAAGACATCCAGGGTGGAGCCGATGTCGCGGACGATGGCCGGCGCGATGGTGCCCGGCCACCGGAATATGCCCGGGACGCGCATGCCGCCGTCGTAGGTGCAGCCCTTGCCGTCGCGCAGCGGGCCCGCGCTGCCCCCGTGGTGCTTGAAGATGAGCCATGGTCCGTTGTCGGAGGAGAAGAAGACGAGGGTGTTTCGCTCGAGGGCCTTCTCCTTGAGCGCGGCCACGACCTGTCCGACGGACCAATCGATCTCCTCGATCACGTCGCCATAGAAGCCCGCGGCGCTCTTGCCCTTGAACGGATCGCTCCGGAAGAGGGGCACGTGCGGCATGTTGTGCGCCAGATACAGGAAGAACGGCTTCGAGGCTTCGCGCGAGCGGAGGAATCTCACCGCCTCCTCGGCGTAGCGGCGTGTGATCGTGTGCTGGTTGGCGGGCCGTTCGACGATCTCGGTGTCCCGCATGAGGGGGACGTTGTAGGCTTGAAACTCGCCCTTCTCGGCGAGCGCGATGTTATCGCCCTTGCCGACCTTATCCATGTCGTTGGAGTAGGGTATTCCGAAATAGTGATCAAAGCCGCGGGCGGTGGGGAGAAACTGAGGCAGGTGCCCGAGGTGCCATTTGCCGACGGCCATCGTGTCGTAGCCGAGGCCTTTGAGGACCGCGGCGAGTGTGATCTCGGATGCGGGCAGGCCCCCGAAGGAGTCTGGGAACAGGACGCGATTCTTCGTGGAACACATCCCGCTGCGAACCGGGAGGCGGCCGGTGAGGATGGCGGCGCGGCTTGGGGTGCAGACGGGCGCGGCGGCGTAGAAATCGGTCCAGCGCTGGCCCTCGGCGGCCATGGCGTCGAGGTTGGGGGTCTTGGTCTTGTCGTGTCCGTAGCAGGCGAGGTCGCCATAGCCCATGTCGTCGCAGAAGATGATGACGAAATTGGGTTTCGCGGCCGCGGCGGTGATGGGTGCGGGATACGCGAGGGCGAGGGGTGCGGCGAGCAGAATGGCGATGGGGTAGTTCATGGTGGGCATGGCCTGATTTGTCGATGATCGTATGGTTCGGATCGGAGAAGCGAAGTGAATTCGCGGGAGACTCTGGCCCGGAACGCGAACGCGCCGCATCATTCATGTGGAAACTTCCGCGACGTGGTGCGGGTAATCTTGCCTTCAGTCACAAGACGTTGCCACATCCTGGATTGGCGGAGAGGATTGTCCGTCCCACGGTCTTGGGCGCTTTCAGGTCATCCTATGCCCCGCGCAGCGGGGCACCGCCGGGGGTGCAAATGAGATGTAGGAGCGCGCTTGCGCGCGATTCCCGGCCCACGCCGAAGGGCGCAAGCCCGTCGCTGCTCGGTCGTTACGCCCTATTGTCGAGCTAGCAGGGGGCGCGCTTGCACCGTGATGCCGCGGGGCGTATTTGTGGGATGGAGGATTGTCCGGGGTTATGCCTGAGGATATCGTTGGCCTGTTGGTGAGCGCCTGTCTTGGTGCGCTGGTGGGTCTGATCCGCCAGTGGAGCGAGCAGCAGGAGCACGCGGTGGAGGACGAGGGGGGATTTGCGGGCCTGAGGACGTTTACGCTCATGGCGGTGCTCGGGTACGCGTCGGCGGTGATGGGCGCGGGCGGGCGCGGCATCGTGTTTGCCATCGCGCTCTTGCTGGTGGGGGCCTTTCTTGCGGCCGCGCAATTCCGCCGGGGAGAGGGCGTGCAACTGGGGCACACGACCTTCGTGGCGTGCATGCTGACCTTCCTCGTGGGTGGACTTGTCCACGGAGGACAGGTGCGGCTCGCGGTGGCGATTGCGGCGGGGACGATGGTGGTGGTGGGATCGAAGCAGGTGACGCACGGGTGGACGCGGCGTTTCACGGCGGCGGACGTGCGCTCGGCGCTGCAGTTTGCGGCGGTGACCGGCGTCATTCTGCCGGTGTTCCCGGACCGCGGCTACGGGCCGTTCGAGGCGTTCAACCCCCATTCGATCTGGATGATGGTGGTGCTGATCTCCGGTCTGGGATTCGTGGGATACCTCCTGATGCGTTTGCTCGGGGCGCGGGCGGGCATCGTGGCCACCGGGCTGGTGGGTGGCCTGGCGTCGAGCACCGCCACGGCCCTGGCGTTTAGCCGCAAGAGCCGAGCAGAACCGGCCATGGGATCCGATTGTGCGCTGGCGGTTACGTTGGCCTGCACGGTGATGCTGGGGCGGGTGTTCGTGCTCCTGCTCGCCGTGAACCAGGATGTTGCGATGCGATGTCTGCCGGCGCTCGTGATGATGGCCTTTCCCGCCGTGATCTTCATCCTCTGGCTTTGGATCGGCCGCCGCGGCCGGAAGGAGATAGAGACCCCGTCACTTTCAAATCCCCTGGGGCTGTGGACGTCGATCCAATTCGCCCTGATGTACGCGGGCGTGACCCTGCTGGTGAAGGCCGCGGCACATTTCCAGACTGAGGGTGGACTGCTGGCGGTGAGTTTTGTCTCCGGGCTGACGGACATGGACGCGATCGCCCTCTCGGTGGGAAATCAGGTGGGCGCAGGCGATGTCGGCCTGGCGCCGGGAACGCGCGCGGTGGTGCTCGGGGCGGTGGCGAACACCCTGGTCAAATGCGGGATGGCCGTGGCGCTCGGTGGCGGAGGATTCCGGCGGTCGATTGCGCTGGTGCTGGGTGCCACGGCGATCGCGGGGCTCCTGGGAATGTGGCTGGCGGTCTGACGCGCATATCCAAAAAGCGGTTTGACTGCGCGTGTCGCGCGCGTAGGATTCGCGCTCCGCTCGCGTGAAATCGCGGGCGGGATGGATCAAACTGGGCGTGCCCGGCACGCCGGAACAGAGAGAAGGAAGGTCATGGCCAAGATCAAATTCGGTGGGACGCTCGAGACAGTGGTGACGCGCAAGGAGTTTTCGCTCGCGCGCGCCCGAAAGGCACTCAAGAACGAGACCATCGCCATCATTGGCTATGGCGTGCAGGGCCCCGCGCAGGGTTTGAACCTCCGGGACAATGGCTTCAACGTGATCGTTGGCCAGGCCAAGAAGTTCACGAGGGACTGGGATCGTGCCGTCAAGGACGGGTGGGTTCCGGGCAAGACGCTGTTCGAGATCGAAGAGGCGGTGGAGCGGGGGACGATCATCCAGATGTTGGTGTCGGACGCTGCGCAGCGGACCATCTGGCCGTCGGTCAAGAAGCACCTCAAGAAGGGGGATGCGCTGTATTTCTCGCACGGGTTCTCTATCGCATACAGGAAACTGACGGGCGTTGTGCCACCCAGGAACGTGGACGTCATCATGGTGGCGCCGAAGGGTTCCGGGACATCCGTGAGGCGCAACTTTCTGTGCGGGGCGGGGATCAACTCCAGCTTTGCGATCGAGCAGGATGCTACCGGCCGCGCGATCGAGCGGTGCGTGGCGCTGGGGATCGGCATTGGCTCGGGCTACCTTTTCCCGACGACCTTCAAGCACGAGGTCTTCAGCGACCTGACCGGCGAGCGCGGCGTGCTGATGGGCGCGCTGGCCGGCATCATGGAGGCGCAGTACGATGTGCTGCGGGCGCATGGCCACACGCCGAGCGAGGCATTTAACGAGACGGTGGAAGAATTGACGCAGAGCCTGATCCGGCTGGTGGACGAGAATGGCATGGACTGGATGTATGCAAACTGCTCGGCCACTGCGCAGCGCGGGGCGCTGGACTGGAAGCCGAAGTTCAAGAAGGCCGTGATGCCGGTGTTCAAGGAGCTGTACAATCGGGTGAAGAGCGGCAAGGAGTGCGCGCGGGTCCTGAGCGCGTGCGGCAAGCAGGGCTACCAGAAACAGCTTCAGAAGGAATTGGACGAGATCGGCAACTCGGAGATGTGGCGCGCGGGCAGGGCGGTTCGGGACCTGCGGCCGAGGGAGTCGGCCAAGGTGATCGACAAGTCCACCAAGGGCGTATCGGGCCGCGCGTCAAATTGAGCGGCTCCCGATCCGGTTTGAATGCCGGGGCCACGGCGATGCGGTCGACCCGGTCCGGTGGCCCGAGCGTGACACGGGCCGAAGCCGGGGAACATTTATCCGTCTCAACGGGAGACGGAAAAGGAGGCATCATGCGTTCAGACACGATCAAGAAGGGATTTGAGCGGGCGCCGCACCGGAGCCTGCTGCGGGCGACCGGGAGCATCGAGTCGGAAGAGGATTTCGACAAGCCGTTCATCGCCGTAGCCAACAGCTACACGGATTGCATTCCGGGGCACGCGCACCTGAATGAGGTGGGGCTGCTCGTCAAACGGCTGGTCCGCGAGGCGGGCGGGGTGCCCTTCATTTTCAACACGATCGGCGTGGATGATGGCATCGCGATGGGGCATGGGGGGATGAAGTATTCGCTCCCGTCGCGCGAACTGATCGCCGACACCGTGGAGACGATGGTGCGGGCACATTGCTTTGACGGGATGATCTGCATCCCGAATTGTGACAAGATCGTGCCGGGCATGCTGATGGCCTCGATGCGGATGAACGTGCCGACGATTTTCGTAAGCGGTGGACCGATGGCGGCCGGGATCGCCGAGCGGGCGACCGACGAGTCGCTGCCAGAGCACCTGCGCGCCGCGGCCGGGAAATCGGACCTGATCTCAGTGTTCAAGGGGGTGGGTGCGCTGAAGACGGGGCAGATGACCGAGGCGCAGCTGAAGCAGTTGGAGCAGACCGCATGTCCGACCTGCGGCTCTTGCTCGGGCATGTTCACCGCCAACTCGATGAATTGCCTGTGCGAGGCCCTCGGGATGGCGCTTCCGGGCAACGGGACGGTGCTGGCGGTCTCCAAGGAGCGGGAGCACCTGTACCGGTGGGCGGCGAGGCAAATTCTCGAACTGGTGGAGATGGACCTGAAGCCGCGGGATATCGCGACGCAAGATGCGTTCGACAACGCGCTGATGTTGGACGTGGCGATGGGGGGATCGACGAACACGATTCTCCACACCCTGGCGATCGCGCGCGAGGCGGGGATCCCCTACGACATCAAGCGGATCGACGCCATTTCCCGGCGGGTGCCGTGCCTGTGCAAGGTGTCCCCGTCGTCGGACTACCACGTGCAGGATGTGCACCGGGCCGGGGGCATCCACACGATTTTGGGCGAACTGAAGCGGATGGGGGTCCTGAATCTCAAGTGCAAGACGGTGACGGGGCGGTCGATCGGCGACAACATCGACGCGTGGGATATCCGTTCCCCGAAGTGCACCGCGCAGGCGCGGGCGATCCGGGTGTCGGGCTGTTCGGCGCTCGTGTTGGATCCCAACGACAAGCTGGGCCCGGCGGCGAGGACCGCGAGCGGGAATCTTGCGCCGAAGCCCATGCTGACGTTTCCGGCGGACGAGGCGGCGATCGCCCTATGGCGGAAAGCGGCGGGGTTCAACGCGGCGGACGCGGCGGCGGCGACGGACGCGTTTGCGGACAAACCCATGATCGACATCGAGGGCGGCGAGAAACTGCGCGGGCGCGAGGCCGTGCTGGCCCACATAGAGGGGGCGATCCGGGAGTCCGGTGGACTGCTCCGAGAGGAGCTTGCGACGTTCCGGAAGGGGCCCGCGCTGATTCTCTGGAAGTACGACAAGGCCGGCGGCCGCCAGGCCGTGGCCGTGATACTGGCGGCGCGCGTCAAGGACGGGCGGATCGTTCGCGCCAAGGTGATAAAGAAGCCGTCGCTCGTGGCCAAGGCCGTCTCGGCCGCCCTGATGCCGTACGATGCGGCGTTTCGATTCGACGCGAAAGACTGCATCCGGACCAAAGAGAGCGCGCACTCGAAGGAGGGTGGGTTGTCTATCCTGTACGGGCAGCTCGCGCCCGAGGGCTGTGGTGAAGACGGCCGGCATCAGCGAGGGAT
>JAKQKQ010000265.1 GCA_029560585.1 Verrucomicrobiota bacterium | reverse complement strand
TCAATCGCCGCGGGCAACCTGACCTCGATCACCCGGGCCTGGTCGATGGCAGTGACCAGCTGGTCGCCGTGGACCGCTCCGCCGGTCGCTGTGAACGTGGTGAATACCACGTCATCTGCGAGCAGGAATCGGGGCGTCACGTTCGGCGCTCCCGCCGGGGTGTCGTTTGCGCCCCCCGCAAGCGGGGTAGCCGCTACCGCAATGACTACGTCACCCTCAGCACTGCCCTCTGCTAGCGACGCCACTACGATGTCCTTGACGTAGAGCGTCGCATTGATCGCGGCGATGACCTGACCGATGGTGCTGGTGATGGCCTTGGCGCCATTCGTCGCGAGATAAACACGGATGACGTCCGTCTCTACCGCTACCTTGAGACTGGCGCTGGCCGCGTCGGGGTCCACCAACTGGACCTTGATCGCGTTGCCGGCGACCCCGGTCTGCTTGGCTGTGATGACGATGTCATCCCGGTTGGCAGCGCCGCTGGCCTTCAGTGTGACGGTAGACGCGACGCCAGGCACAGCCGCTGCGCCAGCGACGTAGGGCGCATATTTCCCGTTGCCCAGCCGCCCCACGACCGTGCCGGCCGGGACGCGCTTTAGCCCGGTCAGGGGATCTGGCAGCACCGATAGGTGATCCAGGGTGATGCCCCCGCGGACGTATCGGACCTTCTCGGAGTCCAGGAAGCTGGTCTTGGCTCCGATTGTGGTCGTCTTGAGTTCCAGATTCATGTTTCACACCTCATTTCGTCGCCCACGGGTCATAACCGCCCGCGGGCGCAGTCTTGCCCTTGTTCCGCTCCTCGGCGAGCTTCTTTGCCGCCTCGACGGGATCCGGAGCCCCGGTCGGGCCTGGGTTGCCCCCGGGCGCGCCCACTCCGGGCTTGGCTCCAGTCGAGCCCTTGAGGAACGGCTTGTCCTTGAGGAGCGCTTCGATGGCCTCTTTTACGCCCGTGATCTTGCCGTCGTCGGCGATCTGCGCCTTCGACAGATCCACGAGCTGCCAGACAACATCTGCGTCCACCACGCCGAGCTCGGCCCCCAGGGCCCGCACCTCGGCGCGCAGCAGC
>JAKQKQ010000220.1 GCA_029560585.1 Verrucomicrobiota bacterium | reverse complement strand
AACCGTGTGCTCCATGGCGCCCTCGCGAATGGCGGGCAAAGCGAGCAGCGTGGCATCGATCACGATCACGATGTCCGGCGTGGTGACAGGCGTGTGGATGCGGATATAGCGGTCGCAAAAACGATTAAACGCCTTCACCGGCGCGCCGCGGCGCTCGGGACCGTACTCGGGAAACGCGACGACATTGCGGCCGGTCCCCTGGACGCACTCGGCGAGGGACTTCGCCCCCGTCACCGCGCCCTGACCACCGCGGCCATGCCAGCGGATTTCAAAATAACCTGTGAGTTGATCTTTGGATTGATCCATTATGGGAGGAAGGGGTGCTCTGGGGAGAAATGGGCGAATTTGGTGACGGGCTGACCTCAGGCAACCCAGAATTCACGGGAACGTTTCTCTGATCGATAAAACGCCCCCGCGTGCACCCACTCCCCGCCGCTCAGAGGGGCGGGGCCAAAAAACAGCCGGCGCAGGGCATCGGAAGCTCCGCGCCGGCCTCCGCCTCACGGCGCCTCGTAAATCTCCACAAGAGCCACGCCATCGCTCGATCCCGCACCACTCACTTGAGCCGTGTAGATTCCAGGCTCCAGATCGACGATCATCGCGGCATCTTTCGCCCCCGCCGTCAGCGCGCCCATGCCGGCCGCCTTGAACGCCGCGGCCAGACTGGCCGAGCCATCCCAGTTGTCGTTTTCGGCCACCAGCTGCCACTGCCCGGTGGCACTGTGCAACCTGTGGAGCTGCACGACCGGGTCGGCCAGGTAACCACTCACCTGCCCCGTCAGCCCCGGCCCCACGCCGCGCACGATCACCCGCCGCGGCGCATCGCCAGTCAGCACAAACCCCGCGATGAGCACCTGCGCCCCCGTCCCCACCTGGTTGCGCACCGAGAGGGCCGCCAACCGTTTCGTCGTGTCGGCCAGCTCCGCATCATAGGCCTCGGCCAGCACCACTCCGCGCGCCCCGCCGACATCCGTCACGTGCGCCGTGTACGCCGTGCGCGTCAAACTCTGGACCATCGCGGCGTCCTTCGAGCTATCGCGGAGCGCGCCCGCGCCGACTCGGGCGAACGTGCTGCGCAAGCCCGCCGCGCCGCCCCAATTGTCGTTGGTCGCCAGCGTGGGCATCGCCGAGCCCTGCGACTCGTGCAACTCCACCTGCGGGTCGGCCATCACCAGCCCCGCCAGACTCGCATCCGAGTCCACCAATCCCGGCCCCACACCGCGGATCAAGGTCGGCTTGCCGCCTCCGGCAAACGCAAACCCGAGGATCAAAGTCTGCTCGCCCGTCCCGGCCTGCGCACGCGCCGAGAGCGCCGCAAACTGGCTGGTCCCCGACAACGCCGGCACGCCTTTTCGGATAGTGTGCCCATCCGCCAGAAACAGCCGGCGGCCGCCATCGACCGTGATCACCGTTGGGCCCGCAAACCGCGCCGCAGCACCGATCCCGTCGACCACGACTTTATCCCCAGCCTTGCCTCCGACCGTCGTCACCTCGCCCGTCGGCGAGATCCGGCGGAGCGCACCACTGGCCTCGCCCACAAAGAGATTGCCCGCACCATCGATCGCCAGCCCCATCGGTGACGCAAACCGGGCCGCGCCGCCCTGGCCATCCACCGTGGCCGGGTCGTTGGCCTTGCCCGCCAGCGTCGTCACCTCACCCGAGGGTGTGATTTTGCGAATCACATGATTGGCACACTCCGTCGCATAAAGATTGCCGGCGCCATCCACTGCCAGTCCGTACACTTGACCGAAGCGAGCCGCCTTGCCCTGCCCGTCCACGATACCTTTGGCCCCCGCCTCGCCCGCGAGCGTCGTCACCTCACCGGACGGCGTCACTTTCCGGACCGTCTGATCATCGAACACGTAGAGATTGCCCACCGCATCGGATGCCAGTGCGCAAGGGCGCCGAAACCGCGCACTGCGGCCCGCACCATCCACCACCGCCTCCTCGCCGACCACGCCCGCGAGCGTCGTCACTTCGCCCGCGCCCGTGATCTTTCGGATCACTGCATTGCCAAAATCGGCAACGTAAAGGCAGCCCGCCCCATCGACCACGATGCCCGAGGGGAAATTAAACCGCGACGCAGCCACCGGGCCATCGGCGTAACCAAACACGCCGCCCTTGCCCGCGAGCGTCGTCACCTCGCCGTCTGGCGAGATGCGTCGAATCGTGTGGCCCAAAGTATCGGCCACATAAACGACGCCAAACGCATCCACCGCCACGCCCAGCGGAG
>JAKQKQ010000198.1 GCA_029560585.1 Verrucomicrobiota bacterium | reverse complement strand
AGACGCGCATCAAACACGACGCGGCAACCCGACGGAACCGTAATATCTTCCGGCTGGCGCGTGAACGCCTGACTCTGCGCCCACACCGCACCGCCCGGCACCAGCAGCCAGCCCACCAGCCACAATCGCAGCAGCACCTTCATGGCACCTTGCGCCCGACGATGGCATTAAACGCATCCCAATCCGCGATAAACTGCGCCACGTTATTCGTCGGGATTCCCGCGCCCACCGTCGCGCCCGCCAGCACGCCTTTCAGATATCGTGCCGCGCCGCCGCCAAACGATTCCGCGCCGACGACGATAACCTGGTTATCAAACCACCGGTTCACGTTTTCTGTTCCGGTTCCCGTTCTCCCGGCAAACGTGAGCCGCACTTTCCCATCAGACGGCGTTATATTTCCCAGCACCGGGCCGCGTGGTTCTGACATGGCATCAACCTGCGGACAATCATAAACATCAATCGTATTGAATGCTGCCGTCCAGTTTGTCGGGTTGGCATCACAGGCAAGCCGTGTATATCCGCTGCCGCCGACCTCAATTCCCATCGCCGCTTGCACGTTTGCGTTTGTCCCTATCTGCTCAACGTAAGCAAACAAATGCAGATTGTTCGTGTAAATGTTAAGCACACTGTTCGTCAGCTTAAACCCGGTGTTTCCGTAATCACTGCTGCCGTTAAACAGCACCCCCGTTGTCGTCATGGTCGCGCCGTTCCATGTAATCGGGTAGGCATTGGTCGCTTTCAGGTTCCAGCGTGCAGCGTCCAGCGTTTCCCCAAGCATGGGATAAATCAGGTCGCAATTCGTCCACCAGCCGTGCGCCTTGGCGTCCACCATCAACTGATTAATCGCCACCTGATACGTTTTGTTGGTGATGCCCACAAACGCGCAATAATTCGTAGCGTCAGGGTCAATCACGTAGCCTTTGTCCGCCAGCACCAACGGGGTTGCGATTGCATGTCCCGGGCTGTTCCCGAAGCTCTTAACGGTCAGCAGCAGCATTTGGCCGTTCGTCAGTTGTTCCGGGCATGGCTCTGTCCACACCCAATCCGGGAACGTTGGCGACCAGTCAAGCCCCAGCGTTCGGAATAAAAACTGCCGTTCATTATAGGTCATGTCGTTCTGGTTCTTCAGGCTCAGCGTGGTTGCGGCGGCGGATACAGAATACAACTGGAACGCCTCCCCGGCCATGTCCAGCGCGGCGGTGGCATTAGCATTTTGATACGTCAACGGCGTGGCTTTGCTGATTCCTGAAACAACCCCACTCGTCACCGTCAGCCGGTCGCCAGACCGCGTACTCAAATTGCCGGTGACCCCCTCCTTGCCGTTCACGATGAACCGCCCGTTAAACGACAGCCCACCGTCCGGCCCGGCGGTGATGCGCAACCGTTCCGTATAGGTGTTGTCGCGGAAGATTTTGTGCCAGTTCGTGCCCCAAGGCGTGACGACCTGAAACTGGTCTGACTGCAAATTCGCCGCGTCAAAATCATCCATAAAAATCCATGCACCACTCCCATTCGTTGATGTGGGCCGGAACATCATGGTCGGTTTTTTTGCGTTTCCGCCCGAAAGAAGTCCCAAACTACCCGCATAAACCACATCGTTCGGCCCCGTGTTCGTCCGCACCCGCGCCTCGAACTGCCAAGTAGCACCCGGCCACATCCAAAAGTTCGTTTTCCCACTCTGCCGGTCAATCCAGCCGCTATACGTCGAGCTTTTCCAGTATTCGTAGGTCGGCCCTAATTGAGTTGGATTGCCCCACTGAATGTAATCGTAGTAGTAGCATAACGAACCGGGCTGGCAGTTGAAAATCAACTCAGGGCCGACGGAACTGTGATTCGGCCAGAACATGATTCCGCTGTGAACCCTCGGAGAATCCTGCGAAAATATCATTTCCGAGACCTTCGAGCTCGGCGTGAACCATATCGCGGTTTGGTCTGCGGCACCGCCGCCAATGGCAGTCCGGTTGGTCACGATAATTTTCGCTGCGCCTGCGCCTCCATCCTGCACCAGCGTAACGTTGGTCAAAATCGCGTTGCGCGGCACCGGCACGTTGGCCAGCCTGCCGCCGTCGCCCGCCAGCGTGCCCGTGAAACTCCATCCCGTATCCGTTCCGGCGAGCGTGTTAGTCCCCTTGACCAGCGTCAGGTTCGTCGCGTTCAGACCTGGCGCGAGGTTGGTGGCCGTGCCCGAACCGCCGCCCGTCTTCGTCAGCAGCGCGTAGGCATTGGCGTCCAGCTTGTTGGTTCCCAGTGTGCTGTCGGCAATCTGGTTCGACGTGATGCCGCTTAGCCGGGCCAGCGGGACGGTGCCGTCTGACAAGGCCGAGGCGTTCAGATTGGTCAGTCCGCCGCCGTTGCCTTTAAATTGTGCGGGTGATTCAATCGAAATGTCTTCGCTGCTAACAATCCCATTAGAAGCATACATCAACCCTTCAAGCGCAATAAACCCCCCCTCACGCGAGATAATAGAAGAACTCACTAATAAGTTAAGTGCCAAGCTCGATACATTTGTGATGCTCGTAAAGTTCCAGTCCAGCGGAGCGAGCGGCTCAAACGGCCAGACGATATTTTCCGCGTTCACACTTCCTCCCCCACCCTCCCCCCAGTAAAGGTTCGTTCCCGCGTCCACCGTCAGCACCTTGCCCGCCGCCGGAGCGTTGCTCGTTCCCAAGCTCCGCGCCGGAATGTTCGTGGCGAATATGGTCCAGATCGCGCCGTTGGTGGTGTAGTCCAGACCCGCCCCCCACGCCAGCACCGCCCCGTCCTCCGGCACCTGCCCGTTCAGGCCCCAGCCTTGAAGGACGTAGTTCGTGGTCCACATCCACCGCGCTGCTTGTGTCCCGCCGATATTGAGTGCCTGCCAGCCTGAACCAAACCCCGGCCCGGTTGTAGTGGCGTCAAAGTTCGTCGTGCCCGTCTTGCTCGTCAGCACGTAAATGTCGTCAATCTCATCCAATGGCGAGCGGGTAATCACGTCCTTGGCCGCGTTTGTCCACACCACAATCTCGCGGTCCAGTTCCATCCACTGCGTATTGACCGTGTAAAGCCCGCCACCCGCAACATTCGTCAGCGGTGTCACAATAATATCCGCCCCCGCGCTCAACTGGTACACCGGCGCAAACGTGTTCGTCCCGCCCCCCGCATACTCCGGCTCCACCAGCTTCCAGCCCGTTGCGGTTGTCGCCTCCGTCCACCCGCCATCCCCCGTCGCATTCACATACGTCACCCCCGGCCCCGTGCTGAACACCACATTCGATCCCGGCAGCAAATTCCACGGCCCATACGTCGCCGCGTGCCGCCCCTGCCAGGCATGCGCCTGGCGGATCAGGTTCGTCACGTTCAGCAGCGCGCCAGTATTCGTGGCCGGCACGCTGAACCAATTCGTGGTCGTGATCGTCGGCCCGTAAAACTCCACCCGGTAATCCCCCCACACCAGGTTGCTGATCACCACACTCCCCCCCGCGCTCGTGCTCCGGTAAATCCGGTCATGCGTCGTCAGCCCCAGCGGATTCGCCGCGTCAATCAGCTCCGGAAACACCGCCAGCCCCCGCGCCCCTTGGGGCGCCAGCGCGGCGTTGTAAAAATCAAACTGCACATGCGTCCCCGCCTCCTCCCCCAGCCCCGCCAGCCCCAGCAGCCCCGCCGCCAGGCACGTCAGAATTATTCGTTTCATCATGCTCCTCATTCTATCGCTCTCCCGGCTTCCGCCCGGGCGCGGGCCGCTCCGGCGCCGCCGTCACCGGGCCGGTGATCTCCAGCGCCCGCAGCTCCCTCAGCCCCAGCCCCTTCGCCAGCGCCTTCATCACCGCCAGCCGGAAATTCAGCTCCGCCGCCGTCGGATACTCAATGCGGCAATTCGCCTCGTGAATGCGCACCAGTTGCGCCCGTTCGGTAATCTCTTCTTTGCTCGCGGCCATACAATGGCCACCCGGTCAACCGTCCCCCACCGCCTCACCACCGCCCCGTCGGACACTCCAGCGCCGCCCGCCACCGCGCCTTCCCCAGGCACCCCCACTCCCGCCGCCGCCCGCAAAGCTCCGTAAAATCCTCCACCACCAGGTGCTCGCACCCCCGGCACGCCGCCTCCCGCGCCGCCAGAAACGCCGGCCGCGCCGGATTCAACCCCGTCCCCGCCGCCCGCGGCCGCCCCCGCGCGCCGGGCGGAGCATTCAAATCAATCACCCTCCTCATCCCGGTTCCGCCCCGCACATCCGCGCGCCGATCACATGCTCATACCCCAGATACCGATACCCCTTCGGCAGCGCCGTCACCCCATCCGCAGCAAACCGCCCCTCCTGGCAAACGCAATGTTGCATCGCCAGCCAAACCAGCCACGGCGTCAGAATCTCCGGCGTCTCATTCGGCACCGCCGGCCGCTCCGCCGGGCCCACCGGCTGCAGCGCCGCATACACCGGCTCCGTCGTGTGCTCCGCGTACGTCGGCGCCAGCGCCGCCCCCGCCGGATACCAATTCGCCGGCCGCACCTCCAGGCACTCCACCAACGGCCGATGCGGCCAAATCACCTTCGGCGGCGCATCCGCGCGGCAACCCCCGTCATCCTCCTCATACTCCACCGCATAACCCGGATACTCCTCATCCTCCTCCCCGGGCGGCTCGAGATCCGGCGCCTGCCACCACAAATCCACCATCGCCTGGACAAAAAACGCCGACCACCGGCTCCCGCACCGCCCATCCAGCGTCACATTCCCAAACCCAAACGTCCGCCCATGCGGAAAAGCGTCAATCGGCTCCTCATCCTCCTCATCATAATTCGGGCTCAAACACATCACCGCCGGCCAGCAGCGATCAAATTGCAAGCAGTCCCGGATAATCGCCTCCGCCGTCCCCGGATCATTCGGCGTCGCGCGAAAATCAAACCGATGCCGCACCAGCGAAAAACTCCCCTTCCCATCCGCATCATGCCACCAGAACCCCGGCGCCCCATGCGACTTCACCCGCACATACCCAGCGCCGGGCGCCGCGCCCGCATACGTGAACGTCCCGCCGTCCACGCCCGTCACCGTGTAGCCGCTCCCGCCGTTGTCATCCACCGTCAGCCCGTCGCGCGTCGTAAAATCCACCTTGTCCCCCGCCCGAAGATACTCCGCCGCCCGCTCCAGCGTCACCGTCACCGTCCCGCCATCCTCCGCAAACTCGCACCCCCGATCCCCCTCAATCGGCCAGGCATCGGGATACGCCGCCAAATCCCGGTCGCCGCCACACGGCCCAAACCAATTCTGCGACTTCCAGGGCAACTTGATCTCCGCGTACTTCTGCAGCCACAAATCCCCGCCCGGAAACAAGATCACCCAGGCCCCGTGCGGAAACTGCGCCGCCATCACCGTATCCGTCCACTGCGTCGCCGTCCGCGGCATGCACGCATCCGTCGGGTCCAGCGCCCCGCTCCCGCCGCTCCAGGCCCCAGAATACTGGTACTGGGTAAAATCGCCCCCCGCCGCGCGCCACTGGTAATTCACATGCCGGTGATCGAAGTGCCCCCCCAGCACCCAGGAGAAATCATACGTCACCTCCAGCAAATCCGCGTGCGGCGCAAAACACGACCCCACCGCATCCCCGCCCACCGTCAGCGGCGCCTGGCACGCCAGCGGATTCAGCTCCGGATCATCCACCACCGTCACCACCCCCACCCCATACTCATCCCGCGCGAAGGTATAATGCGTCCCCGCCGCCCCCACAAACGCCTCCACGTATTCCCCCGCATCCTCATCCCAATACAACCGCCGCACCTTCGTCACCGTCGCGCCCAGGTAAGCCAGCTTGTGCTCCGACCCATAATTCGGCGCCTCAAAATACTCCACCTGCGATTGCCCCTCCCACCGCGCCTCCGGCCAGCCGCGCGCAAACGGCTTCCCCAGAATTTCCCCCGTGTAACCCGCGTTCCCATCCACATACGCCGCCGCCCCGAAATTCGTCGCCACCCCATCCGGGCTCACCGCCTGCGGCACCTCATCATACGTCACCAGCGGCGCCACCGTCGTAAATCTATCTCGCCGCCACGGATACACCGCGTCATCCGCCAAATCCCACAACGCCAGCAGCTCTTCGGCATCTTCCTTAACCTCCGCCGCGGTGTAGGGATCGCTCAACGTCGCCGTAAACACCAAATCCACCGCCCAGGTGCGCGAGATTCCCGGCCCGGGCTCCACGCTCCCCAGCGTAAACGTCGCCTCCGTCGCCCCCACATCCGTCGCCTTCAAAATCGCCTCCGCAAACCCCACCGCCCCGTCAATCGGCCCATTATACGGATTCGTCTCCGCTCCCGGCCCGCCATACAACCCGCACGCAATCACCTGCCCAAGAATAGACGACACCCCCCCCGGAGGCGCGGCAACATGCTCGCTGCCGGTCACCCGCTCCCATTCATCCTCCTTATCCGTCTCCGTAATGACCCCGCTATGCCGATTCACCAGGTATTCCCGCACGTACGACAGCGAATACACCGTCGGTGCCGCCCCGTCCGGGTCCCACGTCATCGTCCCGCTCAGCTCCCGCCGCACCCGTAAATACCGCGTCTGATCCGGCACCTCTCCCGGCGTGGCACACCCATCCTCACTCGTAAAACTATACCGTCCATGCCACACCTTCCGCGCCTGGACATTCTTACACCCCAACTTCTGGCACCGCGCCAGATTCGCCACCTCCCCCTCAAGCTCCCGGTAGCAATTCAAATCCACCCGCTCCTGCCCCGCCGCGCACGCCGCCGCAAACTCGGCCCTGCTCCATAGGCCGCACGGTGGCTTAGTGTGCGCCGTGTTGCACCAATCTTCAGAACCCCAAAGCGGCGCTGCCCCACTGCACTCGCCCTCACCGTACGGACTGCCTACGGGCCGTTCATAGGGCGGAACGGTTCCCGGTGCGCCCGGGAACTCGCCCGGGCAGCGCCAATTCACCACCCGGGTCATATTCTCCCACTTCGGCACCCGCGCCTCCGCCCGCCGCCAATGCTGAAAACACCCCCCCGGCCGGCGATCCAGCGCCGGCCAGCTCCCCGGCGCTACCGGATTACACGGCGGACGATACGGCAGCCCCGTATGCACATCACGCCAGCGGACACGGGCTCGACGGGCCGCCCCCGCCCGCCTTGCGCTTCGGCTCCACCTTCACCCCCCGCGTCGTCCGGCTCACCAGCGCCCCCGGCGTCTCATTCACCCGCAGCGCCAGAATCGAACGCTGCACCCATTGCGCCCAGCGCTTGAATGCGCTGTTCCCCTGCGGCATCGGCGGAGTATTCTCAACCATAAATCACGTCGCCAAATCATACAGCCAGATGCTCCACTGCTCCAGCCAGTACTCCGTCGAAATCTCAATCCGCCCATTCGCCGCCGTGCTCTCCGCGCTCGCCAGCTTCCGCCAGCTCCACAAAAACCCCGCCCGCTCCGGCGGCGCCGGGATATGCTCAATCTTCCACTTCAACCGCCCGGGCAGCGGATTCTCCCACAACACCGGATTCGTCACCTCCGCAATCAGTTGCTTCGTCGTATACAGCCGCTCCACATTCACCTCGGCGATATTCGCGTCATACGCCGCCGGCGCGTTCGTCACATGCCGCAGCACATACTGGCTCACCGGAAAATGATCCTGCTGCCGCTGCGCGTGCTCAAACGCCTCCGCAATCTCATCCCACTCCTCCGCCGTCACACTCCCGAACACCGGATTCTCCGCCAGCTCATCCAGCGTCAGCCCCTCGTCCACCCCCCGCTTCGCCGCGTTCAGCATCGCCGCGTCAATCCCCAGCAGCCGGTTATGCTCCCAAATGCTCTTCTGCAGCTCATTCGCCGGCATCTCCCACCGATCCACCGGCATCACCTCGTTCGGGTCCCCCTCCGCGCTCTCCACCGCCTGAATCTCAATCGTATGACTCGTCCCCGTCGATCGAATGCGATACGGCTGCTTCCAAAACCGCGCCTCCGCCGCCAGCGCGTCAATCGCCGCCGCGCTGATCGAAGTCCACACCTTCGACCGCACCTGCCCCCGGTTCGGGTCCCACGTCACCGTATCCGGCTGCCGGATCGCCGCGCTAATTCCCTTCGCTCCGGCCGGAATTCCCATCGCTAAAATCCCTCCAGCTCCAGCGTCCGCTCCCCGCGCTCCGCAATCCGCCGCACATCCTTCTCAATCCCCAGCACCGCCCGCTCCATCCCCGACACCCCCGCCGTATAAGCCCCAATCCGCTGCAACGCATTCACATCCGCCGTCGCCACCAGCCCCCGCCCCGAAGCATCCCGCACCGCCAGCAACTGCGCCCGCAGCTCCTCCACCTTCGTCTGCTCCTCCAGGCTCCGCAGCTCATCCCCCGCCGCCAGCGCCGCCGCCGCCCGCTCCTGCGCCGCCGCAATCCTCTCGTTCAGCGCCGCCCGCTTCTCCTCCGCGCTCAACGTCCGCAACGTATTGCTGAACACCCGCTCCGCCAGCGCCGCCCGCGCCCGCTCCAGCTCCTCCAGCTCCTTCTTCGTCTTCCCGATCACCACCGGCCCGTGCAGCTTGTCCGGCTCCGTCGTGCTCGTCACCGTAAAACCCCCAAACGGATCCGACCCCTCACCCCCAAACACCGGCCCTTGCGGGCGGCTGCGGCTGAACGCCTCTTTAATCCGCGGCCAAACCGCCCGCCACAACTCCTTCGGCGCCTCCACCGCCGCGATATACCCCTTCCCCGCCAGCTCCGCCGCCTTCCGCTTCAAATTCTCAAACCCCTCCGCCGCCTCATTCATCCGCTGCACCTCTTCCTCCGACAGCAGCGTCACCGGCCCCAAATTGTGCAGCTCCTGAAATGCCGCCAGCAGCTTCGCCCCGCTCTTCCCCATCAGCTCCATCCCCGCCACATCCTGCTCCTCCGTAATCGTCCCGCTCCCCGCCACCTCGATCATCCGCTCCAACACCTGCTGCGTCGAAATCGTCGCATCCCGCAGCGCCTCCATCGGCACCTCAAACTTCGCAAACCCGCCCAGGTCGCCCGACGCCACCGCCTGCACCCGCGCCTTCTCCAGCTTAAACAACGCCGACCCCAAATCCTCCGCGCTCAATCCCGTCCGCTTCGCCGCGATATCCCACTGCTGAATCGTCTCCGCCGAAACCCGAAACTGCCGGCTCAAATCATGAATCCGCTCCGCCATCCCGAACGCATCCCGCACCAGCGCCCCCACCGCAAACGCCCCCAGCGCCTGCTTGATCGGCAACGTCAATCCCGACGCCATGTTCTTCCCCGCCTGGCTCGCCACCCGCTGCGACTGCGCCAGCTTCTCCTGAAACCCGCTCGCATCCAGCCCCAGCACCGCCATCAAACTAGGCATCCCGCGCCACCTCCTTCTTCCCCGCCGCCGCCCGATCCTGCGCCTCGCACCACTCCAGAAACTCCACCTCGTCCGCGTTCAAAATCTTCAAATTCCCCTGCGCCTCCTGGTAAGCCGCGAAATGCCAATACGCCAGCCCCAGCGGATAATCCAGCGCCTCCTCCTCCGTCCGCCCCAAACGCCCCACCAAAAACTGCACCACCCGCGCCAGCAGCGGCGCCCCCGCCGCCCGGCCACCCGAGCCCATCCCCTCCACCGCCGGCACACTCGACCCCGCCCGCCGATACGCCTGGAACTCCCCCAGCGCCCGCGCCAGCCGCGCCCCCCGGCACCGCCGCCGCCACACCCACACCTTCACCAGCGTCAGCCACCGCCGATGCTGCTCCGCCAGCTCCCGCCACCCATGCGCGCAAATCCACACCGCCTCCACTATCTGCGCCGCCGTCGCCCCCTCGCACTCCCCCGCCAGCGGATTCCCCAGCGCCTCCAGCCACAACGCATGCCCCACCGCGTACGGTCGCAGCGGCAAATTCAAAACCTTCGTGGGCGCTGGCACCGCTGCCCGGGCGAAAGCGGCGTCGCTCCTCATACCTCAAGTCGCCGTCGTCGTCGCCGCCGTCTGCTGCGCCGCATCCGCGTACTTCCGCAGCTTGATCGTCGAACCCCCCGCCTTCGTGTCGCTCAAATCAATCGTCGCGCCCCCCACATACTGCCACGTCGCATTCAGCCACCCCAAATCAAACCCCGACAACACCACCGGCGCATACGGCGCCAGAAACACCGCCGCCGCCTTCGCCGCCGCCTGGCTCGCCCCCGTCAGCTTCACCGTCACATCCAGCAAAATATGCTCATTCCGCGGAATCCACGTCATATCCCGCCCCCGGTCATCCTTCACGACCTCCTCCTCCCAATTCTGCAACGCCCGCACCGACTCGTTCGTCACCCCCGCATACGCATCCAGCGCCCCCACCGCCGATTCCACCACCGCCTTGCCTTTGTAAACCATATCGTCCTCCGCTAATACAAATAATTCGCCCCCACCTGCACCGCATTCGTCGTCACCGCCTGCGCCCGCAACCAAATCGTCTGCGCCGCATAATTCGGCGAGAAATTCACACTCCCCGCGTTCGTCCGCGCCGGCCACCACGTCGCCGCCGTGATAAAATTGCTCCCATCCAGCGACACCTGGATATTGATCCGCAACGCATTCGTCTCCGTCAGCGTCCCGTGCGAAATCAAAAACACCCCCCGCGGCAGCGAAAACCCCCCCACCGCCAGCGCCGGGCTGTTCTCCGTCGTATTATCCACCGTCGCCAGGCTCCCCAGAAACGTATACGAATCCGCCCGCGCCACGATGGCCAAAACCACCACCCCCAGCGCCAGCGCCCCCGCCAAACCAAACCAGTACTTCCTCTTCATCATCATCCTTTATTTTTCTGCACCGTAATTTGTTGTGCCGGCGGAGTCGCGGGATGCGAGGCCCGCGTCCCCCCGCCGGCAGGCGCCGGGTGGGTAACGGCGCTGAAAATCTCCTGCAAAATCGGCGTCGCCCAATACAGCTCCGCCCGCTCCGCCTCCGTCGCGCACGCCCGATACGCCGCCAGCGCCCGGGCCCGCTCATCCGATCCGATCCCGATCACATCCACATTGCCCATCTCGCCAATACCCCCACCGTCAACAAACCCCACCCGTTGACACCCGCCCCCGATATGCCCGCGTATCATAACATCTGCTCCAAACTCGACCGCGCCCTCGTCGCCTACCTCCTTTCCCTCAACCTCGGCACCCCAGACGACATCCTCCCCGCCAAACGCGCCGCCACCCGCTCCCTCCCCCTCACCGTCTGCTTCACCGAACGCGCCGACCCCATCCCCAACACCGGCTCCTACACCTGCCGCGCCACCATCCTCCTCAAATCCCACGCCGCCGACACCTCCCCCGCCGCCAGCGACGCCCGCACCGCCGCCACCTTCGACGCCTTCCACACCATCCTCGACCACTCCCACTGGGACTCCAAAAAAATCGCCGCCCAAATCACCGCCGCCGCCCGCGCCGCCAGCGCCACCCCCGGCGCCGAAGACCTCGCCGACCTCACCCTCCTCGACGTCCGCCTCGGCGCCCAGGAAGCCGCCTACGACCACGACGGCGACGTCTTCGTCGAATCCCTCCAACTCGAAATAGACGCCGCCCCCTCCAACGTCTCCTGATCCCGCCGCCGCCCGGCCCGCCTGCCCGAGCTGGGGCGCCAGGTCGGGCAAGCTGCCACCTCAACCCCGCTGCGCCGCGTTAAACGCCCGCGCATCCGGCTCCATCTTCCGCTTCACATACTCCCACATCGAAGCCGCCTCATCATCAAACGCCCGCTGCAACGCCGGCGCCCCATACTTCCGCAGCGCCTCAAAACTCGGATCACTCTGCGTCCGCGCGAAATTCTCAATCAGCGCCCGCACCCGGAAACCCTCCCGCGCCGCCTCCCCCCGCCCCTTCGGCCGCCCGTAACTCTTCGCATCCTTCGGCGGCAACCCACCCTCCGGCCGCGCCGCCCGCTCCAGCGCCTGGATCGCCGGCAGCCACCCCGCCTTCAAAAACGCAACCGACCGCTGCCGCGCCACGATAAAATTCCGCACCGCCGCCTCCATCGCCTTCGCCCCCGCCAGCCGCGCCTTCCCGTGCCAGGGACTCCGCCCCCCCCGCTCCACCGCCCGCTTCTGCAAAATCAGCACCGCCAGCGGCGCCGTCCACTCCTCATTATACGCCAGCCGCAGCTCATACCGCTTCACCCGCTTCCGGTAACTCACCACCCCGCCCTTCACCGACTTCACCGTCCGCGTCACCGGCACCAGGTGCCCCAGCGAAGTCTTAATCACCCCCGGCGCCGTCCGCGGCGTAAACCAAAGCGCCTTCCGCGCCACATAATACGCCTTGTGGTTCACAATCTCCGCGAACGTCCGCGAAGACACCTTCATATACTCCACCAGCGTCCGATCAAACAGCCGCTGATCCCACGCGAAATCCAAATTCCCCGCCACTACGCCCCCTGGTTCGGATCATTACAATCATACCGCGCAAACGCCCCCCCGGGCCCCCGCTCAATCCCATCAATTCGGTACTCCTCCCCCTCGTAAACCACCCGCTCCTTCAACTGGGGCCCCGGCGCCGGAAACACCCCCGGCCGCGCAAAAAACGTAAAATCCGACCGCCACCGAAACCCCCCCGGCCCCAAATCCTTCCCCCGCAGCGCCGACCCCGGCACCACCGGATAATCCCGCCCCCCCCACGTCACCACCGCCCCGCACACACCCTCCAGCACCTCCAGCCCCGGCCCCAAAAAATCCGACAACTCACTCATATCACCCACCCCCGCGCGACAACGCCCCGCCCCCAACTTCTCCCTTCACACTTCTAACTTCTCCCGTCCCCCGGCGCCGGCGCCTCCGTCCGCGCCCGGTCATGCCGGTAAAAATGCAACACCCGCGGCACATGCGCCTCCCGCAACCCCGGCAGCCCGCACAACCGCTCCGCAAACGCCCAATCCTCCCCGTAATTCACCGCCGGAAAAAAACTCAAAATCGCCAGCCGCCGCCGCCACACACACACATGCCACGCATTCCGCCGCGCCACCCCCCCCGGGCAAAACGCCTCATTCGCCGCCCCCAGCCGGAACTCAATCTCCCCCTCCACCCCGTCCACCGTCGCCCCCTGCCGAAACGTCACCACATCCGGATTCCCCGCCAGCGCCCCCCAAATCGCCCCCACATAATCCGGCGCCACCCAGTCATCATCGTCACAAAACGCCACCCACTCCCCCCGCGCCGCCCGCAACAACGCATCCCGCTTCTCCCCCACCGTCCGCCGCTTGTTATCCAGCAGCACCAAATGCTCCACCGCCCGGCCCCCAATCTGCCGCCCCAGCTCCGCGCTCAACCGCCCCACCGCCTCCAGCCGCGACGGCACCGCCGGCGTCAAAATCGAAAACCGCAACCCGCTCACCCCAGCCCCTCCCGCAACCACACCGGCCCCAGCACCAGCGCCCCCGGATACCGCTCCCGCACCGCCCGCAACACCGGCTCATGCTGCGCGTCATGCCCCGCCAAAATACCCCCCTCCCGCACCTTCGGCCCCCACGCCGCCAAATCCTGGCTCACACTCTCGTAATCATGCGCCGCGTCGATAAAACAAAACGCCAGCGACCCATCCGCCACCCGCAACGCCATCTCCGCGCTCTCCCCCTCCAAAATCTCCACCATCTCCCGCACCCCGCACCGCTCCAAATTCGCCTCAAACTCACCCCGGAAATTCCCCCCCGCCGCCGCCACCACCGCCGCATGCGCCGGCTGATCCTTCTCCCCCCGAAAATGATCCACCGCCAGAATCCGCACCCGCTTCCCCGCCCGCCGCAGCATCTGCGCCAGGTGAATCACACTCCGCCCCAGCCACACCCCCACCTCACACACCACATCCCCATCCCGCAGCCGCCCCGCCACCTCCCGATACAACGGCCAGAAATTGTAAAACCCCGGCACCTCCGACCAATCCCCCCCGCCCCGCAGCCGCCGGTAAACCTCCTCCCCCTCCGCATACCGCTCCGGCGCGTTCTGCCGCGCATACGTCTCATCCAGCGGCCGCCCCGTCTTCACCGGATGCTCATGCGCAAACCGGATATCCCGCGCCTCCACCACCGCCCCCCGCCGATACGCCAGCTCCGTAAACCAGTTATCACTCCACACCCCCGTAAAATCCGGGTGAAACAAAAACCAATCCTGCTCCCAATACGCCCGCGTGCAAATCGCCATGCACAACAACCCATCCTCCCGCACCCCGTCGCTCACCGCCAGCACCCGCGGCAAATTCACATCCCCCAGCCGCGCGCAAATCAAATCATCCCACATCGGACACGGCACCCAGTCATCCGACAACTGCACCAGCACCGGCGCCCGCGTCAGCGCGCACCCCGCGTTCCACGCCGCCACACACCCGCCCCCCGCCGGCAGCACCAAATGATGCATCCGCCGCAGCGGCTCGCTCGCCGCGTCATCCGCGTCCATCACAAACACATGCTCCACCCGATCCGGCCGCGCCGCGAAATCCAGCCACACCTTCCGCGCCACCGCCGCCTGCTGCGGACGCCCCCGCGTCGCATGCACCAGCGCCACCCGCGGCCCTCCCGCCGCCGCCAACATCCCCTGCCGCACCCGCTCCGCCTCCACCCGCTCCCCCGCCCCCCGCAGCGCATGCGTGTAAATCTCCTCCCCCAGCCACCCATACACCGGCCCCCGGTCATTCCACTCACGCGCCCCCGGCCCCGCCGTCGCCCGCATCTGCCGCGCATACGCCAGCGCCTCCTCCCCCCGCCCCGCATCCAGCGCGTTCCCCACCAGCAAACCCAGCGCCTCCCGCCGCCGCGGATCCGCCGCGTACGCCTGATGCAAAAACTGCCGCTTCACCTCCAAATCCTCCGCCAGCTGCGCCAGGCTCAAAAACAACTCATACCGCTCCGGCCGCCCCAAATCCGGCGCCCGCACCAGCTCCCGCGCCAGCGCCACACTCCCCGCCACATCCCCCGCAATCCCCAGCTCCTGCTGCAAATGATACCGCAGCCCCGTCGTCAGCTCCCCCGCCGGAATGCTCCGCAAAATCCGCAAATTCCGCTCGCAACTCCCCCGCTTCCCCAGCGCCGGCCGATGCACCACCACCAAACGGTTATCCTCCACCGCCTGCAACGGCTCCACCACAAACGCAAAACACTCATGCACCGGATACCGCCACCGCCCCGCATCCCGCCGCACCAGCCGCTCCCGCGGCACACTGATCCCCCGCCCGAAAATCCGATACGGCATCACCACCGCCGCGTAATCCCCGCGCCCCGCCAGCTCCCGCGCCACCTCCCCCGCCCCCCGCCCCAGCGACCCCTCCACCTCCAGCACATCATCCGCGTCACACCAAAACGCCCACCCCCCGCTCGCCAAATCAAACGACAACTGCCGCGCCGCCGCAAAATCATCCACATGCGGCCAATCCGCATGCTCCGCCCGATTCCGATACTCCCCCGTCACCAGCCCCACCCCATGCCGCCGGCACACCGCCGCCGCCCGCTCCAGCGTATCATCCGGCGCCAGACCCCCCACCGCCCGCACCACCACCACCTCATCCGCCACCGGCAGAAAACTCTCCAGGCACCGCTCGATATACCCGCTCTCGTTCCCCACAATCAGACACAAACTGATCCGCGCATCCATACATCAAAAAAAAAGGGCCAGGCGAGCGGCCTGGCCCCGAACCCGGGTTTATCCTCTCCGCGGCAGCCGCTCGATGCCGCGCGCGCCACCAATCTCAATCCAAACGCCGGAAAATCCGCCCCGCCGGCGTCAGCCCCGCCGCATACCCATACAGCGCCTCCAAATTCACATACCGAACCCCCGTATTCGGGTCCATATGATCCCGCCACCCCACCGTCATCCCCGTCTTCGGATCACTCGCCTGCCCCACCCCGCCCTGGTAAGCATCCTTGATCTGCGGCTCCAAATACCGCATCGCAATCGCAATCGCCGACGCATGCGCCGCAAACCCCATCACACTCCCCCCCGGAAAACCCGCCGTCAGCTCATACATGTCAAACCCCAGCGCCCGCGGAATCTTCCCCTCCTTGATCGCCATCGCATCCCCCATCATGTGCGCCTGGATGAAATTCGTCACCCCCAGCAGCGCGTCAAACGGATCCGCGTCCAGGAACAACGACCGATTCGTCTGCGGCACATCACTCTTGTTCAGCGCCTTCCGCAGCGCCCGCAGCTCGCCCAGCCCCATCGCCGTGCTCGAAATCGCCGACGTCCCAACCCCGAAATTCCCCGTCGTCAGCAGCGTGAAAATATCCGACAACACCGCCACCGCCAGCGCCCGCCCCTGCTGCCCCGCAAACTTCACCAGCGACGCCTCCGAACTGTTCGCCGCCTGCAAATCCGTCTGCGACACCGGCACATGCTTGTGCCGGTTAAGAGTCACCGTCACCACCGACATCTCGCCCCCGGACACATTATACGCCGAAAACGTCGTCGCCGTCAGACTCGCAATCAGCGGCACCAGCACCTGATCCCCCTTCTGCGCCGCCGCCGGCGAAAAATTTGTCGAAAACGCGCTGAACGGAACCATCTCCGCCACAAACGCCTCCAGCGCCGATTGCGCGAAAATCTCATTATTTAGATTCGTATACGTAGCCATATCTTCTCCTCTCTCTCTGATTTGCCTCTCTTAAATCTTCATCCCACCCTCACCCCAACCGCTGCCGCTCCTCCCGGCTCGCCGCCAACAACGCCTCCCGGTGCTTCCGGTAAAACGCCGACCGCTCGCTCGAATCCTTGATCCCCAGCAACTGCTCCACCAAATCCTTCCCCGAAACCACACCCTCGCCCCGACCCCCCGCCGGAATCCCCGCCGCCGGCACCGCCAGCCCCGCCAGCGTCTCCGTCACCCGCCGCTTCTCCGCCGCCAGCTCCTCCTCACGCTCCACCAGCAACTTCTCCACCTCCGCCACCCGCGCCTTCAGCCGCTCCCCCTCCGCCACCACCGCGTCCCGTTCCCCCTCCCGCTCCGCCAGCAGCTTCTCCACCTCCGCCACCCGCGCCTTCAGCACCGCCAGCTCCGCATTCGCCGCCCCCTCCGCCCGATCAAAAAACGCCACCGCGCGCCCAATAAACTCATTCAGTGTCATATGTCTGCCATCCCCCGCACGTCAACACACCCGCATCCGGTCTCAGGTCTCCCGTCTCCAGTCTCCCCCATCAACTCTCCCTTCTCACTTCCTCCAGCGCCTCCTCCAAATCCATCACCACCGCATCCACCAAACCCCGACCCCGCGCCTCCTCCCCCAGAAAACTCTGCCCCTGCATATCCTCCAAATCCACCCGCCCGCCCCGCCGCTCGCTCACATGCCCCTGGAACATCGCCGCAATCCCATCCACCCGCGCCTGCAAAAACGACCGCTGCCGCTCGCTCAACGCCGTCCCCGGCACCCCCAGCCCCTTATACGGCCCGCTCGCCACCACCTCCAGCCGACGCCCCTCCGCCTCCAGCGCCCGCGACGAATCCAGGAACAACGTATAAACCCCAATCCCCCCCACCTCCGCCGACTTCGTCGCAAACACCCTCTCCGCCGAACAACCAATCCAATACGCCGCCGACGCCATCATCCCCCCCGTAAACGCATACACCGGCTTCTCCGACATCATCACCCGATCCGCCAGCTCCAGCGTCCCGCTCACCATCCCCCCCGGGCTGTCAATATCCAGCAAAATACTCCGCACCCCCGGATCCGCATTCGCCGCCCGCAAATCCTCCGCCACATCCCCCAAATCCACCGCCCCCGCCCCCTTCTCAAACTTCCCCAGCCCCACCCCCACCGGCCCCCCCAGCGGAATCACCGCCACCCCCTCCAACACCTCCATCTGCGCCAGCTCCACCGCCTCCCCGCACACATCCACCCCCTCCCGCTTCGCCCGAAACTCCAGCGCCTCCAGGCTCCGATGCTCCGCAAACAACCGCGCCAGCGACGCATGCGCCGCCGGCATCAGCAACAACGGCTCCTCCATCAGCACCCGCAAAATCTCCGCATACCTCATTTCTCACTTCTCCCTTCTCACTTCTCCCTTTTCATTTCCACCGGCTTCGCACCAATCACATCCCCCTCCTCATCCCGCACCATCCCCCCGCCCACCAGCGCCCCCGCATCATCCCGCACCGGCAAATACGGATCATCATACCCCTCATTCACCGGCAACCCCACCTCCTCCGTCAGCCGCTTCAAATCCGTCTGATTCGCCAGCACATCACTCACCGTTCCATCCCGCTGGAACCCCAGCCACACCGCCCGCCGAAACTCCGCCACCTCCTTCTCACCTCTCCCTTCCAACCTCTCACCTCTCACCCCCCCCGCCGGATTCGGACTCCGCTGCTCCAGCAGCTCCAGCGCCCGCTCGAAACTCACCCGCCCCCCGCTCGCCGCCTCAATCTCCCGCGCGTCCTCCACCAGCGCCAAAATCTCCACCTTCCGCTGCCGCGCCACCTCCTGCCAATGCCGCCCCTGCTTCTGCGCAATCAACGCCTTCGTCGTCGTCCCCATCTTCAAATTCTCACGATCCGCCTGCTCGTCATTCCCCGCATCCACCGACAACGGCGCCGGCAACCCGAAATCCCACGCAAAAAACGCGTCCCGCGGATCCGGATTCCGGCTCAAAAAACCCTCCTTCATCCCCTTCGCCAACGCATACCGCGTCACCCGCCACGTCCGCCGCAACCCCAAACGCTGCTGCTTCCAAATACTCTGATTCCCCAAATCCACCACCAGCCGCGTCGCCGCCCGCCCCGACTCATTCAAATACAACAACTCATACGCCCACCCCACCGCCTTCACCCCCCGCCGCTCAATCCGCGCAATAAAACTCTCCACATTCGGATGCGGCGTCGAATAATTCAGCCCCTCAATACTCTCCCCCCCCTCCGCCCGCAGCCAATACACCTCCCCACCCTCCTGCTCCTCATACGCCAGCCGCTGCGGCCCGCCCCCGGCCCCCGCCCCTCCAGCACCTCCT
>JAKQKQ010000164.1 GCA_029560585.1 Verrucomicrobiota bacterium | reverse complement strand
ACCGCCACTGGATCAACCTGGTGGAGAGCGGCGCGCTTAAGGCGGCGGACCTGCGGGGCAACGGCGCGAGCAAGAGCATGATCCGCATCCCGCGCGCGGAGCTGGTGCGGTTCCTCAACGAGAGGGGGGGCAGGCCGTGAGGATCCGCCTGAAGGACCTGGCGTTGGTGCTGCCCCCGGGATGTCCCATGGCAAGGGCGATGGAGACATTCAGGGCGAAGACCCGGGACTGGTCCAAGAGGGACCGACGGATTGGGCTGGTGCCCTATTTAAGAGCGTTCTTGCGGTCTCGTGCCAGCGCTGAAGCTCCTCCAGCATCACCTCCGCCCTGCCCATGCCCTCAGCCGTGCGAGACACCAGCGAGTCTATCCTATGTTGGGTGTTCTGGTGAAGGCGGAGCATCTCTTCCCTCAGCGCCTGAATCTCCTCCCGCAGCTGCCGGATTTCCGATCTCTTCGCGCGGCCCACGCCGGAAGCGTGTGCCGCCCGCGCCGGGGGTCAAGCCATGAGCGACCCGGCCATCGACCTTACCCTGCTGGTGGTCGCGGTCCGGAGGACCAATGGCGCCTGGCAGATCCGGTGCGGCGATGCGATCGCGGAGGTCCGGCCCAACGGTGATCGCTTCGGCGCCCACGAGCTCGTCTTGCCAAAGGTCGGCCTGAGGATCCAGCGCGCGCTCTCGGAGGCCGTCGCCATCACCCTCATCGAGGAGGGGTTCGTCCGACAAGAGGCGCGGCCGACAAACGTGATCCCGTTTCCGGCGAAGGGGGGTGCCAGATGAAATCCGTCCCGACGGCATTCGAGCCGGGCACGCCGCGCCGCGGTGTCGGGACGAATTTCCAATGTCCCAAGACCGGCCACCAGTTCGCCGTCATCGCGCCGGACGCGGAATCGCTCTGGGAGGTTCTCACCCTCGGCCTCTGCATACCGGCTTCAGAGATCTCCAGAGATTATTTCGAGGCCGTGGCTGTGTCCCAGGCCAATCAGGAAAACATCCCATGAAGAGACGCCCATCAAAGCAGGACATCGCCATCGCCCGCATCCCCGAGGGGGGCCAGATCACCGACTGGGTCCACAAGTGCCATCACGTCGCGCGCGCCTGCCAGGCCTACGCGGTGTTTTTCGGGGCGATGGCCGGACAGGGACTCATCCGTCTCCAGCAGGTCGTGGGGGCGAGGAACTTCCGGCCGACTCTCGAGGAGAGCATGCCATGGCTCCCCCGATCCACCGCCTACCTCTACATGGGTTACGCCAAAAGATTCGACAAAAAGCTCAAGGCCATCTGTCCAACGGCTGGACACATAGACCTCAAATCCCTGCCCGACCCGAGGGACTGGGAGGCCGCCGAAAAGACGGGGCTGTTCAAAGAGGCCAAGAAGGCCCTGAACGTCCAGAACTATGGCCAGCTTCTCCTCGCGCTGGATCTGATGAAGGAGAGCAAGCCGCGGGGCGGCCATCATCCGCGGCGGGGCGGCGCGGACGAACCCGATGCGTCGGATCCCGCGATCGCCTACTACCTGTCGCTCTCGCAACAGGAGCAGGCGGCCTTCGACCGGTGGGGCCCGACGATCGACATCCTCCGCAGGGAGGGTCTGGAGGAGAAGAGCTGGGCCCATCTGCCGGCGCGCGAGCTCGCGCTGCTCAAGGGCCTGGTGCTGGACCTGTCCCGGCTGCTGAGGCCGGGGGCGAGCGCGGCG
>JAKQKQ010000163.1 GCA_029560585.1 Verrucomicrobiota bacterium | reverse complement strand
ACCGCCACTGGATCAACCTGGTGGAGAGCGGCGCGCTTAAGGCGGCGGACCTGCGGGGCAACGGCGCGAGCAAGAGCATGATCCGCATCCCGCGCGCGGAGCTGGTGCGGTTCCTCAACGAGAGGGGGGGCAGGCCGTGAGCCTCGACAACCTCCGGGTGCGCTTGGCGTGCCGCGACATCGATGAGTGGCTCGAGCCGGCCGACGATTCCGCGCGCTGTCTCTCGATGCTGCTGGAGCAGATCGTCAGGCGGCTGGGCGCGGCCGTGCCCCCCGCGGGGCCGCTCCGCGCACACCTGCTGGCCCTGCATTCTGAAGCAGGGTGGCTATCGGGTTATCTGTCAGTTCTTCCGGCGGTCAGGGGTACGGGTCCGGATCCGGGATCTTCAGCTTGCGCCGCTCCTCGCCCGTCAGACAAAAATTCTCGTGGATCCAGTCGCGCCGCCCGACGTCTCGCCAGTACTCTATCAACACCGACTCTAAGAACTCTCGTTTCGGCTCGTCGAGCGGATCGTCTGCGACGACTGTGCACCACCATCGCGCGGTGCAAAGGCGCAGGCAGAGTTCCAGACGGACGGGCTCTGAGACGGGCGGCCACTCGAGAGTTATCGCAAAGACTCTGCACGCTTCGTCGGCCTCCTGGGTGCCCTCAGATCGGAGGACCCGAAAAATCGCGCGGAAATTCAGGTCCCAAAACGGCCGGCCCAGGAGCCCGATCTCGCGCTCGAAAAACGGCACGAAGTCCCAGAACGTCTCGAGCCTCATCCGACCAGATTCGCGAGACCTCGCGGAGGGTCAAGCCATGACGCTCTCGGCGATCCTGGAGTCCACGGACGCCGGCTGGAAGGCGACCTGCAACGAGGCCGTGGCCGAGCTGAGGCTCAACGGCGACCCGTTCGGCGCGCACGAGATCCTGATGCCAAAGCGCGGCGTGCCGCTGGAGCGCGGGCTGGCCGAGGCCGCGCTCCTGACCCTGATCAGGTTCCTGCACCCGCACGACCAGACCGCGATCTGCGATGGCGCGATCGTCGCGCCGGAGGCCGGCTCGCGCGCGGAGAAACAATCCTCATGAGACCCGCCAACGACAAACCCGCCATCGTCCCGGACCGCGCGGTCCAGGACGGGATCTCCCGCTGCAACCAGCTCTACCGCGACGCCGGCCTGCTCGTCGCCCAGGGGGGCGTCAAGATGATCCTCCTGGGCCACGAGCTGCTGAGGCTCCGGAAGCAGGTCAAGCACGGTGACTGGGGCCAGATGTTCGAGGACCGCAAATTCCGCAAACTTGCGGAATTTGGCCCCGACAAATCGCGCAAGGTTGCGGAATTCGCCTTCTCCTGGGACACCGCCGACCGGGCGATGAAGCTGGCGCAGAAGGCGCGTGAGAAAATCAAGCTGCTGGAGGCTCACGCGGAGAAGAGCCTGGCGTCGCTGCCGGAGGCCCGGCGCGACGAGGTGCTCGGGGCGATCAAGAGGGCCGTCGGGGCGGAGAGCTACCAGCAGCTGGCGTGGGATTGGGGGATCGCCAAGCCGCCGCCGAAGCTCGGCGGCCACCACCCGAGGCGGGGCGGGGCGGACGAACCGGACGGATCGGATCCGGCGATCGCCTACTACCTGTCGCTCTCGCAACAGGAGCAGGCGGCCTTCGACCGCTGGGGCCCGACGATCGACATCCTCCGCAGGGAGGGTCTGGAGGAGAAGAGCTGGGCCCATCTGCCGGCGCGCGAGCTCGCGCTGCTCAAGGGCCTGGTGCTGGACCTGTCCCGGCTGCTGAGGCCGGGGGCGAGCGCGGCG
>JAKQKQ010000155.1 GCA_029560585.1 Verrucomicrobiota bacterium | reverse complement strand
TCAGGCAAAGACTGGGTTTTTTCGCGGTTGCGGAGTGTGTCTCGCGGACTGGTGGCCCCAGACCCTTCAAAGTCGCGTTCTTCGGAGCGCGGTTTTCCTTTGAGCCTGCATATTTTCACGCGGAAGCGTGAAATATGCAGGCTAAGCCATCTGACGGGACTCTCGTCGGCCAGGGTGACTGGCATCGCTCCCAGGCGATCAGGAACTCAGATCCCACCGGGGGCGACAATGAGACGTAGGAGCGCGTTTTGCGCGCGATTGCGCATGCGATCGCCTCGTAGGAGCGCGCTTGCGCGCGATTGCGCGTCGCCTGCAAGCAGGCTTCTACGATTCGGTGTCTGGATTCTCGAGTCATGGTCCCCAAAAAACCGTGCGCGGGTGGGCGTCTTGCCTATGCTCATGCGATGCCGGTGACGCAAAGGACAGCGACGCGGAGACCGTTTTGAGCGGGGCGCGCCCCAGATTCCGCGAGGTGCTCGCGATCCGGAACTTCCGGCTCCTGTGGATCGGGCAGGTGATCGCGTCGATCGGGGACCGGTTCTACCAGTTCGCTCTGCTGTACGTGGTTCTGAAACTCAGCCCACAGGAGGGTGCGGGGGTGGGGCGAGAGAGCGCGCGCGTCCTCTTCAGCGGGATGTGCCTGACGGTGCTGCTCACCCCGTGGATCGGGGCCTTTGTGGACCGGCACAGCCGGAGGGCGGTGATGGTGTTCGCCGATTTGGCGCGCGCCTTCCTGGTGCTGGCGATGCTGGGGATCTGGTACGCGACCCGATCGGTGCCACTGATCTTCGGGCTGATTGCGGTGGCGGGGCTGATGACGGGTTTCTTCATCCCGGCGCGCCAGGCGTCCATACCGCTGCTGGTCGGGCCACGGCAGATCGTGGCGGCCAATGCGCTGGTGACGACGATCGGCGTGATCGCGAGCCTCGCGGGCGGCTGCGCGGGATTCCTGGTCGCGATCTTCGGGGAGCGGAGCAGTTTCCTGATCGCGGCCGTGGGCTTCGCGATATCTGCGGTGCTGGTGGCGCGCATCGATCGGCCACTCGTCGCGGCGGCTATTGAAGGCGAGGGCAGGGCCACGTGGTCCGACATCTGGCGGACGCTGGCATCGGTGTGGCGCGATTCCGTGGTGCGGCTGATGTTCCTTCTCAACGGCATATCCCAATTCGTGGCGGGGCTATTTCTGGTCTTCGTGCTCGAGCGCGCCGCGAACGACCTCGATCTATCCCTGCTGCGGCGCGCGGTGTCGGTCTTCGCGCGATGGGCGGTTTCCCTGGGGTTCAAAGAACCGGTCGTGGAAACGCGGCTCCTGGGGCTGGTGCTGCTGCTGATGGCGCTGGCGGCGGGGCTGGTGACGGGCGTGTTCGTGTCGGGACGCTTCTGGAGACTCGCCCATTGGAAGGGGCTGCCCGTGATGATGCTGGGCGCGCTGGGCCTGTGTTTCGTGGGGTTCTCGTCCGCCACATCGTTTCTGGCGGCAGCGATCGGGTGCGCCGCCGTCGGGGCCGCAGGGGCCCTGCTGAACATCCCCGTGGACGCGCGCCTTCAAGCGCACGTGCCCGGCGCATCGCAGGGGCGGCTTTTCGCGGCGCGCTCGGCGTGGAATTACCTGTTTTTCCTGGCGGCGGTGGCCATCAACCTCGACGGGAGGCTGCTCACGTGGCGCGGCGCGGGCGAGATGATCGGGGACCTCGGTTGGTTTTGCGCGTGCGCATCCGTGGCATTCGCAATTGCGTTCCGCGCGCACCTCCGCGGCAGTTGGATCAGGCCCGCCGGTGGGGCGGGAGTCAGCGACTAGGCGGCCTTGTGATTCTCGCCCTCGGGGGCGCGGATCTTCCTCTTATCTTCTTCGTCGGCGGCCCTGTGGATCTCGCCCTCGAATTCCTCGCGGGCCTTCTTGAACTCGCCGATGCTCTTGCCGAGTCCACGCGCCAGCTCCGGCAGCTTCTTCGCACCGAAGAGCAGCAGGACCACGAAAATAATAAACATCCACTCGGGCCCGCCGGGCAGCCCTATCGCCAATTGAGGCATGAATTCCATTGCGCGGAACCCTAACACCCTCCGGATGGTTCGGCAAATTGAATATGTGCGCGTGCGCCCGGCCATCGGACGGCCGCCTATGCCAGAGGCTGGATCGAGAAAAGATTTAAGTACAAAAATGTCCAGGATTTGCTAAATTACACCTATGCAAAGGGTAACGTCGTCCGTAGTCCTGTTGCTGGCGGGAGTCGTGATGATGCATGGCCAGGCAAATGCACCATTGACCGACGTGGTCACGCCCACGCCTGTGCGACCAGCAGCCCCCCAAGAACCCGTCACGATCCAGATGGCGATCACCGTGCCGACCAATCCGCCGCCCGCACCGGCGGAATCCGCTCCATCCGCGGCCGCCCAAACGCCGGCGGCACCGGGCGTTACGGGCGATCTCACGGACTACACCGTGAAGAGTGGCGATTCCCTCTGGAAGATAGGCAAGAGATTCGGCGTTCCGGTCGATGTCATCCTACAGGTGAACGGGATGAAGTCGGATCGACTTTCGATCGGCCAAGTGCTCAAGATTCCCCCCAAGCAACCCAAGGTAGCCCCAGGCGCGCCAGCGCCCTCGTCTTCGCCCGCGGCCGCACCGTTGGGACCTGGCCAGTATATGGTCCGTCAAGGCGACACACTGTGGGACATCGCGCGGGCGCACGACGTGTCGGTTCAGGAGATCCGCCAGGCCAATAAACTGAAATCCAATGCCTTGCAGATAGGCCAGATCCTCACGATTCCACCGAGGGCGCAGGCCCCTGCGGCACCGAGTGCCCCAGGCGGGCGCCCTGCGATCATACCGCCCTCGGTGCCTTCGCCGCTCGTCGCGCCACCGCCGCCCACCGAGACGCCGCCGACAACTCCCCAGCCCGCCCCTAAGACCCCATCGCCCGGCGCGCAACGCGACAATGGGCCCGGCCGGGCGGCCACAATTGCTGCAGCGTTCTCCCGAGAGACAGACTCGTTGGCCGCGCGCCGCATTCGCTACGCGCAGCGCTGGCGGCCTCCCGGCGAACCGCAGGCGTGGGTCATGGACTGCTCGAACACGTCCCGCTACCTTTATAGGCGCGTGGCCGGTATCGACATCGGACGCACGGCCTCGGACCAGTATTACTTCCTGAGCCAGCGGCGCCTCGCATGGCGGATTCCCCCAGACCTTGAGGGCGATGCGCTGACCGCCTACCTCGCCGAGCGAATGCGTCCCGGCGATCTCCTGTTCTGGGAGCACACCTACAAACCCAAACGGAATCCGCCGGTGACCCACGTCATGGTTTACCTCGGCCGCACCCGAGACGGAAATCTCCTGATGGCGGGCTCGCAATCGCACGGCACGGGGCGCGACGGGCGGACCGAGGGCGGGCCCGACGTTTACCTCTTTGACCCGGAGGCTCCGGCGGGCGGCTATTCCACGTGGCTGGGTTTTGGGCACATCAAGGGGCGCTTCGTCGGATACGGGCGCCCGCTGGGACTGAGCGAAACTTAGCCCGGGTATTTCACGCCAATGCGTGAAATATGCAGGCTACCTGAAAGTGCAGACACCGAATCGTAGGAGCCTGCTTGCAGGCGATTCCATGCGCCAATCGCGCGCAAGCGCGCTCCTACGTCTCCTTTTCAGCCCCGCTGGTCCGGCAGCCGCCGGATGGGATCTGGCTCGATAATATCCGAAGGCCTTAGCCGAGCCGCCGCGTCGCAGTTTCCGGCGTTCTTTCTCGGCGGCGGGCCGGCCTACACGACCTCGGGCAGGCCCTCGGTGAGCACGCGGATCTGCGAGAGAAGCCCATGGTGGGCCGCGGCCTTCATGAGCCGCTCTGGGGGTTCGTGCATCGGCTCATAGCTTAGCCGATAGGTTCCGAAGTGCATGGGGACGAGCAGGCGACCCCCCAGATCCCCGAATGCCCTGATGGCCTCCTCTGGGGACAGGTGCACATCGCGGCCCGATGGATTGTCGTAGGCGCCGATCGGCATCAGGACTATCTCCGGTCGGCACCGAACGCCTATCTCGCGAAAACCCGAGAAGTATGCCGAGTCGCCAACGTGGTAGATCGAGCGCCCCTGATAGCTGATGACGAAACCACCGTAACCGCGGTGGCGGTCGGCGAGCACGCGCGCGCCCCAGTGCTTTGCGGGCACGAAGGTGACGTCGATGCCCTTGTGGCTCCAGGTATCCCACCAATCCATCTGGTGGATGTAGTGGAACCCGAGATCCTCGACCAGGGAGCGGACGCCCGATGGAATCGCGATGGGCTGCCGGTTGGCGACGCGCCGCAGGGTCGAGCGATTGAGATGATCGAAGTGGGCATGGGTGACCAGCACCAGATCGATGTTTGGCAAGTGATCGATCCAAAGGCCCGCGTGGCGGAGGCGGCGCACCACCAGCAGCCAGTTGGCCCAATTCGGATCAACCAGGATGTTGTGACGATCGGTCTGGATGAGGAATGAAGCGTGCCCGATCCATGTGAGGGCAATCTTGCCGGGGTCCACGGTCGGAAAAACGGGCTTGTTGCGCCGTCCCATCTTTCGGGTGAATATGGATGGGATGAGAACTTCGGTGATGAAGTTTCGCTCGCTCCAGTGCTTGACTCGTTTTCGGGTGGACACGGTGGCCGACTTTCGCCCGGCGCACGACATCGGCCGCGCGCTGGGATCTCTTCCAATCAAGTCCCCATCGGGCATTTCTGCAAATCGAATCGGCGGGGGGTGGACGTGAGCGCCGGCAGAGACGCCAAGCGCACGCTGAGGCGCGCCATGGTGGATCGGCTCGCGAGCGTGACTGCCGACGAGCGGGCCGCCTGGTCGCGGGTGGCGACGGAGAACCTCCTGGCGATCCCCGAGCTGGCCGCTTGTGGCGAGTGGATGGCGTTCGCATCCATGCCCGGCGAGATAGATACCACGCCACTCATCGGCGCGCTGCTCAAGGTGGGCCGTCGCGTCGCACTGCCACGGATTGCCGCGGCATCCAAGACGCTGGGCGCCTACTGGATCCGGGAACTGGGCGATCTGAGCGTCAACCGCTGGGGAATTCCGGAGCCCGAACCCAATCCGGAGGCATGGGTCGAGCCCACCCGCCTGGCCGCGATTGTGGTCCCCGGCCTCGCCTTCGATGCCCGCGGCGCACGCCTGGGCCGCGCCGGGGGTTACTACGACCGATTTCTCCGTGCCGCCGGGCGGGGGCCCCTGCGCGTGGGCTTCTTCTATGCCATCCAGGAGGTTCCCGTGGTGCCGCAGGAGGAATGGGACGAGGCCCTGGACTTCGTTGCGACCGACTCCGGCGTTATCCGGTGCGGGCGCGGGATCGCAGATCTCACGGGCTGAAAGCGCGCCAGGTCGGGGCGTCCCGTTGCGGGAGTGCTCGATCTATCGCGCGACGTGAATTTCGATACGGCTGTTCTTGCTGCGCCCCTCGGCGGTGTCGTTGGTGGCGACGGGCTTCGAATCGGCCAGTCCTGCCGCGGCGACGCGATTGGACTCGATGCCGCCCGCCTCCGAAACGAAACCCGCCACGACCCGGGCGCGTTCCTCGGAGAGCTCTTTGTTCGTGGGAAAGCGGTCCCGATACTTGGGACCCATGGGGATATTGTCGGTGTGCGCTTCGATCCGGAGCCCGGGCTTGCCCGAGGCGGAGATCGCACGAGCCGCCTCGCGCAGGATTTCCTTCCCATCCTCCTTGAGTTCGGCGGGCCCAGGTCCGAAAAGGCTACGACTCTGCACGGTCACCACCGGGCCAGCTTCCTCCTTCCTGATCTGCAACCGACCATTCTTCACCGCTGGTTTCAGCGCGTCCGACATCGCCGCGAAGACATCAACCGGGGCCGCAGGTTTTTCCTGGGCTCCGGCCGTTTCAGGTGGGTCCGGCCGCAGTTTCGCCTGGGCGACCGTTGCCACGACCTGGGCGCCGAGTTCTTTCACTTCCTTCTCGAGCCTGCCGCGATTCTCGAGCAGGCGCGTGGCCTCGTTTCGCCATTTCTCGGCCTCGGCCTTCGCCGCGTTGATCAGGTCGTCGCTGCCGCCCGCCTGCTCCCGCAGGTGCTCGATCTGGGACTCGAGCTTGCGATACTCGTCCTGCAACTGCGCGATGTTGTCGAGGGAGGACGCCAGCAGCTCGCTCTTCCTCTGGTGCTCGAGGAAATAGTAGCTGGCGATCCCGGCAAAGACCAGGGTCACCAGAAGCACGAGGGTTGTAAGACCCTTCATTTCCCCAGTCTACCCTGTTGGCCCGCTGCGCACAACAGCGGCGCGATCATGCCCCTCGCGCAAAAGGGCCGCGGTCAGGCGGGCCAGCGCGGCGGATCGCGAGATGTCCGCCATCAGGGCGGCGTTTTGCATCGGATCGGGCCGCAGTGCAAGGTCTCGCGATTCCCGTATCGCGCGCTCGACCGCATCGGCGTCCCCGTGGGCAGCGAAACGCGCCGCGCGCGGATCGCCCAGGCGGGCGGCGAGGTCGGCGACGTGATTCTCTCGCGGGCCGATGCACAGGAAAGGCGTGCCGAGCGCGATGATGTTGTAGATCTTGCAGGGGTGGACGAGCCCGACAAACGGATCCCCGATGACCACCGCGTGCAGGTCGGCAGCGGAAAGTGAGGCGGAGAGCCGTTCGGGGGGCTCGTAGGGAAGCGCGGTGATGTTCGCCAGACAATGGCGCTCGCGATAGTCGCGCACCTTGGCCCATCCGCTGCCACCGCCGATGAAGCAGAACGCGAACTCCGCATGCCCGTGCATGCGCTTGGCCACCTCCAAGAGGGTGTCGAGCGGATGGCAGGGGCTGTGGTTGCCCGAATACATGACAACCCATTTGTCCGACAGCCCATGGGCGGCCCGAAAACGCGCCCGGCCCTCGGGATCGAACCGGACGCGGTCGTCGTGCGGCCAGGGCGGCTGGACAACGACGCGCTCTTCGCACACGCCCTTGTCCAAGATCCTCCGGGCCATGAAGCGATCGAGGGCGATGACGGGGTCCGCGTTCCGCAGGCAATGGGTGGATAACGCCGAGAGCAGGCGTTCGGCGGGCGCGCCGGCGCGCAGCCAGCCTGCGGCCACGGCCTCGTCGGGGTTCAGATCCATGACCCAGTACGCGTAGCGTCCACCGCGGACGCGCGTCCATAGGGCGGGGAGGAGTGCCACTAGAGGGGGCGACGTGAGCGCCACCACAAGATCCTGTCTTGGCAACAGTGCCATGCGGGCGGCACAGGCCGCGAGAAAGCTGGCAAAATTCAGGGCGCGGCGCCATCGGGCACCCTTTCCAAGGGCGAGCACCCCGACGCGCTCGATCCGGATGCCCTCCCATCGCTCGCGCCGAGGAAAGAGAAGGCCTGGGTCGTCGTAGCCCTGCCGCCCCGTAATCACCGTCACGTCATGACCCGCCCGCGCAAACTCTTGCGCGAGGTCTGTCAGGACTTGCGCCGTGGCGACGACATCCGGATGGAACGTCTGGTTGAGCAGCAGGATCCGCTGCCTCCCAGATCGCTCGATTTCCCGCGACATCGAGACGAGAGTAGCCCGCCATCGGTTGCCTGCGCAGCCAAAAATCCAGACTGGCGCAGGGGGCACCACGGGGCAATGTTCCGGCATGCGCAAACGATTACGATGGAGTCTCATTGTCCCTGCGGCGCTGCTGGCTTTCTCCGCCTCGGCCCAGACGCGGATGGCGCCCCCGAAGGCCGGCGATGTGGCGCCCATCTTCAAGTTCCACAAGCGCAAGCCTGACCCGCAACCGCTGCCGGACCCCATCAAGCTGCAGGCCACCACTTTTTTCCAGACCATGAAACAGGGCGGGCCCAAGGTGAGGGAAGCCTACGACACCCTGCTGCGCGGCTCGCGGATCGGCGAGCGTGCGGAGAACATTGAGATACTGGTCTCGAAGACCGACGCCGCCATCCAGGCATACGGGACCGCGCTGGAATTCGATCACTACGACACGCAAATCGTGCTAGGCCGACTCTGCGCGGCCGATTTCCTCACCTGGCACGCGACGCAACCCCTCCAGTGGCGCCTCGTCTATTATCGGCCCGCGGAGGAATGGGTCCTGATCGACGTCCGCGTCTCCGACGTGGTCGAGGATCTATTCGAGTGACAGGTGCATTCGGCTTGAAAATTCCGGTTACAACCCATTTGCCATCAGTATCTGGGATATCGGGATGAGATGTGTGGCATGGGCATCTTGCCCATGGCTCCGTCGGGCGGCACCCGCGCCACGGGCGGGACGCCCGTGCCACAAACCAGGGGATTCTCGTCCCCGTGCTTCGACGGCCCGTCACCGCCCTTCCGTGGCATCCTGCAGCGCGATGATCTGGCGGGCGACCATCCAGCGATAGACATCGAACTCGGCCGGCGACCACAGCCCGTCGTGCTTGTATTTCTCCTGGACGCGGATCGCATCCCAGACGGATCGCAATTCCCCCTCGGCGGCGGCGGCCGCCCGCGCGGCGGTCCCGCCCTTGGCCTTCGCCTCGGCGATCATTTGCTCGAGCGTATGGATGTAGCGGTAATCGTCGTAGCCCTCGCGATAGGCCTCCCAGAGGACGACGGGCATGGGGGTGCCGTCGGCCTCGCTGCGGTTGAAGAAATCCTGGCAGTAACCGTCGAGGTAGTTGAAGGGGTCGCCGCTGCTGCTGGAATAGATCCAGGGGATGAGCGTGCGGAATCCCGAGCGCCAGAAACCGAAGCCGTAGGTCATGCGGGCGCCGGCGACGGGCGTGTGGTCGTTCTCGCCATTGACGTGGTTCGGGTAGCACCAGTACTCGACGTGCCTCGCCTTGCTGTCGGCCAGCACGGTTTCCCGGTCGGGCGCGAAAGGCTGGGTGCACCAGACATCGACGTGGGGCCGCATGGGCGCGAATGCCTCGACGGTCGGGTCCGCGGTGGAATACGTTCGCACGCCGGCGGCCTTGCACGCCTTCAGGACCGTGACCATGAATGCGACTTCGGCCATGCCGTGACCGGGCTCATCGACAGGGTAGTAGAGAAACTCCGGCCAGCCGCGGGCCGTGCGCTCGACCTCGATGGCCTTCACCATCCGGGTTATCTCCTCCGAGAATGCGGGCGGGGGATTCTTCACGCCTCTGAGGTGCGAGCCGTAGCGCTCCTTCACGTATTTCTCGTAAACGCCGTCGGTGTTGAAGCTCATCACGACGGGCCCGACGAAGCCATGCGTTTTCCACATGGCCAGCTTCGCCGCGAGGGGTTCCCAGCGGAATGCGAAGTTCCCGGACGCGTCGGCCGGTGGCGTGTAGATGGAGAGGACGACGTTGCGGGTGCCGTGCGCCACCATGTCGCGGTGCTCCATCTCGGCCTTGCGCCGAAAGTATTCTTTCGACGCGTCGTCCTTCGCCTCGAACATCAGGTCGAGGGGATGCCGATAGTAGATGCCGAAGATCTTTGACGGGTCCTCGCGCAGGCGGATCGGCAGCACGCGCAATTCGATTGGGATCTTGGCGGTCGCGCCTTCGCACTGGAAGGAAACCTCGCCGCGATAGAGGCCGGCCTTGGCGTCCTCGGGGATGCGCAGGGTGAGCCAGATGCGCTCGTTGCGGCCCGCTTTCAGATCGAGCGCGCCGAAGCGCTCGAGGATGTCGGGCACCTCGCGGTAGCGGCCCGAGACCGTGTAGTTGGGCCGCGCGCGCATGTAGCGCACGTGCCGGATGTCGATCGCCGATGGTGGGACGGGGCCGATCGCGCCCGCCGCCACCGTTGCCCCCCTCATGTCGCGGATCGGGCGGACGATGAAATTCGCGGGCTCGCATTCACCCGGTGTCGCAAAAACCCGCAGCGTCGGATCACAATCGCCGGGGCGCGGGTTGGTGCCGGGATACACGCACTCGAGATAGGGCCGCGTGAAAACCGTGAACCCCCGCGCCTTGTCGGCGGCACCCGGCTCGTGGGGAGGCCCCGCGTCCGGCTCCGGTTCCTCCTTCCATTTTGACCACTCTTCCGGCGGCAGCAGGAACGTCCGATCCTCAAATGGGCGGATGATGTCGCGCTCCACCGTTTCGGCGTCGGCGACGGGCCAGACCACGATCGCATTGGCCACCCACTTGCTCGCAGGATCGAATTCGATGGCAAGCGGATCGGACCCGGCCCGCGCCCGGAATCGGGCCGTCCGAAATTGATAGCATCCCTCGATCTGAACCCGACGTTCCTGCCCCCCAACCCTCACCGTGAAATCAAAATACTGTGCCCGAAGGCCGGGATCGCTCGTCCCAAAAACGCAGTATATCCCGTATTCGCCGGGTTCCACGCGCACCTGAAACGCGTTGCTGCGATCCCCGATGACCGCATCTTCCGTGATGGGGTTGGTCCAGATCGGCGGGGGCTCCATCGTCCCGCGCGATTTGATCTCCACCCGCTCTCGAAAGGCCTTCGCAACGGCCCGCAGCCCTTCGGCCGTCCGCCAGCCATGGCCGGCGCCGGCGTCGTATTGACCCTTGGCCGTCACCCGGACGAATCCCTCCCATAGTTCGGACTTCTCCGTGCCAAAATCAAAAAGCCCCGGCGCGGCGGTCGCGCACAGGGGCGCCAGCAGCATCGCGGCGGGGCCCAGCGCACTCAATCGGCGCAGGAATGGCGGCGTACGAGCGCGCTTGCGCGCGATTCCAATCGCCTGCCACCACGAAAAAAACTTTCTCGCGCAAAGCCCCCAGAACCGCCAAGGATGCCTTTGCGTCTTTGCGCCTTGGCGTGAGATCCGGGATTCTCCAATCAGCCTCATTCTCATTTCACCCATGGGGACTCCACCAGGCGCACGCGGCCCGCCACCTTTTCCGGGAGACCCGCGATGCGCGCCTCGATCTCGTAGTCGCCCGGAGCAAGCGCCGCGCGTCCCCTGTCCAACTCGATGCGATGCTCGCCGCGCTCCAGCCGGGCGGTGGCATCGATCAGACATTTGCCATCGTGGCGGAGGGAGAGGTTCACCTCGGCCCGCTCGCCCGGCTTCACGCCCGCGAGGCGGAAACGCACCGGGATGCGCGGCGCGTCGGCGTACATCACGGCGCATTCGGGCGAGAGGCCCACGAGGATCGGTTGGGAGGGGCGGCGCAGCTCGGGTCCCGCGATCAGCAGGTCGAGCCTGTCGCCATGCTGGTATTTCGATTCGGCGATGTGGAACTGGATTTGGCGAACGTCCCCGTGCCGTGGGATCTCGCGCAACGGGATGTCCAGCTCCACCCACTCGCCCTTGCGCAGTTCGGACAGGGAACGCTGGAAGGACGATGCCTTGTCCGGCGTCTGCAGGCCGAGGCCCACTGGTTCGCGCGGCAGTGCCTCGCGGGAGGTGTCGGCGCGCAGCCAGAAGTGCAGCGAGTCCCAGGCCGACCAGTCGCGCGACGGCCCTTCGGGGATGCCCCGGCCGAACCGCGGCCATCCGATCGGATACTTCGCCTCGCCCGCCGTGTGATCCACGGTCACGTGCCAATGCAGGCACGGGCTGCCATCGGGCGCCTTGTCAGCGACAGGTTCCAGCGAGGATTCCGCGATCGACCAGCCCTTTGTGTCCCGGGCGTCAAAAAGGGGCAATCTCTCCACGGGTGGGCTACCGACCGCATCCCGACAGGCCAGGAGACCAAGACCTATGGCCGCCGACCACCGGAGGGCCGCGTTCATGAGATGGTGAATGTTGATCGCCCTTCAATAGCAAACCGGGGCACCGGAAACCAGTTCGCTTTACCAGACTGCGCGTCGCAATAGGCTTGCCATTCGCCGATTTGCGAATATCAGACAGTTTCCCTTATGGCATTCAAAGACGTCACCCCCCCGGCGGGCGGCAGGATCGCGATACGCGATGGTCGCCTGCAAGTTCCCGAAAATCCCGTCATCCCCTTCATCCGCGGGGATGGCACGGGGCCCGACATCTGGCGCGCCAGCGAGCGCGTCTTCGATGCCGCGGTCCAGAAGGCCTACGGCGGGAAGCGCAAGATCTCGTGGTTCGAGGTGTTCGCCGGGCAGGCGGCCTTCGACAAGTTCAAGACATGGCTTCCCGATGACACCGTCGCGGCGTTCAACGAGTGCCTCGTCGGCATCAAGGGGCCGCTGACCACGCCCGTGGGCGGCGGGATCCGCTCTCTCAACGTGGCGCTGCGGCAGATGCTCGACCTGTACGTGTGCCTGCGGCCCGTGCGCCATTTCGCGGGGGTGCCCTCGCCCGTGAAACGTCCCGAGAAGGTGAACATGGTGATCTTCCGGGAGAACACCGAGGACATCTACGCCGGCATCGAGTACGCCGGCGGGACCCCCGAGGCGAAGAAGATCCTGGATTTCCTCGCGAGGGAATTCCCCAAGTCCTTCGAGAAGATCCGGTTTGGCAACGCCGAGCGGATCGCGGGTTGGCGCGAACGGGTGGGCCATGGCACAGACGAGACGCTCCAGGTGGGCATCGGCATCAAGCCTGTCAGCAAGCAGGGCAGCCAGCGGCTGATCTATTCGGCGATCGAGTACGCCATCCGCGAGAAGAGCAAGAGCGTGACCCTGGTCCACAAGGGCAACATCATGAAGTTCACCGAGGGCGGCTTCCGCGACTGGGGCTACCAGCTGGCCAAGGAGGTCTTCGGCGCCGTCGAGATCGATGGCGGCCCATGGTGCCGGATCCCCGAGGGCAAGCCCGGCGCGGGCCTCGTCATCAAGGACGCCATTGCCGACATCACGCTGCAACAGGTGCTCACCCGGCCCGAGGAGTTCGATGTTATTGCGACGCTCAATCTCAACGGCGATTACCTCTCCGACGCGCTGGCCGCGCAAGTCGGCGGCATCGGCATCGCCCCCGGCGGCAACATCAATTACGTCACGGGTCACGCGGTCTTCGAGGCCACCCACGGCACCGCCCCCAAGTACGCAGATCAGGACCGCGTCAACCCCGGCTCCGTCGTCCTCAGCGGCGAGATGATGTTCCGTTACATGGGCTGGATCGAGGCCGCCGACCTCATCCTCAAGGGCCTCGAGGGCGCCATCGCCTCGAAGCGGGTCACCTACGACTTCGCCCGACTCATGGAGGGCGCCAAAGAGATCAAGTGCTCCGAGTTCGGGGACAACATCGTGGCGCACATGTGACGTGGCTCACCACGAGTAATCTCAACCACGAAGAGCACGAAGGTAATTCCCGTCCTTCGTGGTTTGATTCCGACGTCGCTCAAGGGGCGCTCTGACTGGCCACGACGCGCATGAAGCGACGGCTGTAGTCCAGCCTTCAGGCTGCGGGGCGCGGGGCAGTCGATCCCGCCCGCCGGCGTCGCGGGCAGGATTGCCCGCGCCACGGCCAAGTCCATTCCCCAAGTGATGTCCCGTCCATGGGACTGTTGCCTCCGGGCCCAAAGTGCACTTGTGCTTGCCGGGCGGGGCGGAGCAGAATTCATGGAGCCCACACGCAATGAAAATCGCACGGGCCATTCGTCTCGGCGCTTTCGCGGTCTGTCTGAACCCATGGATTCTAAGGGCTGCTGCGCCGTCGGCCGACGAGATGGCGCTGGCGCGCGGCTGGGCCGAAGAGAATCTGGGACAATCCGCGAAGGCGTGGCCCTTTTCTTTCGTCTACGACGGCCGACCCTCGACGGAATTGCTGCGGTCGGGGCAAACCCGGCACGCATCGCGCGTGATCGACGCCGATCGCGTGCAACGGACGTCCATCTTCACCGATCCGGCGACCGGGCTGGAGGTGAGGTGCGTTAGCATCGAATACCGGGATTTCCCGACGGTGGAATGGACCGTCTATTTCAAGAACCGCGGCGACAAAGACACGCCGATCTTGAAGGACATCCTCGGGCTCGACGCGTGGCTGGAGCGCGGCCCCGGGGGCGAATTCCTCCTCCACCACAACGCCGGGAGTCGCGCCTCGCAGGCGGATTTCAAGCCGCTGGAGACGCCGCTGAGGCCGAAGTATCAGTTGCGCATCGCGGCTGTCGGGGGACGTCCCACCAGCAACGAGATGTCTTACTTCAACGTCGAGTGGCCCGGGCAGGGTGTCATCATCGCGGTGGGTTGGCCGGGCCAATGGGCGTCGCAGTTCACGCGTGACGAATCGAATGGCCTGCGCGTGTGTGTGGGTCAGGAGTTGACCCATCTCAGGCTGCATCCCGGGGAGGAGATCCGTGCCCCGCTGATCGCCCTCCAGTTCTGGCAAGGAGACTGGATCCGCTCGCAGAACATCTGGCGCCGTTGGATGGTCGCGCACAACCTGCCCCGCCCGCGAGGGAGGCTGGTGGCGACGCACTACGCCTCCACCTACGGGGGAGACAGGCCCAACGCGAGCGTGGAACTCGCGCAGATCGACGGCTGGGTCAGGGAGGGCATCAAGCTCGACTACTGGATCCTCGATGCCGGCTGGTATCCGACAACGAACCGGTGGATCGACACCGGCACCTGGGAACCGGACGCCGAGAGGTTTCCGCGCGGGCTGCGAGAGGTCGCCGATCGCGCGCACGCGAACGGCATGAAGTTCGTCGTGTGGTTCGAACCGGAGCGCGTCGCGCCGGGCACCTGGCTGTGGGTCAACCATCCCGAGTGGCTCCTCGGTTGCCCGAATGAGAGCCGCAAGGGCCCCGGTTTCTCGCCCAGCAGGCTCCTGAATCTGGGGAATGTAGAGGCGCGGCGATGGTTGACCGATCACTTCAGCAAGATGTTCGCGGAGCAGGGCATCGATGTGTACCGGCAGGATTTCAATACCGAGCCGCTGGAATTCTGGAGGGCCGCCGACGCGCCAGATCGGCAGGGCATCACCGAGAACGCCCACGTTATCGGATATCTCGCGTTCTGGGACGATTTGCTCCGCCGCCATCCCGACCTGTGGATCGACACCTGCGCCAGCGGCGGGAGGCGGCACGACCTGGAGACGCTGCGGCGCTCGGTGCCGCTGTTGCGCAGCGACTACTTCAAGGAAGCCATCGGCCAGCAGTGCCACACCTACGGGATATCGCAGTGGATTCCCAATTATGGTTCCGGCTGCGGCCTGCGCGACACCTACCACATGCACAGCTCGTTCTGTCCCTGCTTCCGCATCGGCTGCGACATGCGGAAATCCGATAACGATTACGCGCTACTGCGCAAGACCGTCGCGCAATTCCGTCAGATCGAGCCCTGCCTCATGGGCGATTTCTACCCGCTCACGGCCTACGGCATCGACACCAATGCGTGGATGGCGTGGCAATTCGACCGGCCCGAATCTGGCGAGGGTGTGGTGCAGGCATTTCGGCGCGGGGAGGGCGCCGAGCCATCCATGCGCTTCAAACTGCACGGCCTTGATCCCGCAGCCGCCTACACGGTCACGGATCTTGACGTTGACCAGCCGTTGCACATGACCGGTCGCGAGCTGAGCGAACAGGGCCTGCCCCTCAGTGCGCCGAATGCACCGGCGGCCATTATTATACGCTATAGACGCGAAAGCGTCGGAACGCCTTAGACGAGGAACAGGTGGCGGCCGGTTGCAAACAGGCCGAGCATTGCTACAATCATAACTGTCAAGAATCGAGAGTTGACCCCGCCCCCAGTTGCGGACTCAATAGCCGACTGCTTCCGCAGCTATACGGGATTATGCAAAACAACTTCCGAATGCCTTGAACAGCTTAAGCGGTCCTTTGACGCGAATCCTGCCCAAAAAGATCTGCAGAATCATTGAACTGTCCTTGTGCAATACCCGCAGCCATGCCTTGGCATCGGCGACTATACGCACATCAGCCGCGCCTGCGAGGCCTGAAGAAACGGTGATGGTTTTGTTGCTGATGGTAACTGTCGCCTCCGTCTGTTCAGCACCGGAAAAGGTGAAATGATACGTTGCCTGCAAGCCCTCCGATTTATGCCTCTGGAAGGCGCGCGGCATGGACTCGAGAAAGGCGGCGACGGACGGTACTCTGATGCCGTTGCCTACGCGCTTTACCTTTTTGTGCGGGAACTTCCGAACGACATAGTTTTCAGCGTCGGAGCAAGGGAGGACGTAGACCGTCTCGGTTTTTTGTTGGAGCGGCGTGACCACCTCCCCGATAAATTTCTTCTTGTCCGCAAGATACTGCCCGATCACCTCATCGCCCGCCGGGCAGACGGCCATGCAGTAGACCGACTTGTAGCACGGTCCACAAGCGAGGCTCTGCCACAGCGAAACTGTCTCTGCATCACTTACTCTGCCCCGGTAATCAACTGAACTCTTGCTTTCCGCGACATTTTCAACCCAGTCCGTGAATCCACCTATCAGGTCGCGATATGTATGTGTCAGACAGTTTATGGAGTTGAATACCCCGTCCGGACCTATGGCACCTGTCGGACAAGCAGCCGAGCAGAGCTTGCAATTAAGACAGGGATTGTAATCCAAGGGGGTGTTGTACTCGTCTAACACTGCATCGATAACTATGGTATTCAGCAGAATAAAGCTCCCGAATACCGGGTGAATAACATTTCGGTGAAGGCCCATCTTCCCGAGGCCGGCGGCAACGGCCACGGGCTTGTGCGACACCACATACGTCTTGCTGAGCCATCGGTCCATCTCCATCGGAAATCCGGCTGCCGGTGTCGCGGCTCGGATACCTTTCCGCTCGAGGGCGGCTGCAATTTCATGGGCAGAGTGGTTCAGCCTCTCCTCCACCTGATGCAGCTCGAGACTTGCGATGGAGCGGGCAGGCGATCTCAGGTTTTCCCGGTTGATCCGACCCACAAAGCTGACGAGCGACTTCGTCCAGGGGAACTGAGCGAGAATGTCCTCCTTCTCACCGGCTAACGACGGCCGATCGATTTCGACAAAACCCACGTCGTCGGCGCCGCATTCGAGGCACATCTTGCGCAAGTCGGTTGCGCTCAATTTTGGATTGGTAGCGTGAGCCGTGTTTGCTGCCTTTCTCTCGTGGTAGCGCTTGATTGCCGGATGATCGTTCTGATTTGTCATGTGTTCTCCCTGAGTTGTATATACAACCGCTGAGCAAAAAGTTACCCTTTGGGTCGTGCCGGAATTATTGCGTCATGGAGTTTCCGGACAGCGGCAACTCCTTCATCGCCCAGAAGTTCAGCCGCTTGTTTTTGCGCCTTTTTCCAGTTCCCATGTGCGGCCGCCATGAGTTTTCTGCCTTCCGGTGTAACGGTGATCACCTGGGACGGCCCATCGCCCAGTCCCTCAACGCTGATCCAGCCATTCTTCTTCATCCGGTCTACAGTGCGGCTTACGGTTGACTTCTCCATCATCAACACTCTGGCGATGTCCGCCGATGATGCTCGCTCGCTCAGCAAAAGCATGACCAGGATATTGGCCTGATTAGCTTTGAGGCCGAGAGGCCGTAGCGCCCTGTCGTAAATGCCGGTTATGACGCGGTTAAGCAGCCGCACGCGATACGCAATGCATTCGGCGCCAACTAATTGCGCAAGCGCTGAGGCTTCTATTTCATTCATATCTGACTGTGAGTTGTATATGCAACTCCATCTCTGGCTGATCTTCGTCTTTATGTCAATGCATAATTCTGCGAAGGCATCGGGGTCAACTCTCGATTCTTGACACTCTCCACGACACATGCGGGGTGGTCTGTGTTTCAGGCGGCCTTTTTAAGGCGCATCGGCTCGTTCGAGCCACCGCCGCGCCCATGCGGCGCCGCCCGAAATTGCGTCCAAGGCGGTCCTCGTCTGGTAATGTCAAGAATCGAGAGTTGACCCCACCTCCTCAAAAATCTGGTTCTGAACCGTCGCCGACAATACGTTCCAGTGGACTTGCATGAATCTGCCACATCTGCCAAACTCTACTTTCAATAGCGGGTCCTGCGACGCCGAGATGTCGGGGATGGAGAGGTGGGGTGGCGGAGAGGCCGGTTATTTTCGGGAGAGGCTCTCGTATGGCAAGAATGATGGGAGGCTTAGCGGCGGTGGGTGCCGTGATACTGCTGGCGCATGGCGCACTATTGGCCCAGGGCGATGACGCGATGAACGCATCCGAGAAGTCGCGAATCGCGCGGATTCTGACCCCTGTTGCCGAAACTGAGGCGAAGAAGCAGAGAGCCGTTGAAGGGCTAATACGCAAGTATGTCGCCGACCTGAAGTCCGCCGAGATCGAGGTGGCACGGAGCGGGGATCTGGAAGCGGTGAGGGCGGTCCGCGCGGAGCGGGAGGCGTGGGAGAAGGGGGAGAGCGCGCCTGGGTTTGATGCCGCGGGGAAGCGAGTGCTTGCCAAGGTGGCGACGTTGCGAAAGAAGTTGGACGCAGAGATTCAGGCTCTGGAGAAGGAAACGCAGAGGCTGTTGGAGCAAGAGAAGGCCAAGGCGATCAGGGCGCTGGACGCCATGAAAGTGGAGTTGACCCGCGCGACGCGGATCGATGCCGCCTTGGAACTGGACAAGCAGATCGGCGAATTGAAGTCGGGTTCGCTCGATGTTGCGCGCGCCGCGGCGGACCAGGCTGGTGAGAGCGGTGCCGGGACGTTGCTGTCTGGGGACACCACGTCGAAGCCGTCGGAGGCGACCAAAGGGCGGCCTTTCGTCAACTCGCTTGGTATGAGGTTCGTGCATTTACCCAGGACCAAGGTGCTGTTGTGCATCTGGGAGACGCGGGTCAGGGACTTTCAGGCGTTTGTTAGGGAAAGCGGGTATTCGTGGGGCGAGAAGCCATCCTTCGAGCAGACCCCCGATGATCCGGTTGTGATGGTGAGCGGGGACGACGCGAAGGCGTTTTGTCTTTGGCTATCGAAGAAGGAGGGACGCGAGTATCGCTTGCCGACTGCGGAGGAGTGGCATGCGGCAGCCGGCGAGGGCCCGTATCCTTGGGGCGGTGAGTGGCCGCCTCCTGAAGGAACGGAGAACATCGCGGGAGAGGAATCGAAGATCGGTGCCGCGCGGGATCCGCGAGCGCTGCTTGCGGGATACAAGGACAACCACGCGCGGACAGCTCCGGTGGGCAGCTACAGGGCGAACAAGGGGGGGTTCTACGATATGGGGGGCAATGTGTGCGAATGGGTCAATGACTGGCTTGCGGAGGCGGATTTCAGAAAGAGACACGATGGTGGTCGAGAGTTGAAGGTCGGCGAACTGGCAGAGATTCAGAAAGGCAATGGCATCCGCGTGGCCTGGGGTCAGGGTTGGCACTCATCAATTCGGGCGCGCTCGGATCATTGCTCCATGATGGGGGGGTCCGCAAATTACCGCTCAGATTATTGCGGGTTTCGCTGCGCACTGGCGGTGTCCTCGCGTTGAACCTCAGACCGACATGAGCATTCCATAAGCGGATGGATTCTTGGATCTTCGAGTCATGATTGTCGATCCACAAAGGGATAGTAGTTTCATGGTGTCTTCGTTGGTAAAGGTGGCCCGATCAATCGAAGGAGTATTGCGCATATGATGCGCGCGACAGGACGATTCTACGTGGTCGTGATACTGCTGGCGCATGGCACACTATTGGCCCAGGGCGATGGTGCGATGAACGCGTCTGAGAAGTCGCGAATCGCGCGGATTCTGACCCCTGTTGCCGAAGCTGAGGCGAAGAAGCAGAAAGCCGTTGAAGGGCTGGTAGGCAAGTATGTCGCCGACCTGAAGTCCGCGGAAATCGAGGTCGCACGGAGCGGGGATCTGGAGGCGGTGAGGGCGATCCGCGCGGAGCGGGAGGCGTGGGAGAAGGGGGAGAGCGCGCCAGGGTTTGATGCCGCGGGGAAGCGAGTGCTTGCCAAGGTGGCGACGTTGCGAAAGAAGTTGGACGCAGAGATTCAGACTCTGGAGAAGGAAACGCAGAGGATGTTGGAGCAAGAGAAGGCCAAGGCGATCAGGGCGCTGGACGCCATGAAAGTGGAGTTGACCCGCGCGACACGGATCGATGCCGCCTTGGAACTGGACAAGCAGATCGACGAATTGAAGTCGGGTTCGCTCGATGTTGCGCGCGCCGCGGCGGACCGGGCTGGTGAGAGCGGTGCCGGGACGTTTCGGTCTGGGGACACCACGTCGAACCCGTCGGAGGCAACCAAGGATCGTCCCTTTATAAACTCGCTAGGCATGCCTTTCGTGCCCATCAAAGGCACCAGAGTGCTCTTTTGCATCTGGGAGACCCGGATAAGCGATTTCAAGACATATTTACTGTTGGGTCTCGGTCGTCACGGATGGAGCTCGTCACCGGCGTTTCGACAGGAGCCGGATCATCCGATGGTGGTGGTTACATGGGACGATGCTAATGCCTTCTGCGCGTGGCTGTCAAAGCAGGAGGGCCACGAGTACCGTTTACCGACGGATGAGGAATGGGACAGGGCGGTGGGCAGAGGCAAGTATCCTTGGGGCGAAGACTGGCCGCCTAAGAAGAGTGTTGAAAACATTAGGGGCGATGAATGCAGCGTTAATTCACCGGCTGAGGCGAGTGCTAGGACCTCAATCTCCTACAAGGATGACCACCCCAACACCGCTCCCGTGGGTAGTTACATGGCGAACAAGGCTGGGCTATACGATATGGGTGGCAACGTGCAGGAATGGGTGCAGGACAGTTATACCGAAGCCGTTTTTAAGAAGCACAAAGAAGGGGGTGGATTCAACTTCGGGCCTGAGACGATGGCGGATATCAAGAAAGGCAATATCTGTCGTGTATTACGGGGAGGATATTTTGGAAGCGCTGGTGTCCGGTCTTCGTATCGTGGGGCGCAGCAGGCCAGTGAGCGCAGTGCCACTGTCGGGTTTCGTTGCGTGTTGGTTTTGCCTTCGCCTTGAAGGCGCTGAGCTTCACCCTGGCAACGGCATCTGAGACATCGGCTGGTTAATCCATTTGAGGCACTGGGGTGCGGCATCGGGGCGCGGCATCGGGGTCAACTCTCGATTCTTGACACTTTCCACGGCACATGCGGGGTGGCCTGTGTTTCAGGCAGCGTTTTCGAAGTGCATCGGCTCGTTCGAGCCACCGCCGCGCTGGCCGACACCGTCCGAGATGGCCTCCAAGGCGGTCCCCGTCTGGAAATGTCAAGAGTCGAGAGTTGACCCCAATATTCTGCCGCCCATGAGACACATGGGATGCGCTGAACGCTCACTCTGGCGGGGCGCCAGGCCGATCGACGGGCGTGATGGGTTTCTTGCCTTTTCCCTTGTCCTGAGATTTCGGCGCCGTCGCCGCCGGACCGGGTTTTCCGCCCAAGAGCATCATCTCATCCAGATCGAATGGCCCCGAGTACTGGTTCCCGCGGTTGAGATAGATCCGCAATATCTGCACCGCGTCGCGCGGCACCTCGCGGAATTCGTATTTCAGTTGTGTCCATTGCCCGGCCGGGAGGATCGCCTTGGGCTCATGCGAGACGAGGGTCAGGGACGGCCCATACTTCTCCTCGTCGCGTAGGCGGGGTTCGATCGCGCGAACCGGCAGATCCTTGTCCGGCCGGATCCAGAAGTTCAAACCCTCGCAGCCCGACCAGTCCTGGGGCCGCTCGAACGTTCGCATCAGGGCCGCGGAGTTATGCATGGGAGCCGCCTGCACGCGCAGGGCCCGGCGCGTATCGACTGGATCGCGATAGGCGGTCGTGAGGCCGCCCTCATCGCTCGCGAGGGTCCAGTCCGGATCCTCAAAGTCGTCCAACAGCGTTGCCCCGGCAGGCACCGGCGTGCGCCGTTCGTGGTTGGCCGAGGAGCCCGCAAAACCCTCCTGCCGCGCGAAGGCGGCGATCGACTCCGGTTTGGCAATCCACGCGGCCAATGTCAGCGAACGGGCCGGGACACTCAGCTTTTTCGGATCGGCTTTTTCCCACCGGTAGCCCGGCGTGCTGGGGCTGTGTCGGCCGACGCGCGCGAGCACATCGATGGAAACGAAGGTCCGCCCTTCGGTGGCCGTCTCTGGGCCGACGACGGAGAACGGGGCATCGGTATAGGTCGGGTTGCCGACGACCAGCAGCGTGTCACCGCGCGCGTTGCAGTACGAGGAGACGACGAGGCCGTCTGCGCCCTCGGCCCTCCAAGGATTGTTGGCCGCGTAATAGGGGATCCAGCGCGCCTCGGCGATGCCGAGTTCCTCGCGCAGCGCCAGCAGCTCGCGCACCGGGTGATTGCCCGGATAACCGGTGGGCAACACGTCGTGCAACAGGGGCAGCATCACGCTCTCGATCGGATTGTGATGCTCTTTGCGTGCGCGGGTCTGGAGGCTTTCCGAGCGATAGAACTCGCAGAGGAACAGGGCCAGCGGGCCCACGTTGCGTCCGCTGATCTGCGCCCGGAAAGCATCCAGCGTGAGGTTCTTGATGGACTGCGACGTGTATTGCTCCCCGTCGCAGAAGGCACTGGTGAATGCGGCCAGGGCCGGCGGACAGCCGCCCTTGTGATGCGCGTAGATCTCGCACCGGCCCTTCTCTTGACACACGAGCTCGTAGGCCCGTCGCCAGACCTCGCGCATCGACCAGACCGGGCAGTCGGGCTGAAGTTGGCCCTGCGGATCGCGCCATCCGTGGCCGTGCGCCTCGTTGGCGCAGGTCGTGATCACGTACGATGTATCGACGTAGAACCCGTCCATGCCATAGCGCTGGACGGCGGCACGAAGGTCCTCGATCTTCCAATCGATCCATCCCCGGCTGCCCGGGCAGCAGAAGACGCGGTTGAGGTGGGCCATCGAACCGCCGATCGATGAACTGACGCTCTTGCCCTTGGCCGTGATCATCAGCCAGTCGCGCGGCGTATCGGCCGCGCCCTCCTCCACGTGGGCGTAGGTGGTGTAGGCCAGCGCCGCCTTGCCCCGCTGCTGTACCTCACGCACGAGGGTCACCTTTCGGGCGTCCTCCTGCGGGTCATTGGTCCGGAAGGTCGCGTAGCGATCGGACATCGGCGTCCAAAATAGATTGCAGCGCACGAAGGACTGCAGTTCGTCGGGGCCCGGCGGCATCGAGAAGAGCTGCCAATGCTTCATCTCCGGCTGCCGCACCGGCGTCGCGATAAACCCAAGGCGATAGGTGACCGGTTGGCCGATCGACGTCGGCTCGCCGATGATCTTCAACAGCATCCGACCGGCACCGCCCTTATCCCTGTCGATCACGATGCGCGCGCCACCGGGATGCCAATCGCGGAAGGTCGCCACATAGCACGCCAGCCCAGCCTGGTCGTTCCCTCCCCAGACACCCGGAACGGTCTCGGTGACCTCGGCCAGGCCGGGCCAGAGCCCGGCCGGTGTCGCACTGAAGGAGGGGATGTGATACAGCACCGATGTCTCCGTTCGAAAGACCAATTCCACTTCCAATTGCTTGATCGTCACCGGTGACGAGACAGGGGCCAGCACCAGATCGCACGTGATGAATCCGTCGTACTCCACCGTCTGCGTCAACTCCAGGCGCAGCGCCCCCTCGTTCCAGGCTCGCTGCGCGGCGGCCACCGCGGGCGTCGTGCGCGCCCACTGCGGCGCTGGAGGGGACAGGGCCTTTCCGTCGAGTGTCAATGCGGCGCGCTCCAGGATGGGCCGTCCTGCCACGCGTGGGAGCGGCACCGCCGACGACAAGTCATAGCTCCGATTGCCGCAACCCACGGCGTTTCGTTCCACGGCAATCGCCACGAAAGGCGGAGGGACATAGGAGCCGCCCTCGGGCCGGACGGGCAACCTCTCCGGGCACGGTTCCGCCCATGCCGAGTGCGCCGCGATCACTGTGACAACGGACAGGAGGGAGTTTTTCGATGCCCGGCGGATCATCCTCGCCCCAGGGTGCCGCACGGAATTCGCACGGATCGTCTCAGCCGTTCCGATCATGCGAGGAGGATAGCGGGCCGCGCGATGGAAGTCGAACCGAAGAGGGCGGCCGAGGCCCTGGGGCGCATTTGCGCCTCATGGCGCGCCGCTGCCCCCCTGAAGCTTGCTCAGCTCCTTTCGTGCGGTCTCTTTCTGCCAGTCCATCGCGCCCTCGTTACCGAGAATCCTCTGATATGTATTTATCGCCTTCTCGGTTTTCCCGGTGGCGGCAAGGAGCTTGGCATACTTGATGAGAAGGCCGATGTCGTCCGGCCCCGTGAGTAACTCGGGATTCTTCCTGAACGTTTCCTCGCAGAAGGCCACCGCCTTTCGCGCGCTTCCGTTCTTCTCGTAGGCGTCGAGCAACTCCTCTCTCGCGGAGCGCACGAAGTTTGCTCTTGGGTATCTCGAGAGGAAATACTCCAGCAACTCGATGCCTTTGGGGATGTCATTTCGCTTATTGATGTGGGTGAGTGCAAGGCTCCAGACCGACAATTCGGCGGATTCTGTGTCTGGGCATTCCTCCATGATCCTCGTATGGAGGCCAATCGTTTTCTCCACGTCCGATTCATCGGTCAACGCCAGGAGAAAAAGGAGGTCTTGGGCCACGGCCTTCTGCTCCTCCAACGAGAGCTTTCGCGCCTGTTTCTCCGGCACCCTCACCTTTCTCTCACCCAACACCTTGATGGAGGCCTCTTCCGCATAGAAGCGGTCGCCGGGCAGTAATAGCCCTCCGATGGTGATCCTCTTGCCCTCGAAACGGCCCATATCTATCGGCTTATTGTCTCGGCCCAGGCATCTGATCTTATGCAGCGCCCCCTCGACGGCATGATCGCCGAAGTCGGTCTTTTCAGAAATGAGGACGCCGTTGAACACACACCCCGTGAACGTCACCTTCACGGGTCTGGAGGCCGATGCGATCGGGGGCACGCCGAGGCCCAGGATGAGGCTCAAAATAAGGACACCATTTCTCATTCAGGTCTCCGATAGTCGCGGTGGACGGGCCGGATCAATTCGTTCCCTGGGCAGCCATCACCCCGGCCACACCCTCCAATCATCAATTGATAGCGGATCGGGATACGTGCGTCGAGCGAGGAGTCGGGGCGGGGCGAAGGTCGACCACGGTTGATCTGGATCGCGGGCGCGTGCGCGGCCAAATGCTCGCCTCTTGGAATGTCATGTGGCATGATGGCTGGAAGTGGTATGTCTGATTCGAAGGCAGCCCCCGCCGGCGATCGATTCCGCCCGAAGGCGGCAGTGGGACCACCCGCAGGTTACTCGGACTCACGTTTTGGGAGCGGCGGGCATGCGCGATCCAGATTCTCGTCTCCCGCAGTGCGCGCAAGGAGACGATCCGCGTCCGGCATGAACCGAGTTCCGCTTTGCATTGCGCTGTGGGCGCTGCTTGCACCTGGGCTTTGGGCGCAGGTGGCGGCGGAACCCCGGTCGCTTGAATCCATGTACCCCGGGGTTCAGGCCCTGCGCGCGGCGACCAATGCGGTGGTGTGCCTCGTGGACATCGAGCACCCGGACGAGAGGCGTAAAGACCTCCGGAATCGTGCGCCGAAGTACCACGCGCTGGAGCGGGTGCGCCTGTGCATCGAACTGGAGACCGCGGGGCTGCCCTGCCTGCTGATTCACGCGTCGATGATCTCTTCCGAAGATCTGGCGCGCCCGTGCGTCAAGGCGGTCGTGGTCTCAGGTCGCAACAAACGGACCAGCGCGGAGGACGACGAGCGGATTCACGCGCTGATGCGCGAATGCCGTGCGCCGATGCTCTGCCTCGGCGGTGCGCAGGGACTGATGGCAACGGCCCACGGCGGCAAGGTGGGCACCATGCGCCGCCTCCGGTCCGGCGAGACCGACCCGGACCCGACATACACGCCGGGTGTTTTCAAGGAGGTCGGTTTCACCAAGGTGCGGATCATCGCGCGCGATGCAATCTTCGACGGCCTGGGCGACATGTTCGTCGTGATGGAGCGCCACAGCTCTGAGGTGAAAGTCCTGCCTCCCGAATTCGAAGTCCTCGCCAGCACGGACGAGTGCCGCGTGCAGGCCTGTCGCCATCGGCAACGTCCCCTCTACGGGATGCAATTTTCCCCAAACAGTTTCGACGAACTTCACACCGATGGGCAGAAGATCCTCCAGAATTTCTTCAATGTCGCCGGCATCGATACGGCGCGGCGCATTGCCGAGGCCCGCGAGGTCTTCCGCGCAAGAGCGCGCCCGCTGGTGCGGAAGGTGTGCCAGGACCCGGCCGAGCTGCACAAGCCGACGAGGCCGTTCGTGGCGGTGATCGACATGGAGGATCCCGAGGTCGTGGCGAGCCCCCAGAAGGGCAGCGGCACCGGCCTGACCCACGCCGGGAAAATCGATCGGCTCAGGAGCCGCATCGAGGGCGAGCTGGCGGGCCTGCCGTGCGTCGTCATCCACTACATCGAGGTCCGCAAAGAGGATTTTGGAAACCCGCACCTGCGCGCCATCGTCATCACGGGTGCCGGATCGCCCACCGCCGACCCGATGACCCGCGAACTCTTCGTGCTGATCCGCGAGGCGCGGGTGCCGATCATGGGCCTCTGTGCCGGGCACCAGCACATCGCGGAGGCCCACGGCGTCGCGTGCGCCACGATGCGCAAGCTCCGCGAGGGCGAGAAAGATCCCCACCCGCAGTATCATCCCGGTTTATTCAAGGAATGGGCCTTCCTTCCCATCCGGATCCTGAAGCGTGACCCGATATTCAATGGGCTCCCCGATACGCTCGTCGCCCAGGAGTATCACGTCGGCGAGGTCAAGGCCGTGCCCGAGGGCTTCGATCTCCTCGCCAGCACCGGTGAATGCCGGGTCCAGACGATCAAACGCCGCGACAGGCCCGTCTACGGCACCCAGTTCCACTCCGAGTGCTACGACGATGACCACCCCGATGGCCGCCTCGTGCTGCAGAACTTCTTCAGCATCGCGGCGAAATCCGTGTGTCACTAGCTCGAGAATAGGGCATAATGACCGAGTGGCGAAGGGCTTGCGCCCTTCGGCGTGGGCTGGGCGTTCGCCGAAGCCGGAATGTTGGTAAAATCGCCTCTGGCGATCGGCTTCGCTACGATTTTCCGCCCCGGTGGTCCGGCAGCCGCCGGATGGGATCTGGTGACTCGAGAATTCAGATGCCGAGCAGTAGGAGCCTGCTTGCAGGCGATCCCATGCGCGAATCGCGCGCAAGCGCGCTCCTACGCCTCCTTTTCACCCCCGGTGGTACCCCGAATGCCCGCCGGTAGGCTGTAACCGATACGGCACGGCCACGTATACGGATCGGGACATTCTCAACCCCCTGGGTGCCCACTACGGCGGGCATGGGAGGGTGATCATCGTTTCGCCGCCCCGTCCACCTTCTTCAACCACTCGATGCCATCGCGCACGAGGGCCTCGACCTGGGCGGGGCCGAGATGGTTGTGGGGGAAGGGATACCAGCGGATTTCCTTGGGGTCGCCGGCGGCGGCCTGGAGCGCCTCGGCGCAGGCGCGGGGGAGGATGTCATCGCCATCGGTGTTTTGAAAGAGCATGGGCCGGGGCGATATGCTCCCGACAAAATGGATGGGATCCATCGGGGCGAAGAATTTGGCCGCGAGAGACGTGGCCCAGAGCTGGAGGGCCGAGGCGCGCTCGCGCATGGGGCTCTCGGCGACGAGGCGGGGGAGGTCGCCGCCGGCGAGCGTGAAGATGGCGGCGCGTAGCCGTTGGTCCTTGGCCACCTCGCGGGCGGTGGTGATCGCGCCGAAGCTGGCCCCCCAGAAATATATGTGGCCGGGGTCGACGTCGGGGACCTCCGCGAGGGCGTCGACGAGCGCGCGCAGTTCCGGACCGGTCTGGCGGACGCGGCGATTGAAGCGGAATGCCTCGACGACTGGGGATAGCCCAAGTTCCCTGCGGTCGCCGCGCATGAGTTGTTCGGGGCAGAAGAGCGCGAAGCCCGCTTCCGCGAACAGTGGCGCGACGGGCTCGATATCGCGCGCGCTCATGCCGATGCCGTAGAGGAACACCACCGTGGGGAGCCGTCCCGCGCCCTTGGCGGGGGTGCAGACGAGACAGGGGATGCGGTCACCACCCGGTCCCGTGAATTCCATGTGCGCCAGGAGCGCAGATCCGCGCCTCTCGCGCTCGCGCACGACCGGTTTGCGCGGTTGATCGGACCGATATGGCGCCGGAGCCCCCTCGCTCCAGGCCCACCACGCCAGGCCGCCCAGGCACAATGCCACCAGGGCGAGAAACCAGAGAATCCGTCTGATGAGCCGGCGAAACATCACGGCATCGAGGCTGCGCAAGGTTGGCTCTTCCTGTCAATCGAGAGAACGACCGCGGAGGACGTTCGCTGGTCGTAACGCAACCGGTCGCGCGCAGGAATTGACCGCGGATAGCACGGATATCTCGGATGGGGTTGGGCGATCGAATTCGGATTATGTGCGGTCCGGCCGCCCAATGTCCAAGTTGCGCACGACCCGTCGCCACTGCAATTTTGATTCCTTAAAGTTCAAAAGTAGAGCCACGTCGAGATTCGAGATGCTCAAGTATCCGAGCATCTGGGCGACGTGCGAATCGCCGAAGGAAGAAACGACCTTGGGATCGGCGATTACCGTATCATCGACAATCAGGTCGGGGACCAGTTTGCCCACCAAATGACCCCGATAACGAACCGGAAACTCGCGTTGCTGGTCGATTCGATGTCCGCGGCTCTCGAGTTCCACCACGAGGGCGCGCTCGTAAATTCTCTCGTCGAGGCCGGGCCGAAGTGCGTTCAGCACGGTCATGGACGCACCGATTATGTCACGTGTGAGGTCATCGTGCCTCATGTCATTCCTTCCCCTGCCGGGATCGTCCGTGATTCCCGATCACGCGTCAACCGGAAAACACCCCATCCGAGATATCCGTGCTATCCGTGGTTCCTACGAGCGGGTGACCGGTTGCGGCGGCATCGACCGCGGGTGGTTGGGTTTTCTTCAGCGCGCAAACCGCTCGATGTAGCCCAACTTGGGTGGAACGATCTCGCCGCGCGCCTGGCGGTCGGCGTCGTGATAGGCGCCATAGAAAACGCTGTTGCAGTCAAGCCAGAGGGCGATTCGCTGGAGATCCTCCTCGGGGAGCTTACCGTCTCCGTGGCCCCCCTCGAGTTTCTTGAAGAGTCGCGAGGCCCGCGCGCCGATCTCGCCCGGGATCGAATACTGCGGCTGCTGGAAGATGATGCCGTTGCCACCCGCCATGCCCCACGACTGGTCGCGGAGCGCCAGATAGCTCGACGTCCAGCCGTTGTTGGGATGGTGGACACCAAACAGTTCTTCCAGGCGCTTGGGTTTCTTCTTCGCGTCGGGTTCGGTGAGAGTGGCCCGAAAATCGGGCAACTTGGGCTGTTTTCCCGAATGGCAACTGGTGCAGTGGCGGTCTAGCACTGGCTGGACCAGTCGGGCGAAGGTCAGGGGGTAGGAACCCTCGGGGCCGGGCTGGAGCTTGGCGGGGGGCCTTCGCAGCGCGAGCGGCGGTCCAGCGGCGGCCGCCATCGCGGCGCTCCGTTTGGATTCATGGCAACCGACGCACGTCAGCCGCTCGCCGGGGTGCGCATAGGTGCCCGAGCGCATCGTCTGGATGGCGCGACCCTTCGTGTCCAGCGCCTGAAAATAGAACTCGACGCCGGACGGCACCTCGAAATGGGCGCTGCCATCGGCCTCGACGGGAACAGTGCCCAGGACGCCGCGGGCCAGGGCCTCGCTCGCGTGGCCGATGTTCGGCACGTTCGCGTAGGCGTTGTCCTTCGGAAACATCTGGACCACGCGCAGCGCCGCAACTTTCTCGCCGGTGGGCAATGGCCTTTCGCTTTCGTAGATATTCATCACCGCAACCGTCGCGGTCAGGTCGTCGCCCGGTTTCCGGTCGGCGACGGCCTGCCGGGTGGCGATCGGGAGGGACGGTGGTCTGCGCCGCGGGCGCAGTGGGATCGGATCGAGGCACGGGATGTCGGGATCGCGATAGACAAGCACCTTGTTCCCAAAACTATCGACGAGATAGATGCCATAATTCTCTTGATCCGGGTCGTGCACGCACAGGTGGAAGTCCTCATCCAATGGCCACGGGGTGCCATAGACCTCGCCGCGCGGCTTGTGGCGACCTTTTTCCAATGGGACGCCCGGCGCGGCCTCGGCTTCGGGGAAGTGTGCGTCGGGGGTAATGCGCCGGATCTGGAGCATGCCGCCGTCGTCGGGCTGGCGCGGATCAATGAGGATCAGGGAACCGTAGTTCTCGCCGTGGTGCGGGGCCGCGGTGGCGACATACTTGCGGCTGGCCGGCACGGCGCGGAGGGCAAGTTCCATCCACGGGCGGGTCTCGCGGCGCGCGGTGTAATTGCCGTGCGGCGCGCGCGGGTCGCGGCCATCGGGGAAGCACACCCACATGTGGTGGGCGGCGTCGTTGTCGCGATCCACGTAATCCCACCGCGTGTAGACGATCATGCCATCGTTGTTGACGCTGGGGTGCCACTCGTTTGTCTCGTGGAAGCTCAGCGGGATCACGTCAGAGCCATCGCGCATCATGACGTGGAGATTTGCCGAGGGACACCAGCGCGCGCCGCAGCGGACATTAGACAACAGTCGCTCGGAGATGAACGCGATGCGGCCATTCGGCAGGAAGCAGGGGTCGAAGTCGTTGTAGCGCCCGTCGGTGAGCTGCAGGAGCCGGGAGCCCTCGCGTTTTGCCCCAAAGAGCGCCCGGATGGAACCGGGGCGCCTGAGGTCGGCCCTGAAAATGTGGTAGCAGCTCTCGGGGCGCCAGAAGTAGTGGCCGTAGTTCTTGGGGCGCATCTGGCATTCCTCGAGGCTCCAGCTCTGCGAACTCCAGTCCGCGTTCTCTGGCAACTGCCACTCGGCCTCGGTCCACGCGAAGGCGATCGTCTCCGCGTCGTAATCGAGGTCCAGGGCAATGAAGGAGCCATCCTGGAGTTTTCGGCCCTTCAGCCGTCCCCCGCTCACCACCGCGTCCGCCAGCACGTCGCGGGCCGACGGCACATCACCGAAGGCCCCCTCCAGCACGAAGACCCCGCCCCCGGGCTTGGCGTTGAAACCGAAGTACTGGTCGATCATGTGGATCTCGCCGCGTTCCTGCTTGTGGTGTTTGAGGAATAGGATGTCCCCGAAATCCAGCAGGGGATTGCGCAGGGCGATGCGGCGGCGCAGCTCGCAGAGTTCGGCGAACAGCGCCGTCGGGGCCGAGGGGTCCGCCGAGGCTTTCTGGCGCAACGCGCCCACCGCTGCCCGCTCCGCCGAGAGATCGGGGCCGCCGCACATCGATTGAAGGTGCGCCGCGAGCGCGAGCGTGCGGCGGCAGACGACGTCGAAGGGAGTGCGGTCCGACGGCTGGATCAGCGCATCGGCGCGGAGCGTCTCCCGCGTGAGTCGGGCATAGGCATCACCCTCCGGCTGCAGCTCCGAGATGGCCCTTTCCAGCAGCCCATATTCCGCGAGGGCGTCGGCGCGGCGCTGCGCGGCGAAGTCTGTGCCGGCCCCTAGGCCCATCGCCGCGGAGACGAGCAGCAGGAACCCGATGCCCGCGCCGCACCCCGGCCCCCTGGCCCATCCGCCAGTATCTTGGTCACGGGCCTGCGCCATATTCGTCATCATTTCTCTGCCTCAGGCCGCCGGTTCCCCAAGCGCCTCGACATCGGCGCGCATGCGCGCCGCGTCCTCGGGACCGAGATGAACGGCGCCGGCCCCGGCATTCTCCTCGGCATCCTCCGGCTTGCGCGCGCCGCACAGGGCGCAGGTGACGCCCGGCTGGGCCACCGTCCACGCGATGACGAGCTGCGCCAGGGAGCACGCGTGCTTTTCGCAGAGGTCGTCCCAGCGGGCGAGCATGTCCAGCACGCGATGCCGGTTTCCGGGCCGGAACCACGGGATCATGTTGCGCGCGGCCTCGGGGCTGAACTGCCGATCCATGCCGATCTTGCCGGTGAGCAGCCCCTGCTCCAAAGGCGAGTAGACAAGCGCGGCGATCCCCTGATCGCGGCAGTAGGGCAAGACGTCCGCCTCGATCTTGCGGTCCAGCATGCTGTAGCGGGGCTGGCAGGCCGCGAGGTCTCCCGCGGCCCGGTACTCGTCCATCTGGGCCGGAGTGGCGTTGGAGACACCGATCGCTCGGATTTTCCCCTCCGCCCGCAACTGCGTCAGACAGGCCATCGTGTCGGCGATGGGAGTCGGCGCATCGGGCGTCGCCTGCCAGTGTGTCTGCATGAGATCGATGCGGTCGGTGCCGAGCCGACGCAGGCTCTCCTCGACCTCGATGCGGATGGTCCGAGGGTCGAGGCTGCGGCGGACGGTCTTGCCACTCTGCTCAAAGAAGACGGAGCCGGTGCCGTCCTTCCACCAGAGGCCACATTTGGTCGCCAGCACGACCCTGTCGCGCCGGTCGCGGATGGCGCGCCCGACGATTCTCTCGCTATGACCAAATCCGTAGGCGGGTGCGGTATCGATGAGGTTGATGCCCGCGTCGAGCGACGCATGGATGGCGCGGATCGATTGCTCGTCATTGGTCGTGCCCCACCATGGGCCGCCGCCGATGGCCCAGGTGCCGAGGCCAACGGCCGTGACACCGATGCCGGATGATCCCAGACGCCGCATTTCCATGAGGTCGATTCCCGTCGAGAACTCCTCGATGCTGCGACCGATGGCCGCCGCCGGTCAAGTCGGGGCGATGGCCCGCGGCCCCGCACCGTCCCCCCGGCCGCCGTGCTTCTCGGACTCGAAGCGGCGGGCCGTCTCGGGATAGAGCTTGCGCGCGCATTCGGGGCAAATGCCATGGCTGAATTCGGCGTGGGTGTGCCTCTGGACGTAGTGCTCCACTCGGTGCCAGTAGCCCTCGTCGTCGCGAATCTGTTTGCAGTTGGCGCAGATCGGCAACAGGCCGCGCAGCGTGCGCACGCTCGCCAGCGCGCCCTGCAGTTTTCCGATGTACTGGTCGCGCTCCCGCTCGAGCCGCGTGCGATCGGTGATGTCCTTGCTCACGCCGACAAGTCCGACGATTTGCCCGCCGCCGTCGCGCAAGGGCACCTTCGTGGTCAGGATCCAGCGCGTATCGCCGGACTGTGATGGCCGAGGCTCGTCTTTGTTGATGATGGAGATCCCCTCCCGCATGACGCGCAGATCATCGGTCCGGTATTCTTCGGCCTGCTTCGGGGAATAGAAATCGGCATCGGTCTTGCCAAGCAGTGCCTCGACGGATTTGGCTCCCATGACGCGCGCCACCTCGTCGTTGGCCATGATAAATCGGCCCTCCGTATCTTTGGCGTACACGAGGACGGGAAGGTGGTCGAGGAGCGCGCGCAGCAGCGCGTGGGACCGGGCCGCTTCGGCGTGCTGCCGGCGCGTGTCCTCCAAGAGGTCGCGCAGCACTGCGACCGATTCCGGAAACATGGCGTCAGCCGCCCCCAGGTCTCCCGAACTCTGTTCGTTCGCGGACATGACCACCCCATCGCGCGGTTTGATGGCCGCGCCAAGGCATGTAAGCAACCTTGGTAGCCGAAAAACCCTCGGCACACAACATCTTATCAGCCTCGGCTCCTGCCGCGGGTCCGTGACGCCAACATTGCGTTGTGTCGCAGGCCTTCGCCCCGCCCGCCTGCCGTGCCGCAGGCAATCTTGCCTGCGGTGGCTGCCTGTGGCCCATCACAGGTTGGAGCCAGCCTTTAGGGTCTGTTTCGCGATATGAGGCCCGCTGCCATCCATCTCCGTGATGACCTCGCGGTAGGTCTGTCCTGCGGGGATCATCGGGAGCACGTGCTCCGTATAGGGGATGATGACATCCAGAACGTAAGGCTCGGAACTCGCGAGCATCCGCTCCATGGCCTTGTCGAGATCCTTCTTGTGGACCACGCGTTCGCAGGTGACGCCGAAGCTCTGGCACATGGTCACGTAATCCGGATAGATCTGCTTGGGGTCCCGCGGGTCCCCCAGGAACGTGTGGCCGCGGTTGCCCTCGTAGAAGCGGTCCTCCCACTGCACGACCATGCCGAGGTGCTGGTTGTTGAGGATCATGGCCTTCGCCGCGATCCGCTCGATGTGGGCGGTCGCGAGCTCCTGGATATTCATCAGGAAGCTACCGTCCCCATCGATGTCGATGACCTGCCGGTCTGGGCGCGCGACCTTGGCGCCGATGGCGGCCGGGTAGCCGAACCCCATCGAGCCGAGGCCCGCGGACGTGATGAACTGGCGGGGCTCCGTGAAATCAAAGAACTGCCCAGACCACATCTGGTGCTGGCCCACGCCCGTGGTGATGATGGCATCGCCCTTGGCGATCTCCCAGAGCCTGCGGATGGCGTACTGCCCCTGGATTACGTCCGGGGTATCCTTGAAGTGGAAGGGGTGCAGGCGCTTGCGCTCGGCGATGTGGTCGCGCCACTTCTTGAACCGCGCGGCGCCCACGGGCGTCGCCCCAAGGAGCCGGTTGAGTCCGCGCAAGGTCGCCAGCACGTCCGCCTGGATCGGCATCTGCACCGGCTTGTTCTTGTTGAGCTCGGAGGCGTCGATGTCCACGTGGACGATCGTGGCGTTTTCAGCGAATCTCTTGACGTTGCCCGTGACCCGGTCGTCGAAGCGCACGCCGAAAGCGAGCACCAGGTCGGCCTCGTTGACGGCTTCGTTCGCGTAGACGGTCCCGTGCATCCCCAACCACTTGAGCGCCAGCGGATGGGTCTCGGGGAAGCAGCCGATGCCCATGATCGTGGTCGCCACAGGTATGCCGGTGGTTTCGGCGAAGCGGCGCAATTCCGCGCAGGCGTTGGCCGTGATGATGCCGCCACCCACGTAGAGCGCGGGCCGATTGGCCCGGGCGATCAGGCCGACGATCTCGCGCAGCATCGCCGGGTCGGGTTCCGGCGGCATCCAGTAGCCGGGCAGATCGGGTGCCTTCGGCATGACGACTCGCCCCTTGCCCTGCTGGAGATTCTTGGGAATGTCGATCACCACCGGGCCCGGTCGGCCGGTGCTTGCGATGTGGAACGCCTCCTGGACCACCCGCGGGATTTCCTCGACCGAAGAGATCAGGTAGCTGTGTTTGACGATGGGCATCGTCAGCCCGAAAACGTCGGTCTCTTGAAACGCGCCGCGGCCGATCATGTGCTGCGGGACCTGGCCCGTGATCGCCACCATGGGCACGCTGTCCAGTTGCGCGTCGGCGATACCGGTGACGAGATTGGTGGCGCCCGGGCCGGAGGTGGCCATGCACACCCCCACCTTGCCGATCGCCCGGGCGTAGCCCTCGGCAGCGAAGGCCCCGCCCTGCTCATGCCGCGGGAGCACCGTGCGTATCTTCTTGGATCGGGTCAGCGACTGGTGGATCTCCATGCTGGCCCCGCCCGGATAGGCGAAGATCGTGTCCACGCCCTCGCGCTCAAGGCACTTGATGAGGAGATCGGCCCCTTTCAGGGGTTCATCGCCGCCAGCCGACGTGGCCGCCGGACGCGGATTGGCTTTGGCTTTCTTAGGCATGGGCGAGAAATATTAGCCTTCTGGAGGCCCGTTGCAAAGCCGTTTCGACGCGCAGGCGCGCGACCGATGGGATGGTGGTGGTACCCGTTTCAGGTCAGCGCCGTCCCCGGCGCACGCCGGGGCGGCGTCGGCCAGAGTCGTCCACGCGCCGGATTATTCAGGGTGAAACTTCTGGGGGCGGGGCCGTTTTGGACTGCGGTGGCAGAGCGAAGCGGCGACACCGCTTTTGCCCCGGGCGGAGCCGAAGCCGATGGTCCCGGCTCGCGCTTCGCGCGCTGCCAAAGCGGTGGCGCCGTCCGGCGGTTGCCGGACTCTGCCACCGCAGTCCAAAGCCCTCCCGGACCGGATCCTGGGTCGAGGCACGAGCCGCGCCCGCGAACGACGCTCGAAGTTTCAGGTCAGCGCCGCCTCCACCTCCGCCACTCGGTCCACGCAAAACCGGCGAGCAACGGCACCCACATGCACGCCTTTTCCAGCGGGGGTTGGACCCACGGCCCTCCGTCCTGCACCCGCTGCTGCAGCCAGAAATAGATGAATCCGCTGGCCCCCACGAGCCGGAAGCCCCAGTTTCGGGTCGCGGCCACGAACGGCGCCGCCCAGGTGAAATACCAGCCGTGCACCATCGGTGCGAACGCGAGAAACACGACGAAGAAGCGTTCCGCGCACACCGCAAATGAAGACGGTCGGCGGAACACCGGCCACAGCGCGAAAAGCAGCATAACGCCGAATGGGGCGTTGATGCCAAAGATCGGCCCGAACAGGCCCCGGAAGATGGCGGGGATCAACTCGGCGCTCCTCGCCACCATGGTGAATTCGCCGGGTGGCCTTGGCCAACCGCGCGTCGTCAGGGCGAAAACAACCATTGCGCCCACCACGGGCAGTGCGCCGAAGGCGAGGTAGGTGATCGCGGCCCGCCGCCCGCGCTCCCTCCAAAGCCGTAGCGCGCCCCACGCGAGCAGGGGCGCGGAGATGAGCTTCACGGCCGCCGAAACCCCGATCCATACCGCCGATCCCGCCGAAGGGCCGCGCGATGCCCTAACCGCGCGCCACGCGAGCACCAGGCCGAGCACAAACCAGCTATCAAAATGCGCGCCGCCGGCAAATGAGTAGATGACGAGGGGGTTCCACGCCCACGCGGTCGCGCGCCGCCGCCCCCACCATCGAGCCAGGATGACGCAGATCGCGAGGTCGGCCACGAGGTACGCCAGCTTGAAACCCAGATGGCCCAGGCCGGTGGCATATAGCAGGCGGAAGCCGAGCTGGGTGATCGGGGGATAGATCGTCGTGATGGACTGGTGTTGCACGTGCCGCCAGATCTCTCCCCGCAAGGGGCGCAATTCGTCCGACTCGGGGGCCAGGGCATACGGGTTGAATCCGGCGTTCTGCACCTTGCCATCCCATTCGTACCGCCAGACATCATCGCCGGGTTCCATCGGGAGCAGGATCAGCCGCGCGCCCAACGCCACGCCCCAGAACCACACCGGCGGAAACCGGCGCACCAGCAGGCACAGCAGCCACCCGGCCGACATCACCGCGGCACCTCGCATGAAGGGCGGCGGATTGCCGTCCGCCAGCAGGTCGCCGTGCGGCATCATCATCAGCGCGCCGCCGAGCAGCAATAGCCCCGAAAGCCACCGCAACGCCAATTGCACCCAGGGCTTCGCCAACGCCCCGCCCCACCATGCTGTTTTGCCCTTCACCGATCACCTTTCTGGGCTACATTTCCCCGCCCATGGGAAAACTGATCGCCATAGCGCTGCCGCTGGTCGCCGCGACCTCCGCGGCCCTCGCGGACCTCACGCTAGACTTTGCAATAGAGGCCGGCGGAGAAAAACACCAGACCCGCATGTCGATCGCGGGGGATCGGCTCCGATTCGATGCCGCCCAGGGCTCCACCATCGTGCTCCCGGCCGAGAAACGGGTGCTGATGCTGTTTCATGGCACGCGGACGTTCGCCAACTTCCAGCAGGACGATGTCCTGGGCGGGCTTGCCGAATTGGCCCCGGCTCCGGCCGGCGGCTCTCCAAAGATCACCCGCACGGGTGAAAAACAGACCGTCGGCGATTTCGACTGCGAGAAAGTCGTCATCAAGGAGGCCGATGGCGCCAAAGAGGAACTCTGGATCAGCCCAAAGGCACCGCCGATCGCGCTCGCAGCCGGCACCCGAGGGCAATCGCTCGACAAGCTGGGCATGGGCTTCGCCCAGACGTGGAAGAAATGGTTTTCGGGCGATCCGACTCTCGCCAATATTCCCGTTCGCTCCATCACCTTCGACCCGTCAGGGAAAGAACTCCAGCGCACCACGCTCATTGCCTTTAACACGAACTCCGTGCCCCCGGAGACATTTGCGCCGCCCCAGGGTTACTCTCAGCAAGAGATGCCGCTGTTCGGCCTGCCGTCCGAAGGCAACGCCGATGATATGGATGCGAAGATGCGCTCCCTGGATGACGCCATCCAGCGCCTCGACGGCGAACTGAAGAAACTCGAGGGTCGCGGCCCGTGACGTCAGATCGTGCCCGACGCGACCGTGACGGCTGTGCCACCGCATCTCTGCGGCAGAGGAAGACCTTCGGAGCGATGCCCTTGCCCCTGCGGCCGGGCAGGCGTGACGCGGGCAACCCTGCCCGCGGCGATGGCTTGGGCGGGCACCGGCAGACAGGATTGTTCGCCTCACGGTGCGTGCCGGTCCCCGGTGCCGATCCCCAGTTGCCCGCTGGGCCCGCGCGGAGCCGCTTCTCGGGCGAACGAATTCTCGAGCTGGACCGACCCATACGCGCCCTGCTCGGCTTGTGCCTTGCCCTTATCCCACTGTGCGCCACCGCGGCGGCGCCGCGCAAAACCACGACCACGGCCCCGGCCCCCAAGGCGCCGCCCCTAAGGGTGGTCAAGCTCGACGCCTACCGAAAACAGGTCGGCGCCAACCCGGATCTGGAGCTGGTCGATCTGGCCAAGTTCATCCCCGGCATCCAGCTCGATCTCCGCTATGCCACGCGAAACAACTTCATGGGCCGCCCCCTGTATGACACCCCGCGCGCGCTGCTCCGTCGCCCCGTCGCCGAACGCCTCCTGAAAGTCCAGGCAGCCCTCGCCGCGCGCGGCATCGGCCTCAGGATCTTCGATGCGTATCGGCCGTATTCGGTCACGGTCGAGATGTGGCGATCAAAGAAGGCAGGGGCCCTCTACATCTCACCGCCCTCGATTGGCTCACAACACAACCGCGGAACCGCCGTCGACCTCACCCTCTTCGATCTGAAGACCGGAAAGCCGCTTCCGATGCCCACCGATTTCGACGAGTTCTCGCCGCGCGCCGCCCACGCCTACACGCAGCTGGATCCGCAGCGCATCGAGAACCGCCGCATCCTCAAGGAAACCATGGTCGCGAACGGCTTCTACCCCCTGCTCCGCGAGTGGTGGCACTATGGCTACCGCGACTGGCAGCGCTTCGACGTCCTCGACGTGCCCCTCGATGCCGTGCCCTAAGCGAGAACAGCTTCATCGGAAAGCACGGACTCACACAAATGGATACGTCTGAGGAGGGACACGCGAGCCGTGGCGGCCGACCGTGAGCGGGCCGTTTTCCCAATGACCCCCGCTGTCTCCGTCATCCTGCCCGCGCGCGATGCGGCGGCAACGCTGCCCGCGGCACTGGATAGCCTGCGGGGCCAGACGTTGCGCGAAATAGAGATCCTGGTCATCGATGATGGTTCGACCGATGCGACGCCGGACATCGCCCGCCGCGCCGCGAGCGACGATCCTCGCGTGATCCCGATTCGCGCGAGCGGTTGCGGAATCGTCGCCGCCCTGAATCAAGGCATCGCGGCAGCGACCGCACCCCACATCGCGCGGATGGATGCCGATGACATTTCGCATCCGGAGCGACTGGCCCGCCAGAAGGCCCATCTCGATGCTTGCGCCGACGCGGGTCTCGTCGGATGCCGCGTCGCCTTCGGCGGGGACGCCGTCGCGAGCCGCGGCTACGCGCTGCACGTGGACTGGATCAACGGGCTGCTGAAGCCAGAGGAGATCTCCCTGCACCGATTCATCGAGTCGCCCTTCGCGCACCCGAGCGTCATGTTTCGACGCGAACTGCCCGCGCGCCACGGCGGCTATCGGGAGGGACCCTTCCCAGAAGATTATGAACTCTGGCTGCGATGGCTCGGGGCCGGCGTCAAGATGGCCAAGTTGCCGGAGGAATTGCTCGTGTGGAACGACCCGCCCGCGCGCCTGTCGCGCACCGATGCGCGATATTCCAAGGAGGCATTCTTTCGTCTGAAGGCCGAGTACCTCGCCCGTTGGCTGGCAAAGCATAACCCGCGCCACCCCGAGATCATGACATGGGGTGCCGGGCGCCTCGCGCGTCGCCGCGCCGAGATGCTCCTGCCTCATGGGATACAGATCGTGAGCCACGTCGATATCGCCCCACGCCTGATCGGCCGACGCGCCGTCGGCCGCCCCGTCGTGCACCCCGACGAAATCCCGCGCGATGCATTCGTCGTCGTGTTCGTGGCCTCCCGTGGGGCGCGCGATCTGATCCGGGCCCGGCTGGAGGCGGGGGGACGAGCCATGGGCAAAGATTTCATCTTGGCGGCGTGAGCGTGCTCGCCTCCCGAGGATTCGGATGAAGCACGGCAGGAGCCTGCTCTCAGGCGAACCGAACTGAGTCGTGGCGCAGGCAATCATGCCTGCGCCGTCGACCTTGGGCGGATGCTGGCGGACAGGATTGTCCGCCCCACGGGCCTGATCGCAGTGCGAGGCTTCAAATCAAGTTACGCCACGCGCCGGAGGATGCGCAGCGCGCGGGGCCCGAGCCTCCAGACATTGCTTGCGGGACCGGAGCGGCCGCGAGTTCCGCGCTCGCGGCGGACAGCGGGGCGGCTGGCATCGCGGTTGCCAGCAGACCCGCCCACGAACCCGTCTTCAGGAACTCCCGCCGGTTCATGACCAGATTCCAGGCCATTGCCTCGACGTCGGCGACTCACGGAGACGCGGTACGGCATTGGGCCGCCGTATCAGCCGGGAGGGACGCCGGCCCCGGCGTCCGCCATCCACCAGCACGCCCGCGAACCACGGCCATCGCGGCCCGCGAGGCGAAAGTGTCTCAAAATCTCTGAACAGCGCCGCCTGACACAGGCGGCCTACAAATTTTGTAGGGCATCTCTGTGAGATGCCGTGCATTGTCGGGCGCCGCACGCCATTGGAAGTCCCCTCTATCAACAGATGGGCATTGATTGTTGGGTGTTCCGTGTTTGGCGTTTGAGTTTTGAGACAACCTCAGGCCGCGGGCCCTCCCCAGGATGCTCGCATGGCGTGTCTAAGATCGTAGATGGCGTCTCTGTGAGACACCGGCCGCGGAGGGCGCTGCCTCGTGACAGCTGCACGCCCATGTGTCACTCCGAGAACCCTTCCGGTGGTTCGGCGCTGATCGGTGGAAAAAGGCATGGGTTCAAGCTCACGTTCCTGTAGGTTGGCGAGGGAGAGTTTCCACGATTGAAAGCGCATCAAAGGGGCCCTCGATATCAGATCGCCGCCGCGCTGCTGGCCGCGACGGTTGCGATGGGGGCGGACGAGGCGCGGCCCGTGAATCCGCAGGAGACTGGGCGTGCCCCGGCGCCCGGTGTTCCGCGAACGGTCGAAGACCCTTTCAGGATGATCATCCGGCTGTGGCCCCACCATCATGCGGACAAACAACTCCTGAAAGAAAGCCTCGCGGCTTTTTCGCGGTACCGGAATGCCTGTGATGAGGTGTGGTTCTGCACCGAGCCGGGCGCCACACCCATCGAGAAACATCGGGAATCGGCCAGGCTGATGTCCGAGGCGGCAGAGGAAATGCGGAAGATCGGCGTTATCCCGAGCGTGCAGATCGGTTCAACGATCGGCCATGCCGACGGCTTTTCGGCCGACGCCCCCCTCCTGACGTGGGGAACCCTCGTCGATTCCGGTGGCGTGAAGACCAAACAGTGCAGCTGCCCCCGCCAACAGGCGTTCCTGGCGCATATCAGGGAAACGGCAACCCTCTATGCCGCTTTCAGACCCGGCATGGTTTGGCTGGACGACGATCTGCGCATCGCGCGGCACAGCCCCGCTCGGGATGGCTGTTTCTGCGAAACGTGCATCGGCCTATTCAACCGAGAGACGAAGGGGGCGTGGACGCGAGAGACCCTCGTCGCGGCGATGGCTCGCGGCGATGGTGCGGCGGCGCTGCGCGACAGGTGGATCGCGTTCGGGCAGGACAGCCTCGCGGGCGTGGCGCGGGCGGCCGCACAGGGCGTTCACGCCGTATCACCCGATACGCGAATGGGCCTGCAGCATTACAACGGGCATGGCGACCTCTTGAACGGCTACGACTGGAGACCGATCTTCCGGGCATTCGAGGAAGAGACAGGATGGACCGCAGGCTCGCGGCCGGGGAGCGGATTCTACAACGATCACGCGCCGCGCGGAATGATCGAAAAAGCGTTCGGCATCGCGCGGCAAATCCGACGGCTCCCGCAATCGGTGCAGTGCATCGCCCCAGAGGTCGAAGGATACAAACACTGGGCGACGGGTAAGTCGGCGCACGGTTTGGCCGTCGAGTCCATGCTCTACTTGTCCATGGGCGCGGACAGCCTCTCGTATGCCATACTCTGTTCCGCGGTCGAACCGATGGAATGGTACGCGTCGACGTTCTTGGAAGAACTTGCGGGCTGGCGACCTTTTTATGAGACGTACGTCCACTTCAATGCCGGATCTCAACCGGGCGGCGTTCAACCCTTCATGAGCAGGCAACACGCGAAACGACCTTTGGGCGCGCGCGAGGACGCTCGGTCTTGGATGACGGCCAAGACGGGACAGGCGGCGAACGAACTCGCCGTGCTGGGGCTGCCGCTGTGTCCGGACGGGGCCTGGCCAGCCGCCTTCATGCTCGATGCCGAAGCGATCGATGGCATGACGGATGAGGATGCCAAGAATGTGTTTTCGGGCGGCGTGTTGGTCGACGATGCCGCCTGGGGCAGGCTCGGGGAACGCGGCATGAACGCCGGTTTCAAAGCGACCGAGTTGCCCACCGCGATGGCGGATGTGCGCGGTTTCACGACACCAGGGGGCGGCCGTGTTGCCCTCGTGAGTTACAGCACCTCGGTCAGCGCCGCACAGCGAAATCAGCTCTTGCGCGCCGCGGATTGGGTGGCGCGGGGGCACCTCCCAGTGGTGATCGAAACAATGGCCCAGATGATGCTGGTTCCGCGCGTCACGAAAGATGGTTGCCTGCGCAGCGTCACGGTGCTCAACGCGTCGATCGGCACGCAGAAACCGGTGACGCTCCGCCTCCGCGGGTGCAGAGAGACGCTAACGACACTGTCCTGGATCCTGCCCAACGAAAAACCGGTGACGCTGCCGATTCGCCGGGAGGAGCGCGACGCCCTCGTGACGCTCCCCACCATCGGCCCATGGCAGATCGGCTGGATGCGGCCCGACGATCTTTGACCTGAACCTTCGCCAGCGTTTGGCGTCTCGCAGAGACGCCCCACAAATCTTGTGGGCCGCCTGTGTCAGGCGGCAGTGGGTGTCGAGTTTCCACATGAATGATGCGGCGCCTCTGGGCGCCGGCGGCGGCGCGAGGGGGGACAGACCGAAAGATGGCAGGCTCGTGGCGCATTCACGGCTGAGCCCGCCCCCGTTCAACCGCCCCTGACCATCCGCAAGACCTGCCCGACGTCGAGGGTGCGGGCCTTGTCCGCGATCTGGGAGGCGTATTGGGCCTGGAGCTGTTTTCCCTCCCCGAGCATGTTGGCGAATGTCTGTTTGAGCAGCGCCATGTCCATGTTTCGTCCCGCGGCATAGTAGCGGCGCGCGACTTGGCCGAGCGCGTAGGTCGTGGCGAACGAGAATGCGGCTCCGGTCGCGGCGCTCCCGAGACGCCCGACGAGCTTGCCCGCAACCGCGCGAAAGATCCCGCCCACGAGCTTGCGGCCGACCTGCTCGACGTACTGTGAAGTGAGGCCGACGCCCAGCGCGGCGAGGAATTCCTTGATATGCCCCTGATCCAGCTGATGGCCATGGGCCTTGCCGATCTGGTACACCATTCTCATCTGCAGCGGGATGATGGCCATCGTGGCGAGCGATTGCGGGAGCAACTCGAGCGCGCCATTCAGGACCGCGCAGTTCAGTATCAGTTTCTCCATCCCGGCGGCATCGGCAGTCCCAACGGCACCGGCCAGGACGGGCGGCACATTCGCCAGCGGCGCGTCCGCGATCGCATCGGCGACCTCCGCGCTCCGACTCGCCTCGCCCGCGGCGACGCCCAGTGTGTTGGCCAAGCCGCTGAGAAATTGGCACTCGGCGTCGTTGCGCCGACCGTCGGCATCGCACACACCCACCGCAAGCTCGTAGGCCAACTGCCGCAATTCTGGAGACGGGAGCGCCGCCGCGGCTCCCTCGGCCGTCGCCTTCTTCAGCAACACATCCTGATAGACCGCCGCGACGTTTAAGTCGGACTCGCCAGACAACGATTCCGCGACGCGCCGGATTTCTGCCCGCTCTTTATCATCCTTGGCCCCATCGGCGAATGCCGCCAGCATGGCGATCGACAGCATGGCCCTCTGTTCTTCGTTGGTCATCGTTGCCTCCTGTGCGAATAATCTGCGCCCGGTCGCCCCGTTGGGAAAGCCCGATCCCGATGTCGTTTTCGGCATAAGCTCTGGCGCTTGCCCTACAGACAGGGACTGGCCGCCAGGGCAACATGGCAACATGGATAAGGCTGAATCCCTGCCGTCATCCCCCATCCCCCGCCGCGATTTCCTCAGGGCCACCAGCGCCGCAGCCGCATTCGCGATCCTGCGCGGCCGGACGCTCGCCGATGGGCGCCGCCGCCCATCGCCCAACGAGCGGCTGAATCTCGCCGCGATCGGCGTCGGCGGGATAGGGGCCAAGAACCTGCGAAATTCTGAAACCGAGAACATCGTCGCCCTCTGCGACATCGACTCGGACTACGCGGCCAAGACGTTCAAGAAATACCCGCAGGCGAGACGCCACCGGGATTTTCGCGAGATGCTCGACAAAGAAAAGGATATCGATGCGGTCATCATCGCCACGCCCGACCATTCGCATGCGGTGATCGCGATGGCGGCGATGCGCCGGGGCCTCAACGTGTACGTGCAGAAGCCGCTGGCCCATTCCGTCTGGGAGGCGCGCCGCCTGACCGAGGCCGCTAGGGAGCACAAGGTGATGAGCCAGATGGGGAACCAGGGTCGCTCTGGCGACGGCATACGCATGGTCAAGGAGTGGATCGATTCGGGGGTGATCGGCCAAGTCCGCGAGGTGCACGCGTGGACCAATCGGCCGGTGTGGCCGCAGGGCATCGAGGTCGGCAGGCCCACGGAGACGCCGGCCGTGCCCGAATCGCTCGACTGGGACATGTGGATCGGACCGGCCCCAATGCGCCCCTATCACCCCACCTATCACCCGAACAAGTGGCGGGCGTGGTGGGATTTTGGCACCGGCTCGCTGGGCGACCTCGGCTGCCACATCCTGGACGTGCCGTTCCTCGCGCTTAAACTCAAGTACCCCGAGAGGGTGGAAGGCTGCATTTCCACCTACTGGGAAGAATTCTGGAAAAAGACCGAACCCAAAAACGAGATGTTCCCGCGGTCCACGATCGTGCGCTATCGATTCCCCGAGCGCGAGGGACTGCCGCCCGTGCGCCTCACGTGGTGGGACGGTGGCATGATGCCGCGCAGGCCGGATGAACTCGAGCCCGGTCGCCAGATGGGCGACTCCGACGGCGGCGTTCTCTTCATCGGCGACAAGGGCAAGCTCATGGGCGGCTGCTATGGCAAGAACCCGAGGCTTATCCCCGAGGCGCGCATGAAGGACTTTCGGCCACCCGAGCCGACCGTGCCGCGCATCCCGCACGGGATCGACGGACACGAGCAGGACTGGATCCGATCCTGCAAAGATGGAAAACTCTCCTCTTCGAACTTCGATTACTCTGGGCCCCTATCCGAAATGGTGCTGATGGGCAACTTGGCCGTCCGCTTTCCCGGAAGGGACCTGATGTGGGATGGGGAGAAAATGGAGGTCACCAATGATGCCGAGGCCAATGCCTTTGTCCGAGCCAAGTATCGCGAGGGTTGGACGCTCTAGGGAGCGCGATCCAAACGAACCCCGCCACGTCTTCGAGCGAGGCGCGATGAAACTCCGGGCATTCACCCTCTGCCTGATGGTGACGGCCGGAGCCCCCGCGGCATCCGGGGGGCCGCCAGCCGTGCATCCCGATGCCACCGACTGGCGCCAACTGTTTGCGCCGGATCTCTCCGATGCCATCGCCCCCGCGGGCGTATGGTCTTGGAGCAATGGGATCCTCGGTGCCACCGAGGACCAGTGCATCTGGACCCGCGACAGGTACTCTGATTTCACCCTCGATCTGGAATTCCGCAATGCCGAGGGGACCAACAGCGGGGTGTTCGTGTACGGCAGCGACCCCAAGAACTGGATCCCGAACTCCATTGAGATCCAGATCGCAGACGACTATTTCCCGAAGAGGGCCAACAGCCCGAAAAGCTGGCAGTGCGGCGCCATCTTTGGCCACAAACCGGCGATCAGAAGCAACGTCCGGAAGGCCGGCGAGTGGAACCGCATGACGATAACCTGCCGCGGGCCAATGATCCGGGTGATGCTCAACGGCGAGGTGATCAACGAGATCGATCTGCGCCAGTGGACATCGGCAAAGAACAATCCCGATGGCACCGCCATCCCCCCATGGCTTAGCAAACCTTTGGCCGAATTGCCGACGCGAGGGCACATCGGCCTTCAGGGAAAACACGCCGGGGCGCCGATAGAATTCCGCAATATCCGCATCCGGCCTCAGGCGCCCCGTTGAAAGGCGCGCGGCGTCTTCCCGGTGTGCTTGTGAAAGTGCGCGGTGAAGTTGCTCTGGTCGCAGAAACCGAGCCGGGCGGCGATATCGGCGATGCTCTCCTCGCCCCGCGCCAGCGCCTCGCAGGCGGCGCGGATACGGCATTTCATCCAATAGGTGCGCGGGCTCATGCCGAACGCCTCGTGGAAGGTGCGCTGGAGTTGCCGCGGGGAGAGGCGACAGATCCGCCCCAGCTCCGCGATCGTTGGAAACGCCGACAGGTCCTCGCGCAGGCGCTTGACCGAGGGCGTGATCCGTGACGGGCCAAGTTCGGGAGGGGCGATGCCACCGCACGCGCGCAGTGTGCCCATGACGCCGATGACGCGCCGACGCCGGTCGAAGATGGGAAACTTGCTGATTATGAACCAATCGGGAAGCCCCACGTGGTCCATCCAGACTTCCACCTGATGCAAGATCGGTTCGCCCGTGCGGTGGATTCGGCGATCATCGGCGAGGTACTTCCGCGCCAGCGGCCCGGGCGTCAGGTCGTGGTCGGTCTTGCCGAGCATCTCCGCCTCGTCCCGTAGCCCGTGGTGCGCGGGCAGCCCCCGGCTGAAGAACAGGGTGCGCCCGGCGCGGTCCTTGACAAAAAAATGGATGTCGGGCAGCCCATCGAAAACCCTGTGGAAATGACTGTCGATGGCGATCCGGCGCAGGAACTCGGCCCGCGTCCGCGCCCAACGACTGGCCTCAGGCGGCGCTTTCGGCATATACTGCGACGCTTCCGCCACAGACACCTGCGGGGGCTGTGGCGTAGCCTACACATATACTCTCGCGCGGTATGAAAACCATCCAAACTCATGCGCCCCAACCGGGATGCGGCAACCTGCTCAGGCTCTCGCTCGCCGTTGCGGCATTGGGCATCGTCCCCGGCAAGTCCCCCGCGACGGATGCGCCACCTCCGGAACGCCATTCCGACGTGGTCGTGGTGGGTGCGACTCCGGGTGGCGTCGCGGCCGCCGTGGCCGCCGCCCGGGGAGGGGCGAGCGTAATCCTCTTGGAGGAACTGGGCCACGTGGGGGGAATCGTCTCCGGGGGACTGACGAATGCCGACATCCGCAAGAAGGCGGCGGTGGGCGGATTGTTCGCGGAGTTCGCGCGCCGCGTGCGAGACCACTACGCGAAAACCTACGGGGCAGATTCCGCGCAGGTGAAGGTCTGCCAGGGCGGGCACATGGTCGAGCCCAAGATCGCCGAACGGATCTACCGCGAGATGCTCTCGGGCGAAAAGGGCATCCGCCTCATCGAGAGGCATCGCGTGGTCGCCGCGCGGGTCGCCGGGACCGATGGGATCGAGCGCGATGCCACAAGCGGCAAACGCATCGATGGTGCCCCCCCCAAGGACTTCGGACCCACGACTCGGCTCGTGGGCATTGTGACCGAGGATCTCACCAGACCGGGCTCGAGGGTCGAGTTTCGCGCGAAGGCCTTCATCGACGCCACGTACGAGGGCGATCTCGCCGCGCTCGCCGGTGTGCCCTATCGCGTGGGGCGCGAGAGCCGGGCCACGTTTGGCGAACCGCACGCGGGCAAGATCTACGTGCGTTTCGGCGACCGGCACCCGTTGCCCGGTTCCACCGGCGAGGCGGACGACGGCATCCAAGCATTCTGCTTCCGGTTCCACATGACGAAGGACCAGGCGAACTCCGTGCCGGTGGAGAAGCCGCCGGGCTACAATCGCGACGACTACCGGCACCTGCTCGCCGACATCACCGCGGGCAAAGTCACGCAACTGCGCCACGCGATCCAGCTCTACCCGATGCCCAATGGCAACTTCGAGGCGAACAGCGATCACCCGCATCCGGACACCGGCGTTCCCAGCGAGTCGCTGGACCTCGCCGAGGAAAACTGGGGCTGGCCCGAGGCTGGCCCTGAGGAACGCGCGAGCATCTTCGAGCGCTACTGGAATCACAACGAGGGACTCATCTGGTTCCTTCAGCATGATGAGGCGGTGCCGGCCGGCCTCCGCGAAGAGGCGCTGCTCTGGGGCTTCCCGAAGAACGAGTTCGCCGACAATCGCCACCGCCCCCACCACATCTACGTCCGCCAGGGACGCCGCATCTGGGGCGAGTACACCTTCACCGAGCGCGACACCGACCCCGAGCACGCGACAGGGCTTCCCCGCCGCAAACCCGATGGCATCGCGGTCGCCGAGTACGCGATCGATTGCCATGGCGTCACCAAATACGATCCGGCGCATCCCGGTGTGCGGGAGGGTTACTTCTATATCGATTTCCAGCCAACCCAGTTGCCGTATCGCATCCTCGTGCCCAAGTGCGTGGAGGGACTGCTCGTCCCCGTCGCGTGCAGCGCGAGCCACGTCGGCTACCAGCCCATCCGCATGGAGCCGGTCTTCATGGCGCTCGGCGAGGCGGCCGGCATCGCGGCAAAGATCGCGCAGAATGCCGGCGTCAAAGTCCGCGCCGTGAACGTGCCCGATGTCCAGCGCGAGATCCTCAGGCGCGGCGGCGTCGTCCTCTACGAATGCCAGCCAATGAGGCCCGAAGGATTGTGAATGATGCGTTCCCAGCCGTTATCCTTGCGCCGGTTCCCGTTCTTCGGCTCCCGTGTTCGGTGGCGTTACACCGAATGCTTCGTAGGGCGCCGCCACCGCCCGGTGGAGCCACGGATGCGGCCGGAGCGTCGCGAGATCCACGGCCCCTCGCAGGGACGCGAGACGCGCGGGCCGGGCGCCCGACACCATTCGCGCGCCCGGTCGCATCACCCCGCCGCACACCAGAATCTCGTCCTCGGTGGAACAATCGGCGAGTTCCAGGCACTCGCGGCAAAACTCTAGACCCGCGCGAGATCTGGAGCCGAGGGCGCAACGCGGCCTTCCCCTCTCCTCAAAGCGTCTTCTCCTCCGGCCGCAGATGCTGGCACATGTCGCACAGCGTCCTTTCGCGGCATTTCACCTTCCAGCACCCGATCGGCCCCAGTTGCGCGAGATAGATCCTCTCCAGATGATCGCAGCTGCGCCCCTTCAACAGCACCAGATCCCCGCTGCGCAGTTCTGACTTGAGGAACTCGACTGCCTCCTTGATCGAGTCGAAGCCCCGGACGCAGTCCGCGCTCATGCCCCCCGCCAGGGCCGCCTTCATGGCGTGGTGTCTGGAGTCCCCGAGAAATACGGCGAATTCCGATATCTCAGCGGCCACCCGCCCCAGCTCCTTCTGTCTAAATCGAGTCCTTTCGCCAGAATCGGAAGTGTCGCTGATGACCAGCACCCGCCGCTCCGCCTTCGCATCCCTCAGCACATTCAGGGCAGGGTCCACGGTGTCGATCGAGGCTGTCGCCTCGTCGCGCAAAAGAGTCGCCCCGCACGGCAGGGACACCGGTTGCATCCTTGCCAGAAAAGGCTGAACATCTGCCACAAGCGCGGCCGCGTCGCCCAGCGAAACCCCACAGCACTGCGCCGCCAGCAGGGCAGCCAGGACGGAGTTCACCCATTGCTCCCCCACCAGGCTTGTCCTGACCCATGCGGTTTCCGACGCCGTGTGCGCCCGGAAAATCAGCCGGGAGGGCCATTTCGAAGATATCTCCTCGGCCCAGATGTCGGCTCCCGGCGACCGTCCAAATGTCTTCACCGTGCATCGGCATTTCGACGCCATGGCGAGCACCCGAGGATCCTCGGCGTTCAGTATCGCGATGCCCCGCGGCGGCAGAAAATCCAGAAGTCGCGCCTTTTCGGCCGCGGTGTCCTCAAGGGTCTTGAAGTTGTTGGTGTGTGTCCTGGCAACCGTCAGGATGATGGCGATCCGCGGACGCACAAACTTGGCCGACATCTCGATCTGGCCGGGCCTTTCCGTGCCTATTTCGATGACCGCATAGCGATGTCGCCGTTTGACCGTGAGAAGGGTCCGTGGCACCCCGCGGGCCCCATTCCGGTTGTAGCGCGTCTTCACCGCCCGATATCGTTTTGACAGGATTCCCCCAAGGCATTCCTTGGCCGTCGTCTTGCCCACGCTGCCGGTGATGGCAATGAACGTGGTCCTGAAGAGCATCCGCCGCCACAAGAGCGCCTTCAGGCCCAGCACCTTCCGGCGAAAACGCCATGACGTCATCCGGAACCAGATACGAGAAGTCCACTTCTTCACTTGCTGCCATCCGCGCCACGATGCAGGCACCAGTCGGCCAGCGGTCTGCTCCTGACAGCCATGACCGCCGACAGCCTCCCCGCGGGTCTCTCGGAGGCCAGAACATGGCGCCGTGCGTCTCCGACCAAGGGGTACGCTAGCAGCCGCGCGGAGTTTGCAAAGTCCGCCGGTGTGGGACTACGGCACCATCGCAGGGCTTTTGGTTATTCGACAGCAACCTGTTGCAGTTCAGCCTTTAGGCTGAATCGGGCACCCAACAGGCTAAAGCCTGGACTCCAACGGCTTCGGTCGAGCGAACCAAGAGCCCTGGGCGCCATCGTGCGCCGGCGGATAGGATTGCCTGCCTCACGGCTGCGGGAATCTTCAGCGCTTCAACCACCTCGGCCATTTGATGCTCCGGGCGATCGCCTCCTCGAGCGCACCGACCTTTGCGCGCAGTTCTCTTTCGCTCCGCCGGAACCACGCCACATCCGATAACACCTGGCAAAGAGCGTTCTGAGGGGACGGGAATGGCGAGTCATCGGGAAGCGGTGGCGGCTCCACGCCAACGATCTCCGGCCTCGCGAGCGCCTCAGCCAACACGCTGAAGCTGTGGTGTTGCTCGAAATACGCGCGGGCAAGCCGCGATCGCTCGGCAAGCGAGCCCGGGTCCGCCGAGCCCAGGATTGCCCAGAGGTCCTCGGGCGTCGACCATTCTGCGGTGCCCGGCGGGCGGAGGCCCAGTCCGTAAGGGCGCTCCTGGGGGCTTCGGACGTTGACGACGGCCGGGGTGCCCGAAGCCATCACGTCGATGGTCGTCCGGGCGCCGCCCAACGGGAAAGATGCGATAAAGAGATCCACCCGGTTGGCCCAGAGGGCGGCGGGTAGATTCGGCACGCGCGATAAGTACTCGAATAGGCCCGGTTCGACGCCGGCCCGCCGCAGCGCCACGCGGATCATCTCAAGCGCCCCCTCGGAGAGATGGCCCATGTGCACGTGCCGGCCGCCAAATCGCCGCAATCTCTCCGCAACCACCGCGGCGTAGGGGAAACCTCTGCCAGACTCGAATTTCTCCTCGCGCCCGCACGTGGCGGTGCACAACGCGCCACTCGCCCAGAATGCGGGCCTCTCTCCGGTGGGAGCCTCCGACACCAGCGGCAAATAGATGGGACTGATGGCCAGATTGCGCCGAGAGTAATGATAACAGAAAGGGGTCAGATCGACGACTTTGGCACGGGGCAGATACAGGCCGCTGCATGGCTTGGCATCAATGTGATGCAAGATGTAAATGCCGGCGCATGACGAGACAAGGGCGGCCACGAGGACGCCCGGCCTGTAGGTCTCATGCACGATGAAAAGCCGGGAACAGCCGCGGGCCGCGAGTCTCGCCGGCAACCATTCCCAGGGCTTGTCCCGCACCTCGGCCGGAACCACCTCCAAGCAATCCGCCGGAATGTCGAGCCGCAAGGCCATCTTTTCTCTGGATGACTCGGTTTTGCCCGGATGGATGACAAATGCATATTTGTTGCGCGCGGGCGACGCACGCAGGATGTCGGTCGCCGCGAAGCGATGACCACCGTAATTGGTCCAGCGCGAAAACAATATCGCGTCGTTGCGCTCCTCCCCGGCGATCGGCGCAGGGGGCCCGGCCGCGGCGCGCACGATGTCGGCCGCGGCGGCAATCACGCGGTCGGCCTCCGGCCATCCGATGGGGAGCCGTTGCCCGCCATCGCTCCAGCGCCCTATGTGCCCGTAGGCCTCAGCGATGTGGCGCAGTGCACGCGGCACGTCGCCCCCCTGGATCGCGGCCCATGCTTCCGAGAGAAACGCGGTGCCCCGCGGCCCTTCGCTCATCGGCCCTCCCCCGCGCGTCTCCTGTCTTTCTTATAGATGTGGTTGCGCATTGACCTGATAATGGCGGGCGACCTTGCTCCCGAATCTCACGTTTAATACACTGGGGAGATGGTTTTACCAGACGGTACCGAAGGGGTCCGTATCGTGCGGCCGGTCGCCCCGACCTGAGGGCAAGAGCGCATGTGCGGGATCATCGGGGCCCTGGGTCTGACCAACGATGCGCCCGTTGTGCGGGATAAATTCCGTGCCGCGTTGGCGACACTGACACACCGGGGCCCCGACGAGGACGGCACTCACTTCGAAGGCACCATCGCCCTTGGCGTCCGGCGCCTGAGCATCGTGGATTTGGCGGGGGGCCACCAGCCTGCCGCGAGCGAGGACGGCACGATCCGGGCCATCCACAATGGCGAAATATACAACCATGCCGAATTGCGCCGTGAGCTGGAAGCGGACGGGCATCGGTTCCACAGCCACTCGGATGCGGAGATCCTGCCACATGGTTATGAGGCCTGGGGGTTGGACGGGCTGCTTGAGCGATTGCGCGGCATGTTCGCCTTCGCGATCTGGGATGGGCGCCGGAAATCCCTCTGCCTCGCGAGGGACCGCATGGGTATCAAGCCCCTTTACTATCTGGAGCACGACGGGCGGCTTCACTTCGCCTCTGAGATCCGGCCCCTCCTCCTGATGGCAAATCCAGATCGCCGCATCGATATCGACGCCCTGGCCCTCTTTCTGCGGCTGGGCTACACGCCCGCGCCGCGCACCCTATACGCCGGAATTCGCAAACTGCCCGCCGCACAATACCTCGTCATTCGCGAGGGGCGCATCGAGATCCGCCCCTATTGGCGACTTTCGTACGCACCCGCCCGGCACCGCGGCGCCCACGAGGAGTTCCGGCAGCGGCTCGAGCGGGCGGTCTCAAGCCACCTGATGGCGGATGTCCCGGTGGGCTCCCTGCTCTCCGGCGGCATCGATTCCGCCACGATCGCGGCACTGATGCGCCGACTCCTGCCACAACGATTTCCACTGGTCACCCTCGGCTTTGATGTCGAGGCCTACGACGAGACGCAGCGCGCGTCGGCCTGCGCCGCGGCGCTTGGCCTTGAAACGCACCTGGTTCATTTTCGCCAAGATTTGATGGACGGGTATCCGGCCGTGCTCGATTCGCTCGAGGAGCCCCTCACGCGGCCCACGTTCATGGCGGGTTTCCATATATTCCGCGCCTGCAAGGAACTCGGCCTGAAGGTGGTCCTCACCGGAGAGGGTGCCGACGAACTGCTCGGCGGCTATGCATGGCACTGGAACAGGTCGATCCGGAGCGGCCTCTGGAACCGATGGCCCTTCCTGCTCCAGCTGGCCTCGTCCGGGCGACACCCATGGGTCGAGCGATTCGTCGAGGTCGCCCGACAGTTCGAGGAAGGAGGCCGCACCGATCCCAAGGCCGTCGCCTACTGGTATCTCGACCGAAGTGCGGCGGGCCCCAAGGCCCCGACCTTGAGCCTCCTCGCGCCGGATCTCCGGGCGGCCATCGAGCGTCGTCCCATGCGCGAACTCCTGGCCCCCTGGTTCCAGTGGGTCGCCGAGGCCGGGCATCGCGATCCATTTCAGCAAATCCTCTGGCTCCAGTCTCGCACGCGACTGCCTGATTCAACCAACACGATCCTCGACAAGATGGGCATGGCCCATTCCGTTGAGGTCCGGCCCCCATTCCTCGACCACGAACTCTGGGAGTATTGCGCCGGCCTTCCGCGCCGACTCAAAGTGCGCGGCTATCACCCCAACCAATCCGAGAAGTTCTTGCTGCGGGAAACGGGCCGTGGGCTGCTGCCCGAGATCATTCGCACCGCGCGCAAAACTCGGTTGCGCGTCCCGTTCCGCGAGTGGTTGGCCCGTCCCCGGTTGTCCGACTGGGCCGAGGACGCACTCTCCGATGGGGCCTTGCGTGCCGCCGGCCTGTTCGATCCTGCGGCGATCAAACGATTGCGCCTCACGGCCCGTTCGACCGCCCTCGTGCCGGCCAATCTCTTGATGACAGCCCTGGCGCTTCAGACGTGGCTGCGCATTTCGCGCTGCCGGCTTTGAACTCGATCACGGAATGTCGGCGCTCAGCCGTTCCCGCAGCTCCGCGCCCACGGCGAGTGCCTCCTCGCGCGTTGCGCCCAACGCCACGCCCGCCATCATCGGCCCCGGGCCCTGACCGATGTTCAGGGCCGGATCGCGGACCGAGAGCGGCATCCATCGGCCGGCCTTGATCTCCGGCTCGATAATGGCCCCGACCGCCTCCCACGACAGGCTGCTGCGCCAAGCCTGTATGCGCCCGTGGCGGGTATTGAGGTCCGGCCGAAAACTCTGCAGCCAGAGGCCCGAGGTTGACGCATTGACGCGGGGATTGACATCGAAAGCCCGGACCGACCCGTCTGGCAGGACGCCGAGATCGAGCCCGATAATGCCCCGGAAGCCGGTGGCCGCGACCCGTCGCATCACCTCGCGTGCGGCCCGCCAGGCCTCGGCGGATGGATCCACGCCGGGGCCGTGCCACCCGCCGCTATAGCGGGACCGGTTAACTATGATCTGTTCGGTCACCCCGAGCAGCGCGGCCCGTCCGCCCCCCATCATCGCGCCATGAAAGCAAAAGGTCCTGACGAAGGGCAGGTGCTCTTCGATCACGACTCGCTCGGCCGTCTTGAATTCCAGCCGGGCGGCATCCACTTCGTCTGGCGTCAGGCAGATGCAAACCCCGTGGCCCCCCGTGGCGGAGAACCGGCTCGACACCTTCAGCGCGCAGGGGATGGGCGGTTGCACTTTTCCCGCCACGAAATCAGGCCCCTCGACGACGCTCCGGTGCGGCCGAAATGCTTCGGGGACAAGTTCCGAGATCGAGCGCTTGTCGCCCAGGCGGCAGTGGAGATCCGCCGGATTCAGCGCATGGGGGGCCGCCCAGTGGTCTTCGTAGATCGGAAACTGGCTGGCGATGCGCCATCCCCTCCCGATGGCGGAGCGCAAGTGCATTTCGTGCTGCGCCTCGTCGGCGAACTGGTCGCAGTCCTCGCGCAGGGGCAGCCCGGCGAGCCGGAACCATCTCGCCACGGCCGGGGTCACGGCGGCCGCCGCCACCAGCCGCGGTGCGTCACCGGGCGCGGTGGCGAATCGCCCCGACAACATGTCGGCGTACGACCGATCACCCCGGGCCCATCCGCGCGACACGAAGGAAATCCTGGGGGACACGTATACCCCTTCCCCATAAATCTCCTCGAATGGAGGCACTCGGCCTAAAATCGGGACTTCATTATCCATTCGGCCCTTGTGAATTGCGCTAGCCTCACCTATTTATCAAGCCCACAAGCGTATCTGGCAGGACCAGCGGAGTGGCCAGATCAGGGTGATACGTGATGCGCATCGGCGTCCTGATTCATGCCAGGGACATTCGTTTCTCGCGCAGGGAACGCTGGCTGTTGCACTTCATCTTGGCGGCCGCGCGCGAACGCGGGCATTCGGTGGAGATCCTCCAAGGCCTGGGATCGCATCCTCCGCTGGATGTCCTCATCCCGCACGTTGACCTGACCGTGCGACCCCCTGAGTACCACCGTTTCTTGGTCCGCTATGATCGCGTTCTGAACCGGGGCGTGCGCGACATCTCGAAGCGCGCCCTCGGGGGACGCGTGCTGAGCGCCGGCGAAGATTTCAATGGTCCGGTGATCCTCAAGGCCGACCTCAATTTCGGCGGCAGGCCCGAGCTGCAGATCATCCCGGGGCGCAGGCTGCGCTCGGAGTTGATGCTGCGACTTCGCGGGCTGCCCTTCGCCCGACGATGGACCGAGGCCATGTTCTGGCGATGGACACCATGCCTCTCGTCGCGCGACTATCGGATCTACGCGTCCGTGCGCGAGGTTCCCCCACAGGCCTTCCACAATCCCAATCTCGTGGTTCAGCCCTTCGAGCCCGAAGAACAGGAGGGGCTGTACGCCCTGCGCAAGTGGACGTTCCTCGGCAATGCCGAAACGTGCTCGCGCTCGCTATCGCCCGAACCGATCGTGAAAGCCTCGAACCGCATCCCCGGCCGCGGGGAGGCGGTTCCGGTCCCGGAAGAACTCCGCGAGTTCCGGCGCCAGCTCGGCATGGATTTCGGGAAGATCGACTTTTTGGTGCGGGGCGGCAGGCCGATCGTCTTGGACGTAAACCCGACCCCCTCCGTCTCCACCGAGGGGGGAATGCGCGGTGCCACGAGACGGGCCCCCCTATTCGCAGAGGCGCTCGAGCGCTGGACGACCCACGCGAATGAAGCCGCCGATCGTCGCTCTTGTCACTAGGGCTTGGCCCATGCGCACCACTTCGAAATCGAAGATCCCATGAATCGAAGGACACCGACGCCCACGATAGTCATCCTCCTGCTGGCATCCCTCGCCGCGACGCGCGCCGCCGAGTTCTACGTGGCGCCCGATGGGAATGATGCCAACCCCGGCACGAGGACCAAGCCGTTCGCGACGCTTCAGGCGGCGGTGAATACGCTGCGGCCGGGCGACGCGCTGCTGATCCGCGGCGGCACCTATCGAGAGACGGTGGTCTTCCCGCGGAGCGGCACGGCGGAGCAACCCATCACGCTCAAGCCGTACCGCGGCGAGAAGGTCATCGTCAGCGGCTGTGAGCCGGTGACGGGTTGGACGCGGCACGAGGGCAACATCTGGAAGGCCGCGATGCCATGGACGTTGGGCCCGGGGCGCAACCAGGTCTTCTGCGACGGGCAATTGATGGTCGAGGCGCGCCATCCCAACGCGCCCGCGCCAGGCCTGGAGATGTACGTGGCCGACCTGTCGCCGCTGTGGCCGACCTTTGGCGAGTTTTCGATTCCCAGGGAGACGCGCGTCAGCCGCCCGGGCCGGATCGTGAGCAAACTGCTGGAGGGGCAGCCCGATGACTACTGGAAGGGCGCCATGTACTGCGGTGTCCATTTCGAGGGCTGGTGCGCGCAGACCGGCGTCATCGAGGGATCCAAATCGGGCGAGATCGAGGTGGGCGACCGCACGCAGGGCTGGTGGTTCGGATCGGCCTATGATGGCAAGTTCCCGCAGGAGCACGAGGCGGGCCGGGGCATGATCGTGGGACACATGCACGCGCTGGACGCCCCCGGTGAATGGCACTGGCAAGCCAACACGCTTTACCTGATGACCCCCGACGGCGCAGGGCCGCGCTCCGTCGAGGTGAAGCGCCGCCAGCTCGCGTTCGACCTGAGCGGGCGCGAGCACATCCGCATCGGGGGGCTGACGGTCCGCGCCGCATCGATGCGGCTGGAGAACTCGGCGCACTGCGTGGTGGATCGGTGCGATCTCGCCTACATCGCGCACTACACGCGCCACTACGGCATCGGCCAGATCGAAAAGGGGCGCGATACCATCCGATCGGGCGAGACGGGCATCTTCGTCGGTGGCCACGACAACGCGTTCCTGAACTGCAGCGTGCGATTCAGCGCGGGCACCGGGTTCCACATCCGGGGATATCACCACACGATTCACAACTGCCTCATCGACGAGGTCAGCTACGTCGGCCATTACCTCAACGCCATCACCGATGCGGTCAGCGACTTCAGCGACTACGAGAACTTCCTCGTCGGCGGCCACGTCATCACCTTCAACACGATGCGCAACGCGGGCCGGCACTTCTTCAACTTCTATGGCAACGGCACCAGCATCGCTTCGCGAAATCGCGGTCCGATGGACTACGCGGCCACGCTCTTCGCCCACAACCATCTCTACAACGGCATGCTGCTGACGCGCGACGCGGGGTTCCTATCGGGCTACTTCTGCAGCGGCGGGACGCTCAACGGCCAGCCCTCGCAGGTGGCCTGCAACGTGATGCACGAATACTACGACATCTCGGCGATGCGGTGGAACAAGCTCGGCATCGTCTATCTGGACGAGGGGACCTGCAACGTGGACCTGCATCACAATCTCCTCTGGGCGGCGCCCGGGTCCCACCAGCGCGACATGTGGTTCAACACCTGCTGCGTGGATATCCGCGAACACGATAACGTGTTTCACGGGCTCTTCACGCGCACTTGCGCCGAGCTGCGGCCCGAGGATTTTCCGGCCGGCCAACCCTTTCGGTTCGGGCATGACTTCGCGGAACCCCCCGCCCTGCCCAAGTGGCCTCAGCTTGTCACCCGACCATTCGAGGCGTCGCAGTGCTCCTCACAATCCGGCGACATCACGAGGGCGCCCGCGGGCCTGACGGGGCTGAAGAATGGCGACTGGTTTGCGTTCGATCCGGTGGACTTCGGCGGTGGCTGGCGGTCAGCCGTCCTGCGGTTCGCCAGCGCGGCGAAAGAAATGAACACCGATCGGTCGGCCCGTGCCACGCCACGGCACCGCAACGCCACCGACCCCCTGGTGCTCGAGGCGAAATACAGCGATGGCGCGCAAGAGAAGATGCGCAGGCAGTGGACCTTTCTCTACAACATCGAGAACGGTGCCTGGGTGAGGTTTGACAAGGTTCGTTTGGGCGATGGCTATCGGCGCATCCGCGCCGTCTACGGCAACGACGGCACTGCCCCGTGGCGGCTGGAGGTGCACCTCGACCGCGTGGACGGTCCGCTGGTCGGCCAGGTCGCGCTGGCGCAATCCGACCGGGTTCGCGGCAGCCATGTCCAAATCTACAGTGAGGCCGTGGCCGAACTCTCCCCAGAGGCCAAAGGGGCGCGCGATGTCTTCCTCGTCTTCCGTTCCGACAGCGAAAAGCCCGTCGTGGATTTTGAGTATTTCCGGTTCGAGCAGTATCGCGGTGAATTGCCGCTGCAAAAGAACGAGGTGAAGATCGAATTGCGTTCCGGGAGCCAGGGCGGCCCCAGGCTCGGCGAGTTCTATCCGCGTTTCACGGGGGGCGCGGACAGCGTCCGCGAATTCGTCGCCCATCTGGAACCCGCGCAAGGGACGGCGCCGCTGTTTCTCGTTGTGCGCTCGGCGCTCCCCCAACCGATCGGCACCGTCAGTGGGATTCGCCTTGAAAAGGGTGCGGATCCCATCGATTGGTCGGGCATCGGGGTGCCGCCGCGCCGCGCGTGGTGGGGTTGGGGCGACCCTGTTTTTCCCGAGCCGACAAACCGCCCCCGCTCATCTCCCGCCGACCTATACAGGCAATCCGCCGCTCGCCCATTTTATCGGGTCACGCGCGTGGCCGCCCCCCCTGCCGTCGATGGCGCATTGACCGAGTGGAAGGGGCGCGCGCTGGAACTGAAGCAGACGCTGGAGGGCGCCACCGTCGAGGACAGTCCGGCGCGGGCATGGGTCGACGTTGACGATGGCGCCCTATACGTCGCGATGAGAAGCCCGGTCCAGGATGCGAAGGCCCTGGTCGTGGCGGGTCACCGATGGGGCGCAACCGACGCGGCCGAGATCGCACTTCAGAATACGGACGCGAATCCGCGCGGGCCGATCCTGACCCTGCGCGGCTGGCCTGACGGACATTTTTGCGCCCCGGATGTGGCCGGCGTCCCCGACTCGGCACGGACCCGATTGGAAAAGGCGGTCACCTATCGGGCATCCATCGGCGCGGATGCCTGGACGTGCGAGTGGCGCATCCCGTTCGACTCATGTGGACTCGCATCTGGGACGGCGACGACCTTGCCCTGTAACTTGACCGTTCGGAGCACGGCGCAGGACGCGTGGCGCACATGGAGCGCCTCTGGCGGATCCACGTACGATTTACACAACGGCGGCACCTTGATCCTCGGCGCCTGCGAGACACTGCTGTCCAGCGGGCTGAGAGAAGGCCTCGAGGTGTGGCTCGATGCGTCGGACGCCGCCACGGTCGCAAAGGACGCGGAGGGCAGGGTCCGCGAATGGAGAGACAAGAGCGGGAAAGGAAGACACGCCACGCAGGGCGCGTCCGATCTCTGTCCAATGTACGACCCCCGGGGATTGAACGGCAAGGCGGCCCTGCGATTCGACGACGGGCGGAAAACCCGCATGGAACTCCCCGACCTATCGGAGCGACCGATCACGGCCACGATCTTCGCCGTGATCAGCAATCCGGAACCCGGACTGCCCAACAACCACAACCAGCGCATCTTCACCGCCAGCAATGGCAAAGAATACGACTATCTCTGCGGCCTCTGCTGCTCGATCGCGGGGACGCAGACCGGCGGGCCGCGACAGATCGTGTTCGAGGCCAAGGATCGTTGGGCCAAGAGTGTCCGGATCGGCTGTTTCTCACCGAACTACCAGACGTTCTTCCGCGGCCACATCGCGGAAATCCTGGTTTTCGGACGATCCCTCGCGCCTGACGAGCGGGCCAATGTGACGGCATACCTCACAGGCAAATGGGAATTATGAACCGTATGAAAACGCAGTGCGTATCCGTCGTCTCCATGGTGCTCGCGACCGCACATGGCGCGGAGTTCGACGCCCGAGAGTTTGGCGCGAGGGCCGATGGCGTCTCCGATGACACGCCCGCCCTCACGCGCTGTTTTGAGGCGGCGGCAAAGGCTGGCGGCGGGACCGTCAAAATCCCGGAGGGCGACTATTCCCTGAAGGGCGAGATCCCGGTGTCGCTATGCTCTCGGCTGACGGTGTCGGCCTACGGGGCGCGATTCCATATGCCAGAACGGCTCGGCGATAGGGCGCGCGTCGTGCTTTTCGCCGGCGAGAACGTGGCCGACCTCCGCTGGTTCGGCGGACACTTCATCGGTCATGTGTTCGATCCCGCGAAGGCCGACAACCCATGGGAGCCAAACGCCAACACCCGGGGCATCCTGATCACGACAACCCCCGGCGGACGCAGTGGGAACCTCACGTTCCGCGACATCACCTCGGATGGCGTGGCGGGCGCGGTGATCACCGTGCTCGGCGCGGAGAAGAAGGGCAGCGAGCGCGAAGTGGAGACGTACGCGCGCAACGTAACGGTCGAGGACTGCGCGCTGGAGCGCAGCGGAAAATTCATGTGGGACTACGGGCTGCTGTGGCAGATCGCCGTCTGGCCCGAGGAACACTCGGACCACGAGCGCGCCCTCGCCGCGAAGTACGGGAGGAACGACTTGATCCGGGGGCCGATCCGCATGGCCGATGGCGACGACCGGGTGTGCTTTGATAACCCAAAGCCCCTGCCCATCTCTCAGCCAAGGGACGAGAAGGATATGGCCCGCGGCCGCGATGCCCTGTGTTTTTTCGGCGATGCGCTGCCGTCCAACATCGTGCGCGGGAAGCAATACTTCGTCGTCGAGAGCGCGCCAGAATTCATCCGGGTCGCCGAGATGCCAGGTGGAAGGCCAATCCGGTTCAACGGTGACGCGGGCCCCGGGGCCAAGCTTTTTTCCAGTCTCTCGCATGCCTTCTTAGGGCTCTTTGCGCCGACGGGGGCCGGCCCCGGCAAGGGCGCCATCGATCTCGTCGGATGTCGGGCTGTCATCGTGAGGGGATGCCGCTTGAGCGCGCTGGGCGACACGATGCACATCCAGAAGAGCGACGGCGTCATCTTCTCTGCCAACCACATCACCGGATCCCGGATGGGCGCGTTCTTCCTCGCCGAGTTTTGCAAGAATGCGACCATCACCGGCAACACGGTGGATGGCTCGAACGGATCGCGCGTCATGAGCGTGGAGAAGTCATGCGAGGACGTGACCATCATCGGAAACACATTTCGCAACGGAGGTCGCGGGTCCTGGATCAACCAGCCCCGCAACCTCGTCATGCAGGGCAACGTCTTCATCAACAACACCACCAAGGGCGAGCACGACCCGCGGCGCGGACGCAGGAGCTTCGTCACCGGCGATTGGGAGAGCTGGCCCGAGATCTATTTCACGACCTACGAGCCCGGTGCCACATACGGCCCCGTCATCCTGCGGGACAACATCATCACCACCGGTCCCGAGGCCAGGGCCGCCGCGCGCTTCGAGGCCGGCGGTCGCGATATCGTCATGGATGGGAATATTCTGCGCGGCGCGACCGGGACGGTGCTCGTCGAAGGCGACGCCAAGGTCAGTCTCGGAACCAACCCGGGTGCGCAAACAGAATAGCCGCGAGGCACGAGCCTTTTCCCGATCGAAAGCGTGAAGGGTCTGGTGGCCGCTTTTGCAGGAGCCCGCTTGCAGGCGATCTCGAACGCGAATCGCTAACCCGGTATTTCACTGCCGTCAGGCTGTGAGATTCCGGGCTAGCATCAGATCGACCCATTGCCGCATCCGCCGGTAGTGCGATCCCTTCCAATAGATCCGATCACAATCCGGGCACCTTTGAAATTCCCGGTGCTGAAGCCTGACCATCGGGGGCAATCGCCCCGCGACCACCTCCTTCTCCACGGGCTCAAGGCGCCCATTACAGCGCAGGCAACGTTGGAAAGGCGCCACCGACGCGGCCAGATCGAAACGCACTACGACCTCCGCCAGCTGCCGGCGGACATCGGTCTCCCGGACCCAATAGCCGCGCGTGACGACGGCGCGTTTCAGGAGCCCGGCGTCGCGCGTGAGCAGGATCCTTTGCCCGACGGCAGAGACACGCGCCAGCTCGTCATCGCGGTAATCGTTCCGGTAAAGAGCGTCAAAGCCCAGCATCCGAAGGTATCGCGCGAGCCGCCCGAGGTGCGTGTCGAGGATGAAGCGCGGCTCCCGCAGCGGTCGTGGCCTCAGTCGCGCGATCGGGCCAATGTCCAAGGATTCGAAGACGGGATATGCGCTGATCCGGTCGCCGTCTCGCACCAAGTACGAGAAATCGACCGGTACTCCGTTCGCGAGGATCAGGTCCACTTCCGTGTGCGGGACCCCCGCGCCCTCGATCAGATCTTTGACGCTGGTGCCCGGTCCAAACGCCCGTGAAAATGGCGCCTGGCGTCTTTCCGCGGGGAGGAAATCGTTCAGCTCTGCGTAGATCCTGAGAACGGCCATTTTCATCCGCCGATGGTCCTCCTCCCTCGCGGCCCGCCAGTTCCGCCGCGCGGGCATCCATGCTACCTCGTTGAAACGTAACCTCCCCTGATGCCATCCTTCGAGAGAACAAGCTGCCAGAGCTGGTTCTTTCGGGCGCGAAATGCGCCGGCGCATGAGAGCAGGTAATACTTCCACATCCGATAGAACCGATCCCCATACCCGTCCCTGAGTGCGCCCCAGCGCGCGTCAAAATTGTCGGACCAGGCCATCAGCGTCCTGTCATAATCCGCAGCGAAGTTATGCCAGTCCTCCATGACGAATAGTCCCTCGTACGCCGCCGCGACCTGATTGGCCGAAGGGAGCATGGAGTTCGGGAAGATGTATTTTGTGATCCACGGATCTGTCGCCTTCACCGATTCATTCCCGCCGATCGTGTGCAGGAGAAACAGGCCGTCGCGTTTCAGGCACCGGTGAACAACATCCATGAACGTCCGGTAGTTCTTGTGGCCGACGTGCTCGAACATCCCGATCGAGACAACGTGGTCGAATTGCCCGGTGACATCCCTGTAGTCCTGAAGACGTATCTCCACCGGCAGGCCCTCGCATGATTCGGTGCCGAGTGCGACCTGCTTTCTGGAGACGGTGATCCCGACGACACGGGCCCCGAAACGCTCCGCCGCGAACTTCGCAAAACTCCCCCAGCCGCACCCGATGTCCAGGATCGTCTGCCCCCGCGAGAGCCCGATTTTCCGGCACGTCATGTCAAGCTTCGCCTCCTGGGCTTCGTCGAGATCGCGGGCGCCCTTCCAGTATCCGCAACTGTAGGTCAGTCGCCTGTCGAGCATCGCCCGGTACAGGTCATTCCCCATGTCATAGTGGTGGGCACCAATCTGAAACGCCCTGGCCCTGCTCTGAAAGTTCAGGCATGCGTGTGCCGCATGTCGAAATATGACGCGCAGAGTGAGTTTCAGTTTCCTGTCCAGGTTGGCCCCCAGGACCTTGGTGAAGAACGCGTCCAGCGGCTCAGCATCCCACCACCCGTCCATATAGCTCTCCCCCAGCCCCAGGGAACCATCGCGGATTATCCGGTCATAGAGCCGCCCGTCGCGGACCGCGATATCCCCCTGCCGGTCGCCGTTGATCCGCACGTCGGCTTGCGAAAGGAGGTCGGAAACGAATCGCTCTGCAGATAATACGCTCACGCCCAAGTAAATCTATGTTCTCTCGCATCGCGAATCAAACGATGCGGCCCCTGCACCGTGGCGGCGGAGGGCGGGCGACCCGTGCGATGCGTCCGCGCCGCCCGTCCCCACCGGGAGGGCACGGGGCCGAGGTCAACGCAGGCGGCTGGATCGGGGACGCCGAGGCGAGCGTGTCTCAAGACCTCTGAGCCGAGCCGCCTGGCACAGGCGGCCTACAAATTTTGTAGGGCATCTCTGTGAGATGCCGTGCATTGTCGCGCGCCGCACACCATCGGACGTCCCCTCTGTCATCAGATGGGCATTGATTGTTGGATGTTCCGTGTTGGGCGTTTGAGTTTTTAGACAGCCTCGGGTCGGCGTTCCTTCCACGCCCATCGCGATGGTATGGCGGGGGGGATTCTGACGGCAGCTCAGATTGGGATTAACGCGGAGGAAGTTTTCGCTTAACTGGGCCCGACCTTATGACGGACAACCATTTTCGCAGCCTGGCCAAATCCATCTCGTGGCGCCTGACCGGCACGGTTGACACCATGATCATTTCGTTCCTCATCACCGGCAAGCTGAAATGGGCGCTCAGCATCGGTGTCGTCGAGCTTTTCACGAAGATGTTCCTCTACTATGCCCACGAGCGCATCTGGAACCGCATCTCTTTCGGCAGGGCTAAGCCCCGAGAGGACTACACGATCTGAGCGTCATTTCACCTCGATGGGGATGCTCTCCGAGTGGCTGTTGAACTCCGGCGCGTACATGCACTGGATGGAGGCGACGCCGGTGGGGTAGCGCCCGCGGAGTTGGATGCGGGTGGAGTACTCAAAGACGTAGGTGCCCTTGGGCAGATAATCGATGAAGAAGTGGCTGGCGGTGTCGCGGGTGGACTCGTAATAGGCGAGACCGTCCTGATACCGGTAGCCGGAGAGGACGTTGACGGGTTCGGTCCCGCTCCCGCGATGGTCCTTGAGGTGGACGTACTCCATGTCGCGATCGACGCGCAGCTCGATGCGCACCACCAGTTCATCGCCGACGAGCACCGGTCCGCGGACGGGCTCCAGGGCAGGGCCCTGCGGGGTGTACCGTTTCGTGAAGAGCGCCTTCTTCAATTTCAGCGGCGTGCCCTCGTGAGGGGTGACCTTGGACATGTCCTCCAAGTATTGCCAGTGGAGGCTGCCCCAGGCGACGCCTTCATCCACCTTCTTGACGGTGACCTCGCCCATCCCCGGCCGGATCTCGCCGGGGCCGAATCGTCGCTCATAGAACCCCGTGCCGGGCTCGATGGCGGGGGCGCCCTCGGCCGGTGTGCCCGGCGTGACGGTTGTGTCGCCTATCGAGACCTCCACCAATTTGCTCGAGGCGAGGATGTCTTTGCCCCGGAGGAGCAGGGCGTAGACCGCATCGGCTGTGGCCTTCGTGGTCTTCCAGTCCTGCGTCTGCTTCTGTTTCAACAGCCAGACGCGGCAGTCCTCGACCGCCGTGGCATCCCCCGCGACCTCGTCGAATGCCTCGATCATGAGCGCCTGTGTTTCGATGGGCGCGCGATACCACCACCAGCTCAACTCGGTCTCTCTCCAGAACATGCCCATCTCCTCACTGTTGACCGAGCGCTCTTTGAGCGAGGCCATGATTGCGCGCGCGGCCTCACGGTTGGCGTCACCGCCGAAGCGATCCAGCGCCAGGGCGAGGTGGCCCTGGCTCTGGCGGCAGGCCAAATCCAGCCAGAGCTTCCGCCCCTGCCCGAGGTAGAAGTCGGCCGCCGGCCGACACGCGTCATTGATGGGCCTCTCTTTCAAGAAGAAGCTGCGCCCATAGAGATACAGCGCGTCGATCGAGGACAAGACATACTTCTCCGCTTCCTTCCCCTTGAGGATCTCCCGGTGCCGTTCCGCCATCCAGCGATCCAGCCGCTCCAGTGAGCGCAGCGCGGGCCCGACGTCCACCTCGGCGCCCAGGTGCCGCAGTCGCCCGAAGCCGGTCGTGATGTAGAGCGTGATGTAGTCGTTGCCGCGGCCGCCGGGGAACCACGGCCATGATCCGTCGCCCAATTGCGCCTCGGCGAGCTTTTGCGTCGCGCGCCCCAATTCCGCGTCGAGGTGATTGGCGTCGAAGAGCACCCCCACGTTTTTCCGGGCCTCGCCCTCCCTCTTTGCCTGACGGAGCCATGGTGTTTCCTCCAGCATCACGGCCTTGAGATCCTGGTTCTTCTCCAAGGGGCTATCCAGCGCCGCCGTCCCTTTCCACTGGTCAAAGATGCGGCGGATTCTCGGGTCGGAATTGGCGATGTGGCGCGCGAGGGCATTGGCATAGAGGCGATTGAAAACCTGTTCGCTGCACTCGTGCGGAAACTCCATCAGGTAGGGCAGCGCCATGACGGCGTACCACGAAGGATTTGAGACCATCTGCAGCGTGAGATTCTCATGCCGCAGGGTGTCCGACTTGCCCGAGGCCAGGAGTTTTTCGAAATGAAACTGCTTGGTGGCGGGCCCGCGTATGGGCAGGGGGAGGGATTCCGTGACGAGAATGCGCCGCGGCAACACCGGCAGGAAGCCCTCCTCGCCATCGCTGACCTTGTCCGTCGCGCCAACGGCCTTGTACGCGAGGAAACCGCAGCCATCGGGCACCCGGATGCGCCACCCATAGCTGCGGGACTCGTTCGCCGGGATGTCGAACGCGATCTCGGGAGCCGCATTGCCCAGGGCCGCATCGGCGGACTCCTCGGTCCTCGCATCGCGGAACGACAGCCGCACCTTGCCGCGCTGCGGTTCGGCGATGCGGTTGGTCACCTTGACCGTGAATTCCAGCTCGTCACCCTCGCGCATGAATCGCGGCGGGTTCGGCTGCACCATCAGATCCTTGGCGGTGACCGCGTGGTCCTCGAGATATCCCGACCGGCACGCGCGGTCGTGCGCGAAGGCCATGAACCGCCAGCGGGTCAGCGCCTCCGGCATCGTGAATGTGATCCGCACCTCCCCGTTTTGCCCAGACATCAGGTGCGGGAAGAAGAACGCGGTCTCGTCGAGATTCTTTCGTGCCGTGACCTCATCCAGCTTCGGCGCGGGGCGCGGGGCGCCCTGCGCGGGTGCCTGTGCGGGCGCCGCCTCCGCCTCCATTTTCATGGCGACGGCGCCGACCGCGGGTGGCGCGGGAACCGGGGCGGCGACCTCCTCCATCATGGGCGCCCCGCCGCCCCCGCGCGCGGCGTGCATCATCGCGCGCCGTGGGAACCGAAATCCCCAGAGATGTTGCGCTACCGCCGGCGGAAAGCCCCGGTAGCGCCAGTCCACCGCGACCTGGGCCCGTTCCCAGTTCCCGGCCACATGCCACAAGGCCTGGAGGGTATTCGCGAACGCAGAGGATAAGAGCGATTGATCCGAATAGAACTCGTCAAAGCGCCCCGGCCAGTCGTGCGGAAGAAACTGGTCCAGCGATTCATCGTACAGCCCCGCGACGATCTCGGCGACGGCTCGCTCGCCCTCCGACGGTCCGTCCGCACCGCCGCCCTTGCCGGGTCCGCTCACCACGAGGGTCCACGTCTCCTTCTGGCCCGGCTGGAGCTTGGAGGTGAAATGGTCCCATCGAACCCCGAGCACTTTGTTGGACCAAGGGACATTGATCTTCTTCGATGCGAGGTAGGCGCGATTCTCGCGGACCTGCGTGACGTGCAGTTGGAAACCCCCGCGCATCGCCTCGGTGACGGCATGTCGGATCTGCTGCTGCGTGCGCCCGAGTCCTGTCCAATATCGTTCAACCACTTTGCCGCGATGCTCGATCTCGACGAATGCGCGACCCGTGTCGTAACCCGTGCCCCACAGTGCGACGAACTCCCCCCCTGGCTCGACGGTCCACTTCGGCGCCTCGAGCAACTGCGGGACCTTGGCCAACAATTTTTCGGCGCTGGGCCGCAGGACGTGCAGCGGAAGCTGGGCGGTGACCTTCTTGCCGAAGGCATCTTCGCCCTCGAGGACGGCGCGATAGAGCCCCACCTTGAGTTCGAATGAAAGCGCGGCCTTGCCCTTCGCATCCGTCGCGAAGGGCCTTTCTATCGCGACGTCGTCCAGCGCCCATGTATTCGGGTCGGAGGGATCGGGCTTCTGGGTCTGCCCCCAAGGGCGGTGCGGGCGGTCGAGTGCGGCCCGCGGCACCCGTTCGGGCTCCTTCAGCCGATGGATTCGGACCATACCCTTGGCCGCCATCGGCTCGTCATCCAGCGAGGTCGTCGTCACCCGTAATTCGACTGCCTTGTCGTCGATCTCCCATGGATCGGCCCCGAGGGCGGCTTTCATCGCCGCGAAACCCACGTGGATCGCGCGATCGGCGGACCGCGTCTCGCCCGCGGGGTCGGTCACGTCGGCGAACACGTGAAACCGGAAGTGTGCCTGATCCTTTTCAGAAACCTTCGGGTCTGGTCTTGCGATGAATTCGATGGCAAACGCACCATCCGCGCCGGTTTTCGCCTCGCCGTGCGCGATCTCCTGCTGTTCGCCCCGGCCCGGCGGCCAGATGATCCGGAACCAGCCCCACCATGGCGGCCAGATCACCTCGCGCACCACGCGCCATTTCAGCGTCGCGCCGTCCACCGGGGCACCCGTGTAGTTCATTGCCTTTCCCGCCACCACCGCCTTCTCCCCGAGCTTCGCGGGTACCTTCGGCGCATCGAGCGTGACCTCGAATCTCGGGCGCTTGTATTCCTCGACGTTTAATGAGGTCGCGCCCTTGGCGCCATCGGTCACCGCGATCGTCATTCGTCCCGCGAGCCGGTCCCTTGGTGCGGTGAAATTGCCGCTGAAGGATCCGTAGTCATTCGTCTTGGCCCTGGCCCGCGCGATCTCTTTGCCGTTCGGGTCGCTGAATACGACCGTCAGGGCACGCCCGGCGACGGTCTCGTACCTGTTATTGGTCTGATCGATCAACAGCACGATGCCCTTGTAGTGAATGGTCTGGCCGGGGCGGTACAGTGCGCGGTCGGTAAAGAGGGTCGTCCGAAATGTCGGAACCGGGCTCGATTCCCCTGCCCGCCACAGATGCTGGCTGCCCGAACTCACCCTCTGCTGCCCACGGGAGGCCAGCATGCTGTAGACCTGCCCCTCCCGGTAAGCGAAGCCGCAGAGGCCATTCTCGTCCGTCGAGAGCGTTGGCTCCTCGACAAATCGGGTTCCCCTCTCGAGCCGCCAGACGCGGACATTCGCTCCCGCGACAGGTTCGCCGGATACCGCATCAAGGACAAACGCCTCTCGGCGCCCACCGCGCTCACGCGTGACCAGCGCGATATCGCTCACCCAGATAGTGGCCACCGATAGCTGATTGTCCTGCTCGCCGAATCGCGGATTATGGCTGGCGATGATAACGTAATAGCCCGGCTCAAGCCCATGGGGCACCGGCGATTCCTCGACCCGTTCCTTGAAATCGGGCGTCGGCGGAAGATCGGCCGACCACTCCAACGCGGGTTTGGCCCCCATCAGGCGCGCGCGCGCCGCATCATCAAGGCGATTCCGGTCGGCTTCGGCCGGAACCCACTCCTGCTCCACCGCCCGGAACCAGACTTTCGTCACATTCCTGTAAGCGATGGCGATCTTCGTATCGGGACAAGCCCACACCCGCTCCGTGGTGATCTGAGCGGACTTGGCCTCGATATCGGCGATGAGGTTCTGGCACCGCTTGCCGCCGGCGCTGTCGGGGAACGCCGCGCGGCCGCGCGCCGCGATCCGATGCGCCTCGGCAAGGTTGCCCTCCGACTGGAGCGCAACGGCCCAGCGGTGCAGGGCCATCGCGGACAACTCGTGGGCCGCATTGCGCTCCGCAAACGCCGAGAGGGCGACCTGATATCGCGCGGCCTTCCCCTCGCCGACGGCGACGTTGTGGCCCCACGTCAGGCGCGCGAGATCGGCGTCGAGGAAGGCGCTCCGGTCGCCATCGCCCGAATGGAAACGGAGCAGTTCCTGGTACAGGCGGATGGCTTTTAAGGCGGGCGAGGCCACGTCGGCGGTCTGTGGCTGCCATGCCAAGAATGTTTCCGGCGGGGTGAGGATGGGGCTCTCCGCGGGAATCTCGAAGGCGTCCTCCGGTTTTGCCGCCGCCTGCTCGCCGGCGGTGTAGAAGGCGAGAGCCTCTTGGGCGATGAAGTCGTAGAGCGTCGGCCGATAAGCGTCTGGCACCGTGCCCACAACCAGGAAGTCACCGAAATCCGTGATCGGCGTTCGGCGAAGCGTCTTCACGTCGGCCAGCGCGGCGGCGAAGTGCCGGTCGATTTCCTTGAAGATGCGCGGCAGATCCCAAGTCGTGAAATCGGCTCCCGGCGCCTCGCCGGTTCGCGTTCGCTCCATGAATCTCCATCGGTTTTCTTGGAAGTAATGCCAGTACCACAGGGCCTCGATCGTCTGCAGCAGCGGCCTGATCTCGGCCGGGGCCTTCGCGACCTCGGCGGCGATCAGCCGGATCTTCTCCTCCGGCTTATTGCCCTGGATGGTGCCCTCGAGGACAATCCTCCGCGCGATGGCGTGCGCGGCCTCACCGTAGGCCTTGTCCTTCAGCGCCCCCTGGATGATGGGTTCGATGCACTTGATGGCCGTCTGCGGAAGACCCTTCTTTTCGGCCTCGGTGACCTGGCGCCAGAGTTCGGGTCGCGTCATCGAGGTCTCATCAGCAAATACAATATTGATTGAAATAATGGAAAGCGCCATCAGGCTCTGACGAAAGTGCATAGACACCCCTTTCTGATCCTCCCCAAGTGAACATACGATAATGTTCGCCGTCCACCGAACAGGGTCAAGTGTCCCTATGCTCGAAACGGCTACCGCCCCGTTGATGCGGGGGCATCAAATATGGGGGCGGAGTATGCCGGATCGGGAATCAGCAGGTGGCCCGTGGGCCCGCCGCCCCGATCGTGGAGAATCAGCCAATAATGGCCCGGCTCATCGAGTCGGACTTGAACGGCCCCATGGGGCATGGCGACGGTGAACGCCGCACCGTCGCCCTTCCAGATCTCAGCGGGAACGTCCGGGGGCAACTTGACATCTCGGCCATTGGACCGGATGACGACGAAGGGTTGAGCGCCCAAATAGACTCCGGTGATGGAGTGGCGCGCGGAGGATTCCTTGTGCGGGAGGACCCGCGCCCTCAGGGCAAGGGTGGGCACCGTCGGTCTCTCCTGGGCCATGGCATAAATGACGATGACCTGGGTGGTGCCTTCACCTGGCACCACACGAAATGCCGGCGCGGGTTCGGCGCACGGCGCGGATGCCTCGATCCGGATGGCCCGACCGGCCGGAAAGAGCAGGCCGCCGCTGAATTCACCATGGGGATAGCCGTCCCGGGAAAGCGGCTCTCCATCGACTCGGATATCGATCTTCTCCGGCAGGCCCGTCGCGTTGACAAAACTGAGGGCGCCCGTGCTGCCGGGGGCCGGCACCGCGATGGCGAGTGCGGCAAGCAGGGCGCGGAGGGCATCAATAGCGGGCGGCATAGCGGATCTCCATGGTGTTGCGCAGGAGGCGGGCCGAGCCATCGCGCTCCGGGCGGATGAATAGCTGGAACACCTTTCGGGCCAGGGCGCACCGGGAGCCGTCCGGGCCAAGCGCCTCGGCGAGCACCGAGACCCTGAAGTTGCGGCCGCGGACAGCGGTCAGATCGTGGATGCGCGCGAAGCATTCCTCAGCGGCGGCGTCGCTCCATGTGGCGGGGGCCGCCGTCTCCCACTGCTTCGTGTTTCCAAAGAACGGGCCCCACTGATTTGTGATAGCGGCGAGATCAACGGTGGACAGGAAGGGCCTGCAGGCAATCACCGCATCCGCGAAAGCACCCCCCTGCTCAGCGGTCCCGCGGTTGGGCAAGGCGGGCGCGTCAACAAGGGCGGGATCGCGGCGCAGCACAATGCCCGCCGCGAGGGCCCGGAGGCTCTCGCGCGTTGCGGTGTTGATATTGATGAGGCCGCGGGTCGGACGAGATGGCGCCACGCTGAAGATGTCCAGCAACTGGCGCGCGCGCATGCCCTGGCGATCGAACGCGGGAAACTCGGGCCTTCCTATGCGGAGCGTGAAGCCACCGCCCGAGTCCGGAGACGGCATCCCCTGGCCATCGAGATTGGACCATTGCGCGGGGTCGAAGATGTGGCCCAGTTCAGATGCCTGTGCGAACCGACCGGCGTTGCTGATGTGGGTTGGCGCAAGCGCTGGCTCGCCGGGCGGCAGGGGCAAGGTATCGGGTGCTCTGGAGTCGTCGCCCGGCAGGGTTCCCGGCTGAGAGTTGTGGCCCCCATCCGGCCATCGTCCGATATCAACGGCGGCGTAGTCCGGGTTGGCGATGCCGCGGCGAACGTTTCGCCCACCCCAACTGGAATTCTGATCGTAGTCGTTCGCGAAGACCCACGCCTTAATGAATGACGAGGCGCGGGGATCCCCGACCTGTCCCGCGCGATAGTCGAGGGCCGGGGCGGAGTGGCCCTTCCACTTTCTATTGGCCTGGCCGGGGCGCAGCGTGCCGGCCGTTCGCTGAAGTCCCCCGCGCGCGCTGTCCGCCGGGATCCCGTTCCACGACAGCTCGTAACTGGACGCGGTCGTCTCGCGGAACCAGAGTGGCGAGGCGACCGGCCTCCCGGCGTCAAATCGGTATCGCGCCGTGGGAAACGCCAGGACCGCGAACCCATTCGGCGGGAGATCCACGGGCGCATGCCACGGGCCGGCATCGGAGAAAACCCGGACTCCGTTGATCGCGATCGCGTGGCGATTCCGATTGCGGAAGGCCGCGCTGCCGACGGCGCGCTTGTTGGTGGGATTCCAGAGTTCGATATACGTGGTGACCTCGATGTCGACGTCGGGCCCGGCCCCCGCGACCCAGGCATAACGATCGAACATCTCGTTGACCAAGGGGAAGTTGTCCAGCCCCCGGAACCCGTCGCCGACGGTGGGGTCGCCATCGGCGTCGGCATAATCGACGATGCAGGCGCCGATGATGCCGAGGTAGTCATCGGGAGGTGCCATGCCGCCGCGCCGTGATTCGAAAAGGGGCAGGTGTTTTCGGATGTGGCCCGCGATGGCCGGAACATCCCGCGCGCGAATGAGGGCGTTGAGATCGGCCATTGGGGCACCCGCATGGGCGTAACCGGACCCAAAAGGTATGATGCGCGGTTCGTCATCGTCGCCGAGGTTGACAACGAAGTTCGTGGCGAGGGCGGGTTTCTCGAAGAGCCCGCGGAGCGAATCCGCGGTCGGCAGGCGACCGTGATACTTGGCGATCAAGTCATCCTCACGGGTGGAATCGACCGGGGCCGCGGGTTCGAAAACGGTGAACGCGGCAACCTCGGAAAGATCCGAGCCGTCGCCCCGCAGGTGGGTGTCGCCGGGGCCCGTCGTATTCGCAACCGAATCGGCATCCAGATAAGCGGCGAGATCTTCGATCCAGAATGCATACCGGGCATTGGTGCGACCGGTATCGGGCTCGACCAGCGGGATCCAGTCCACCCGGATGGTATCCTCCCGCGCAAACGGCCGGATCAGCGCGCCCGGCGCAACGCCATCCCATTGGGCGGCGGGGGATGTCCCGGCCCGGACGATGGTGGTGACGCCCCCGGAGAACATCGGGGTGCACAGCACGCCGGCGTCACCGGCCACGGCGGGATCCGCATCGCCAATAAAATAGTAAGGGGGCCCGCCATCTCCGGTGCGCAACACCAGAAATCCGTCATGCCGGATGGCCGATGACAGGACCGCGCCGGCATCCTCTAATGCGACCACCGCCGCAGATTCAGCGCGCAACAAGTTCGCCGCCGCCATCGCCGAGCGCGAGGCGTGCAGCGCGGATGCAAGAAACGCGGTGCCCGTCGCCGCCACCAACGCGAGCAATAGCACCACGATGGGCAATGCGAGGCCGTCGCGATGTCGGCTTCCTGAACCCCGGCAGCTCATCGCAGCGGCAACCGGCACCGGAAGGGAATGGCGTCGCCCCCCTCCGCACCCTCCATGGTAAATGAGACTTCGATCGCGGCAGGCAAGTTGGTGGTGAACGCCGTGGAACCCGACGCAGGACCGGAGAGGCCCGGGATCGCCTCGAAGCGCACGTCGCTCACGCGCGGCGCCAGCGGTTCATCGATGGCCGGCGGCCCCGGCCTGAGGGGATCCTCGCCGGAACGGAGCATCTCGAGCGTCGCCACCGCGGGCAGAAAAGATCGAACGAGGCGTGCCGGTCCTGGCCCTGCATCGGTTCGGGCGCGATACCCGACCACGCAGACATCGCAGCCGTCCCCTGGCCTCGTCACGAGGGCCACGAGCCAAGGGCCATCGCCTCCCCCGTTTCCGATCACGAGGTTAGTCGCGTGGGGCGACCGACATATCGACGCAAGGTCCGTCGCCATCAGCGACACGGCATTGCGGCCCAGCCGCAGTCTCTCGCCACGCGATCGCTCGCGATCCCACGCGCGGGTCACCGCGCCTGCGAATTCCAGCAGGAGGGTCAGCAGGAGAACGACCACCGCCAGCGCGGTCATGACCTCGACAAGCGACGTGCCGGGCGTGCCCCCGCGCGCGAGCCTCATCGTGGGCCCTCCCGGCGCACCGCGGCGAGTGCCGTCATCAGCCGGACCCGGTTCCAATCGTGCGGGGGCCAAGAAATGGTCAGGCATACCGGGATCGGGCGCCCGGCCAGCTGCGGATCACACGGCACGATCTCCATCCTGAAAAAGGCTCCCCCGAATGGCGCGCCCCGAATCTCCCCGGCACAGGCATCGGCGAAGAGAACGCGCTTTTTGCCAACGGCCATTTCGTCAGGGGACGCCAGGGCCGTCCGCGCGAGGGTCATGGCCCCGGTGATCGCCGCGGCATCGCGCGATGCGCTCATCGCCACCGACACGGCCGAGAGGCCGCCCGCGAGACCTGTGGCCGCGACGCCGAGCGCAATCACCACCTCGGCCAGCGAGTAGCCCCGTCGCCCATCCCGTGGCGAAACCGCCATCGCCTGCATTCCCATAAACGCAAACCGTCGAACGGGAAAAAGGCAGACGACCGTGCATCGGCCGCAACCTTGTCCCAAAACCCTGTCTTGATCCCGAAGCGACGATATGGATCGCGGGGGCGGTGTCAACCCTGACCCCTGAAAGCAAATGCGGTGGTCAGCCAGACCGCCCGCGCTCGATTTTGCGGTGGGGCACGCTACCGTTATGCCGTGGGCAACGCGGGGCGTCGCTACTGGATCACGATGCTGGTGTCGCTGATCCTGATATTGGTGGGCGTGGCGGGGGTCGGCGCATTTCCACCGACAAAATCAGATGGGACATGGGTGCGATTCGTGTGTTTCGTGATCATCGCGCTTGGCGGTTGCCTCACGCTGTTTGTCTCGGCGGTCGCGTGCTTCCTGACCGCCATCGTGGCGTGGCGTCGCAAGGGCCGGAATTAGTGGCCCCTCGGAATCTGTCGGACTTAGGCCGACAGATTCCTAGCCGATCGACTCTCGGAAGGCGATGACGGCATCGCTGATGCGATCGGCGACGTGTTCCAGCGGCTTGGCGAATGGGGGCACGAACCAGGGGAACAGGCCGATGACGTCGTGGACCACGCGGATCTCGCCGTCGCAGCCATCGCCGCTGGCGATGCCGAGGGTGGGGACGGGGGTTGCGGCCGTGACCGCGGTGGCGACATCGTGCACGACACACTCCAGCACGATGGAGAAGCATCCCACTTCCGCGAGGAGCTGTGCGTCCTGGATCATGTGCTCGCGCTCCAGATCGGTCTTGCCCTTGCGCCTGTAGCCACCCTCCTCTCGGATGCGCTGGGGCAGCATGCCGAGATGGCCCTGGACGGGGATGCCGGCGGCGATCAGGGCGCGGATCTGGGGGGCGATCTCGTGCCCGCCCTCGAGCTTCACCGCGTCCGCACCGGCATCGATCAATCGGCGGGAGTTCGCGACGGCGGCGGCCGGGTCGTCGTATGCGTGGATGGGCAGATCGGCGGTGATGAGCGCGCGCCGTCGGCCGCGGGCGACCGCGCGCACGTGACGCTCCATGTCGTCCATCGTGACCCGCGTGGTATCCTCGTGGCCGAGGACGAGCATGCCCAGGGAATCGCCGACGTGGAGGACATCGACCCCGGCCTCATCCAGGAGACGGGCGATGGGGTAATCGTACGCCGTCAGGGCGAGCAGCCTTGGCCGCCGCCCCTTGGCGTGACGCACTTCTTCAACGGTGACTTTAGGCACAGCGAACTATCCCTTCTTCCGGCAACGCCGCCAGCAATTCCTTTACGCTACTCCCCTGCCCCGGCAGAACAAGTTCCGGGCGCAGGTCACAGAGGGGCTGGAGGACGAAGCGTCTCGATGCGAGTCGCGGATGCGGCAGCGTGAGATCCGCAGAATCCCGGACGTTATCACCGAGATAGAGGAGGTCCAGATCCAGCGGCCGGGGCGCGTTCCGGGTCCGGCGCGCTGGGCGTCCCCGCGCCAGCTCGAAGGCCTCCATCCGGGCCAGCAGGTCTTCGGGACTCTGATCTGTCTGGAAGATCGCGACCGCATTCACGAATTTCCCCGATCCGGGCGGACAGCCAACCGGCGCGGTCTCATAGAAAGCCGACACCTCGACCCGCCCATCGCAAGCGAGCGTTTCGAGGAACGCGATGCCGGCCCGCAGGTGCGCAAACCGGTCGCCCTGATTGGAGCCGAGTCCGACGGCCGCTTCCATGTATTCCGATCCCGCGGTTCAGCCTCGAATACGCGCGAACGGACACGAATCCCCTCGCCCGCTTCGGTGGCTCGGCGTCACCGGCTCATCCCCGCAGGCCGAGCACGTCCTCCATCGAATAAAGCCCGGGTTTCTTGCCGAGCGCCCACCGGGCGGCGCGAAGCGCGCCGCGGGCGAAGGTCTCGCGCGAGGATGCTCGGTGGGTGATCTCGAGCCGCTCGCCCCCGGTCGCAAAAAGCACGGTGTGGTCACCGACGACATCGCCGCCGCGAACCGCATGCATCCCGATCTCGTTCTTCTGGCGCGCGCCGACGAGCCCCTCGCGGCCGTGGCGCACGTCGCGGGCGGGATCGAGGCCCCGGGCCTCGCAGAGGATTTCCGCCAGCCGCGCGGCGGTACCGCTGGGCGCGTCTTTCTTCTGGTTGTGGTGCATCTCGACAATCTCGATGTCGAAGCCGTCCCCGAGCGCGGCCGCGGCCCTGCGGACGAGCCAGAACATCGTATTGACGCCCACCGAAAAATTCGGGGCGAAGACCACCGGGATCTGCTTTGACGCGGCGCCAATGGCGGCTCGTGCGGCATCATCGAGCCCGGTGGTGCCAATAACGAGCGGCCGCCCCAGTTCGGCCATGCGCGCGGCGACCCGCGGCGACACCTCGCGTGCGCTGAAATCGATGGCCGCCCCGCAATTGGCGAGGCCGCCCGCGAGGTCGTCGCCCTCGTCGATCGCGGCCGTGACGTCAAAACCCATCTCCCCGGCCAGCGAGCAAAGGATGCGGCCCATCCGCCCGCGCGCGCCCACGATGGCGAGCGGTGTCCCGCTCACAGCCAGCCCCCCGCACGGAGGGTGGCCTCCAATTTTGCGCGGTTCCCGGCCGACATCGCGATCAGGGGCAGGCGCAAATCCTCCGTCATCCATCCCTTCATCGCCAGCGCCGCCTTGACCGGGATGGGATTCGTCTCCAGGAAAAGGTCCCGGAACAGGGGCGCGAGCATGGCGTTGAGCGCATCGGCCTCGGCGCGATGGCCGTCGCGCTCAAGGCGCACCAGCCGGGCGACCTCGGCCGGGATGAGGTTCGAAGCGACGCTGATCACCCCGACGGCCCCCTCCCTCATGAACGGGATCGTCATCGCATCGTCCCCGGAGAGGATCACGAAGCCCTCGGGGCATGCGGTCTTGAGCTGGACCACGCGCTCGGGTTTGCCCCCCGCCTCCTTGATGCCGACGATATTCGCGCAGTCGCGGGCCAGCCGGGCCACGGTGTCCACCGCGATCTCGATGACGCAGCGCCCCGGGATGCTGTAGAGCACCAGCGGCAGGTCGGTGGCCTCTGCGATGGCTGCAAAGTGGCGATACAATCCCTCCTGGGGAGGCTTGTTGTAGTACGGGCAGATCAGCAGGGCGCCGTCGGCGCCCGAGCGCTCCGCGGCGTGGGTGAGCGAGATGGCCTCGCGGGTCGAGTTGGAGCCGGTGCCCGCCAGGACCTTGCATCGCTTGTCGGCGCGCCGGACGGCCAGCTCGACGACCTTGATGTGCTCCTCGTGGGACAGCGTCGGTGATTCGCCGGTCGTGCCAACGGGCACAATGCCGTCCACGCCGGCGGCCACCTGCTTCTCGATGAGTTCGCCCATCGCGGCGGCGTCGACGACCCCTCCGCGGAATGGGGTCACCAGCGCGGTGTATGTTCCCGTGAATTTCATATCACACCTCGATTTCACCGGTGAAGACGAGCGCGGCCGGGCCCTTGAGCCGGACACCCGTCACCGATTCGCCATCCGACTGAAAACTCACCTGCAGCTCGTCTCCACCCTGCACCCGGACGCGGACCGGCAGGGCAACGCCCCGCGCGAGGTGGGCGACGATGGCGCTGGCGGCCACTCCCGTCCCACAGGCCAGCGTTTCGTCTTCGACGCCCCTCTCGTAGGTGCGGACGCGGATCGCGTCCGGCCCCAGGATCTGGACAAAATTGACATTCGTGCCGGCGGGCTGGTAGTTCGGGTGGAACCGGATCTCGCGGCCCAATTCTGACACCATGGCCTTGTCGGCATCCTCCACGAAAACGACCGCGTGCGGAACGCCGGTGTTGCAGTCGTGAAGCTCGAAGCTGCCGCCATGCCGCGTCTGGATCCAGCCCTTGATCCTGAGACCCTGGGGCGGGGTCAGGTCGACGGTGACGAGCTCGCCATCGAACTCGGCCCGGACCAGGCCCGCGCGGGTCTGGAAGGCCACGGGCGCACCTGGCTCACCCTCGAGCATGCGCGCGAAACGCGCGAAGCAACGGGCGCCATTGCCGCACATCTCGGCCTCGCCGCCATCGGCGTTGAAATAGCGCATCACGAATTCGGCGCCGCCGTCGCCGCCCGCTTCCACAAGCATCAGCCCGTCTGCGCCGATGCCAAAGTGTCGGTCACAGAGCCGGGCGATGCTGTCCCGGTCAATGGACAGCACGCCGTCGCGGTTGTCGAGCATCACGAAGTCGTTGCCCGCCCCAGTCATCTTTGCGAACGATAGCCTCATGCTTATCAAATCACCCTAGCGGCTAATTCGCCGGAGGGCAACTTTGCGCATTGCGGTTGCCGCGCCTCCACCCATCTGCCTAGTATCGAGCATGGCCTCCTCTCGGTTTCTCGACGAGCTTCGCCGGCGGACCTTGGTGTGTGACGGCGCGATGGGCACGCAGCTCATCGCTCGCGGACTGGCCAGCGGGGAATGTGGCGTACTGTGGAACGTCGAGCGCCGCGAGGATGTCTTGGCCATCCACCGGGCATACCGCGCGGCGGGCTGCGACCTCATCACCACCAACACGTTCGGCGGCTCCCCATCGGCGCTGGCGCGCCATGGCCTGGAAGAGCGCGCCGTGGAATTGAATATGGCGGCGGCCCGCCTGGTCGCCGAGGCCGCGGGCACCTGGGGTTTTGTCCTGGGCGACGTGGGACCCTTCGGAGATTTTCTCGAGCCCATCGGCGACACGTCCGTCGAACAGGCGCGGGACATCTTCCGGCGTCAGATCAAGGGCCTGCTCTTGGGCGGCAGCGCCGCCATCCTCGTGGAGACGATGAGCGACCCGGCAGAAGTCGAGGTGGCGGTGTCCGCCGCCAGGGAGATGGGGGCCCCGGCGGTGATCGCCACCTACGCGTTCCAGAAATCGGCGGACGAGTCATTTCGCACGATGATGGGCAACGACGTCACCGACGCGCTCCGTCGGGCGATCGCGGCCGGGGCGGACGTCGTGGGGGCGAACTGCGGCACGTCGATGACGCTGGAGGATTATCTGGCGCTGGCGCGAGATCTTGTGACTGCGGCGGGGGAGGTGCCGGTGATCCTTCAGCCCAACGCGGGTTCACCGCGGATCGAAGGCGAGCAGACCGTGTACGATGCCACGCCCGGAGATATGGCCGCACTGGTGCCGCGCCTCCTGGAGGCAGGTGTGCGCGTCATCGGCGGATGCTGCGGCACCACGCCTGCCCACCTCAAGGCGATGTCCGCCGCCGTGGCGGCCGCAGCCTGAGACTCCGCACGCATTTGGCGCAGAGACGTCCGACGCCCCACATGTCTTGTGGGCCGTCTGTGTCAGGTGGCAACGGGCGTCGAGTTTCCCCATGAATGATGCGGCGTGTTCCGCATCTGGGCACTGCCAGTTCAGAACCCGGGCTTCTGGCGTCCGTCGGAAATCGCTGTTGTTGCGTCCCGCTGGGCGGCCAGACCCTTCGACACGATGGTCGCCAATCCGCGCCCTTTCTTCATCGCCCCATCTTTGGGCCGCACCTCAAGGAGGGTGAGCCGCACTCGGGCGGTCTCCCACGTGGCGCGGAATTCGAGGCGCTGCACGTCGATGTCCTGGACACTCGGCGGGCCAAACTGATTGGTCAAAACATTAAAGAGCGGAGGCGGGGCGGAGGGATCCGAGCGGGTCCTCGGTTCCCACAGGAGGTCGACCTCCGTAAGTTGTTTCTTGAAGAACGAGTATCGGACCTCATCCAGAGTGACATCGCGGATCCGCAGGTTCTCTTGCGAGCGGTCGTAAGTGACGTAATCGATGCCCGCCGCCTTAAAGATGGGTTTGGCCACATTGAGGCCGGGGATCTGATTGGGCGCCACCCCGAAACGCGCATCGCGGAAACCGTACAGTTGATCGAGCGGATGGGGCGGCGTGGGCGCCTTCTTCGGTCCACAGCCCGGCGCGAGGAGGGCCATGGCACCCAGCGCCACAAGGCCTGTCGTCGTGCGCTGTTTCATATCGAGTTGAACCATTTCTCCGACGGTGGCCGAAAACAGAGTGAGGCGGAGGCCGGAATCGAACCGGCGAATGGGGCTTTTGCAGAGCCCTGCCTTACCACTTGGCTACTCCGCCACTCCATCCGAGACCAAGGGCTCGCGCCCTCCCCGGAAGCGCTCAATCTGCGGTCAGGCGCCCGCGTTTTCAACCCAGAATTCGCTTCTGGAGGAAGAGCGATCCGAACGTGAAGTGGGCGTCGGGATACTTCTTGTCCAACGCGAATCGCTCACCGGTATCCACGAACAGCGTCCCATCGACAGGCTGGAGCCCAGTCGCCTCCGCCAGCGCTCGGACGTCGTCCTCCGCCCGCAGCGCGCCCCCGACGGGTGCCGCGTCACCAAAATCGAATGTGATGCTCAGGTAGCCGCCCGGCTTCAGCGAGCGGCCCAGCTGCCGGGCCACATCAAGCTGCTGGGCTCGTGGCAGGTGTTCCAGGACGCAGAAGGACATCGCCCAATCGAAGGTCTCGTCGTCGCGGAGCGGCTCGACCGTCAGGTCGCGCGTCGAAGCCTCCAGCGACCAGCGGTGTTTGGCCGCCATGGCCTGCGCCTCGCCGGTGAGCGCGGTGTCGATATCGAAACTGGTGACGTGCAGGCCCCGGCTGGCCAAGAAGTAGACCGGCAGCGTCGCCCCGCCGCCGAAGTCGATGACTCTCCAGCCCGGCTGCCACGGCACCAGCGTCAGCCCGCGCGCGTACTCCCACATCTTGTGCCACCGGATCCGCCAGCGCGGCTTCGAAACGCCGTTCACTGCAAATCGCTGCCCGCGCAGGAGCAGACCCCGGCCGAATCGAAGCAACTCGCCGGCCCTCCGCTTCACAGCCGGCTCATCGAGGTCGGCCACCGAGATAGTCTTGTTGAATGCCACGGGGCGTTTTTGCCTCACCTGCCGACCCGGGACAAGAAGAAGTGCTTGAGATACACCATCCGGGCGTTCTGCCTTGCGATGATCAGTCCCGGCCGCCCATCCAGAAACCCGCCTCGCAGCAAGAAGCCCCGGAAAAAACGCCATCCGGCGCGGAGGATTCCCTCGACCCGCCCGCCGCGTGCACCGGCGCGCGCGGCCTCGTTCGCCCAGGTCTGGGCATAGCTCTCGATCTTCCGGCTGAATATCGATAGATCTCGATATGGCCTGTGGTTCAACGGGTTACGAAATTTGCGAGGCATGAGATCCAGTGCCTCAAGGCGCGGGTGTGGTTCGGCGCCTCGCCAGGCCGCGCGGCCGCGTGGTGCCAGACGCGCGACATAGTCTCCCGACCAGTCTCCGTGTCGGATGACCCTGCCGAGAAACTCGCTCTGCCGGCGAAATATCCAGATGCTGGTGGCCGCGTCGGGGGCCTGAAGCGCGAGCCCGACCTCCCGTCGCAGCTCTGGACCCAGCCATTCGTCTGCGTCTAAGAAAAGCACGAATGGCAGGCTCGCCTCGTCGGCCGCGTGCGTCCGCTGCGCGGCAAAACCCGACCAGGGTCGGCTCAGCCACCGGGCACCGAAACGTTCCGCCACGGCGCGCGTGCCGTCGGTGCTGCCGGAGTCCACGACCACGATCTCGCCACATGGCGCGACACTGCCCAGGCAGCGCGCGAGGTTCTCCTCCTCGTTGAGCGTGACAACACAGACCGAGACCCGATCCCATCCCGAGGCATGCATGGCGACGTCAATTCCCGGCCGGGATCTCGAGATAGAGGAGTTGGACGAGTGCCGCGAGGGCCTCGAGGGTCTTGCCGGTCGCCTCGCAGACGCGCGCGCGGTACAGCGTGATCTCCTTCCGCTCATTCACCTGCTGCTGTGTCCCCGGGAAGTAGCGGACGGCGGTGGCCGCCTGAGGGTATTCTTCGTGCATCAGTAGGAAGTTGATCAGGTCCAGCCAGCCGTCTTGCGAGCCGGTGCCCCGCGCCTTGCTCCAGAGCAGGTCGATGACGGCGCGCGGCTCATATTGTTCGTATTGTTGTGTCACGGTCTTGCTGCGCTCCTCCGCCCGCCGCACGGTGGGCGAATTCGCCAGCATTTGGCGGCATAGGGCCTTGGCCTCCTCGGCCAGACCCGCCGAGATATAGAGTTCCACGAACTGCACCGGCAGACGGGGATCGGCCGCGGCCTGCGGCAACTCTATGGCGAGAAGCCGTTTCTTGACCTGATCGCGGAGCTGGTACTGGAGACCCCGGTTGAGCCGATAGAGCTGCGCCTCGAAATTGGTCTCCAGATCTGCGGGAAATTCATCAAACCATTTTTCTGGGCCGAGGCTTTTCAAGAGCTGATCGCCGACCGCGCGCCGCTCTGTCCAGGGTATCTTCGAGTTTCGCCATGCCGCAGTGAGCTGCTCGAGGGTGTCCTTCGAGACGTCGAATCGAGCATCGGCTCGCAGGACCTGGGACTGGATCTGGGGTGGCATCGACTGGCCCGACGCCCACGCCAAGAAGGGCCGGTTCATTTCCCCAAGATGCCGGGAGAGGCTCTCCCAGAGCATCGTCTGCTGGGCGGTCGGCAGGGCCTCGTACACCTTGCCCAAGAGCGATGGCGCATAGCGGCTGAGCTCGTCCGCGATCCGAACGTAGAGCGAGTCCCAGTGCGAGCGACAGACCAGGGCCTTGCGGATGCCAAAGATGACATCCGCCTCCTGCCCCTCGTCTTCGAACCGGGGCCACACCCAGAGCATCCAGGACTCCCAGTTCGATGGCTGGCGCCGGATCAACTCGTCGCCGATTTTTCTGGCGATGAGCTGCAGCTCAGGTTCGATCAGCCCGCTGCGCTCCAAGTACCGAACCCAGCGGCGGCCGAGGCGGAGCATCAGCGTCCTCTCGTCCAGCGTGCCCTTGAGCAACGCTTCGGTGGGTTGCCTGGCGCGCTGCGCTTGCCCTGCCTCGAGGGCGACCATCGCGGCGCGGAACTGCCCCTGCGCCCAATAGCCGTAGGCCGCGCCCGCCAGCAGCACCAGGCTGGCCGCGGCGGCCGCAAGATTCCACGGTCCGGGGGTGGGCCGCCTGAGTCCCCTGTGGGGCAAGGATGACCTGCCGCGGTTGAACGCGAGCACGATCGACACCAGAAGGAGGATGGCGGGAAATCGCCAGAGGCTCTCCCCCATGCCGTGCACGAGGAAGACTCCGAGGGGAATGGAGACCAGACAGTAGGTGCGCCAAGAGTCCCGCCTGACGGTCCAGGCCTGCACGAGATTCCAAACCAACCACACCACCAGCGCGGCGAGCAAGACCCATCCCAGCTCGATCGCAAAGGTCAGATAGCTCTGCTCGGCGTGGGTGAATACCTTGGCGCCGCCAAGCGGGTACCGGCTGTTGAAGAGATCCGTGAAATTGCCCGGCCCAAATCCGTAAAACGGGCTGTCCAGCGAAAGCGCTATGCACCGCTTCCACACCTCCACGCGCGTGGAGAAGGACATATGTTCGGTCTGGAAACGCGACAGGACCTCGGGCCCGAACCACGCGGCGGCCGTGACCAGCACCATGAATGCGACAATGCTCAGGAGGCCACTGCGCGCGCTGAGGCTTCTTCGCGATATCACCAGCCAGCCAGCCAGCACGGTCGCCCACGCCAACAGCCCGCCACGGGAGGTTGTCGATGCCGCGGCGAGTCCCAGAACTCCCGCCGCGATCAGAGCCGTCGCCTGGGGCAAGCGCCGGAGCAACCGGGGCCCCGCGCGCCCCATGCTCGGGTCCGCCGATCGGCCACGGCCCCCCCGGCGGCTCGACAGGATGATCCCAAGCGCGAGGCTGGCGTGCAGCAGCGCGAAGTGAGCGAACGCGTTGCGATTGATGAACCCCGTGTTATCCAGCCCGGGGAACACTCCCCCTCTCGCCACGACGATCACCCTCGAGACGCAGTAGATCACCCCAAAGACCAGGAGCGACACGACTATCCACTCCCGGCCCGCCTCGTGTCGCCGGACCAGTATCTGCGCGATCCAAAGGCTCAGCCCGTAGCACAGGAAAGTCAGGAACAATGCCACTCCATCCCATCCGTTTCGCCGGAAAACGATCTCCTCGCCCCCCACCCCGATCACCATCACAAGACTGCTGAGGTCCACGGCAAGCAGGAACGTCATTACGCACAGCGCTGAGAAAAAAAGTATCTTGTCCGACCTGTGCAGGTGCCACGCCATCGCGGGGAACACGGCCACCGCCAACAATCCCATGAGCGCAACCGCCACGAAGATCGGCAGTCGGTCCGGCCACTCCTGCCCGCCCGAGCAAAATGCGGCCAGCGAAGGAAGCGCGCCCAGTGGCACGGCCAACAAGGGCTCCAGCGCGGCACGCGCGCTGCGCGCACGCCGCTCTCGTTCCCGCTCACCCTCGCTGTCTGTCGAGGTCACGGCCGATGGTCATCAACCCCGCGGGACACCGGCGGGCTCGTCCGGCTTGGGTTCCGGCGCGACCTTGCGGGCGTCTGCGCCGTCCTTCTCTTTCTTGCGCGCCGAGGTGCCATACCCATAGGCGTACGTCCCGCTCTGATAGCGATAGTAGCCGTATGACGGATAGTAGCCGCGGCGCAGATCGAGGGCGTTGAGCACGGCCCCCAGCGCGGGTCTCGCCCGTCGCGACAGGATGTCGAGCGCGGTGAATGCCACCCGCGTCGGGGTGCTGTCTGAGCGGAGCACCATCAGGGTCGCGTCGGCCAGGGGGGCCATGATGATCGAGTCGCTGATCGCCACCAGCGGCGGGCAGTCCAAGATGATCCACTCATAGTAGGTGCGCCAATCCTCGACGAGCTGCGCCATGAGGGGCGCCTGAAGCACGCGGGCGGGGTCGGGGGGCGTCTTGCCCGACGCGATGACGTGCAGGTTCTCGAACTGCGTGGAGAAGATCTGCGATTTCCAGTCGCACTGGCCCTGCAGAATCTCCGAGAGCCCGCTCTTCGATTTGATGTCGAAGATCCGGTGCACGTCGCCGCGCCGCAGGTCGGCCCCGACGAGCAGCACCGACCCGATGCCCCCGAGGGCGAGCGTCGCAGAGAGATTTGCCGAAATGAACGTCTTGCCTTCCGACGGCTGGGGGCTGGTGATCTGCAATACCTGGAGCACGCGCTGCTTGCGCTGCTGGACCAGCACGGCCCGCAGGGTCCTGAAGGACTCGGCGAAGCCGGCCTGCTCGTCGTGGGCCGAAAACAGCCGGTCGTTTGGCCTGCGCGACGAAATGCGCATCCTCGGGATGACGCCGACGAGATCCAGTCCCAGCTCCGTCTCGACCTGCTCCGGTGTGGCCACCTTGTGGAGGATGCGATCGACGGCGATGACGAGGCCGCAGCCGATCCCAATCCCGATCACCGCGGCCAGGATCAGGGTCTGCCGCCGATTGGGGCTGACCGGCGTCGAGAACAGGATTGCCGGCTCGTGGATCTGGATGTTCTCCTGGGTGGTGTCGATGCTGACATTGATCTGGCTGAGTCTCGAGACCATCTCGTCGTAGAGGCGCTTGGTGCGCTCGACGTTATTGAGCAGCTTCTGGTACTCGGTCATCTTCTCCACGGACGTCAGGTTCTGCGAGGTCAGCGAGGACATCTGTTTCTCGTACACGCCCTTCTGCAGCTCCTTGGCCTCGATGTCCTGCTGCATCTGCGTCTCGGCCTTCGCGGTCTCTTGCACCAGGCGCCTCTCGGACATCTCGATCATCTGCAGGTTGCTCTTCAGCTTCGGGTGTGCCGGCTTGAGCATCGTGGAGAGTTGGGCTTTCTGGGCGAGCAGGGTGTCCAGCTCCTTTCTGGCGTCCAGCCACGAGCTGTTCTGGAGGTACTTCTGTTGTTCGGGGTCGAGGGTCGGCAGCGTCTGGCCCGCCGTGCCGCCGGTCCGCGCCTGATAGAAATATTCCTTCAGCTTGCGGAGCAGATCGATATCCGTCTGGAGCCTCACGACCTGCCCGGACAGTTCGGACATCTGCTTCTGCACGGCCGTGGATTGCCCCTCGACGTAGATTTCGGGGTTCTTCTTCTGAAACTGGAAGAGCTCGTCCTCCGCGATCTTGAGTTCCTTGACCTTTTCGCTGATCTCGCGCGCGAAGGTCTCCAGCGCGGAGCCGGACAGCCCGAGCTTCTGCTCGCGCTTGAATTTGACGAACTCGTCAAAAAGCGTGTCCACGAATTGGCGCGCGAATTCGCCGTTGGGGCTATCGACCCAGATGCGGAAGATGGACGAGATGCGGGGCAGCTCGGCCCGCAGCGTGAAGTCCGGGAGCCGGCCGTAACGATCCTGAAAGTGCGTCAGGCGCCGGGTGACACGGCTGCGCAGGATGCTGCCCTCTAGGATCTCGGTCTGGGTCGCGTAAAAGCGCGGATCCGCGTCGGAGTACGCCTCGGCGACGATGTTGGCGATCCTGGGGGCGACGATCAACTTGCCCATGGCCCGATAGACGTCGGGCTGGTTGTTGAGATAGACCACGGCGATGGCCATGCTGACCGTGAAGATCAGGACCACGACCCACGCCCGGCGGCGGAGGGCCCACAGCGACCGCTGGAAGGTGTCCCAGAGGTTGGCCTGCATGATCCGGGTGCCGCCGGGCGGACGATTACCGGCTACGTCCTCGGCGGCGAACTCTTCGGCCCCGGGGGCTCCCGCGGGTTGGTTGCCGTTATGCGGTTCCATCGAATGCATTGGGCGCTCGGCGGTCAGAAGCTGATCAGCTTGGAGGGCACAAAGATCTCGTCGTCGTGCCGCAGCTCGACGTCGTCCTGAGGCCTCTCTTTGAGTATCCGTTTGTAATCGTGGATGGTGACTTCGACGCTGCCGTCGGGCTTCTTCCGCCTCAGCTCGACCTTTCTTTCATTGCCAAACTTACCGATCCCACCGGCGCTTGCAATCGCCCTGGTGAGTGTGAAGATCTCGTCGGGGGGGATCTCGCGGCGACCGGGCGATCCGACCTCCCCAAGCACATAAAGACTTCCCGCCCGCACATTCAGTGACATCCGGACGGTGGCCGTCTGATAGAAATCGGTTTCAAGCCGCCGACGTATCTCCGTCTGCAGCTGCGTGAGCGTTTTGCCCGCCGCGGCAACCGGCCCAAGATAGGGAACAATGACATTCCCGTCAGGTTGGACCCTGAGGAGCTGGGGCTCGGCAGCCAGTCCGATTTCCTTGTCCTCAAGGATCTCGAAGGTCAGGGAATCGCCGGTCACGAGCACCCGCCGGGAGGAAACGCCGTCTGCCTGGGCAACCGCAGCGGCGGGCGCCGCCGCCGGGCGGGGCGCTGGCAGTGGGGTTGGGGCGACCGAAGGGAGGCTAGCCGGGTTCTGGGCTGCCGTCTGGGCCAACAGTGCGATGGCGGCAATCAGAACGACGGGGTGGGGCATCACCGTGCATCAGAAGGCGTATTGGAGGCCCACCGTAAAGACGTTCTGGGTGAAATTCTGATCGCCGATTTCCCACTCTTTATCGTCGACGGTCAGGTCGGAGTTCTTGAGCTGAAAGGTGTATTGCGCGGTCAGGTTGACGCTCTTGGTGAGCTGCCAGCTATGGCCGAGCGAGAGCCGATGAAAACTGGCCTCCTCGCTGACCTCGCTGTTCGAGGAATCGTAATAAACGTAAGAGTAGAGGAGATCGACGGTCCAGAAACGGAGCAAATCCCAGCCGATGTTGTAGACGACGCTGATGGTGTCCTGATAGTTGGATGTCACGCCGGGCTGGAGATTCTTAAAGACGTTGAGGCTGTGCCGGAAATACTTGTTGACCTCGTGGGTGAGGACAAAGCTGAAGATCAGGCCGCTGAAATCATCGTTGTCATCGTAGAGCCCGCCGCCCTCGTACTTGTTCCATCCCCAGCCGACCGAGGCACCGCCCGAAAGGTTCCTGCTCAGGACAAACTGCGTGTAGACCGAGCCGTTGACACCGAAGCCGTCATTCAATTCGCCGGAGTCGTAGTAGTCGTAGTTGACCCCGGCGTTGACGCCGACGATCACGGGGCTGCTGACGCGTACGCCGACGTAGGCGTTGAAGAGATCGCTCTGCCGGTCGAGGTACTCGTAGTCATTGCCCCAGTATTTGTACAGGAGGTGGTTGTAGCTGGCGCCGGTGACCACCTCGTTGTAGTCGCCATCGGCGGTCAGGGTCGTGATATTCGTGAATTGCCGGACATCGTCGCTGCCGGTGGACCGGTAGTTGACGAGGGGGCTGGTATAGAGGTGGAACATGTCGCGCAGACGGAACGTCCAGTTGTCGGCCTGGGCATAGATTTCAAAGGCGTTATCGCCATTTGGGAAGAGGGTGAAGTTGTTGTACTCGTCATGGTTCAGGTAGAACTGGGCGCCGAAGTCCAGGCTGAGCTGCATCCCGTTCTCCTTGGTGAAGGGCATGTAGTAGCCGAGTCGGGCATTCGGGGAGATTATGAAGTCCGAGTCTTCGTCTTCCGAGCGAAGGGAGATGTTGTCGTTGAAGGAGAAGGTTGTCCCCGCGCCGGCCCGGAAGTAGGTATCGCCGACTTTGAGGTCGTAGCCCGCCGGAACGCCGGGCGCTCCACCGTAGGTGCTGACGGACTGTTGATAGCCGGGCCCACCGGGCCGGGTCGTGTCCCAGCTGCTGGCCCCGATCGTGCCGGTGTACTGGGCCCGGCCGAGGCTGGGCAGCACGAGGGTGAGCGCGATGACTGCGCCGACCCAAGCGTGCGATGATGTCAGACTCATAAACGCGTTCTCCAATGCCTCTTCGCGGTCATCACGGTGTCACCGGTTCGTCATCATCATCATGATCTTTATGCTCGGCGGCGGTGACGGTCATGCGCGCAAGATCAAGCTCGTACGTGGAAAACAGCGTGGGGAGATAAAAATTTCGGATGTCCCACACCGCGGCCTCGCCCATCGGGATGGGACGGGGTTTTTCGGCGGGGTCGTTGCTCGTGACCGGCCCGCCGACGATGGTCTCGATCCGCACGAAGCCAGTGACGACGCGCCGCGTGAACAGGTCGCGGTTGGACGTGGACGCCAGTGCACCGCCTCGCTTGCCGAGGCGCTCGACCATGAACTTGACCAGGATGACCGTGTCCTTCGGGACGAATGCCTCGACACCCTCCGGCAGCAGTATGTTGAGCGGATCCCCGCTCTTGACCTCGATGCGCAGGTCGACGTCTTTCCCGGGATGGCGGCGGCCCGGCCCTTTGTCCGTCACTGGCTGCAGATGCGTGAGACTCGTGTCGTCGCCGGGGATCGCCTGCACGGTGAACACGGTGAATCCACCACCCGGCAGCGGGAGGCGATAGGCGCGCTCCTTCGTGCTGATATCCATCTGCTCGGCGTTTTGCTCGCCGAGCCAGCCGACCGTGACGCCGTTGGCATCGATGACGGGCGTGAACTCGGCGGGCTTGATACTGTCCTTGCCCGCCATCAGACAAGAGGACATGGCACCCAGTGCACCGAGCACGAGCCAAGGTCGCGACAGAGGCAGACGCATTCCAACCATACTTCACCCCCTCTCAAGGGTGAATTCATGTTACTCGTGAGCGGGGCACCGTCAACAGGTTTTTCTTTTTCGGAACAAAGAATCTCTTCCGCTGTTGGAGAGGCTATTGGGAGGGATAACAGGCCTCATGCTGAGCCCCGAAGGCCGATGTTGACCGACGTCGGCCGAAGGGGGGGGCAGCGGCACTCGAGGTGATCTCCAGGGCGCACGTTCACCCCGCCCCGGTCGGGACCCACCAGGATGAGGTCGGTGGCGCCTAGACGGATCCAGCCGGAGAGGTCCGCGAGCAGGCTGCCGGGATCGAAGACCTGGCCCTGGGTTCCATGGGGGCTCACCCCCCGGCCATTGTGCCAGAGGATGGGGGGCGTATCTGGCGCCCGACTGCCTTGGGCGACGGCGGCACCCAGCGTCGTAAATCCCTCGTGGGAAACCGTCGCCAGCGAGTAAGGGTCGGTGGGGAAAGGGCTATCTTCCTGAAATATGATGGCCGTAACGCAGCCTTGAACCGCATCGCGCGCCTCCTCGACCGCGGCCCGGTAGAGACCCCGCCCGAGCACCCACCCCAGTCTCGGCAGCGCAATCACGGGGCGCCGGTCCCGTGGCACGGAAACCATGGCGCGGTGAGGCCCGACCGATGAGGGGGGCCGGAGCCTGAAACGGAACCCCGTGGGTGTTTCGCTTGCGTCGATGATCTGGACGGGCTCTACGGGGCTGAGCAGAACCAAATCGCCGTAGTCCCAGACTTCGCCTGTCGTCCCACCCCCCGTAGGCTCGCCAGACGGGGGTCGCCGGGTGACACGGTCCCCCTCGATTGTGCCCGAGAAGACGCGCTGCCCATGCCTGAATCGGCCGATCTCGACCATGCCGTATGCTATCAGCACCACCGGTCCACCGGCAAGCAGAGGCCGCGTGGCGGACTTCCCAAAATCTGACGGGCTGCTAGCTGTGGGACGTGTTCGAGTACCCTCAACCCTACGGGGTGATCGTGGTCGGTGGCGGGCATGCCGGCATCGAGGCCAGCCTTGCGTCCGCCCGGATGGGAGTGCCCACCCTGCTCCTCACGATGAATCTCGACACCATCGGCCAGATGTCCTGTAACCCCGCCATTGGGGGGGTTGGAAAAAGCCAGCTCGTCGCCGAGGTGGATGCCCTCGGGGGTGCCATGGGTCTCAATGCAGACGCGACGGCGATCCAGATCCGCATGCTCAATTCCAGCAAGGGTCCCTCTGTCCGTTCACCACGTGCGCAATGTGATAAGAAAGCTTATCAATTCCGCCTAAAATGGCTCTGCGAAATACAGCCCTGCCTCGACATCCAACAGGGTACCATCGGCCGTCTCTGCGTCGAAGGAGATCGGATCACGGGCCTGGAAACCAGCTTGGGCGTCCGGTTTCGATCCGAGAAACTGATTTTGACCACGGGAACCTTTCTCGGTGGCCTGCTCCATGTCGGCGATGCACGCCAGCCCGGCGGTCGGCTCGGCGATTCTGCCAGCGGGTTCTCCGAAGAACTCCGCCGTCTCGGTTTTGAGGTGCGCCGCCTCAAGACGGGAACTCCCCCAAGACTCAACGGCCGATCCATCGACTTCAGCAACTTGGAGCCACAGTATGGCGACGACCCTCCCCCGCGCCTCAGCAGCGCCCCATTTATTACACAAGTATCTAAACACGAGATGTTTACAATCAATCGATGCGAGGGTGACGTGTTCCACGTGGAACAATTGCCCTGTTGGATCACCCACACGACTGAGGCGACCCATGCGGTCATTCGCGCCAACCTCCATCGGTCGCCCCTCTTTGCAGGCGTCATCCAAGGCACTGGGCCACGTTATTGTCCCTCGATTGAGGACAAGGTGGTCCGCTTCTCAGACAAACCGCGGCATCAAATCTTTTTGGAGCCCGAGGGCCGACACACGACGGAATACTACGTCAACGGATGCTCGACCAGTCTGCCGTTTGATGTTCAGCTCGACCTGATCCGCACCATTCCGGGGCTGGCGCATGCAGAGATCATCCGGCCAGGATATGCGGTCGAATACGACATGTGTCCCGCCACCCAGCTTTCGGCGACCCTGGAGAGCAAACGGATTCAAGGCCTCTATTTCGCAGGTCAAATCAACGGCACCTCGGGTTATGAAGAGGCGGCAGCGCAGGGGGTCGTCGCCGGAGCCAATGCGGCTGCAGCAGTACTCGGCAAGTCATCCCTCGAGATCACGCGCAGCGATGGCTATATCGGCGTCATGGTTGATGATCTGATTACGCAGGCCATGACCGAGCCCTATCGCATGTTCACCGCGCGCGCCGAATTTCGGCTGCTGCTGCGTTGTGATAACGCCGCTGATCGCCTGATGTCGAAAGCCTGGAATCTCGGTCTTGTGGACGCGGACCGCTGGGCGGCATTTCAAAGATCGGTGGATCAGTTGACCCTCCTACGATCCATCCTAGTGTCGCAGAAGGAGGCTGGACGATCCCTCTTCGAGCTTCTTCGTCGTTCCGACTTCTCGGCAAGACGAGATCTTCCAGCATCCATCCGCGCCGAGTTTCCGCCCTCACTGATCGAGCGCATTGAGACCGAGGCAAAGTATGCCGGATATATCGTGAGGCAGGAGACCGAAATTCGGCGCTTGGCCAAGCTTGAGCAGACGCCCATAGACCCGACGATCGACTTCGATCTGCTTCACGCGCTCAAACACGAAGCGCGCATCAAGTTGGCTAAGGTGCGGCCGACAACTCTGGGTCAAGCCATGCGGATCGCGGGAGTGACACCAGCCGACGCCGCCGCACTGGCCGTTTTCCTTGAACACAGACGGCGAGGTTGAACAGACGCCGAAGCCAGCCCGCAGCCCAGATCCCATGGTGCCCATACTGCACGACGTCACCCACCGGCAATCGCACGCCGCAGGACGCCAGCGAACGGCATTCGCCTCCGTTCGACAGCGCCTCCGACGAGGGGATTCTCAAACACGGGGTCGGGCCAACACAACGACCGCATCTGGCACCCCGTGCGTCCCCGCCGCGCCATGTTCCACGTGGAACAATCCCTCGCGAGTCCCCATGTGCTTCGATCACCCCAACCCACAAATCCACCATCACCGTCCTCACACCGACGACGGTCCCGCGAGTCCCACGCTTTCGCGTCCAGCGGGCTTTTCTGCCAAACTGACCCGTCCCGCGCTACCCACGCGATCTCAACCCGTCTCTCACTATCACACACGAACATTCGGCAATCTCGTCTTGTCAGCCCTTTGGCAGCATAGCGCGTCATCGCCCGCTGGATCTCGGACTGCTCCTCTGTGAATGGCCGCCTCTTCCGACCTCGGGTGACTCCTCGTGTGCCCGCGGACACCATCTGTCTCCCAAAGGCGGAAAGGTCACCTGACCCCGCTGATTGCATCCATTAGTTCCTCTTATTCTTTGATGCCCTCCTTCTGCTACGTTTCTAACGGCAACAAGGACCGAATAACTTTGCGGATCCACCCCGCTTTCCTACAGCTTCCTCTCTCGGCCCGCACCTGCACCCGGCCCTCCAAGTCTGTTCACAATCGATCCCCTCCGTTCCCGCCCCCTAACATGCTGCTACCGCTTGACAACCGACGATCATCCCCATATTCACACCCATTACGGTTAAGGCTCTTTGCTTGGTGGGACAAAATGAAATTCTCAATAACGAAAGAAACGATCCTCGATGGCCTCCAACAGGTCCAGAGCGTCATCTCCACCCGCACGACACTGCCGATCCTGCAGAATGTCCTTATCGAAGCCAGGCAAGGCGCCCTGGTCCTTTCGACCACTGATCTCGATGTCGGCATAAGCGCTTCCATTGACGCGGAAGTCGAGGAACACGGTGCCACGACTCTTCCCGCGCGCAGGTTCTTCAGCATCTGTCGCGAGCTGCCGGCGTCCGACGCATCGATCGAGGTCGATTCCCGAAATGTCGCGACGCTCCGCTCGGGCAACGCGCTGTTCAAGATCCTGGGTCTCGCACGGGAGGAGTTTCCCCCGATGGCGCCGCTCGAGAAGGCGCGGACTCTCAAGCTACCACAGCAATTGCTCAAGGACATGCTGCGCAGGACTTCCTATGCCATCTCGCATGATGAAACGCGCTACGTTCTGAATGGCATCCTCATGTCTTTCAAGGAGCGGAAACTCACCATGGTCGCCACGGACGGGCGTCGCCTCGCACTGGCCGACACCGAGGTCGAGCTGGCGCCCAGCCAAGAGGCCGACATCATCCTCCCCACGAAGGCCGTCAACGAGCTTCAGCGACTCCTGAAGGACGAGGGCGAGGCCACGCTGAACATGACCGACAGCCGCTGCTCCTTCGACCTCGGCCGCGCCCGCCTCATGTCCAAGCTCACCGAGGGCAACTACCCGAACTACCGGCAGGTCATTCCGGCGGAAACGAAGGAGCGTGTCTCTCTGGAGCGCGAGACGTTCCTAACCACGATCCGCCGCGTCGCCCTCCTCACCAGCGAGAAATCCAGTTCGGTCAAGCTCGCGTTCTCGAAGGATACTGCCACCCTCAGCGCCAACAGCCCGGATGTCGGCGAGGCCCGAGAATCCATCGCGGTCAAATATCGTGGCAAGGACTTCGCCGCCGCGTTCAACCCCGAGTACCTCATGGACCCGCTCCGCAATCTCGCCGACGACGAGGTCCACTTCGACTTCGTGGACGACACCAGCCCCGGCGTCATCCGCGTCAGCTCCTCTTCCTTCCTCTACGTCATCATGCCCATGCGGATGGCGTAGCCCGAGCGTGGGGCGTGCTGCTTTGGAGGCAGTCCGGGTAGAAGCAGGGCATCTGCCTTGTCGGCGTCGATCTGGTGAATCCCGGCGGAGCGGCGGCCCGCGAACCCTGTCACATGAGAACACAGGCCCTCATGGCACTACTGCTCATAGCTGCCGGCGGAGGCCGGGCCTCCCAAGAGGGCATTCTTCCCCTTTCGAGCTTCCGTCTCGAATCCCTTGGGATCGGCGAATCTGGCAGGGTCGTCGTCACGGGGGCGCAAAACGAAAAATGGGAGATCGTTGCCTTGAGGGTTAATGCCTTTGGCAAGGATTTCGTCGTCCCACCGGACAAGCTCGCCGGGCTTGCGGAACTTCGGGCCAACGGCATCCGGATCTCTTATGAGGGCGGCTACCCTGGGCTTGGGGGGCGAACGATCTATATTCAGCTCCAGATGGGTTTTACCTCCAGCACCCACAGGCAGGCCCTGATCACAGTGACCGAGGAGGGAAAGATCGACGTGGGCGCGGTCGAGAGTCGAGGTGCTCCGTCAGTTGGTCGACCAGCCAGCCGGTTGCCTCCCTCTTTGGGGGCCTCGCCGCCGACGTCGTCGCTGGCCCCCTCGTCACAAGAAGGTGGGCGTGCCGCCCGGGAGAATCCCAGCGAGGCGTTGCGGATCATCGTGCCCCGGCACTGTGCCACGGACCGTCTCTTGATGGTGACGCACTTGACGGGCCCGTTCGGGGGCCGTGGCGATTTCATCCGCGGCATCGATGGCCAGACGTCGTATGTGCTGCCACTCTATCCGAATAGCACCGACCCGTCCGTCGGAGCTGGCCGGGCGGGGACCGTTCGGATCATCGCGTACTGCCCGGGACAGCAGATCGCAACCCTCGAGTTGCTGGATCTCAAGGACATGAAGTCCCGCGAGGTGGCGGTCCCATTCTCCGAGCTGCCCGCTCGGCGGATCCAATGCCGTGTCGAGTTCCCGCGGGATGTTCCCAGGCGCCGATTTAAACTGGTTGCCAACTATATGGCCTATTCCGGTCACAGATTCTTTAGGATAGCGGACGGTTTCGTGACCCAGTTCAAGGTGCTGCAGACGGTCGTTCCCGAGAGTGGCGAAGCCCGACTGATGATCCCCGATTTCTCTGAAGACCGGTTCACGACGAATCAGACCGCAGCGAACTCCATCCACTTTGCCGCATATGAGTTGGAAACAGGCAATCCCGCCTTCGATCTATCCCCGGAGGAACTGCCGGCGCACGAAGTGATTCCGGCGACGCTGATATTGAAGGTGGCACCACTTCGCGGAGCCGCCCATTGAGGCCAAAATGACGAGATTCATCGGTGCCCTGCTGCTCGTTCCGGGGGTGGGGTCAACTCTTGAAACTTGAGAATCGCTGTGCCTCCTATTCTCCATCAGCATGGCGATGGCGGGAAATTGGGCGGGAAACGGCTGGGGTAGAGGCAGCCCGGGATTTCGCGTGCCGCCATCAGCTTGCGGTCAATCGGGTCGACCTGTCGGCGCGATTGGACCGGAAACGCGCCGCAGAACCCGATGCGTTCAGACGGCGACTTTCAAGTTTCAAGAGTTGGCGCCTCCGCGAGCCTGTCGCGGCTTGAAGGTTGGACACGGTCAAGTGAGGGGCCATACGATTCGGGCTTGGCATGGGGACGGTAACCAAGATCGCCCGCAAGTGGCCAACGGTCGTCTCGGCGCTCATCGTGGCCGGGATTGCCGCGATGAACGTGATGGCCTATCGGCACGCGCATGCCATGATGCATTTCGGCGGGGGGACGGCGCGGACCGACAAGCCGGAGAGGCTAAACCCGGCAGAGAGGATCCGGGTTCTGATCTGCGGGGTAACCGTGCCGAGGCCGCGGACGGGCCTCGGGACGTCCGCGCTGGACCCACGGTGCCGCGCCCTCACCATTCCATGCAACGGCCAGATTACCCTGGGGGCGTGGTATTGTCCCAGCTCCCCCGATGCCCCCCTGGTGATCTTGTTTCACGGGTACGCGGGAGAGAAGACCGGCACCCTGCGCGAGGCGAAAGCCTTCCTTGAGCTTGGCTTTTCGGTGTTGCTGGTGGACTTTCGGGGGTCGGGGGACTCTTCGGAATCGTATACGACGATCGGTTACCGAGAGGCAGAGGATGTGGCCGCCGCCGTCGCTCACGCGCGGCAGCACCTGCCACATTCGAGGGTGATTCTCTACGGCCAGTCGATGGGCGCGGCTGCCGTCCTGCGGGCCGTGGATTGGTTCGGTGCCCGGCCCGACGCCATCATCGTAGAAGCCATATTCGACAGGATGCTGCAAACCGTGCGGCACCGCTTCGAGGCGCTGGGCCTTCCGTCGTTTCCTGGGGCCGAATTGCTTGTGTTCTGGGGCGGGCTTCAGGCCGGGTTCAATGGGTTCGAGCACAACCCCGCGAAGTACGCCGCTTCGGTCGCCTGCCCGATCCTCTTCCTTCATGGGGCCGATGATGTCAGGGCGCGGGTCGAGGAGGCGCGCCGCGTCTTTGCCGCTGTCCCCGGCTCGAAACAATTTGAGGTGTTTCCGGCCCTCGGCCACGAGCCATCCATTGCCCGCTATCCCGAGCGGTGGAAGGAAGCGGTTGGCCCATTTTTAAAGCAGGCCGAAGCCGGCGTCGCACGATCTGGCGGGAACAGCACGGCCGTGCCATTGAAGTGGCTGTTTCGCGGGATGTAGATGTGTTCGCCTTGCTTTAACGTACGGCGCAGGATGGTCATCTTTGCCACGTGATCGCTGTCCGTGCCGTAAATCTCCGGGGCGACGATGTCCCAGCCGAACCGCAGAAGCCATCGGCCGTTCCCGCCCACGGCGATGTACACGGTGGTCTCGTCTTTCGCCAGGATCTCCAGATCGTTCGGCCGCAGGACGTCACGTTCCGCGTCGCCCATCCCATACGTCCGCGCAAAGGTCCAGCCGTTGAATAATTCCTCCGGTATGTTCTTCAGCCGGTATCCGCGATTGTTGAACGCTTTCTCCCCATTCTGGAAGGGAGCCACCTCGTACATCGTTCCGTAGAAAATGAATTTTTTTGATTCGTGCGAAATGTACTTTGGTTTCTCCCCGAGCCATGGCGTGTCCCGATCGGAAGAGGCGCTGCGGAAATCCCGGATTCGGTGGAACGTCAGGAAGTTCGCGTCGTGCCCACTGTGCGAGCCATCCCAGCCCGTTCGGCTGACGTATATGATGTCATCACCATTAAAGACCCAGTCAACGTACTGCCAGGCATGCTGGATGCGGTCATAGTGCCGATGCAGGGTCGTGCGGATCGTCCATTTCCTCAGATCGTGGGAGGACATGAGCACGAGTACGTTCCGATACGCGGGCGGGTTCTTCTGGGGAGAGGTGATCGTCCAGTACATTCCGGATTTTCCATCAAAACGGATCGTGAACTTGCTGGCGCCGCCGGGGAAATCGATCAAGTCCTTATCCGGATCGAAACTGAGCTTCTTGCGGTCCGCGCTCAGGGGGAGAACCGCGGCCTTGTCGCCGCTCTCAATATCGTACCGGATGAAGTTGACCATCTTTCCGTCGGGCGTGACGACCGGATTGCCCTCGCGCCAGAGATAGGACTTCCGGCTAGGGACATTGGAGTCGAGCGGTTCGCTGTAACTCCAGGAGGCCGCATCGAGAAGGTCTGCGTCGACAGGGGCCGAGCTGAGGCGGGCGGAGAGTCCGGGCCCTTCGAGGCCGCGCCAGATCCGGCCGTCGTGGATCGTCACGGTGCAGGGCGCCGTATGATAGCTGAATTCATCGAGGAGCAGGCCGTGTTTCCTATCCACCGGCTCCGTCCACGTGTGGCCGTTATCCGTCGATTTCAGGATGACCCAGATCTTCTTCTTGGGAAGAATCCGGACGCCCATGGCATAAAGCACATCCCGATGGACGAACATCCCCATCCAGTGATACCCCCGGAGTTCCGAAATCCTTGTCCAGCTTGCCCCTCTGTCTTTCGACTCGTAATAGAGCACCCTGTTCGCGTTCGGACCGCCGCCGAAAATATCGTGCGAGGCGAGATAAGTCCCATTCGGCAATATGACGACCGATGGGCTGCCGACGTAGTCCTTCTGGTAATCACCGCTCTCGAAAATGACGACGCCCGGTGGCGGCGTTCTCTGGGCCTCCGATGTTTCAGCGCCGCAAAGCGGAAACGAGCGGGACAGCGCGATTATCAGCGCGAAGAGAGATTGGCACATCCATATGATGGGGATTCGCGTCGGTTGGCATCGATCCGCTCGCTCCATGCCATCATTTTGTGGCAGTGTCGCCACCAGGTCGAGCGGCATCGCGAGCATTCGCTTCATGGCGTCCATTGCGCCCTTCGGCGGTGGCGGAGCGAACGCCGAAGCCGGAATCGGCTTCGCTACGAATTTTCGCCGCGCGCCAACCCGTCGGCTACGCACTCGCAGCAGCGGGAAGGACCTCGACATTTAGATGCGCGCCCGTGGCGTTGGCCTCGGTGACAATCTGGGGGATGCCGTTCACGCAATCGATCGACATCCGGTGCGTGTGACCCGAGAATACCCCCAGCAGATTGGGCGCGCGAAACACCTCTTCGCGGAACGCTATCGTCGTCGCGGAATGGCCGCTCTCCGGCCATTTCGGGCGCCGTTCCACGAGCCAGTTCTTATCCGTCTTCGCGCCCCACTCCGGATGACCGCAGCCGAAGCCGACGGGCCGTCCCGGCGCGTACAGCGGGATGTGCATCAGGAGCACCAGCGGTCGGCCCGAGGCGACCTGTTCCCGAAAGAACGCCAGCTGTTCCGGCAGAATCTCATACGTCGAATCGTCGATCGCCACGAAACGCACGCCTTGGACATCGTAGGCCGCCATCAGCGAGGGGTTGCCCTGATAGAGCGGCCGCAGGCGCTTCTCCGTCCACTCGGCTCGCAATGCCACCTCGGGGCCATCCATCCCCTCGTAATGCCAATCGTGATTCCCCGCGATGTAGCAAAAGCGGACGCCGGACTCCTTCAGCTTGGCCAGGGCCCACTCAATCGCCGCCTCCGACGGAAAACTGAAAACATCCCCGACCATCGCGAACAGATCGACCTGCGTTCTTTGGGCCAGTGCCAGCGTCCTCTCAAAACTCTGCTGCGGATTGGTGGCCGCCTTTGTCTCAAAATGCTTGGTCTGGTTGTAGGCGCGGGACATGCGCCCGCTGAATTCCTGAAACGGCTCCCCGCGCACGTCGTCCAAGAAGAGATGCGTGTCACCGACGACCATGATCTTCAAGGGCGCCGTCACCGCCGGGCTGAAGAGACGCGCCTGATTGCCATCGATGGAAAAAGACCCGCGCGTCATCGCCTTGGCCGTCCGGCTCCCGTTCGAATGGCAGCCCGCCAAGAAGGGTGCGGCGACCACCCCGAGGGCTGTCGATTGAAGAAACGCGCGGCGGGAGGTGCGTGGGTCAGAGTATGTGTTCATCGTCGGCGATCTTAGCACCCAGGTGGGATCTCGGAAGTGCGTCTTGTGGCGCCCACTGGGCGGATAGGCTTCCACACACTTGGCGGGAGGACCCGTGGCCTCGCGGGCCGCATCACACCCGGACGCCGAGGCGAGTCCGTCCCAAAACTTCAGACCATCACCCTGTCGCTGGCATCTCACGGAGACGCCGCACAGCAATTGCCGACGGCATCAGCCGGGAGGGACGCCGGCCCCGGCGTCCGCGCTTCACCAGCCGCGCGACATCTGGGCCAACCTGGCCCGCGAGGCGAGCGTGTCTCAAAACCTCTGAGCCGAGCCGCCTGGCACAGGCGGCCTACAAATTTTGTAGGGCATCTCTGTGAGATGCCGTGCATTGTCGCGCGCCGCACACCATTGGAAGTCCCCTCTATCATCAGA
>JAKQKQ010000132.1 GCA_029560585.1 Verrucomicrobiota bacterium | reverse complement strand
CGACTCCGTCGAAGAGATCGACACCCTCTACCGCGCCGAAATCGCGGCCAACCTCCCCTCGGCCGAAATCAGCGACCTGAAATGGGAAAATCTCCGCGCCCCGGAAGAGCCGCTCATCGCCCGGTTCAAACTCAAAGTCCCTGGCTACGCCGAGCTCGCAGGCTCACGCCTCATCTTCGTGCCCAATGTATTCGAGCATGGCACGCAGCCCCTCTTCACCCCTGAAAAACGCACCAACCCCATCATGTTCCGCCACGCTTGGTCCGAACAGGATGACATCGCGATCGTCCTCCCCGAAGGCTACATGCTCGATGGCGCCACCGCCCCCACCAACATGGCCAACCCCGAAACCGACATCGTCGGCGTCCGCTACAAATTATCCTATCAAGGCAAACAACGGACACTCTCCTACAAGCGCCACTTCGCCGTCGGCGCCAAGGGCCTCACCATCCTTCCGGCGCAATCCTATGAGCCGCTGAAAAACTTCTTCGACGCGCTCCATACCCAGGACGAGCACAAGCTCGTGATCAAACCCAAGCCCGAGCCCGCCGCGGCCCCCGCCACCCCCTGAGCCGCCCTCCGATGCGCACCGCGCCCCTCCTCGCCGCCATCTCCTTCGTATTATGCTCGTCGCTCTCGGGGGCCTCCGCGCCCGACTGGCTCCAGGCACTCGCCAAAAAAGCGCCGCCAGAAGAGTCGGGCACGCCCCCCGCATGGGTCCTCCTCGACGAGACCACGATGAGCATCAATGAGAGCGGCGACACCATCGAGCACCGCCGCGTCGCCGTGCGCCTGCGCACCAACAGCGGCAGCGAGTTCGCCCAAGGAGCGGTCTACTACAACGGAAAGTCCGACCGCGTCCAAACCAACAAGGCCTGGCTCGTCCGCAACGGCGCGGCCGTGAAGGAAAAAAGCGGCTCCGACTGGCTCGACATCGAAAACGGCACCCCCGGCTCCATCGTCGACGAATCCCGCAAGCGTTCCATCAACCTCGCCGAGTTTGCCGTCGCCGGCGACGTCTTTGGATTCGAGACACAGGTCAAAACCGCATCCCCCGTCGCCCAACTCCGCTGGGGATTCGGCTGGGATATCCCGGTCATCGAAGAGTGCGCGCAGTTCGATCTCCCGCCCGGGTTTTCGATCGACGCCTCCACCCAAGGCGCGCACCCGCTCGTCAAGTCCGTCAACCCCGCCTCCAACTCCTGGAGCTGGACCCTCCACGATCCTTCGTACACGCCCGACGAGCCCTGCATCGCCCCAAC
>JAKQKQ010000124.1 GCA_029560585.1 Verrucomicrobiota bacterium | reverse complement strand
CGTCCTGTGCTGGGCGCTCGACGTGGAATATGGCTGCTACCCACCCGGGATACCGGGAAGCGGACGGCCGGCGCTGCCAGATGGAATATACGAGTGCCTCATGACGGTGGTCAGCGTCACGCACCATGGGCCAACGGAGGAAGCATGAGGCGGGGACGCGCGGCATTCGGGGTAAGGGCCGAGGGCGACATCACCGACGCCGGGGCGTGGCTCCAACTCTACGGGAAGGCGCTCGAGGGCCGGGCCGGGCATCGCCGGGCGGTGGCGCTCGCGGACCATGGCACGCGGCAATTCTCGCGCCGTTTCCGGGTCGTTGGCGAGAACGACAAGCAGGCAAAGCTCGCGGCGGTCAAGCGGGAGCAGGGCATGAGGGACGAGCGGGAGCGACAGGACAAGAAGCGCAAGGCGGGAGGGAATAGCTGATGCCATTCGCCGGACAGATCCCCGGTGTCGTGATGGACGTCGCCGCGTCCGGGTCGAGCATCCTCGAGGTGTTCGCCCGCAACCTCTTCACGAACATGGACACGGGCGAGGTCTACCTCCGCAGCGGCGACCGCAGCCCGATCACCACCTGGCCCGCCAAGCGAGGCGACAGGATCCCGGTCCAGCAGCGCTTCGTGAACGAGGAGTTGGACGGCACCGACGAACTGATCAAGTTGCCGGAAGGCGTTTCGATCCGTTTCGAGGGCCACAGGAAGCTGGCCAACGGCTCAGCGGACTACAGCCAACTGCTGGTGCAGCAGAACACCTGGGTCGAGACCGACGCGACGACCGATCCGCACTACGACGCCACGGTGGACCTCGACACCCCGGCCATCAACGCCGCCATCGGAAAGGGGGGCCTGGAACTGCCGTACATCGACATCGAGGCCGATGTGGAGGTCTGGAAGGGGGAGGACCGGCTCTCCAGCGCGAACTTCACGATCCGGCTCTACAACGACCACGCTCGCGGCGAGGGCGACGTCCCGACGTCCCTCGGGTTCATCGGTTCGGGGGTGAACTTCGGCTCGTGGATTACCGCCCTGACGGGCGGGACGGCGACCGACCTCGACGGACAGGCGACGGCCCACCTGGAGTATGGCAAGACGTTGTTGATCATCCAGCGAGAGGGTGAGCCGCCAGAATCATACCGCTACGTCGAGGACCCGGCCCCAGGCGCGACGGTGGAGGACAGCCCGAACGTGATCATTCCCGACGACTACGCCTACGACCCGGAGAATCCCGGGGCAGACGGAGAGAACATCGGGCTGTGGGTCAAGGTGGTGTGATGAGAAGAAATCTCGCTCTGGTCTCTGGCTGCTTCGCCCTCGTGGTGCTGGTGGGCGCCGCCGCGCCGATCAGGCCGTTCAAGGGCGTGTTCGTCAACGAGCAGGGAACATCAACGGTCAGCGGAATCGTGTTTCCGGGAAACGTGACGGGGGCACAGTTCGTCGGGGATGGCTCGCTCCTGTCAGGCATCGACGCGGGACTGGCGGAGACGAATGTGCCGATTCTCGTGCCGCTGGGACCGTTCTCCGACGCACCGGCCTCGGCGTCACTCGGGTCCTACAACGGGGGCTCGGGCTCGACCTACTACAACGCGGGATACAACCACGCGATCAGGGTCTACGCGTACCGCACCAATTACGCCGGGGAGAGGTACTACTCCACGGCGTACTCGGAATCGGACACGTTCTATGACAGCGGCGAATCATCGGAGAACTACACGCTGACCTGGCAGTGGGACGCCGTCGCCGGGGCGGTGGGCTACATGGTCCTCAAGAACGACAGCTATAGCGGCTACGCCTACGACCACGGCATCGAGACGGCCGGGACGAGCTGGGAGGACGATGGCTCGGGGCTCGCGTCGATGGCACCGACGCCAACCATCTCGACCGCCATCGGCGGAACGAACATGGCGCTGGCCGAGAACCTCATGGTCGCCGGGGGCAAGCTCGGCGGGGAGATCGACTTCACCGACGCGCAATTAAAAGGGTTTCAGCCGGGGACGGACTGGTGGGCGGTCATCACGGTCGACGACCCGGCCTCGATGTCCACCAACGGCATGCCGATGTTCAGCGACGTGGAGGTGCGCTGCTGGACCAACGGCCCGATCCACACCTCGGGCGCACAGGTCTTCTGCTACACCACCAGCAACGCGGTCCTCAATGGCACCCCCGCCTACGAGGATTTCACCACCAACTGGTACCCGCGCGCGTTCTGGTGCCAGGTCCACGCCTCGCACGACATCACCTGGCTGGCGGAATGGAAATCGATCAAGCCGACCTACTCGGGATCTATCGGCTCCGCCATCGCGGCGTGGGATGGCGCAAACGCATCGAGCTACCCATTCCGGTGGGTCGTGATGATCAGGGATGCGCGACCGTGGTTCCACCCGACCAACAACCTCTCCTGGGCGTACGCGGTGTATCGCGCAACGACGGGGGAGGGCGCCGGCTTCCCGCCGAAGATCAGGGCGAGGAACGGGACGACCCTCTTAAACAACACCGTCTGGAACAAGGCCGTGCCGATGTGGACGACGCAGGACCCGAGGCCGAGGCGGTTCCGCGCGTTCGACAACTCCAGCGCGGACGTGGTCGAGATCACGAGGCAGCACCAGCAACCGTGAGGTGAGACGATGAAGAGGGCATTGTTGATGGCATTGGCGGCAGCCGCGATGGTGGCGCGAGCGCAGGAATCGACGAACAACGTCGTCGGTTTCACAACGCGCGAGCTGCCGCACGCCGTACGCTACGAGGCGACCATGGGCGCGGGGCAGATTGCGGCGTTCCGGGAGCTGATCCGGCCCTCCGTGCAGGTCCCGGCAATCGCGTCCAACGCAACGCTGCGGATCTGGGTCAGGCCCGAGACGAACGGCTCGGCCGCGGTGATCGTCGAGGTTGCCCGTTGACAGGACCGGAGGCGATATGTCGGTGGACTGTGAGGAATGCCGCGAGGAGGTGCTCGGACGCATCGAGCGCATCGAGGTCTGGGCCTTCGGCCCCACCGAGCAGAACGGGGCAAGGGGAGCCATCGAGGAGCTCCGGCACAGGGTCGAGGCGGTCCAGCGCTCGATCTGGCTCACCACCGGGGCACTTGTGGTCGTTCAGCCGGTGCTGATCGCGGCGCTGGTGAAGTGGTTTTTGTAGAACAAGCGAAGTCCGCCGCAGCGGCGCAGTGCGGGTCAGGGCTCGGTCACTTTGAGCCGCATGAAGAGTCTGTCATTCGAACCGACCGGGTAGGTGAAGGTGTGCGTCGTTCCGATGACGGTGTCGTCCACCGGATTCCACAGCAGGAGGTCGGTGGACACTTCCGCACCGTAGGTGATGCCGTCCACGCCGGAGGGTTGATCGAAGGTGACGCTCAGGGTGTCCCCGACGCGGGCCGGGAGTGGTAGCCTCGGTGAATCGTATTGTCCGGGGTGCATGCCGAAGGCGAACTCCGTCAAGTTCTCGACTCCGTCGCCCTCGGGGTCCGAAGCGTCCGCTGCTTTATCCGAGTTTTTCTTGGTCCCAAAGTATTGCAACCGCCATGCTTCCAGCGCGGTCGGAACGGCCAGATTCGCTTTGGCGACGAAGGGGGAGATCTTATTGCCCGCCGTAAGGAACGTGCTTCCAACATACAGGTCAGTTCCAGACACTGCCAGCCCCCAAACGCCGGGGACCCGAGGCGTAATCTGATTCAGACCAACATAAAACGCGTTCATCCCCGAGCCAAGGGGCGACCATTCGCTGCCATCCCATTTCGCGACGCGATTGGCGTTGGTTCTACCCGCCTTGGTGAACCTCCCCCCAGCGAAAAGGTGGGAGCCGGACGTCGCCAGCGCAAAGGCACTATTGTTCAACCCCGAACCAAGGGGCGACCATGCGGTTCCATTCCACATGGCGACGTTAGTTGCCCCGACACCTCCCGCCGTGGTGAAATCGCCCCCCGCGTACAGTTTGGTATCCGACGCGGCCAGCGCAAACACAGTGCCGCCGACCCCTGGGCCTAAGGGCGACCATAGAGCGCCATCCCATTTTGCGATATTATTAGCGTTAGTTGTGCCTGCAATGGCAAACTCACCGCCCGCGAACAGACCACCCCCTGACATTGCCAACGCACGCACGCAGGGATAGGAAATTCCGCCCATCCCCGAACTCAGGGGCGACCAGTTGGAGCCATCCCATTTCGCGACGAAATTGGCGTTGGTGTTACCCGCCTTGGTGAAACAGCCCCCAGCGTACAGGCTGGAGCCGGATACCGCCAGTGCATAAACTTCCTTGTCCATCCCCGGCCCAAGGGCGGACCATGCGGTGCCGTCCCACTTGGCGATGTTTGTCGCTCCGATGCCGCCCGCTGTGGTGAAATACCCGCCCGCATACAGTTCGGTATCCGACGCCGCCAAGGCATACACGATATCACCTCCGATCCCCGACCCCAAGGCCGACCACGACTCGCCGTCCCACTTGGCAACATGGTTGGCCTGTTTGCCGCCCGCGGTCGTGAAATAACCGCCGGCATAGAGATCGCTGCGGGACAACGCCAACGCATAGACATCGCCGTTGATCCCCGATTGCAATGGCCACCACGCGCTCCCATCCCAACTGGCAATGCAACTGATCGCATTGTCATCTACTGTGTCGAAAACACCCCCAACATATAGGTTTGACCCGGACACCGTCAATGAGTGCACGGCACCGCCACTGTTTATGCCCTGCCGCAGTGGCAACCACGCGTGGCCATTCCACATGGCAATATTGGTCGCCGCATTGTCGCCGGCCGTCCAAAATGACCCCCCCGCATAAAGGTTGGAGCCGGATACCGCCAGTGCCCAAACGGGGCCGTCGTAATCCCTGAGTCGGTTGACTCCCGGGCCGAGAGCGGACCACGTGGTTCCATCCCACTTAGCGATGTTTGTGGCCCCAACTCCACCTGCGGTTGTGAAATTACCTCCTGCGTAAAGATTGGGTCCGGACACTGCCAGAGCATATACGCAGGCAAGGGCATTACCTTCTTCACGAGGTATTCCATTTGTTAACGTTGACCACGAAGTGCCGTTCCATTTCGCAACGCTGTTTGCTGTTACGCCGCTAGCATTTGTGAAGTAACCTCCCGCATACATGTTAGAATCTGAAACCGCCACTGCGTAAACAGGGCCGTCGACCCCGGAGCCGAGGGCCGACCATGCGCCACCATTCCACATGGCAACAGAATTCACCAGCTTATTACCCGATTTGGTGAACTCCCCCCCAGCGAACAGGTTGGATCCAGACGTCTCCAGTGCATTGACCTGGCCGTTCAACCCCGAACGAAGGGGCGACCACGCGGTTCCATCCCACATGGCAATATTGGTCGCGGCATTTCCGCCGGCAGTCAAAAATTGGCCCCCAGCATACAGGTTGGAGCCTAATGCCGCCAGCGCACTTACCCGAAGAAACTGTGAACCGAGCCCACCCATCCCCGAGGCCAGGGCCGACCAGGATGTGCCATCCCACTTGGCTATGCAGTTGGCAAGAACGGTACCGACGGCTGTGAATCGCCCGCCAATATAGAGGTTTTCGCAATCATCCACGAGGGTGACAATGACATAAAAATTCGCACCCCAGAGATCTCCCATGCTGATCCAATCCTCATCGATGAAAGTAGGATCGATGCGGAGTGGGTAGGTGGCATCGGTGTCGTCCACGACAACGGCGATGAGGGAAGCAGAGGGCACCGCGATGCGGGCGGGCAGATCGCGGTCATGGGCATCGGTGACGCGGAGACGGCTGTAGGCGATTTTGCGCCCCGAGCCTTCGAGCACCAGCCGCGCGCCAAGGGTCAGCGGTTCTGACCGCGCGCCGGCCACGTCCAGTTCTAGGCGCAGTTCGCCGTCGCCTTCGGGCCGCTCTAGGATCAGGAAATCCTGCCTTACACCGTCCATGCTGACGGAGTATCGCTCCTCGACCGCTGGCCGGACGAAGCGGGCGGCATTTCCACACACACTAACGGAACCGTTCTCCGGAAGCGCGACTCCGGTCGCGTCCCCGCGTCCGACCATGCGGGCGATCACCCGGAAACGCGTGCCCCTGGATGCATCCTCCGTGGATGTCAGCCACAGCCCTTGGGTCGTGGCCAGGCCTTCGAGCTTCTGGAACACGCATCGCAGCCGCGCACCATCCTCCGTGGCGGAGACACTCAGGCCGTCACCGTGGTACTGCTTCTCCGCGGCGGCGCCGATCTGGTCGAAGGGGATCGGCTGAACCTTCTTCGGGGAGGGCACGCTGGTCTGTGCCCCGGCGGTAAACGGGAGGGCCATGGCCAGCAGCAGCCACCGACGCCCGACGGCGGTCAGCGTTCTGGAAGCGACGAGGGCAAGCTGGTGCGGATGCATGAAGCGCAGGAATTTCGTTCTGGCAGGGCGGCAGGGAGACTTCACCGAGGGGTGTGTCTCGAACGCGGGCGGAGCCGCCGAAAACACTCCGACCATGGAGATAGGCTATTCGGTCGAGACCCGTTAATCAAGTGCCATCGCCGGGACGGCAGACTCTTTGACACCCGTCCAGGGGCATGAACAGGGCAGTCGCCGGGAAGCTTGCTGCGAAGATCCTCACCAGCCCGAAGGCCAAGGCGTTCCTCGGGTCTTCAACCCGCCACGCGCTGACGGTTGGCGCGGGATGGCTCGCGGCCCACGACCTGCTTGACCCATCGAAACAGGAGACCTGGATTGCGGCCGCGCTCCTGCTCCTTGGGTGGGGCTGGGGGCTGATCGAGAAGGCCGCGCGGGAGGCGTGATGATCGTCTCCCTGTTCGAGCCCGGTGCCGGTCCCGCTGCGGCCGCCTTGCGCTGGTGGCAGCGATGCCCCTTCGCGCACGTGAAGACCGCATTCCTCCTGCCCGATGGCGCATGGAAAATCCTCGAGGCCCTCGGCGAGATCAACCGCGTCGTCTGGCGTGACGCCCGGCCCAACGATGCTTTGGCGCGGGCGCTCGCTTTCGTGGACGCGCCCGATCCGGCGGCAGAGATCCGGGCCGCCGCGTTCGCCACCGCCCAGGATGGCAAGGGCTACGACTACGCCGGCATCGGGGCGTTCCTCGCCCGGAGCGACCGGACCGCCGCCGAACTCCAGCGCGAGCGCGAGGGAAGGGAGGTCTGGTTCTGCTCCGAACTGGATTTCGCCATCGCGGCCAAGGCCGGCCGTCCGTTGTTCGCCCGGATGCAGCCCTTCGAGTGCAGCGTGCGGGATGCCTGGGTCAGTCCCGTGCGTGTGGAGATCCCGAATCCATTGCGGCAATGAGATGGTCGCGTTGACACCCGCGAATGCTCATGGGTGCCATCGTCCCCTCCCAGCGTCCCAAGGTATCCGAGCAGCGGATTGCTGAGATCCTCGTCGAGCGCGGCGTGCGCGATCCGGTAGCGGTGGTTGGCTGGCCCGGCTGGTTCGCCGACATGGGCCGCCCCGGCAACGACCGCGGCATCTATGACGACGCCATCGTCGTGGCCACGCCGACCGCATTCGCCGCTTTCAACGGCAACGTGGATCCGGTCGGCAGCGGTTGGAACCCGGGCGTGGGCAAACCCTACGCATCGCTCAAGCCCGGTGTGTGGCGATATCACCCCGGCTGGCACAAGTGGGGCAGCCCATCGGGTCATCCCGCCTTCCGCCAGGCCGATGAGGTCACCGTCCTGCGCGATCCCGCAAACGGCAAGGGGACGTGGGAGGAGACCGGCGACTTCGGCATCAACATCCACCGCGGGTCGTACAACTCTCCATCGAGCTGGGGCTGCCAGACCGTGTGGCCCGACCAGTGGAAGGCGTTCTACGAGCTGGTCACTTCCGAACTGCGGCGGCACGTCGCGCCGAAGATCGAGGACGCGGTGTTCTCGTATGTTCTGTTGGCGCGCGAGTGACCGGACCTACCGGAAGTTCACAAGGCCGCCTCGGGCATTCCTGCCGTCCTCCTTGTCGAAGACGACGGTGACTTCGCTGAAACGCGCACCGGATTTGCGGTCGATGATCGTCAGCCCGTCCCACAGCCAGACATCGCCCTCGTCGGAGTAGGCGGAGACGCGGGTCGGGGGACCGAGCAGCGCCTTGATAGCGCTCTGCGTGCCGCCATCGAGCTTCGAGGCGAGAGCAGTCCGGTCCCACTCCTTGGAGTATGCCTTGTGTTGCTCGGGTTCCGGGGAGTTGGCAGGCGAGGGGGTGGCAGGGCCCCGGGGTTCGGAGGAGACGGCGGTTGGAGCCTGGGGCGTGGCGGTCTGGCCGCGGAGGTTTTCGATCTGGGAGCGCAAGTGGCCGTTCTCTTGTTCGAGGGCCGCGACCCGTGCTCGAAGCCGATCGAGTTCAGCGTTACCCTGTTCGGATGCCGCCGCCGCGTACTTGGCCTTGAACTCGGGCGGGAGGCTCGACCACTTCAGTTTGCGGATACCCTCCGGGGTGACGATGGTGAGTCCGTCGGGGGTGACGCGGGAGATCTCGGCGTCCTTGATGGATTCGCCATCGGTGGTGGTGACGGTGAGGGTTTCGGCTGAGGCGCGATTGCAAATGAACGCGAGCAGGATGATTACGAGTATTCTCATGAGTGCAGTTCCTTTCCTGCGCCCACGATGCCATCGGGTGTCGGACATCTGTGGTCCGAGCGGAGCAAATTCAGTGGAACGGCACGTTTAGCCGGTCGACGACATGGCAATGACGTTTGTTTCGGCGGGCCGAATGGAGAACCAGCGTTTCGCAACGCTCTCGAGCATGGGGCGCTGGTAGTGGCGGCGGACCATGGCGATGGAGTTGCCCATCTCCTCGGCGACCTGGGCGACGTTCTTGATGAGGGCCATGCGGTAGGTGCCGAAGCTGTGGCGGAGCGCGTTGTGCTTCCACGTGACGCCCGCGGCCAGGGTGATCCGGCCGAGGGCCCGGTCGAGGCGGCGATTGGCGAAGATGCGGCCCTGTGCGTTGCGCCATGGGGCGAGCCACGCGAGCAAGTTGTCGCTCATGGGCACGTAGCGACCACGAGTTTTGGAGACCTCCTCGCGGACGAAGATCTGCCGCTCGTCCCAGACGATGTCGCGCCATTCGAGGGCGGGATCCCCGGGACCCTCGGGAGCGATCTCCTCGGAGCGGATGCCCGCGAAAGCGGCGATGGCCAGCGCCGGGACCAACGCCCTATCTGCGGCGTCGAACAGCGCCGCGAGTTCCTCTGGGGCGAAGACATCCTTGCGCGGCGTCTCGACCCTGGGGCGTTCCACCTTCTGCGCCGCGGTCGTGCCCTCGGGGAGGTAGCCTCGTCCCTGCGCAAAGCGGAACAGGCGCACGACGCAGGCGAGGTAGTTCTTTCGAGTGCGGCCCGACAGGGGGAGGCCGTCGAGCCAGCGGTTGAGCGAGGGCGTGTCGATCGCGGCGATGGTGTGTTTGGCGAAATCCTGGGCGAAGCGGCTGAGCCGATGGCGGAGGTCCTTGATGTCCTTGAAGCCAACGTCACGGACTTTGATGGTCAGGAACTCTTCAACCACCCGTTCAATGGCCGGGGAGTCCTTGAGAGAATGCTCGTGGGCGCGGGCGAAGAAGCGGGCCGCCTCGATCATCGAGGCGCCGAAGGGGGCGAGGATGGCATCGATCCGGTCGCGCTCGATTTTGGAGCCGTCCAGCAGCTTCGTGATCTTCTCGCGTGCGGCTTCCTTGGTGGCGGCCGCGTTGCCGCGCTCAATGCGAATGCGCTGGCCGGTCAGATCGCGAAAAACGGCGACGTGCCGGCTGTTTTTGACGGGGTAGATTTTGACCGCCACCGGTCCGACTCGGAAGCGTTCCATGGCCCAAAAGATGCCACCAAAGGCCTCCAAAAGCCAGAATTTTGTCGGATTTTTGTCGGACGAAATCTGATTGATATTTCCAAGTGATTCATTATCAATGATTGGAAAGCTTGGAGGCGGCGGGAGTCGAACCCGCGTCCTGAATCGAATCCACGGCCATGACTACGGGCGTAGTCCGCATTGGTTTTTCGAGGTGGGATTGGATGCGGACATCCGGCCCACCCTTAGCCCCCTGTTGTGCGCGGTACCATCGGGCCGGTGGCCCGCCCGTTGGCTTCGTCCGGCTAATAACGCGGAGAGACCCCAGCCGGAGTCAGGTCTTCCACGTCGCGGATGTTAGGCCGCGAGAGCCAGTTCGCTGTTGGCAGTTGTGTTTGCCGGGTGGGATTTACGAGGTCGCCTGGCACCCTCGGCCCGCCACAGGCGCTTCATCGCTTCAGTCGAAGCCGTGACGCCCCCGGCGATTTCACACGCGTTAACCTTATTGCCGTTTGGTGTCTGTTGCAAGGGGGGAATCGATCCTGGAGCTAGGCCAGGTCGCAATTGGGGTGATTGGGGCAGGATTTGAGATCCGCCATGGTCATTTTCTCGGCTTTGCCTGATTCGAATTCGGATATGGCTTCGCCGACTTCGCCGGCCTCGATGCGGTATACCTCGATACCCATTTCGTGGAGTGAAGAGAGCGCGCGGCGTCCGAGCCCGCGGCAAACGACGGCGTCGATCTTGTGTCCGCGGAGGGCGGCGTGGGGGTTGCAGCGGCCATTCTCGTCCAGGTACTGGTCGCCATTGGAAAACACGGCGCACTCGCGAGATTCGGAATCGAAGACGGTGAACCACGGGGCGCAGCCGAAGTGGTCGCAGACCCATGCGTGGATGCCGTTTTGGTCGAAGCAGGGGAACGCGATCTTCATAGGGGTTTCAGTGTGTGCCGTCGATGGGGCGAGGTAAAGTTTGCATTGGGAGTCATCGGCCGGTGCGGTATTTCCGGTAATCGGTCACGCCATCTGCGATGGCCTTGGCCAAGGAGTCCTGGTACTCGCTGGTCTGGATGCGTTTCGACTCGGCCTTGTTGGTCAGGAACCCGCATTCCACGAGGACCGCGGGGCAGAGAGTGTTTCGGATGACGTAGAAGCGCGCCCGTTTGGCGCCGCGGTTCGTGCTGGGCCGCAGCGCGGAGACCATGCGGGAGTTGATCGATCTGGCGAGTTTCTCGCTGCGACTGCTGGCGTAGTAGGCGGTGATGCCATCGGCGGCCTCCCGCCTATAGGCGTCGTAGTGCACACTGACGAATATGGCGTCCCTCCGGCTATTGGCAATCCGGCAGCGCTGGGCGAGCGAGACGTCCTCGTCGGATGTGCGGGTCATGACGACCGTGAAACCGCGCTGCTTGATCTCGGCGGACAGGCGCAGGGCCGTCTTGAGCGTCCACTCGTCCTCCGGGATTCTCTGGCGCGGGATGCCGCCGCGGTCGCTGCCCCCGTGGCCCGCATCGATGATGACGGTATCGAATGCGCGCAGTGGACCCGCGGCCAGGGCGACCAGCGCGAGGGCACTCTGGAGGATAGACCTACCGATCATGTGGGAACGTAGCGCGCCCTGAGCGCCGAGGGCAAGGCTCGGGGGAGAATTCCCACGCGTGGCCAACGATTGTCGCGCTCTCGAGCATAGAAGGCTGCCTAATGTATGCCAGAATGAATGCTTGGGCGTTGGTATCGCACGGACTGCGTGTCTGGCAAGGGCCGATAACAAAAAATACCCCGACCAGGACTTGAACCTGGAACCAATTGATTAAGAGTCAACTGCTCTACCGATTGAGCTATCGGGGCTTTTTATTTATATCCTGCTAATTCAGAACTAATTGCGCGATAGACCAGATGGCGGTCTCTTGACGTATCCGCGGTCGATTTATACGTCTGGCATGGCCAGGCGCACAAAGCGCGCCGCAGATCCCGGCAAGGATCCGGTCTGGACGCCGACGCAAGTGCAGTATCTGTATCGTCACAGGAATGGCAGGTATTATGTCCGCACTTTCGCATGTGGCAAGGAGAAATGGGCCAGTCTAAAGACGAATCTCCTGGCCGTGGCCCGGAACCGAATGAAGGATCACGTCGAGGCCGCCGAGCGGGAGCGGGCGCATGGGCGGTCAGTGGGCCGACGTGGATTTCGGCCGGGGCAACATCCGGCTGAGGATGACCGAGAATGGGGAGGGCAGGACAGTGCCCATGTTCCCGGAGATGCGCGAGTTGCTGGCGCGGATGAAACAGGCGAGGGGCGACGTCGCCCCGGATGATACCGTCTTGCTGGTCAGGGAGGCCCAGGGCTTCATCAACTCGGCGTGCAAACGGCTTGGCATCCCGCGTTTCACCCACCGTGTGCTCAGGGCCATGTTTGGCACAACCTGCCTCGAGGCTGGGATCGACGTGCGGACCGTGGCCGAGTGGATGGGCCACAAGGACCACGGCTCGCTGCTGCTAAAGACATGCTCGCACATCCGGGCCGATCATGAGAGCGAGATGGTTGACAGCGAGTCTTGATCGACGTCGACCCATCGGGCAGCCGTGTCCGATCTCACCGGCCCGCACCCCAACTCGCGGCAGAGTCCGGCGCGCCGCTACCTGAAACCCCGCACGTGCTTGGCGTCTCGCAGAGACGCCGAACCGAGTAGCGAAGGGCTTGCGCCCTTCGGCGGGGGCCATGGGCAAGATGCCCATGCCACGGTCCCGTGGCACGAGCGTCCCGCCCGTGGCGACCGGGCGTTCGCCGAAGCCGGAATGTTGGGAAAATCGCCTCTGGCGATCGGCTTCGCTACGATTTTCCGCCCCGGTGGTCCGGCAGCCGCCGGATGGAATCTGACTCGAAAATTCAGACGCCGAATCGTAGGTGGCTGCTTGCAGGTGATTCGAGTCGCGCGCAAGCGCGCTCCTACGCCCCATTTTTTTCCCCGCCACGGCTCGAAGCGCGGGTCAGGCAGGGAATGAGTTCGTTCAATCGTTTTCGAACGTCGGCCGTTTCCAAGAGGCGTTGGCGTGATTGGATGTCCGAGACCATCGTTGAACTGACCACGTCGCAGAGGGTGTCGGGGTCGTCCAGTTTTCCGAGGAACTCGGAGATCTGGGGGGGCATTCCGGGGATGCTGCTGGCCGCGGCAACGGCGATTTCCAAGACCCTGAGCATGAGGGCCTCCACGTCGATGCCGGAGGAGTTGACGCTGCGGATGGGTTCTATGCGCGCCTGGCGATAGGGGTTCTCGGACGAGATCTCCAGGATCCTGACGCGGGTGAGGCCCTGGAGGATAAGATTGGATGTCCCATCGGGGTTATCGGTGCATGCGCGGATGAGACCGAGCCCACCGACATCATGGGGCGCCAAGGGGGAATTGCCGCAGGGGCAACGCGCCAGCGCTATCACGAACATGCGGTCACCGTCGAGGGCGTCCCGGAGCATGGCTTGGTACTTGGGCTCGAAGATGTAAAGGGGCAGCAGTGACTGGGGGAAAAGGATAGCGTTTGGCAGGGTCATCACGGGTACGATCTGTGGCCAACGCATGGCACATGATAGGCGCACTCCGCGAGGATGCAAACGGGACAAGAATTCATTTTGGCTGCGTGGTTAGCCGAACTGGAGTTTGCCGGCGATCCGGCATAAGGTGCCGCCCGTGACGATGATGCACCGGTTTTTGGGTTGGGCGATGACGGTCCTGACGGCGGCCATGGCAGTGCTGGCATTTCCGCCCCATTCGCAAGACGCGGCAGGTTGGTTTTGTCTTGTGCCGCTGATTTCTGTGATGCGGGCCGGTTGGGCCGATTGGCGGCACGGGTGGGTGGCGGGCGCGCTATTTTGGTTCGGGACCATGTGGTGGCTGGCTCACGTGACGGTTTTGGGGATGGTGTTGCTGTGCCTTTATCTGGGTGCTTTCTGGGCCGCCTGGTGCGCTTTGCTGCGGCTTGCCATGGTGCGTTTCCCGGAGGCGACGACGCGGGCGAATCTCGTCATCTCGACCGTGGCGGCAGTGGGTTGGGTTGGGCTGGATGCGCTCAGGGGCTGGTTGTTGTCCGGGTTTCCATGGAACGGGCTGGGGGTGAGCCAGTTTCAGAATCTTGGGTTGATCCAGATTGCGAAACTCGGGGGCGTGGAGCTGGTGACGTGGCTGGTGGTTTTCGTGAATGCGATTGGGGCGCTGACGGTGGTGCGGTTCTACCGCGAGGTGATGCGCTCCCAGAAGCTGCGACCACATTTCGATTTCTCGGTGTGCCTGGCGATCGTGGCGGGAGCGTTCGCATGGGGTATCGGCGAGATCTGGAACAAGCCGAAGGTGGAACCCCAGATGGTGGGAGTCGGTTTCATCCAGGGCAACATCCCGCAAGAGTTGAAGTTCGATCCCGTCGAGGCGTATGGCACGCTGGAGACCTACCTGAATTTCACCTCGTTTCTCGCAAACGGTGGGGGCGGTTCCAGTCGGCCCGATATCATCCTGTGGCCAGAGACGGCGACGGGGACGGGGATTTTTCAAGATCGCGCGCTGACGGAGGCCGTGCGGGACATGATGCGCAAGGCGCAGTTCTCGCTGCTGATGGGGTCCATCGATGTCGATCGGGGCAGATTCTATAACAGCGCCATGTTATTTCTGCCGGAGGAGGGGAGCTACCGCATGTACAGGAAGCAGCACCTGGTGCCCTTTGGCGAGTTCGTGCCGCTGCGGCGGTGGATGCCGTGGCTCGCGAACTTTGCGGGGATGCCCGGGGATTACAGCCCGGGCGACGGATCCGATGCGGTCTTGCAGGCACCGGCGGCATCGGGGCCGGTGGACATGGGACTCCTGATCTGTTTCGAGGACACGCTGCCCGAGTTGGCCCGCCAGCGGGCGAGCCGTGGCGCGCGACTGCTTGTGAATCTCACCAACGATGGGTGGTTCCGGGACTCGCCCGGCGCGTGGCTCCATGTGGCCAACGCCATTTTCCGCTGCATCGAGACCGGGCTTCCGATGGTGCGATGCGCGAACACCGGCGTGAGCTGTGTCATCGAACCGACCGGGCGCATCTCGGAGATCCCGCTCCGTGACGGTGCCCGGGTGGTGGGACTTCGCGGCGCGTTTGCAAGGGACGTCGCCATGCCCGGCGCGCCCGGGCCGACGGTATACGTGCGATGGGGCCACCGTTTTCCCTTGTGCTGCCTCGTCTTGACCGCATGTTACGTGGCCTATGAATTCGCCCGAGACCGCAAGCGTCGCCGAGCTGCAGAGCCGATTCGCGCAGCTCAGGAGGTTTCTTTGACGAGCCCGCCCTCCGGCGGAGGCTGACCGAGCTCGAGGGGCAGATGAGTGCCCCGGAGTTCTGGTCCGACCGCAACGCCGCGCGCGGTGTCATGTCCGAGGCGTCCGGCATCAAGGGGAAGCTCGAGGCCTTCGACGCGATCGGGCGGCGGTTGGCCGACCTGCCAGTGCTCGAGGAGATGGCGCGGGAGGACGGCGGCGCAGAGGCGGACGCCGAGTTCCGAAAGGAAGTGGCGGAGGCCGCCAAGGCGCTGGGGGAATTGGAGCTGCGGCTGTTGCTGGGCGACCCGAATGACCGGCTCGATGCCATCTGCAGCATCAACGCGGGCGCGGGCGGCACGGAGAGCTGTGACTGGGCCTCGATGTTGCTGCGCATGTATCAGCGCTGGGCCGAGCGCCGCGGGTTCAAGATCGAGATGATCGACATGCTGGAGGGCGAGGGCGCGGGCATCAAGAATTGCACCTTCGTCGTCCGGGGGGAACTCGCGTTCGGCTACATCAAGTGCGAGCGCGGGGTGCACCGCCTGGTCAGGATCTCGCCATTTGATTCAAACGCCCGCCGCCACACGTCCTTCGCCTCGCTGGACGTCATCGCCGAGATCCAGGACGACATCGAGATCGAGATCGCCGACAAGGACATCCGGGTGGACGTCTACCGCGCCGGTGGGCCGGGAGGGCAGGGGGTGAACACCACCGACTCGGCGGTGCGGATCACGCATATCCCGACGGGCATGATCGTCACCTGCCAGAACGAGCGCTCGCAGATCAAGAATCGCGCCACGGCGATGAAGATCCTCAAGGCCCGCCTCTACGAACTGGAGATGGACAAGAAGCGCGCCGAGATGGAGAAGTATTATGGCGAGAAGGGGCAGATCGGCTGGGGACGCCAGATCCGCTCTTATGTCCTTCAGCCCTACCAGATGGTCAAGGACCTGCGCACCGGCGAGCAGACCTCGGATACCCAGGGGGTGCTGGATGGGGATATCGACGCATTCATCGAGGCCAAGCTCCGCGGGAAGAAACGCACCGACGCGGACGACGCGGACCTAGAATAGGTTCGGGGCGCGGCGCCGATCTTCCACCCGCGGGAGTGCCATCGCACAGCCACCGGCGGAGATATAGGCGGTACTACGAGCGGCGGTTCGATGCTGAAACGCCATCGGGTTTGTAGTACCGCGTTTACGCGGTTCCCGCGCCATCAGAAGTTTCCACATGAATGATGCGGCGCGTCCCCGCGCCGGCGACGGGGCGGCACCGGGGGTGAAAATGAGACGTAGGAGCCCGCTTGCGCGCGATTCGCGCATGGATTGGCCTGCAAGCAGGCTCCCATTGCCGACATCTGATTTCTCGAGTCAGATCCCATCCGGCGGCTGCCGGACCACCGGGAGAGAAAATGGTAGCGAAGCCCTTGTGGGCTTCGGTAGTCATCCCAAAGGCCGAAGGGCGCAAGCCCTGTAGAGTGCCATCGTAGTTGGGAAAAAATGACAAGCAGTTGAGAATTTGCCTGCAGCGCGGGGGCTTGGGAGGGGCGGGTTTTATCACCCTAAAAGGCATACTTGGGCTTGAATCCGGACGTCGTTTCGATCCACGGGAG
>JAKQKQ010000097.1 GCA_029560585.1 Verrucomicrobiota bacterium | reverse complement strand
ACTGGAGTTTGGCCCGGATTGGTTCAGCCAGTGGCGTAGAATAGAGCGCCGGCGAGGCTGGGTTGGAATTTCTGGGGCTTTGAGTGGGGGGAATGTTGCGACACGAAGCTGGAGAAACGGATGGCGCGAGCCCAGAGTTCGTGGCGCAGGTGGTTGAGCAGCGATTGGGTGGAAGCGCGCAGGCTGTCTTGTCGCCTCCATTTTGGGGCGGGCAAAGCATCTGGTTTGCCGGAAGGGCCGAAGGCTTGGGTGGCTGAGGTCAGCAGCATGGCGTAGGCGGCCACCGCCAGTGCGGGCACGTTTTCGACAGAGCGTTGGTGGCGCACCTGGGCCTGGCCGAGGCCAAGGAGGGTTTTCTCATCGCGGAAGTTGACCTCGATGTCCCACCGCCAGAGGTAGGTTTGCAGGATTTGCTCCAGGGAGGCATCCGGATCGGTGCAGATCAAATAGGCGGGTTTGCGATAAAGAAGGCGGGCGCCTTGAGTGAGCCGATAGCCCAATGGGGCGATGACCACCAGCCGCAGGTCGTGCGCCTTGCCCGCGGCTCGCCAGCGCAAGGGGGCCAGAGTCTTGATCTTGAACTGGTGGATTTTGCCTGTGGCGAAGGCCTCGACCCGAATCCAGGGGATTGTGGCATCCTGGCGGAGCTGCTCGGGGGTTGGGATGCGCGTGCCGTAGACGCGGTGGCGGCCCATCCGGCCCGGCGAAGCCGGGGGCAAGTCATAGAGTTTGGCGTCGGCGCGGATGCGTCCCACCGCGACAGTGCGCTCCGGCAAGCCCTTGAGAAAGCTGCGGTTGGTGAAGCCCCCGTCGACCACCGACCAGAGCGGCCGATGGGACTGGGCTTCCTTGTCCATGGATGCGCGCAGCAGGCGCAACCGCTCTGCGGCCACTCTGGGCAAAGCCATCTGCCGGCATCGCTGTTTGAACTCTTCAACTCTTGGGGCATCGGCTTGGGGCGGGGGCTTCTGGGGGCAAGGGGCGTGGACAAAATCAATAGGGATCATCCGCGCCATGTGGTTATCGGCAACCGATGCCATCGAGAGCTGAAGGAATCGCTGGGCCCTGATGAGGTTCAGATGGAACGGCGGGCCCATCGGATCGCGCGTGTACTTGACCCCGTGGATCTTGCGGCCGCTCTTGCGCAGCCGGGTGTCGTCCAGGGCGGTGACCAGCGGTTCGGCCGCACCGAGCCTGCCGGTCAAGGCCTGGCGCACCGAGCCAAAGAGCTTCTGCGGATCAATCCGGTCCGAAGAGTACATCCTGTAATCGGCGCTCCAGTCGCAGAAGAGCCGGCCGGATGTGCCCAGCACCCCGGTGAGGGTGTGGCGGCCCAAGCAGAGCAGTTGGCTCAGCAAATGCCGCCCAACCCGCTCGGCGCTCTGTGGGCTTCGGATGCCTTGGCAACGGCTCAAGAGCCCTTCGATTCCGGCCAGGATCTGCGCAGAGTTTTTTTTACTGTGACTGGCGAGGTCGGCACCTGCCGACGGTGAAGCACCACATTGGCCTTGTCCTCGATGATCCATTCGACCGTCTCGCCTTTATCGAACTCCATGGCCTGGGCCACAGCGGTGGGAAAGTTGATGTACCACTGATCGGTGCCCTTCTTGCGCTGGATGAGTTGAACCTTTGTTGGGTGTCCCATGACGATATCTCCTTTGTACACTAGTATATCTACTAGTGGTCAAAATACAAGGCAAATCACTCGATAGAAGGATCCGATCTACGGCGACTGACTAGTTAAAGGCCAAACTCCAGGGGCAGACAAGAATGTCTGCCTCACGGGCCGTCGGCGCAACCCGTTCATTCTCTGCGGCGGCGGTGCCCCGCCGCGCGGGGCCCGCCTATTTCCGGGAGTGGGAGCCGACCGCCACGAGGCGCGTCTCGGTCCGTAGGAACATCGTGCCGCCGGCGATGGCGGGCGTGGCGAAGCTGCGCTCGCCGAGCGGCACGGTGGCGACCGGCTGGAACTTGTCGCCCGCGGCGATGACGAAGAGCGTCCCCTCCTTCGAGATGCAGAACAGGCGGTCCCCCGCGCACACCGGGGATCCGTAGAAGGTGCCGTCGAGCTGCTGCGCCCAGACCTTCTCTCCGGTTTTCGCGCGGAGGCAGGAGACGGAACCTTTATCGCCCCAGAGGAAGAGGAGGCCCCCAACCTCGACCGGGGTGGGCACGTAAGGAACGGGCGTGGGCATCTCGTAGGCCAGCGAACCCTTTGCGGCACCCCCTCCCGGGGTGACGGCGACCAGGCGGCGCCCGATCCCGCCCGTGCCGCAGGTGGCGACGACGAGGCCGTCGGCCAACATGGGCGAGCCGACCACGCGCAGGGG
>JAKQKQ010000078.1 GCA_029560585.1 Verrucomicrobiota bacterium | reverse complement strand
CCGCGACCACCGGCAACCCGGACCTCCGCGCGTGCGCGGTCGATATGTAACCCGGATGCATGTCGCACGCGACCACCTCGGGCCGCACGCCGTACATCCTCGGCAGATCCGCGACCGCGCGCGCAAATGCGTCCGAGGCCTCTGGCGTCTCGAGATCCCCGATGTGCTGGCTCAAGAACACCTCGCATCCCACCGATACCGCCACCGTGTTCTTCAGATGTGCCCCCACCGCGATCGCACTGGGCGGCGCCTCGGCCAGCGTCACCGGCAGCGGCGCATAGCCTCGCGCCCTCCGCAGCACCATGGCTCTGTCCAGAACCACTCGCGCAATGGAATCATCGACGTGCCGCGCGATCGGCCGATCGTGCACCAGCAACATGTCGCACATCGGCCCAAGCCGGTGCAGCGCCTCTCCCTCGTCGGTGCAAATGGGCTCCTCCGACGCATTGCCGCTGGTCGCGACTACCGCAAAGCCCAGTTCCCCCATGAGCAGATGATGCAGCGGCGTGTATGGGAGCATCACGCCGAGGAAGGGATTCGCGGGGGCAACCGCGTCACTCACCGCTGTGCCCCCGGGCCTTCGCCCTAGGAGCACGATGGGCGCCGCCGGCGCCAGGAGGAGCCGGGCCTCCGCACCCGACACATCGCACAGATCCCCGATGAGAGCCATGGATGGCACCATGATCGCAAAAGGCTTCTCCTCTCGCCCCTTCAATGCCCGCAATCGCGAGACGGCATCCCCGTTTCGCGCGTCCGCCATCAGCTGGAATCCCCCAAGCCCTTTTACCGCCACGATCTTCCCAGCGCGTATGGCCGCCGCCGCCGTCTGCAGCGCCACGTCCCGCTCCCCCATCACCCGCCCGGCCGTATCCCAGAGCGCCAGCTGTGGCCCGCATGCCGCGCACGCATTCGGCTGCGCGTGGAAACGCCGATCTCCGGGATCGCCGTACTCGCGCCGGCATTCGGGACACATCCCGAATCGCCGCATCGTGGTGTTCGCGCGATCATACGGAATGCCCTCAATAATGCTAAATCGCGGGCCGCAATGCGTGCAGTTCGTGAAGGGATATCGATAGCGCCGATCCGCCGGATTGAGAATCTCCTCAAGGCAACGGGGACACGTGGCGATGTCGGGAAGGATCAGCGCGCTCTTGCCGCCGACCCGGCTTTCCACAATGTGGAATCCACTGCGCCCAACCGGCTCCAGCCACGCGGTCTCAATGCTCTGTATGACCGCGTTCGTCGGGCGCCCCGATTCCAACCCGTCCAAGAATTCTCGCAACCTGTCGCCTCGCCCTTCGGCCTCGATCTCGATGCCCGCCCCCGTATTCCGCACCCACCCGGCCAGTCCGTTCTCGCTCGCGAGCCGATGCACGAACGGCCGGAACCCCACCCCCTGCACCGCACCTCGGATCTCCACGCGCAGACGCTGGATGTTCTGTTTGACCATCGTGCCCAGAATGAGTCTGTCGGGCCGCGCCCGGCAGACTAGCCCGAAAATTGCCCGCCGGGATGGCCCTGGCCTCCCAGCCCGTTCCTCCCCCCTCAACCCGGAATGAAAACCAGCGCCTGCTGGGCCGTGGCGTCGGCACGCAGCCATACCGGCTGCCTCGCATCGCTGCAATCGATCACGCGGACGACTTCCGTCAAGGCCTTCGCCCCTGGCTCCAGCTCGAGCAGCCGATTGCGCGCCCCCCGAAACCATTCGTCGTTGATGCTGTTTCCCACTTTCTTCGGGAAGTAGGCGACGTAGAGCATGTCGTGCTCGACCAGGTCATTGAAGAAATGGGTGCCGAGTGAGACATCCGGTATCAGGCGCTCGTGCATGGCCACCACCTCGCACACAACCGACGCCCGGCTGATTTCGGTGAATGACACCGGGATCCCAAGGGATGGGCTATGCGTGCCCCACCGGCCTGGCCCAATGAGCATCAGGCCTCGGTCGTCCGCCGGATGGATCTTGTTCAGTTGGCCAATGAGCCGCGCCACGGCATACCGGTCTCGCTCGGAAAGCGCGGCATACTTCTCTGTGACGATGTAAACGATACGGTTCAGCGGCTGCTCGCGACTCACCCCGATCACCGCCCCGTGGGCGGCCAGCAGAGCGCTCCCGGCGGCCTGCATCCCGGACGACATCCCCCCAATCTCGCGACGTATCTGAAACGTCCGGCACTGCAATAGATGGATGCGATAGGTGCCATCGGCGAGGAAATTGAGCGTGAACTCCACGTCGACCGGATGCTCGTACGCCGCCTCCAAGACCTCGAGCATGCGGCGCAGATCCCGCGCCACGGTGGTCTCCGTGAGAAGGCGGTCGAACGTGACGAGGAAGAAACCCTCGTCGGTTCGGCTCAGGTACAGATCCAGCGGGAATTCCGGCCCTTCCGAGATCACCTCCTGAAATGGCAGCGACACGAACTTGCCCTCCTGAAGATTCAGGCAGTCCATGCGCCGCTGGGAGTGCTCGCGCACGTCGTCCAGATCCGCCTCGGGCCGACGACCCGGCGCATTCAGCGCGACGAGTCGGGTGTAATCATCGTCGCAACGATCGACAGCCCTCGTGCCGAGCCCAAATACAAGCCTCACGATGCCGGCCTCCGGATCGATATCCTTGTGCCAGACGAAAGGGTTGAAAGAGAGCCCCACCCCGGCCGCCTGCGGGTAATAGTAGTGCCCGTGGGGGGCGCCGGAGACCCGCATGATGAGCAGCGCCATCCGCTCCTCGCTCTCCAGCAGGCCGCGCCGCTTCCGATAGCGCAGCGTCTCCTCGTCCAGCACGCTCGCATAGACGCGCCGCACCGCGTCCAGCAGCGCCTGCTTGCGCTTCTCCCTCGAACCGCGATTGGCCACGAATACGCTCTCGTATTTCCCAGAAAAGGCGTTGCCCCGCGCATCCTCCAGGATCGAGCTCGAGCGCACGATGTATGGCGATTCGCCGAAATAGTCCAACATGCCCTGGAACTGCTCGAGGATCCCCTCTGGAAATTCGCCCGCGAGGATGCGCTTGCGGCCCTCGTCCAATCCCTGCAAGAACGATTCGGGATTCTTCTGCTGCTCGCGCAGCCACCACACATCGTTCTCAACGAGGAAGGTGATGAAGACCTCGGCGCCGACGAAAAACGAGTCGTGCGCCTCGAGTCGCGCGCACAGGTCGGGGTCGCGCTCGCGCAGGATCGCGCGGGCGGCCAGCATCCCAAGTGTTTTTCCCCCCACCGAACCAATTCCGATCATCCGATCGCGGATGGCGAGAAAATCCTCGAGCGTGAGAAAGCGCTCCACGAGCGGCGCGATGCCCGAGCGATGCACGCGCAGCGCCCAGCGCATTCGCCGCGTCATCTCCTCCCGGCGCCCGGGCGGGCAGCGGTTTTCCCGGCACTCCTCCGCCACGATCTCCGCATCGCGAAAAAGCCGCCGCCAATAGCCCACGCGCCGGTCGCTCTGCAACCGCGGCCACTGGGTGCGCGATAGGATCGGCGCGAGCACCGCGCTGTCCTTCACGGGCAAGAACGCCTCGCCGCTGCGAACGTGGAGGGTGTTCATCACGTTCCGCGAGCGGTGCTGGACCTTTACGGGCCGGATGTAGAGCCGCCCGTCCAGCCGAAACACGTCCAGCATGAACTGGGTTGTCACGCGGATCGGATCCAGCGCGTAGGCCGAGTGGCGGTCACGGTAGAGGCCGAAGTACGTCACGGTCTCCAAGTCCAGAAGCCGCGGACACATCAGCGCGAAGAAATTGCCGAGGCTCTGGTCCGATCCCCAAGTGTCGGCGAGGTACGAGAGGCAGTCGAAGACGTAGATGGCCCCAAGCCCCGCGCGCTCGATCACCTCATGCACGCCGCGCACGAAGGACTCGAAGCCCAGCGACGGGTCAATCCTGTGCTCGTCGGCGTTGACGTCAGGAGACAGCAGGGGCGGGTGATCGGCAAATCGAAAATAGACAAGGTGCCTCTGGGCTGCGCGTGCCGCCGCGGCATACGGCACCACCAACTCCTGATAGTCGGCGATGTCGTCGACCTCCCAGACGATGTTGTCGCCCGGCTCGATGCCGTGAAGCACGGCATCGAGCCCGGGCAATCCGGTGGTGGCAAAGGGGGGACGGCGCGCGCTCATGAAGGGAACCCTGAGTACGCCTGGGCCGCCCTCCTCACACCAGGCCTTGATCGATCATCGCGTCGGCCACCTTCACAAAGCCCGCGATGTTCGCCCCGACCACATAATTTCCGGGCACCCCGTAATCCTCGGCCGTGTTGCGGCAGTTGCGGTGGATGTCGACCATGATGACGTGCAGCCGCTGATCCACTTCCTCGCGGTGCCAGCTCATGCGCATCGAATTCTGGCTCATCTCGAGCCCCGAGGTGGCAACGCCGCCCGCGTTGGCGGCCTTGCCGGGACCATACAGAATGCCCGCCTTCAGATAGGCCTCGATCGCCTCGGGAGTCGAGGGCATGTTCGCGCCCTCCGACACGAGGGTGCACCCGTTCTTGAGCAGCGTCTTCGCGTCATCAACGGTGACCTCGTTCTGCGTGGCGCTGGGGAACGCGCAGTCGCAGGGCACCGACCAGGGCCGCTCGCCCGGGATGTATGTGGCGCGGAACTTCTCGGCATAATCCTTGATTCGACCGCGGCGCACATTCTTGAGGTCCATCACCCAGGCCAGTTTCTCGGCGTCGATCCCGGCCGGATCATGGATGGTGCCATCCGAATCGGAGAGCGTCACGGGCCGGGCGCCAAGCTGCAGCAGCTTCTCCACGGTATACTGCGCCACATTGCCAGATCCCGATACGGTGCAGACCTTCCCGGCCATCGACTCGCCGCGCGTCTTGAGCATCTCTTCCGCAAAATAGACGGCGCCGTAGCCGGTGGCCTCCGGCCGGATGAGCGAACCGCCCCAGTTGAGGCCCTTGCCGGTGAGTACGCCCGAGAACTCGCTGTGCAACCGCTTGTACTGCCCAAACAGGAAGCCGATCTCGCGGCCCCCCACCCCTATGTCGCCGGCCGGCACGTCCGTGTCAGGCCCTATGTGGCGAAACAATTCTGTCATGAAACTCTGGCAGAACCGCATGACCTCGTTCGTCGACTTGCCCTTGGGATCGAAGTCGGAACCGCCCTTGCCGCCGCCCATCGGCAGCGTGGTGAGCGAATTCTTAAAAATCTGCTCGAAGCCGAGGAATTTCAGGATGCCGAGGTTGACGCTGGGGTGAAAGCGCAGGCCGCCTTTGTAGGGGCCAATGGCGCTGTTGAACTGCACGCGGAAGCCCCGGTTCACCTGCACGCGGCCGGCGTCATCCTGCCATGGCACGCGAAACAGAATCTGCCGCTCGGGCTCCACGATCCGCTCAAGGACACGGCCGTCTCGGTACTTGCGATGCCGGTCAATGACCGGCCCAAGGGATTCCAGCACTTCGCGTGCGGCTTGGAGGAACTCGGGCTCGCCGGCGTTGCGGCGTCCAACTATGTCTAAGACTTCTGCAATATAGCTGTTCATCGTGGCACTCCGTTCTGATCTGCTGTAGATATGCAGACACCGCACCGGCACGCTGCAATCCCCCTCCAGATCGGACGGCTAATCAGCCGATAAGATCTGCTAACCGAGGAACTTAAACAGCCGCAGGGGCATGCGCCCGCCGCGACGAAAGCGCATCCGGTGATGCGAATCCAGCAAAATCCTCTCGGCCCAGGAGATTGTCCCGTGCCCGCCTAACCCCGGTGCCCCTCGCGTGACACGAGCGCCCCCCTGAGCATCACCTGAAGCAATTTGCGACCGGCGGGCTTGTGATGTATGATCCTGATAAGGATCGGGTCAGCTGAGAAGAAGTATGGAAAAACCGAAAAACAATGAATTATCCCGCTCCCGGGTGCTGGTTGTTTTCAACCCGTCGGCGGGGGCTGCCCGGCTTGTCCCCGTGGATATTCTGGAGGTGATCCACGAAATCCAGTCCCTGGGGTTGAGGCCGGAAATTTTCCTCGTCGAGCCAGACTCCGACCTGGCGGACGCGGTGCGCGAAGCGCTGGAAAGCGGCG
>JAKQKQ010000065.1 GCA_029560585.1 Verrucomicrobiota bacterium | reverse complement strand
TCTACATCTCCCATCGACTCGAAGAAATCCAGCGGATCAGCGACCGCGTCAGCGTCCTGCGCGACGGTCAAATGATCGCCACACGCCCAACCCGCGAGATTTCACTCGATGAAATCGTTCGCCAGATGGTCGGACGCGAACTCGAACAGTTGGGCAAAAGGCGCCCGGCCGCCCCCGGCCCCCTCGCGCTCCGAGTGACCGGATTGCGCCGCAAACCGGTCGTCAAGGATGTCAGCTTCGAGGTCCGGCGCGGCGAAATCCTCGGGTTCGCCGGCCTGATGGGATCCGGACGCACCGAGACGATGCGGGCCGTGTTCGGCGCGGATGCGCCCGACGCCGGAGAAATCTACGTGGGCAGCTCGACGCAACCGGCGCGCCTGCGTTCACCCAAAGAGGCGATCGCCCAGGGCCTGGCTCTCCTGACCGAAGACCGCAAAGGGCAAGGCCTGCTCCTGCCCTGGTCGATCCGCGCGAATCTGAGCCTGCTCTGCCTCCCCGAAATCAGCGGCCTGGCCGGATGGATTCGGCGGGCCGCCGAGCACGACCAGGCCGGACGCTGGGCGCGCGCGCTGGGCGTCCGCTGCCATTCGCTCGAACAGCGGGTGGCCGAATTGAGCGGAGGCAACCAGCAGAAGGTGGTCATCGCCAAATGGCTCGCCCGCAACTGCGACATCCTCATCTTCGACGAGCCGACCCGCGGAATCGACGTCGGGGCGCGCCGGGACATCTACCGCCTGATCACAAATCTGGCCGACCATGGCAAAGCCGTCATCCTGGTCTCCTCGGACCTTCGGGAACTCCTGGCCCTTTGCGATCGGATCGCCGTCATGTCGGCCGGGCGCATCGCGGCCACATTCGACCGCGGTTCGTGGAGCCAGGACCGGATCATGGCCGCCGCCTTGAGCGGATACCTCGGGGGAAACGCATTGGCGCCCGCCTCGGAGAAAACGGCTGCCGACGCCTGATGAAGCCGCCTTATCCACCAACCCCGACTTCCTCGCGCGCTGCCGAATGGCGCCAGGTCCTGGCCGAGTACCTGGGCCTGACGGTCGCCCTCGTCATCCTGATGGCGGTGTTCAGCCTGAGCGCCCAGCATTTCTTCAGCGCCATTACCCTCCGGACCATCGCCAACCAGATTCCGTCCGCCCTGCTCGTGGCCACGGCGATGACGTATGTCCTGGTGATCGGCGAGATTGACCTGTCGGTCGGGTCGGTTCTGGCGCTCTCAGGCGCGGTGATGGGTGTGGCGATGGCCCAGTGGCATTGGCCATTGTGGGCGGCGCTCATCGCGGCTCTGGCAACAGGCATGGCCTGCGGCGCCTTCAACGGCCTGGTCTCGATCCGCTGGCGGCTGCCCTCCTTCATCGTCACCCTGGGCACGCTCGAAATGGCCCGCGGGGGCGCCCACGCCGTGACCCGCTCTCAGACCCAGTACATCGGGTCCGCCGTGGGGGCGATCGCCGACACGGACATCCTCGGTTTTTCACTGCCCTTCCTCGTAGCGGTCATGATGGTGGTTGTCGGACAACTGGTGCTCGCCCGCACCGTGTTCGGCCGGCACATGGTGGCTGTGGGCACCAATCAGGAAGCCGTGCGGCTCAGCGGCATCGATCCGCGTCCGATCAAGCTTGCCGTCTTTCTGATCACCGGCACGCTCGTGGCCCTGGCCGCAGCCATCGACACCTCGCGCTTCCAGTCGGCCAATCCCAACGCCGGGCTCGGCTTCGAACTGCAGGCGATCGCCGCCGTCGTCATCGGCGGCACCAGCCTGATGGGCGGACGCGGCTCCGTCGTCAGCACGTTCCTGGGCGTGCTGATCATCGCCGTGCTCAATTCCGGGCTCGCGTCCGTGGGTGCCAAGGACGAAATGAAACGGTTGGTGACGGGATTCGTCATCGTGGCGGCCGTCATCGTCGACCATTACCGGCACCGCCTCACAAAAGCCCGGACAGTCTAACGATGAAGCCGCGCATTGTTGTTGTCGGCAGTTCGAACACGGACATGATCATCCGGTTGAACCGGCTGCCGCGTCCGGGCGAAACCCTGCTCGGCGGCGAGTTCTCGATGGCCGCCGGCGGCAAGGGCGCCAACCAGGCCGTCGCCGCCGCGCGCGCCGGCGGGCATGTGACCTTCATCGCCCGCGTGGGAAAGGACGTCTTCGGCGATCGCGCCCTCGAAGGCTTTCGAAGGGACGGCATCGCCGTGGATCGCATTATCCGCGATCCGCGATCGGCGTCCGGTGTCGCGTTGATCTTCGTCGGCGCCGAGGGGCAGAACAGCATCGCGGTGGCCTCGGGCGCAAACGCCCGATTGACGGCGTCCGATGTCCGCAAGGCGCGGCGGGTCATCGCCGAAGCGGATTTGCTGATGATGCAATTGGAGACGCCGCTGGCCACGGTCCGGGCCGCGGCCCAAGAGGCAGCCGCTGCTCGAGTGTCCGTGGTGCTGAACCCGGCGCCGGCACGGCCTTTGTCGCGGACGCTGCTGCGCCTGGTGACCGTGCTGACGCCCAACGAAACCGAGGCCGAAATGCTCTCCGGCGTCCGCATCCGCAACGATCGGTCTGCCGTCCGGGCGGCGGTCGCGCTTCTCGGCCAGGGGCCGAAGATCGTGGCCATCACCCTCGGGGCGCGGGGCGCTCTGGTGGCAACCCGGGAAGGCCATCAGATCGTGCCGGCGTTTCCCGTGCGTGCGGTGGACACGACCGCGGCGGGGGATGTCTTCAATGGGGCACTCGCGGTGGCATTGGCCGAGGGGCGGGAGTTGAACGATGCGGTGCGCTTTGCCAACGCCGCGGCCGCCTTGTCGGTGACGCGCCTCGGGGCGCAGCCCTCAGCCCCCAAACGCAGCGCGATCGAGCGCCTGCTGTGCGGTTGAGGTTCGTCGACGCCGACATTTCCACTCGAACTGGACTCTGTCGAGGACCCCTGTTCGAAGGTATCCATCCGGGGAAGGGGCAGTAGGCGCGGCGCCCTCGATCTGCTCAAGTGAGCGGTGTGAACTGGAGGACCTCGCGAGGACCGAGAGCGGCGAACGGAGCCTGCTTACTTGGGCGGCAGCGTGCGCGCTTCGGGATGGGCTTTGGCCGATTCCCGCGGTGTCAGCGAGGGGATGTCGCGTTGCTTGAGGTGGGGCAAGCGCGTCAGCACGTCCTTGAGATATTTGGCCGGGTCGATCCGATAGCGGCGGCAACTCCCCATGATCGAGTAGATCACCGCACTACGCCAACCGGCGTCCGGATGCCCGATGAACAGGAACGCCTTCTTGCCCATCGCCGTTGGGCGAATGGCATTCTCGATCTGATTGGAATCGATCTCGACTTCCCCATGCTGGACGTAGCCGATGAGCTCGGGCCACAGGTCGAGCGTGTACTGGATGGCTTTGCCCAGCAGGCTCTGCGGCAGCACCTGCGGGCCAATCCGGTCCAACGCTTTCTTGATCCGCAGCAGCACCATCCCCGCTTCGGCGGCCCGGACCGCCTGGCGCAACCGCGGACCGGCCTGCGCCTGG
>JAKQKQ010000047.1 GCA_029560585.1 Verrucomicrobiota bacterium | reverse complement strand
GGCAAAGGCTGGGTTCTTTCGCGGCTGCAGAGCGTGTATCGCGGATCGATGGCCCCAGACCCTCCAAAATCGCGTTTTTCGGAGCGCGGTTTTCCTCTGAGCCTGCATATTTAACGCGGAAGCGTGAAATATGCAGGCTAGTCCAGCAGCCCGGCCACCTGCTCGATCACCGTCGGCTTGGCTTCACCCTTGGATCTCTTGCCGACCGAGACCAGACGCGCGAAACGCCAAAAGGTTTCTACAAAGCAACAATCCTGTCTGCCGGCGCGCACACCCAAGCCAGATCCCATCCGGCGGCTGCCGGACCACCGGGGGCGACAATGAGACGTAGGAGCGCGCTTGCGCGCGATTCGAATCGCCTGCAAGCAGGCTCCTACAATTTGGTGCCTGATTTTTCGAGTCAGGCGTGTCGGTCGCAGATTGGGGCATTGACCCGGCGTTCGATTTCAGCGAAAATGCAATTTTGATCGGTCCCAACGACCTATCCTATGAACAGCGGGTCCCCCCAGCGTGCAAGAAGATGGGATCGCCCATGGCCGATCGCCGCCTGCTGCTTCATGGCGTGCGTGGGCGTTTGCCTGCCGACGGCTAGGGCGCGCGCCCAGGCCATTGGCACGCAGTACGTTTGGACGGGTGGGACAAGTACCGCTTGGACCAATGCCGCCAACTGGTCCGGCGGAACCATGGCGCCGACCGGCGGCACTTACAACGCCCGGGTTCAGGTCCAGAGTGGCGCGAATAACCCCCTCATCTATTCCGCCGATCAGGGCCACACGATCTACGAGGCCACCAACATTTCAGGCGCCACCCCCCGCGCGCTCCTGGTGGGAAACATGGCCCCCGGCGAGATGAGGATCACCGGCGGCACATTCGAGACGCGTGGATCTAGCCCCGACCTCATCTCCGGCAACAACAACGGCACGTCCACCCTCCTCATCGATGGCGGCAACTATATCAACACGAACCAGAACGCCCTCGGCAACGCCATCCGCACCCTGACACTGAACTATGGGCAGGCGGGAGTTGCCAGCACGGGCGTGCTCACGATCGCCAACGGCATGGCCGCGGTCAACACGCTGGAATATGGGAGCATCTTCAACGCCCTCGGCGCCGGCGTCGTCAACCTCAATGGCGGTACCCTCGCGGCCGGGACCATACGGCGCGTCGCGAACCTGACCAACGCGATGACCACCGAGTTCAATTTCAACGGCGGCACCCTTCTGGCGCTCAGCAACAACGCGGCATTCTTGCAGGGCCTCACACGGGCCAACGTCAACACCAACGGCGCGATCATCGATTCCGCGAGCTACGGTGTCACCATCGGCCAGTCGCTTATCCACGATGCGAAACTCGGGGCCACGCCCGACGGCGGCCTCACGAAGCTCGGCGCCGGCACCCTGACGCTCACCAACGCGAACACCTTCGATGGCCAGACCACCGTTCGCGCCGGTGTGCTCCAGCTCCGCAACGACGCCGCCCTGGGCTCAACCGCCTCCGGCACCGTCGTGTCGAACAACGCCCGCGTCGAACTCGGGGGCAACATCACGGTCAGCGGCGAGACCATCGCGATCAACGGCCAGGGCGGCAACAACCAGGGTGCCCTCCAGTCGGTGAGTGGCAGCAACACGTGGGCCGGCCAAGTCCTCCTCGCCTCCGGCACCGGCTCTGGGACCCGCATCGGCGCGGCCAACGGCGGCGCGCTCCACGTCTCCGGCCAGATCACCAACGTCGGCAGCGCCTTCGATCTGGCGGTTCGGACCGACGGTATCTCGAGCCGCGTGATCCTATCCAACCCCAATAATGTCTATCGCGACACCTACGTCGTCGTGGGCACCCTCCAGCTCGATGGCGGCGACAACCGCCTCCCAACCTCGACCGTCCTCCACGTCGGCAATCCCTCCAATGTCTCGACGGCCATCGTGGATCTCGCCGGATTCAACCAGCGCGTCGCGGGCCTGGTCTCCGATGGCACCAACATGGGGATGGTGGTGACGAACACCGCGGCCGCCACGACCTCCCGCCTCACCATCGACAATTCCGTGACCCGGGGCTACGGCGGCGCCATCGGCGGGAATCTCGATCTCGTCAAGACGGGTTCCGGCACGCAGGAACTCTTCGGTGCAAGCACGTACGCCGGCGCGACGATCATTTCCAACGGCACCCTCCGCATCAACGGCGTCCACGACGGTGGTGGGCAGTACACGGTCGTCGGGGGCGCCACGCTCGGCGGCACCGGCGTCGTGTCGGCCGCCCTCCAGTCGCTGGCCGGCGGCATCGTTGCCCCCGGCAATTCCATCGGCACGCTGACGTTCAACGGCGATGCTGAACTCGACGGCATCCTCCGAATCGAACTCGATGGGAGCGGCGCGGGGCTAAGCGATGTGTTTAGCCTCACCGGCGCACTCGACATCACCCAGGCCACCGTCGACTTCGACACGCTTTCCGCGCTCGACGACGACGCCTACATCTTCGCCACCTACGGTTCGCTCGTGGGCGCCCAATTCGCCGGCGTTCAGGATCTGCCCAACGGCTACGGGATCGTCTACGGCTACCTCGGAAACAACATCGCCCTTGTGATCCCCGAGCCGATCACCTACGCGGCGATGCTGCTCGGCTGCCTGGCCTGCCTCCTGCTCCGCCGCTCCCGCCGCTGAACCGGCTCTCCGCGAGGCCCTGCGGCCGGAGTCTGTCTCAAGACTCCAAACGATCACCTCGTCGCTGGCGTCTGACAGAGACGCCGTGCATCATCTCCCGCCCGCATCAGCCGGGAGGGACGCCGGCCCCGGCGTCCGCGATTTACCGGCCGCGGGGCAGCTGGGCCAACGCGGCCCGCGGGGCGAGGCTGTCTCAAAACTCAAATGCCCAACACGGAACATCCAACTATCAATGCCCATCTGATGATAGAGGGGACGTCCAATGGCGTGCGGCGCGCGACAATGCACGGCATCTCGCAGAGATGCCCTACAAAAATTGTAGGCCGCCTGTGCCAGGCGGCGCGGTTCAGAGGTTTTGAGACAGCCTCAGGCCGCGGGCCCTCCCGGGGACGCCCCCACGGCGTGTCCAAGTCCGCCCGTTGGTTCTGAGGGTGAGCGCACCGAGACAGCCGATGGGCGAACACTCCATGCCCCACGGGAAAGTCGGGATTTGAGACAGACTCGCCGCGCGGGCCGAAATCGGGCATAATCCCCTGCCATGAAGGCACCATTTTTCTCTGCCGTCGCCCTGTTTGCATCGCTCACCCTGCCCGCGCTTGCGGCCGAATCCCGCTGGTCGGCCGAGAAAGCGAACGCGTGGTACGAGAAACAGCCGTGGCCGGTGGGTGCGAACTTTGTCCCCAGCACCGCCATCAACCAATTGGAGATGTGGCAATCGGATACATTCGACCCGGGGACCATCGACCGCGAGCTCGGCTGGGCCGCGGGCATCGGCATGAATACGATGCGCGTCTTCCTCCACGACATCCCATGGCAACAGGACGCGGAGGGTTTCTGCAGGCGCATCGATCGCTACCTCGAGATCGCCGACAAGCACGGCATCCGAACGCTGTTTGTCATCTTCGATGGCGTGTGGCATCCGGAGCCGAAGGTTGGCAAACAACCCGATCCCAGGCCCGGAGTCCACAACTCCGGCTGGGTGCAGAGTCCCGGCAAGGCGATCCTGTCCGATCCCGCGCGCCAAGATGCGCTGAAGCCATACGTCCAGGGATTGCTCCGCCGCTACGGCGCCGATCGCCGCGTGCTGGCGTGGGACCTGTTCAATGAGCCCGACAATCCAAACTCGAACAGCCATGGCCGCAACGGCAGCAACATCGAGCTTGATCCAGAGGCCAAGGCCGAGCGCGCCACGGAATTGTTGGAGAAAACGTTCTGCTGGGCCCGCGAGGTCAACCCCTCCCAGCCACTCACGGCAGGCGTCTGGGTCGGAGACTACCTGAAGCATCCCTCGCCGATTGCCAAACTCATGCTGGAACAGTCCGACGTCATCAGCTTTCACGCTTACGACAAGCCGCCGCGTGCGCGCCAACTCACCGAGAGGCTCAAGGCCCTCGGCCGCCCCGTCTTTTGCACCGAGTACATGGCGCGCGGCAATGGCAGCACGTTCGAAACCATCCTGCCCATCTTCAAAGAACACCGCGTGGCCGCCTACAGCTGGGGTCTCGTCGATGGCAAGAGCCAGACCACCTGCGCCTGGTCCACATGGCAGCAACCGGCGAAAGGCGAACCCGACCCCTGGTTCCACGATATCTTTCGCCGCGATGGCGCCCCCTATCGCGCCGATGAGACAGCCTTCATCCGGCAGATCACTGGCAGGCCATAGCGATCCTACGGTCCCGCAGCATTACCTCCGGAGGGCGGTCGGCCCTGGCCGCAATCCGCTCCCGCAAGGCCGATCGCCGGTTTCACGGGCCGGGTTGCGGCTTGCGCAAGGCGCGATACGTAAATGCAATATCGTTTTAATAAATCTCGCGAAATACCCATTCCCCATGCCATGTGCCGGTTGCCGCATGGTCGGGACGCGTTAGTTTTTCTCCGATGAAACCTGATCGTGAGCACGGGGCGCGCGCAACGGCCCGCGGAAGCGGGGAATTCCGCTCGCTGGGACGTTCGATCATCCGACCGGCGGCTGGCACATGGCAATCGGATCCATGGCACTTCAAGAGGCCGACGCGGCGAGAGTTTCTCTTCGTCGGCCTGCTGGGGGGACTCGGTCTGACGCTCGGGGATTTCTTCCGCCTGCAGGCGGCGGAGGCGGGAGCGCCATCGGCTGGGGGGGCGCCTGCCGGTGCAGCACCCGCGGCGGGTCCGACGCCGCCCGCGAAGTCCGTCATTCAGATCTTCTTGCCGGGCGGCATCGCGTCGCAGGAGTCGTTCGACCCGAAGCCATACGCGCCGATCGAATATCGCGGCCCGTTCAACTCAATCGCGACGAAGATCGACGGCGCGCGGTTCGGGGAATTCTTGAAAGAGACCGCGGGCGTGGCGGACAGGCTATGCGTGGTGCGGTCGATGACGCACGGCGAGGCGGCCCACGAGCGCGGGACGCACAACATGTTCACGGGCTATCGTCCCAGCCCGGCGATCCAGTATCCGAGCATGGGGAGCATCGTGTCACACGAGCTCGGCGGTCGAGGTGCGCTGCCGCCGTATGTCTGCATCCCGAATCAGCCGAATCCGTATGCGGGATCCGGATTCCTTAGCACGGCCTTCGGACCCTTCGGCGTGGGCAGCGATCCCGCCAACAAGGATTTCACCGTGCGCGACCTGACGCTGCCCGAGGGCGTCTCGCCCGAGCACTTTGAGCGCCGCAAGGGCCTGCTGGCCGCCGTGGATAAGCACTTTCGTTCGATGGAGCAGGCCGACGCGCTCTCCGCGATGGACTCATTCTATGATCGTGCATACACGCTCATCAGTTCGGAGGATGCGCGCAAGGCGTTTGACATCGGATCGGAGACCGACGCGGTCCGCGATCGCTACGGTCGCACCGCGGCGGGCGCGCGCATGCTCTTGGCCCGGCGGCTCGTCGAGGCCGGCGTTCGCTTCGTTTCGCTGACCGCCGGCAGCTGGGACCACCACCAGAACATTGCCGGCGGCATCCGCGAGAACCTGCCTCCTTTCGACAAGGCGCTGGCCGCCCTCATCCTCGATCTCGAAGGGCGGGGCCTCCTCGATTCAACCCTCGTGATGGTCACGAGCGAATTCGGCCGGACGCCGAAGATCAACAAGGATGGAGGACGCGACCATTGGCCGAGGGTGTTCAGCATCGTCATGGCGGGCGGCGGCATCCGCAAGGGAATGGTCTACGGCGCTTCCGACTCGACCTCATCCGAACCGGAGACCGATCCCCTCTCGGTCGAGGATTTCGCCGCCACGATCTACAAGCAGATCGGGGTGCAGTCGGACAAGGCGCTGATGTCCGCGGGGAATCGCCCCGTGCCGATCGTCAAGGGCGGCAAGGCGATCGAAGCATTGCTGGCGTGACGCGCCCGCGCCAGACTCCTCCAATGGTTGCGCGAACCTCCAGATGGCCCATCGCCTGCCTGATCCTTGTGGTCGCCGCTGGCGCCGCCGCGGAGGCGGCGTCACCGGAACTCACCGGGATACGGCCGATGGGCGGACAGCGGGGCACGCGTTGCGCGGTGACCCTCACCGGCCTGCGTCTCAAGGACGCCCAAGAGATCGTGTTCTATCGGCCGGGCATCGTTGTGCCAAAGGTGGAGCCCGATGGCGACAAGGGCACCGCCCTCAAGGCCGAGTTCCAGATCGCGCCCGACTGCCCACTGGGCGAGCACGTCTTCCGGGTGCGCACGGCCACGGGGCTATCGGGTATCCGCACCTTCCAGGTCGGGTCCTTCCCCGATGTCGACGAGGTCGAGCCGAACAATGAATTCGAGGCGCCCCAGGCTGTCGTGCCGAACGTCACCATCGCGGGCACGATCAAGAACGAGGACCTCGACCACTTTGTCGTCGAGGCGAAAAAGGGGCAGCGCATTTCCGCAGAGATCGAGGCCTTACGCCTGGGCGGCGCGCTGTTCGATCCCTACGTGGCCATCCTCGATTCCCGGCGCTTCGAATTGGCCGCGGCCGATGATACCCCGCTGCTCGCTCAGGACGGCGCGGTGTCGGTCGTCGCGCCAGAAGATGGAAAATATATCATTCGGGTCCGAGAGAGTTCCTATGGCGGAGGCGACAATTTCCACTATCGGCTGCACGTGGGGACCTTCAGTCGCCCCCTGGCGATATTTCCCGCTGGCGGCCGGGCGGGCCAAGAGATCCAAGTGCGTTTTCTGGGCGATCCGACCGGGACATTCAGTCAGGCGCTCAGGCTCCCTGCGATCCCGCAGCAGTTTGGCGTTTATGCGGAGAGGGATGGCCAGCCCGCACCATCGCCGAACTGGTTGCGCGTTTCGCCCTTCGGCGGCGTCGTCGAGCATGAGCCCAACGATACCCATGGTCAGGCCACCCCGGCTCCCGGCGCCGCGCCCGTCGCCTTCGATGGCATCCTCGAAAAAGATGGCGACCAGGACTGGTTCACCTTTCGCGCGAAGAAAGACGAGCAACTCGACATCAATGTCTACGGCCGACGCATCCGGACCCCGGTCGATTCGATCCTCACGATCCTGGGCCCGGATGGCAAACAGCTTGGTCGCAACGACGACACCGGCGGCCCGGACAGCTACTTGCGGTTCCGCGCGCCCGCGGATTGCGCCTACGGCATCGGTGTGACGGACCACCTCGGCCGTGGCGGCCCCACGTTTGTCTATCGCGTCGAAGTCACAGTCGCGAGGCCGAGCATTTCCCTGAACGTCCCGATCTTCAGAAAGGACACGCAGGATCGGCAGTCGGTGTCGGTGCCGCGCGGCAACCGGCAGGGCGTGCTCATCGCGGCGGAGAAGGAGAATCTCGGCGGGGATGTCCTCGTGCAATTGACCAATCTGCCCGAGGGCGTCACCGCGCGCGTGCCGCCGATGCCAGCCTCGGCCAGCACCATTCCCGTGATCTTTGAGGCGGCCACCAATGCGCCGCTCGCCGCCCGCCTCGCGGAAGTTACCGCGAAGTCGGCCGATCCGGCACAGGATGTGCGCGGCAGGCTCGCCCAGCCCGTCGGCCTCATCTATGGCGACCCGAACCAGGCGCTCTACTACTCGGTTGAGGTCGATCGCTTGGCCGTCGCGGTCGCCGAGGAGGCGCCCTTCGCGATTGAAGTTCCGCAGCCCAAAGTCCCTCTCGTGCAGGGCGGGACGATGCCCCTGCGCGTGATCGCGAAACGCAAGGAAGGTTTCAAGGCCCCCATCCGCGCGCGCATGCTGTTTGATCCGCCCGGTGTCGGTTCCTCGACCGAGATCACCATCCCCGAGGGCCAGAACGAGGGCACCATCGTTCTGAACGCCGAGGCGCGCGCCGAGTCCCGCGCGTGGAAGGTCGCCGTCATCGCGGCCGCCGGATCGAACGGCGACCTCTGGGTCGCATCGCCGCACGTGGATCTCGAGGTCGGCACGCCTTTCGTCGCGGGGGAACTCGTGATGACCGCGGTCCCACAGGGTGGCGCGGGTGACATGGTCTGCCGCATCGAGCAGCGCAGGCCCTTCGAGGGGAAGGCCAAGATCCGACTCCTCGGGCTGCCCAGCGGCGTCACCGCCGAAGAGCGTGAGTTCACCAAGGACGACAAAGAGATCGTTTTCCATTTGACCGCCAACGAGAAGAGCCCGAAGGGCCAGCACAAGACGCTGTTCTGCGGCGTTGACGTGCCGATGAATGGCGATGTGGTGCTCCACAGCATCGCGCCGCAGGGCGCGCTGCGCATCGACCCGGCCCCGGCAAAAGCGGGGGCCAAACCGCAGCCGCAGGCCGCCGCCAAATCGGCCACCGAGCGCCCCCTCTCTCGGCTCGAGCAGCTCCGCAGGCAGCGGGCGCAGCCCGCGACGGGCGATGCGCCCAAAGGAGGATGACCGATGGGATATCCCGCCAAGTCCGCAGCCGAACAGATCAGGGGTAGCCGCGAGCCTGGGCAAGCGGGAGACGACTCGACGCCGCTCGCCGCCGCTGGCCCCGGTTCTGGCATGCGTCGCCTGACGCACGCCCTCCTCATCTTTTGCGCCGCCCTTCCTTTGGCCGCCGCGCCCCAGGCCCCCGCGCCGAGGCTGCTGGAGGTCAAGGTTTACCCGCCCGAGGTTCAGCTTTCCTCCAAACCCGACTTGCAGAGCCTCGTCGTGCAGGCGAGATACGAGGATCGCACCACCCGCGATGCCACCAGTCGCTCGGAATACCGCATCCAGAACGAGGGCATCGTGAAGTGGGACCATGGGGCGCTGCGGCCCATCGCCGATGGCGAGACGCGGCTGATCGCCCGCCTCGAGGGCCACGAGGTGAGCGTCCCCATCAAGGTCGTGGGCGTCACCAACGAGCCGCCCGTGAGCTTCAAGCTCGACGTGATGCCGGTCTTCATGAAGGCCGGTTGCAACACCGGCGCATGCCACGGATCGGCGCGCGGGCAGGACGGATTCCGGCTGTCGCTCTTCGGTTTCGATCCTAACGGCGACTATCTCCGGCTGACGCGCGAGCGCGCCGGGCGCCGCCTCGATCTGGCGCGGCCCGGGGCGAGCCTGCTCCTGGCCAAGGCCACCGGCCGCGTCACCCACACCGGCGGTCGCCTCTTCGGGGAGGACTCCGAACTGTACGACACCCTCTTGCGCTGGATACGCGCGGGGGCTCCGGAGGATCCCGCCAACATACCTGCACCCGTCTCGCTCGAGGTGTTCCCCCGGGAGATCGTCATGGAGGGCAGCGGCCACCCGCAGCAGCTCGTCGCCCGCGTGAAATATTCCGATGGCACCGATCGCGACGTGACCGGCGAGGCCGTCTTCCTCAGCAACAACCCGCCGACCGCCTCGGTCTCCGACCGCGGCCGCGTGCTGTCCGCCAGCCCGGGCGAGGCGTTCGTCATGGCCCGCTACGCCACGTTCACCGTCGGCGCCCAGGTCATCGTCGTTCCCAAGAATTCCCCGCGCAACCTCCCCGTGCCGCCCGCCAACAACTACATTGATACGCTGATCAACGCCAAGCTCGGGAAGCTCCGCATATGCCCATCCGATGTCTGCGACGACGCCGTGTTCTTGCGCCGCGCCTTCATCGATGTCATCGGCGGGCTCCCCTCCCGCGCCGAGTACGACGACTTCATGGCCGACGCCGATCCCGCAAAGCGCCAGCGGCTCATCGATGCGCTCCTCGCGCGCAAGGAATTCGTGGAGCTCTGGGTCATGAAGTGGGCCGAACTGCTCCAGATCCGCACCGTGGTCAACCAGTTCAGCTACAAGTCCGTGGTTCTCTACTATTCGTGGCTCCAGGATCGGCTCGCGAAGAATGTCCCCATCGATCAGATCGTGCGCGAGCTGCTCGGGGCCTCGGGCGGCACCTTCACCAATCCGGCGACGAATTATTACGAGATAGAGAAGGACAAATTGAAATTGGCCGAGAACTGCGCGCAGGTCTTTATGGGCATGCGCCTCCAGTGCGCCCAGTGCCACAATCACCCGTTCGATCGCTGGACCATGGACGATTACTACGGTTTCGCCGCGTTTTTCTCGCAGGTCGGGCGCAAGAATGCCGAGGATCCCCGCGAGCGCATCATCTTCAACGGGGGCGGCGGCATGACGGAGCACCCCGTCACGAAAAAGGACGTTCCGCCCGCATTCCTCGGCGGCGGGCCCGCGAACACCGATGGCAAGGATCGGCGCGTCGTCCTGGCCGAATGGCTCACGAAACCCGATAACCCGTATTTCGCGCGCAACCTCGCCAACATCATCTGGGCACATTTCTTCGGCCGCGGGATCGTCGAGCCCGTCGATGACATCCGCATCAGCAACCCCCCCTCAAACCCCGAACTGCTCGACGCGCTGGCCTCAAAACTCGTCGAGTACAAGTTCGATTTCCGCCGCCTGATCCGCGACCTCTGCGGTTCGCGCACCTACCAGCTCTCCACCCTGCCCAATGACACCAACGCCCACGACGGGCGCAATTTTGCGAAGGCCGCCATCCGGCGCATCCGGGCCGAGGTCCTGCTGGACTGCATCTCGGAGGTCACCGGCACGAAGGACAAGTTCCGCGGTCTGCCGGAGGGCGCCCGCGCGGTCCAGATCGCCGACGGGAACACGACCTCCTACTTTTTGACGACCTTCGGGCGCGCCACCCGCGAGTCGGTCTGCTCCTGCGAGGTCGTGATGCAGCCCAACCTCTCGCAGGCGCTGCACCTTCTCAACGGAGAGACGACGCACCAGAAGATCAAGCAGGGCGGCATCGTCGCCGCTATCGCCAAGGAACAATCCCCGGCGCTCGTCATCCGCGAACTCTATCTGCGTTGCCTCCAGCGCCCACCTACCGTCGAGGAGGAGAAGGATCTCCTCGCCCGCGCCAGCGCGGCCCCCGAGGCCGAACGCCAGCAGATCCTCGAGGATGTATTCTGGGCACTTTTGAATTCGAAGGAGTTCGTCTTCAATCACTGACGCCGTGCAAAGTATCCCAAGCAGTCCGATCAATACCGTCGTTGGACCCCGGGGCCGGCGTACCTCCCCGCATTGTGTCGGGAGGGTCCGCATCCGCCGCCCAGGCGCCGGTGTTCCGCTCCTGGCGTTGTTCGCTGTCGCCCTCGCCACCCCCGCTGTCGCAGACCCTCCAAATTTTGATGAGCAGATGAAGCCGATCCTGCGGGAGAACTGTGCCGGCTGCCACAATCCCGCTACGGCGCGCGGAGGCCTCGACCTCACGAGCTACGGTTCGCTCATGCGGGGCGGCTCGTCGGGAGACGTGGTCGTGCCCGGCGACCCGGACGCAAGCACCCTATTCCAACTGATCTCCCATCAGCGCGAGCCGCACATGCCGCCGAATGCGCCGCGTCGGCCCGACGCCGACTTGGAGACGGTGCGCCAATGGATCGCCGGTGGGCTGCTCGAGCGAAAGGGAGGGACCGCGCAGGCCGCCGCGAAAGCCAAGGTCGATCTCCGCGTCAGCGGCTCGGCGATGCAGCGACCCGCGGGGCCGCCGCCGATGCCCGAGGGATTGTCGCTGCAGCCCGTGTCGCGGCCAGAGCGCACGGGCCCCGTCGTCGCGATGGCTGCCAGCCCGTGGGCCCCCCTCGTGGCGCTCGCGGGCGCCGGCCAGATCGCCGTCTACCGCACCGATAGCCTTGAGCTTGTCGGCGTGTTGCCGTTCTCCGAGGGCGATCCCCATGCGCTCAAGTTCAGCCGCAGTGGCAAGCTCCTCCTCTGCGGTGGCGGCGTCGGGGCCAGCAGGGGCCGGGTCGTCATCTGGGACGTCGTCACCGGCAAACGCCTCAGCGAAGTCGGCGATGAATTCGACGCGGTGCTGGCCGCCGACATCAGCCCCGACCAGGGTGCAGTCGCGCTCGGGGGCCCTGCGCGGCTTGTCCGAATCTACGCCGCCGATGACGCGCACCTCATCCGTGACATCAAGAAGCACACGGATTGGGTGACCGCCATCGAATACAGCCCCGATGGCGTGCTGCTCGCCACCGGCGACCGCGGCGGCGGCCTCATCCTCTGGGAGGCGCAGGGCGGCGAAGAATTTCAGGTGCTCCAGGGGCACCAGGGCGCGATCACCGACGTGAGTTGGCGCAAGGACGCAGACGTGCTCGCATCGGCGAGCGAGGACGGGACCATCCGCCTTTGGAATCCGAACGACGGTAAGCAGATCAAACAGTGGAACGCGCACGATGGCGGCGTTCTGTCGGTCGAATACGCGAACGATGGGCGGATCGTCTCCTGTGGCCGCGATCGACGGGTCCGGATCTGGGACGGCTCGGGCAAACAGGAGAGCGCCATTGAGGGATTCGGGGACATCGTGCTCTCTGTCGCGATCAGCGACGACGGCAAGCGCGCCATCGCCGGCGACTGGGGCGGCGGGGTGGCGGTCATCGACACCGGCACCGGCGAACGGTTGGGTGCGCTTCGGGCCGATCCGCCCACCTTGGCGGAGAACATCGCCCAGGCCACCGCGGCCATCGCGTCATCCCGGGCGAAGATCAATTCCATCCAGGAACAGCTTGCGCACGCGCAGGCCGCCGCAGTTACCCACGATGCCTCGCTCGATGCCATCAAGTCCCGCGCCGCGGAGGCCGAAAAGAAATTCAAGGAGGCCGAGGGCCAAGCCGCGGCGCTCGCCAAGGCCGCCGAGGCCGCAGCCGCCGAATTAGAGAAGACCAGGACCGCGATCGCCGCCAAGGAAAGCGAGACTGCCACCATCGCGGGCCGCCGCAAAGCCGAGATGGAGAAGCTCGCCGCCGCCAGCGCGGCCCTCGCTTCGATGGAGGGCGCGATCGCCGAGCAGAAGAAGAAAGCCGATGCGCTCGTCGCCGCGCAGGCCACCGCCAAGGCGGACGCCGACGCGAACGCCACCGATCCCGCAAAGGCCGCGGCCGCCGCGAAAGCCCAGCAAGAGGCGCAGGCCGCCGCCGCCGAGTTGGATCGGCTCGCCCAGGCGCAGGCCCAAGCCCGCACTGGAGTGGAAAAAATTGCGGCCGCCATCAAGGCCATCAACGACGAGGCCGCGAGGTCCAACGCAAATGCCGAGGCCCTTCGAAAGGTCGCCGAGGAGAAGAAGAGACTCGCCGATGATGCGGCCGCCAAAGTGGCCGATGCCGACAAGGCCCGCCAGGCCGCAGCGGCCGCCCGCGATGAGACTGGCAAGACGGTCGCCGCCGCATTGCCCAGGGCCGACGCCGCGCGCAAACAGGCCGGCGAATTACAGAGGTCGTTGGAGAACACGCGGCGCGAGATGACCGTCGCCGAGGCCGTGCTCGAGCGCGGCCGCGACGCGCAATTGGACGAATTGATCCGCGCCACCGCGCGCCGCATCGCCCCCAATGCCAAGGAACCCCCGCCGCTCCCGGAATTGGTGCAGGCAGCGTCGGTGGCCATCGATAAACTCAGGCCCTCGGATCTCCACCAGGAGACAAACGCACTCGTCTCAGCCAACGGTGGCGCCGGCGGCGCCCGCGTTGCCGGGCGCGGGCCCCTCGCCCAACCGCCCTGGTTCTTCCTCGGCAGGTTCCACCTCGTGCTGCTCCATCTGCCCATCGGAATCCTGCTGGCCGCGTTCCTGCTTGAGATGGATTTCCTCTGGCGGCGCAACGAGTGGAGCGGGCGATTCGCCGGGCAGTTGTTGTACTTGGGTGCCGCGATGGCCGCGCTCACCGCGATCTTCGGCCTCCTCCTCGCCCTCGAGCCAGGCTACGACCCCGCCGACATCCGCGCGCACAAGTGGCTCGGCATCGCCGCCGCCGCCGGTGCCATAGGCGCCGCGTTGACCCGTCGCCTCACCATGAAATGGGGGCGCGTCGCCTACTGGAGCCTCTTCGGCCAGATGCTGCTCTGCGTGCTGCTCGCCGGCCACGCGGGTGGCGAACTCACCCACGGCAAGGGATTTCTCACGCGCTATCTTCCCCACTGGTTCGCGTCGTCCATCGGGGCCCGCGTCGCCGACCCCGCCACCGACGGATCAGAATTCGACACCAGCATACGACCCATCTTCGAGGCCAACTGCCAATCCTGCCACGGCGCCCAGCGCCAGAGCGGCGGCCTCCGCCTCGATCGCCGCGAAACCGCCTTCGCCGGAGGCAAGAGTGGCCTCCCCGCCATTGTCCCCGGTCGTCCGCTGGAGAGCGAATTGATCCGCCGCGTGCTCCTGCCCCGCGAGCACGACGATGCGATGCCCCCCTCCAGCAAACCCGGCATCCGCGACCAGGACGTCATGCGCCTCGTCCGCTGGATCAACGCCGGCGCCCCATGGTCGGCTCGGCCGCCCGCCACCGCATCGGTCACCCCCGGCCACCCGCAGTGAGCAACCGGGCGCCCGCCTCAGACGCCTAAGCACTTCCCCACGACTCGCATCGTGTCTGCCTGACGTCGATGCACGAAGTCCATCGCCCGCCCCACCTTTGCCAGCGCGCCGGGATAGTCGTCGTGAATCGCGAACAGCGTTTCCGCCATTCTTTCCGCAGGCGTGGAGTCGAATTCCAGCAGCCATTCGGGCAGGCCGATGTCTTTGAACATCCAGCATTTCGGGCTGTGGAACTCCGAGTAGGTGTGAATGACCGGCGTGCCGTTTGCCAGCGCGATGATCAGCGAGTGCGGTTCGTGGCAGACGGCGGTGTGCGCGCGGGCGAAGACGGACGCCGCCTCGTCGGAGTTCCAGAAGTAATCGAGGTTCACGACGTGCTCGCGGATATCCGGCGGCAGCGGGTCGTGGATAAGGCGCCTGTTGTGCCCCATCTCTTTCTTCACTTCGGGGGCGATGAGCACCTTGAATCCGGTGCGCTTCACCCAGCGCGTGATGAGGTCGCGATACACGGCGGCGCGGCGCTCGTCGTCCGCGATCTGCTCCGGCGTGGGATGCAGCGGATTGAGCTTGGGCGTGCGCGTGTCGTCCACGCCGGGAAGCTTGGCGGTGTTGGTGCGAAGCTGGAGGGTGATGAACTTCCGCTCCTCAAGGCCAAGCTTCTCCATCGTGGCCAGCCCGCGCTGCTCGTCGCGCACGTCGATGCCAAAGCAGCCGTCGGGCCCGAATTCTAGCACGGCTGTTTTCACGTCGGCGCGGCGCAGGATGTCGAGCGTCTTGGTTTCGCGGCAATAGATGAACGCGGCGCCGCTGAGCATGGCGATCCGCTCCGCGGAGCCCTCGCCCTCGACCATGCTGGGGAAGTAGGACTGGCCGTAGAGTCCATACGGTTTGCCGAACTTCCGGCAGAATTCCATGAAGCTCGTGTCCTGGCCCATGCCGGAGTTGCGGATGAACAGATCGGCCCCGCGGATCGCTTCCTGCAACCGCACGTCCCGCCCGGTCGTACCCGTGAGGCTGCCTTGCAGGATCTCCACCTTCGGAAAACGGGCGCGCAACATCGCGGTGACGCGGTCATCGAGCTTCATCGCCCACACGACCACGCGCACGTCTGGCAGATGCTGCTCGATGACGCGAAGAGTTCCCGGCGTGTGCCCGATGTCGCCAATGTTCACCGTGTCCCACGCGGACTGGAGCAGGATGGTCTTGGGCTTACCGCTCGCCGCATGCGCGCCCACGCCGAGAACGGCCGAAATGAACGCAATAAAATCTCTCCGAGAAGTCATGCCGAATAATGGCAGGAATCCGCCTCTTGGAACATCACTTCATCACACGCATGGGAATCACCCCCCATTGGTCAGCCGAGCCGTCACCCCATTCCGAAACCCTGAATCGGTCAGCGACTGATCACCCGGCCATCCGCCATGCCTTCCTTTGGGAGGGACGCCGGCCCCGGCGTCCGCCATCCACCAGCATGCGCCCACACCATGGCCAGCGCGGCCAGCGAGGCCGCGGGCCCTCCCCAACATCGCTTGTCCTAGCACCATTCTGGTCCGACCCCGAAGTAAGGATACCGCACGTTTTTAAACGGGGGTCGACTCAATGCGAGCGTCGCCATGAAGGTCGGGGCCTTGCGCACCCGGGTCGCCTGTTCGAACGCATAGGCAATCTTGATCAGAACCGGCTCGCTCCATGCCCTGCCGTAGAACGAAATGCCGATCGGCAGGCCCAGATGGAATCCGCCCGGGACGGTGATGTGCGGGTAGCCGGCGACTGCGGGGAGCTGGCTGCTACTCGGAATACCGCGACGACCACCCGGCGTCGCGAGGTCGATGGGTTCCGCCGGTCCGTCCGATGGACCCATCAGTGCGTCTAGCCTGTACTTGTCCATGGCGGCGTCGATACCTTTGGCGCGACTCAGGTCGACGCAGGTCGCCCGCGCGTCGATGTATGCCTGATCGGTCAGCGGCCCCCGCGCCTCGGAGGCAATGAACATCTCCTGCCCAAAGTATGGCATTTCGAGGTCCCTGTGAGACTCGTTGAATGCGATGAGGCGCCCCAGCGTTCGATGCGGCACCGCGGCGGGCATGGTGGCGAGGTAGGCGTTCAGGTCGGCCTTGAACTCGTATAGCATGACGACCCGCTCGCTGGCGCCCAGCTGCCCGGTCGTCCGAATCTCGGCGGGATCGATGACCTCAGCTCCCTTTGCCTTGAGCGTCGCGATGGCCGCCTCAACCATCTGATCGACTATCGGGTTGGCGCCGGTCCGCAGATAGGGAACGCCGATGCGGGCACCGCGCAGGCCGTCCGCGTCGAGGAACGCCGTGTAATCCAGATTGTCGCGGCCCTTGGACGCGGCCGTGGCGGGATCGCGAGGATCCACGCCCGCCATGGCCGTGAGTACCGCGGCCGCATCGGCGACGGTCCGGCACATGGGCCCCGGCGTGTCCTGGCTGTGGGCGATGGGGATGACGCCAGCCCTGCTCACCAGCCCCACTGTGGGCTTGATGCCGACGATGCCGTTGGCGCTCGCGGGGCTAATGATGGAGCCGTCGGTCTCGGTCCCGACCGCGGCGGCGCAGCAGTTGGCCGAGACGGCTGCGCCGGATCCAGAGCTCGACCCGCTGGGGCTTCGGTCGAGCACGTATGGGTTCCTGCACTGGCGGCCCCGGCCGCTCCATCCCGAGGACGAACGGGTCGATCGGAAATTCGCCCACTCGGACATATTCGCCTTGGCGAGGGCGACGCAGCCCGCAGCGCGCAATCGCTCGACCAAGAAGGCGTCGCTCCCCGCGAAATTCCCCTCGAGGGCGAGGGAGCCCGCGGTCGTTTGCATGCGATCATGCGTGTCGATGTTGTCCTTGAGGATCACCGGGATACCGTGAAGAGGACCGCGCACGCGGCCCTCCCTTCGCTCCGCATCCAGTTGGGCCGCGATGTGGAGCGCATCGGGATTGGTCTCGAGGACGGCCCGGATTGCCGGCCCTTTGCGATCGAGTGCCGCGATTCGTTGCAGGTAAGCGCGGGTGATGCCAGACGAGGTGAGCGTGCCCGCCTTCATCCCATCCTGTAGCTGGGCAATGGACATCTCTTGGAGCGGAAACGTCATCCGCCCCGCGGCGATCTCTGATGGCGCGTGGGAGCAGCCGGCCATGGGCAATGCCGCCGCGGCAGCCGCCAGTGTTCCCAGGGCGATGAAGTCCCGGCGGCTGAGCGGGGGCGTGTTGTGCGCGCTGCGTGCGGTATCCACCGATCCTTTGTCCATGGAAAAACTGGGCGGATCGCGCGCGGGCGACAAGCGCGAAAGGGCCCAGCCTACAGGAGGCATGAATCGTCTGTGGCAAGGCCGCTCCCGGCTTCGGCACCCGTCAGGCCGACGAGGGCGACTGTGATTCCACGATGCCGTCCGAGAGTTTTCGGATGCAGTCCGGGCAGAGCCCGTGACTGAACTGGGCCAGGCTGCTCTCTCCGAAATGCTCCTCGAAGGCGCGCCAGTGGTCGCCCTCCGTTCGGATCTTTTTGCACCCGGCGCAGATCGAAATGAACTCCTGGAGGCCCGACCAACGCTGCCGGGAGAGGTCGGTATCCGTGCCGACCATGCGTAGGGGCTCTCCGGCCGGGGTCCATTCGACGACCCGGCCGCAGTCCAGATTCCACCGCCAAGTTCCGTCCTTTTTGCGCAGTCGCGCCACGCACTCGTAGGTGGCTGCGTGGCCCTCGAAATGCCTCGCCAGAGCAGCCCGGATCCGGGGCATGTCGTCGGGGTGTACGATCCCTTCCCAAAAGGCGACGCTTGGGGGCACCTCTTCTGCCGCGTAACCCAGCGACGCAATCCAGTACGGGCTGAAATGGACCTCACCGGTCTGAACGTTCCAGTCCCAGGCTCCGGCCCCGGTCGCTTCCAGGACTAGGCCGAGGCGCTCCTCGCTGCGCCGAAGCTCTGCCTCGGCGTGCTTCCGGGCGGAGATATCCAACTGCACCGCGACCCATACGGTCCCGTAATCGTCATGTTCGAAGGTGGTCACGCGCACGTCGCACCAGAATCGGGTGCCGTCCTTCTTGACGTTCTCAATCTCTCCCTTCCAGACGCCCTGGGTCGTCAGGTCGCTGATGATGCGGCGATCAACCTCTTCAGGCCGCGGCTCGCCGGGCGCGATCAGGATGGTGGTGGGTCTGCCCTCCAGCTCCCCGAACGCATAGCCGAACATCGCGGCAAACCGGGGGTTGGCGTAGAGGATGGTCGCGTCCGATGCGCGCACCAGCATGATCCCCGCGAACATGTTCGCGACGATCACGGCCAGGAGACGGTCATCGGCCCCCGGGGGCATCGAACTCCGCGACGGGGCCTCGTCTCCGGCTGATCGAGGCGTGTCATTCCGGTCTTCCGGCATCAAACCTCCCTCTGGCCCGAACCACCGCGCGCGCGCAACGAAGGTAAAATACCCGATTGGGTGCAGCGGTGCAATCCCGCCATTGCCCGCGGCCCCGGAGGCAGGAAGTGACGATGTTGGGGGCGGCTCTTCCAGGAGTGGCGGAGGCACAAAAATGTGTGATATGGGGGGAGAAGAAATGAGCGTTGAACTAAGGCGAGTATACGACGAGGGCGGGGCGACGAAGGGCTATCGGGTGCTCGTGGATCGGGTGTGGCCACGCGGTTTTTCGAAGGAGGCGCTCCGGCTTGACGAGTGGTGCCGGGAGATCGCGCCGAGCACGCCCCTGAGAAAATGGTTCGGGCATGATCCCGCGCGCTGGGAGTCTTTTCGCCAGAAGTACCTCAAGGAGCTGGAGGGCAAAGGCGATCTCTTGGCGCACCTCCGTGCCGTGGCGCGGAAACAGACACTGGTCCTTTTGTATTCGGCGAAAGATCAGGAGCGAAATCAGGCGATCGTCATTCGCGAGGCGCTGAGGAGAAAACTCCCGTAGCCGAACGCGCGAACGCTTGGCCGACTTAGCCTGCATATTTCACGCTTCCGCGTGAAATATGCAGGCTCAAAGGAAAACCGCGCTCCGAAAGACGCGACTTTGGAGGGTCTGGGGCGCCCGGTTCGCGAAACACGCTCTGCAACCGCGAAAAAACCCAGTCTTTGCCTGACCTTTCCCAATAAATGGCTTTCATGGCGCGG
>JAKQKQ010000021.1 GCA_029560585.1 Verrucomicrobiota bacterium | reverse complement strand
CGACTTCCGCCACTGGCTCGAACACGGCGGCCCCGCCCTCCTCGGCACCTTCCACATCGGCGTATCCGATCTCCTCGGATGCCAGATCAGCGACTACGGCGACCACCACATCTACGTCGTCCGCCAGCGTGTCGCCAACTCACACGACACTGACAAACTCGCCGAGCGCTTCGGCCCCCGCCTCCACTTTATCTGGGTCAACAACCCCGACGAAACCCTCTACGCCCTCAAGGAGGCCGCCGCCACCCCGGCCGCCATCGCGCTCCAATGCGACCGGGGCGGCTTCTCCTCACGTTCCGAGATCTTCGAGTTCCTCGGCGCGCGCCGCCACTTCCCGTTCACCCTTTACCACCTCGCCCTGATATTCGACCGCCCCGTGCTGCTCTCCATCGGGATCATGGAGAGTCCCTCGCACGCCGTGCTTCACACTTCGCCCCGATTCCAGCGCGAGCCGGGCGAGCCTCGCGACGCTGCACTCCACCGCGCGCGCGCACACTTCCAGGCGTTTCTCACACAGACCGAGCACCTGCTCCGCCGCCACCCCTACCAGTGGTTTAACTTCACCCCGCTCAACCCGGTCGCCGACGACGCGCGGCCCGTCGCCTGATGCGCACGCTCCGCCGAGCCTACTACCGACTGGCCTACTACCTCTCGTGGGCCCTGTTCTTCGGCGTAGGCATCCCCTTCAACCTCGTCTGCCTCCCCCTGCTGCTCCTACCCCGCCGCCACGGGCGCACCATGCGCCGCGCCCTCCGCAGTCTCTTTGATTTCTGGATGCGCTGGTTTCACTTCAGCGGGGTCGTTCGTATCCACTGGCAGGGTTTCGACGCCCCTCTCACACCCGGCACGATCTACATCGCCAACCATCCCACGCTCATCGATGCGCCCATCCTCCTCTCGCGCATCCCCGACGCCATCTGCATCTTCAAACCCGCGCTCATGCGCAACCCGGCCATCGGCCCCGTCACCATCCTCGCTGGCTACGCCGCCGGCAATTCCGGCGTCGACATGATCCGCGACGTCGCCGCCAAGATCACCGCCGGCCAGTCACTCGTCATCTTTCCGGAAGGCACACGCACCGAGCCCGGCCAGCAGGTCAACCCCCTCAAGCCCGGCTTCGCCCTCATCGCCGCACGCGCCAAGGCCCCCGTGCAACTCCTCGTCATCCGCGCCCCCGGCGATCTCGTGCCTCGCCGACGCCCTTGGTGGAAAGCACCCGACCGCGCGCCTTCCACCGTCACCGTCTCGCTCGACCGCAGGTGGCCATACGATCCCGCACGCAGC
>JAKQKQ010000016.1 GCA_029560585.1 Verrucomicrobiota bacterium | reverse complement strand
GCCGAAAGACGCCTTCCGCAAAAACTCCAGCACCCGCCATTCCCGCTCCGAAAAATCGTGCCGCGAAATAGCATCCGCCAGCCTCAGACTAGCCCGATCGTAATTTGTCAATCCTCCGCTCATAGTCACTTTCTCTTTTAAAACTCCTCCAGCACCCAAGCCCCGCAGCCCATCCACGGACTGCGCCCGATCACCCCAGGATCAGGACACGCCTTCTTCCGCCGCCACTTGCAGCAAAAGCAGCTCTCCACCCGCTGCTCAACAAAATCACCCGGACAAACCGGATTCCCCGATCCCGGAGCCTTCTTGTGCGGCCCGCGCCGCAAAAACGAATCCAGCCCACACGCGCGACAATAATACATCACCTCACTCACCACGCTCCTCCTGGCCGGCCCGCGCGCCCGCGCGCTGCAAAGCCTGTTGCACCAACTCCGCCACCAGCGGCTCCAAAACCCGCCGCAGCGCCGCCCGCTTCTGCTCCGCCGCCAGCCCGCCAGATTCCACCCAGCCAGCCGCCGCACCTTGCGCGCAGTGAAACACCATCACGCCACCCAGTTCTTCCTCCGCAAACCGCAACCGCCCACCAAACCGATATGCCGTCAGCCTCCCGCTCCGCACCCACCGATCAAACGTCCGCACCGTAACCCCACACCGCGCCGCCGCCGCCTTCCGGCTTAACAACCGCGGTTGACCATTCCCACCCATCGCCTCAAATCGTCCTGCCCTTGCTGGGCATGGACTTCACATGCCAAATCATCGCCTGTCTAAAATGCCAACTCAGCTGCACCAGCGTCTCCTCCGACACCCGAGTATAAGAATGAAACGGCCGCAGCTCCTTCGCCAGCCGCAGCAGCTCCTCCCGCACCGCCCGCCGGTTTAGCCACGGCGTCTTATTCAACGTCCGCGCCCGCCTGGCCACTCGCGCATCCTCCCCCAACCCCCGCGCCCGCGCCGTCACCACCCAGCTCCAATCCCGGCCAGCACCATGCCGAGCAGCAACCCCACCCCAAACGCCGCCGCCGAATACGCCACCACCCACAACGCCCGCACCGCCGCCAGGTGCCGCCGCTGCCGCGCCAGCCGCCGATTCATATCCGACACATCCAAAAACGCTTCCATCATTTCACATCCTTTCCATCAACTGCTGCCTCAACTCATCCGCCACCACCCCATACGTCCGCGTCTCAAACCGCAGCCGCATCCCGCCAAACTTCTCGATCTCCTCCGCCGTAAACCGCCCCAGCACCCCCTCCGCCCGATCGCGGATCGCCCGCACCACACCCTCATCCGTCGCACTCACATCCAGGCGAAGCCTCGTCGTATAAAACCGCCGCCGCGCATCGGCCGGCCTCACCTCCGCCCGCGCCCGGCGCGCCGGCGCCTGCCGTTTAGTTTTCATTGAGTTTGCTCGATTTCCTTTTCAGTGCCCGATTCAAATACTTTCGGAACGCCTCGCGCTGAAGATCTGCTGCCTTCAGATACCTGCGCGCGGCAAGCTGCATAAACGCCTGCTTCGTCCCCTTTGGGACCCGCGTCTTGATCGACTCTGGATTCTTTTCACTCGTAATCATGTGTGCCCGATTGTGCACCAAATGGGAACAGCGTCAACACTTTCTTGAATTTGCGTCATCCGTACTTATACGGATGCCTTGCAGATAGTAACCCGGATTTTAATGCCCGTGATTTTCTGGCTTGAACTCCTGGCACATTGTTCCCTATTGTACCACTTATCCATGAACTCCCCCGCCCTGGAAACCTGCCGCTGCCGGCGCTGCGGCGCCGACATCGAATTCGACCCCGCCACCTTCATCCCCTCCCACCAAACCGCCCGCGCCACCATCGGCCAAAAAATCACCTGCCCCTGCTGCGGCCTCGCCACCGAACTCACCCGCGCCCGCACCAGCCCCGCCGCCCACGCCGGGCCCACCCTCCTCTACCTCGCCGCCGCCGCCCTCATCATCTTCGGCGGCGGCATCGGCATCCTCGGCGGCCTCATCCTCATCGCCCTCGGCCTCATCCTCGCCCAACTCCAACGCTGATCCGCAACCCCGGCCTCAGAAAATGCGCCCCCCCGCCACCAACTCCAGGCGCGACCGCCGGCCCGCCAAACTCCTCCCCGCCGGCGACACCTTCGTCAAAATCTTCGGCCGCGACCCCGGCCCCTACACCATCCAATGGCGCGACCTCCACGGCCGCCGCCGCCGCACCACCCGCGCCACCTGGAAAGCCGCCCACACCCTCGCCCAACACCACGCCGCCCGCGCCGCCAACACCCACACCGCCATCCGCCAGCTCACCCCTCTGGACGCCGCCGGCTACCTCCGCGCCCTGGAAAACCTCCACCCCACCGGCCAATCCATCGAACACGCCACCGCCGAACACGCCCACCGCCAGCAACGCCTCCAGGCCCTGGGCATCTCCTTCGACGCCCTCGTGGACTGGTACGAACAAAACCGCCCCCGCCGCTTCCGCCCCCTCCACATCCCCGAACTCGTCGCCGCCTTCACCGCCCAAAAAGCCGGCACCATCTCCCCGGACTACCAAACCCACCTCGAACGTCAGCTCCAAAAATTCGCCGCCGCCTTCACCGTCCCCCTGCACACCCTCACCGCCGCCGACCTCCGCGCCTGGATCGCCCGCCTCACCGACCGCCACGGCCGCCCACTCGGCCCCCGCGCGCGCCACCATTACCGCGCCGCCCTCGCCCAACTCGCCCGCTTCGCCCGCGCCGAAAACCACCTCCCCCGCACCTGGGACGAACTCGAACACGTCCCCACCGCCAAAACCAAACCCGCCGAAATCAAAATCCTCGCCCCAGAACAACTCCTCCGCCTCCTCACCGCCCGCCAGCACGCCGAAACCCACGGCCACGCCCACAAAACCCTCATCCCCTTCCTCGCCCTCCAATCCTTCGCCGGCCTCCGCCACGCCGAAACCCTCAAACTCGACTGGCGCGACATCCACCTCGACGAACGTTACCTCTACGTCTCCAAAGGCATCGCCAAAACCGGGCGCGACCGCATCGTCCCCATCGCCGAAAACCTCACCGCCTGGCTCGCCCCTCATCTCCGCCGCCACGGCCCCGTCACCCCCATCACCGCCAGCCACGCCCTCACCCACGCCAAACGCGCCGCCGGCCTCCCCGCCGCCCGCGACGAAACCCGCAACATCCTCCGTAAATCCTACATCAGCTACCGCCTCGCCCTCACCAAAAGCATCGCCCAGGTCGCCGAAGAAGCCGGCAACTCCCCTGCCATCATCCGCCAGCACTACGGCCGCCCCATCCCCGAAGCCGAAGCCCAACGCTGGTTCTCCATCCTCCCCTCCGCCCCCGAAGTCCTCCAACTCAACTTCACCCGTCCTTGATCCCACCAAATCGGAAAGGCGCCACCTACAAAACAGTCACGAAACAGTCACGATTCCAGCCAACAACACCAAAACCCAAATAAAATCAGCCACTATCCAGAGATGGTTAACCTCTGGCGCGCGGCAGCCGATGCATCATCAAAAAACCATTTGCAGCCAAGCCTGGCAGCGTATTTTTCACTTTTTGCCGGGCCATCACAAAAACACAAAAAGCGTCAAAAGCGGACACAAGCGGACAATCTGCTGTCACGAATAGTCATGGACTCCGGTCGGGGCGCCAGGGCCTGGGGGCGCGATCAGCGCTCCATTGGGTGATGATCTGGTCAATACATTCCCGCACCGGCTGGATCAGCGCCGACGGCGGCGGAGCAGGCCGGCCGCTCGCGCGATCGCTCAGATACTGCGCCGCGGCCAGGAAGGTATCCAGCCGCGCCTCAACCTGCTCCAGCGCCAGCCGGGCCAGGCGCCGCTCCTCAAGCAGGTGCGCCAGCGGGCCGTCCCGATCCGTCACGGCCCGCAGGACGCCCTCCGGCGCCGCCGCGCGCGGCGTATTCGAGTGCCGTCGCTGCGCGAGGCGCCTCACTCGCAGGTGATCGCGCAGGGCCGGGTGATCTCGACCACCCGGTTGGTCTGCCCGGCATCATTGCCGCTGCGCTGCCGATATTCCACCGCTCGCGCGCCGGTGGCGAAGATAATCTTCTCCCCCGGCTGGAGCGGGTAAAGCGCGCCGCGATAAGCGCAACTGGTGGCCAGCAGCGCGCCGCCCAGGATGGCGATAAACGTTTTCATTGCTTTTTTTCTGGAACTACCGTCTCGTCCCACCTCAGCCGCGGCGACATTGGAATCCAATCCGGCGGCACTTTCCAGGGCGCCACGCGCTCCAGCAGCCGCCGGCCGGGCCCCAGCGCCATGGCGACCAGCATCAGCGATTCCGAGCAGAATAACCGCCGCTGGCTCGACGCCGGCTCGAAATTCAGCCGCCCGGGAAACCCCAGCAGCATCGTATAATCATATTTGCGCCCCAGCATCCCCTCGCACATCGCCCGCGCCACCGACACTTCCGCCGCCGTCAGCGGCTCCACATACGCGAATAAATCCACCTGGCAGCCGCCGTTATTCTCGCTCAGCCCCGCCGCGCGCACAAACCCGCGTGGCGTCGCCTCATACACCACCCCGTCCGCGAACACGATCGCCGCGTGCGAATAAACCGAGCGCGTGAACCACTGGATCATCCCGCTCACCACCCCGCGGCCGCGTACCAGCGCAAATCTCATGGCTTGGCCGCCGAAACCCCCAGTGCCTGCAAGCCGGAAAACACCGCGTTGATCGCCGTCGCGTCCGTGCTCGATTTTTGCACATCCAGCGTCGTCTGGAACCCATTGGTGTCCCGCAGCCCGAACGAAATCCCCTCGCTCGACCACAGAAACCGCCGCGACGACACCGTCAGCGACCCGTCCGGGGAGCGAGTCCCCTCGATCATGGCGCAGCCCGCCGTCGCCAGCGCCGCTGTCACCACCGCTATTTTCAGCATCATTCTCATGTGATTATTTTCTCCTCCGCGCCGCCGCTTTGCTCCATTTCATCCAGCCGACGCTCGTAGTCCTTCGGGCACCAGGACGGCCGCTTGCCGGGCTTCACCGGGCAGACCGCCGGCGGCCGGCCGTCCCGGCAGCCCTGGCAAATCACGTATGAATCCCGCCGCCACCGCCAGACCGCATACCCCAGCGTCACCAGCCCGGCCGCCAGTTGCACCAGGTGATTCACCTGGATCAGGTTTACCGCCAGCAATACCGACCCGTTCGGCAGCACCACCGACAGCACATCCGCCAACCGGCCGCCCGATATGTTTTCCTGAACGACCATTCAACCAGCCGCCGCCGTCAACCGCCTCGCCTCAAAATCTCACCTCCTGCCAGGTCAGCGTGCCGCCTGGCACGGGCCGGTAAAATCGGCTGCCCGAGCGCGGGTTCAAATGCACCGCGTTCGTTTCCGCCAGGTATTCCCACGGCCCGGCCAGCGAGGCCGCGTAAAACATGCCCGTGGACGTGCTCGAAACCGCAATCACCCGGTTGGTCAGCGGCTCTGGGGCTATCCGCAGCGTGCCCGTCAGGTTCGTTCCATAGTGGTTGGTGGCGATATAAACGCGGGAGGATTTGCCAAACGCCACGGAATAATTCGAGATAGGGTATTCAGCCATGCCGGGTTCCAACTCGAACTGAACCACCCTGGCCTTGGTAAAGTTTGTCCACAAATACTCCTTTGACCACTCGCTGGATTTACCCTCGGCATCCGTTTGCTGCGCGATGAAGTAGTAG
>JAKQKQ010000015.1 GCA_029560585.1 Verrucomicrobiota bacterium | reverse complement strand
GGCCGGATCGGCTGGATCAAGAACCTCTGCGCCGACGAGGTCGGCCAGATGCTCGGGGAGATCGAGGGCGAGGCGGTGGTCCACTTCCGGTGGGCGAGCGTCGGGGGCGAGGATCCGCTGCTCTGCCACCCCTTCCCCGTGAGCGGAAAGGCCGAGGCGAAGATCTACGGCACCGCCAAGAGCGTCCTGTTCCACAACGGGACCTGGGGCCGGTGGGAGGATGGGCTGGATCGGATGCTGCGGCTGGGGCACTGCGCGGAGCCGCCGGGGCCGATGAGCGACACGCGCGCGGCCGCGCTGGCGGTGCGGTGCCTCGGCCCCGACTTCCTCAAGACGCTGCCCGGGCGATGGGCGCTGGTGGACGCCGACCGCACGCGCCTGTTCGGCGACTGGGTCAGGTGGCACGGGATGATGGTCTCAAACACCGCGTTCGTGCGGCGGACGGAGCCCACCAGAACGCGGCGCCAATATGCCGATGACGGCGAAGCCCGCGAGCAGCTGAGCCTTTGGGAGGGCGACCTATGAAACTCTTCAAAGTGCTGGCATCGCGGGGCGGGCGGATCGTCTTCGACGAGCGGATCCGCGCGAGCTGCCCGAGGGAGGCGCGTGCCAGACTCAAGGAGCGGCTGCGCGCCGAGAGCCTGGTCGGGATCGTGTATTCGATCACCGAGATCCCACTGGAGATTCTCCGGGAGATCGTCGATGCCAGGACGGCCGAACTGGCGCTGCGCGGGCCGAGGCGACGAGTGGACGTTCCCCGGCTGCTGGATGCGGCGGTCGAGCACCGGCTCGCTCCCCTGACGGCGAGGGTCGAGGCCCTCGAGGCGGCAAGGGGTCGAACGGGCAACGCGGGCCAATCCGCGAACCGGTTCGACGCCTTCACCCCACCCACCCCGGCCCCCGCAAACGCGGCGATAACGGGCGATAACGCGGCCCAGCGAAGGGCCATCACCGGACCCAACTGGCGGGAGATCCGCGCCCATTACCGGAGGACGCGGAGCCCGAAGCAGACCGCGGCCCTTTTCAACGTCCCACTCAACACCCTCAAGGCCCGAATCAGAAGGGAGGGATGGGCGCGATGAAACCGACGACGACAGAACCCATGGCCTTCCGGCCCCACTGCGCTGACGATTTGGTTGGCCAGGCTGCGCGCGTGGCCGGGGCGTTGCTGCGCAAGGCGAGGAGGCTGCGCGAATCCCCAACCTCCAACCTCCGGGTGCTGCTCTACGGCCCGCCCGGCGTGGGCAAGACCACCATCGCGGAACTGGTCGCGCGCGAGCTGACCGGCGGCCAGTCCCTCTGCGTCGAAGAGGCCAACGGCAAGATGGTCAGCGCCGAGGTCGTCAGGCTGTGGATGGAGTCCTTGGCCCACGCCGGGAACCTCTTCGGAGACTGGTCGGTGGTATTGGTCAACGAGGTGGACCGCGCCTCCCGTGACGCGCAGGACCTGCTCCTCTCCTACCTCGACAAGATGCCCGCGGGCCGGGCGTTCCTCGCCACCAGCAACCTCGACCTGTCCGCCCTCACCGATCGCTTCCAGTCGCGGTTTCAGGCGATCCGGCTGGAGACCCCTACGACCGACGAGATCGCCGCGTTCCTGCGGGCGCGATGGCGGGTCCCAGCCGAAGTGGCCGCGCGGATCGCGGTGGGCTCGGGCGGAAACGTGCGCGCGGCCCTCTTGGACCTCCAGACCTTCCTCGATGCGGCGGATGCCGCGCCGACGACCACGAAGAACCCCAACCGAAACGGAGAACGACGACATGCCAGACGCAGCAGAAT
>JAKQKQ010000006.1 GCA_029560585.1 Verrucomicrobiota bacterium | reverse complement strand
GGTCCCGTGCGAGTGGGGCACCAAAAAGCCGCTGGTAACCTACGTTGAGCGGCCTTTTGAGGGCACCAAGTCGCCGGCCTACCGGGCGATGTTCGAGGCGGAGCCGACGAACATCGCGGTTTACCTGGGGAAGGCCTCGGGCGGGCTGTGCGCCTTGGATTTCGACCGGGATGAGGACTTGGCGGCCAGGAACGCCGCCAAGTCCTCATCCCGGTCGAAATCCAAGGCGCACAGCCCGCCCGACACTTGCCCGAGATAGACCGCGATGTTGAACTCGCCCGACGCCAGGGCGTAGCGGTACGCCGGCGTCTGGGTCGCCTCAAAAGGTCGTTGCGTGTAAGTCACCGCCGGCACTTTAGTGCCGCGGATGCACGGGACGAGGAACGCACCGTCGCCGAACAATCCGGTCACATCTTCCAAAGGAGTCGCCATAGTCATTTCAGGTCTCGAAAACACGCCGGGACAACTGTCCGCTATCCTCTACCTGCCCGGATTGCCCGGCTCGTCCTGGGGCAAATGGCGCGTCCCAACGCCCCATTAGTCGCCGTTTCGTCGGTTAAGTATCTTTTCATCAATCCAGCCGCCCAGGTCAGCGACCCCCGGAACTCGAAGGTCTTGAGGTAGCCCCCGGCGACGCCGCGAACCACCAGGCGGCTGTCCTCCCGTTGGGCCATGCGTCGCGCGTGTTCGGGGTTGCGGGTTTGGACCCACACCACCCCGCGCGCCGGCTGCCAGGCGCATAGTTCATGGCCTCCGATGGCCTCGTTCAGCCCCGTCTTGCCGTCAATGAGTGTCTTCATGCGTCCTTAGTGAAAATTCGTGAAATTCGTGTCTCAGTTGTTCCGCGCCTTCATCGCCGCCGCTGCCTGCGCGCGCACTGCCTGGTGCTCCCGGAGCATCTTCTCCACGAACTCCAGCCACCGCCGGCACCATTCAGGGTCCGTCCTGACCCTGACCACCGCCCGGGCGTTGATCATCACTTCTCCGGTCCCTGGGTTAGTCAGGAGGTAAGCCTCACCGAAACCCTCCAGTTGCGCGGCCTGCTCCGGCCCAATGCCCACCTCCGCCGGGTCTATCCACATCGTTCCGTCCGAACCGAACGCCAGCTTGATATACCGCTGCTCCCCGCAGTCCGGACAGCGCCCCGGCACCATAAAGAAGTCCAGCGACCCCTCGAACTTGCTGCCTATTCCGATCTTCATACGTCCTTTCTCTCTCAGTTGTTGATCTCCCGATAAAACTCGATGGCCTCGGGCGATACATGCACGCCCTTGAACCACTCCTTGAAATTCAGCCCGGCCAACGATCGGACCCGCGACACCGCCACATATGCCTGGCCCGGCTCCCGGGCGGCGCGGATGTCCAGGTAAGCCGAGTCCAAAGTCAGGCCCTGCGCCTTGTGGATGGTCATCGCCCACGCGAGGCGCAACGGGAACTGGCTAAAGCTCGCCGAGTCATCGTCTTGCTGGTCGAAGCGCCAGGTGAACCGCTCGACGCGGATCACCGCCCCGGCCTTGGTCTTCACCACCACCGCGCCCGGCTCGACGTCCTGGACTGTCCCGATCTGTCCGTTCACAAACAGCGGCTCACTCCGGTTCGGCTCGTTCTTGTTGACCGTGAACATCACCAGGGCGCCGGGCTTCACATGCAGCGTTGCGGGCGTCAGCAGGTTCCGGGTGAGAAACTCCCTTTGCAGCTCCGGCCCGCTCTGTTCTGCGTGCAATACGGTTTCCTCGCCGGGCAGCTCGGAAAGCTGAAACATGTTCCACTTGTCCACCTGCACGTTGTGCGTGAACAAGCGCGGCATCGTGGACGGCGGATTACTCCGCACCCGCGACTGCAAAATCCTGGCGCTGTCGCCCCAGACGCGGCCAACGCGGAAGTCGCTCAGCGCCCGGACGAAAGCGGCTTCATCCTGCCGCCGCACCTTCTCGAGCATGAACGTGCGGAACCTCGCTGCCGCCCAGGCCGGCGATTGAAACCCCCAATCGTAGGGCTCCGTCTCGCTGGTGCGGACCGGCGGCAGTTGGAGGAAGTCGCCGGTCACGATCACCTGGCACCCGCCGAACGGCTCATCCCGGCCACGCAGCCGGCGGAACAGGAACTCAACGAACTCCAGTTGCCGCCCGGGCAACATGCTCACCTCGTCAACGACGAGCACCTCGCACCGCCGCACCCGGTTGAAGCCGGCCAGAATTGAGCGGCGCGGGTCGCGCTGGAGCTGTGCGAAGTAATCTTCGTTCGACTGCCCCGGCGCCGGCCCAATGAGCATCCCGCAGAAGCGATGAATGGTCATCCCGCCCACGTTGAGCGCGGCCACGCCGGTAGGCGCGGTCACGCTGACCCGGCGCGGGCATTCGGCGATGAAGGCCCGCAGTTGCGTGCTCTTCCCCGTCCCGCCCGCGCCGGTGAGGAAACAATTGTTCCCGCCCAGCGCGGCGGCATGAAAACGGTTCTCGGGCGTCAGCACCGCATCAGCCATCGCCCCGTATTCCGCATCCGTGAACGGGAAGCCAGGCCGCCCGCTCGTCTCACCAACCTCAAAACTCAAATTCGTTTGCATAAATTCTCAATCCCGCACGTGCCGGGGCCCGTCGGTTCTGACGGCCACATCCGGCTTGATCAGCCCGACCACCATTGCCCGCCGGCACAAACTCACCGGGTTTCCAACCCCAAAGAGCCGATACAGTTGAGCCCGGTGGTACTCGACTGTCTTCGGGCTGATGCCCAAATCGGCGCCGATCTCCTTCATTCCCTTGCCCGCCCACATGCCCGCCAGCACCTCCCCGCGCCGGCCCAGGCGAGACACCAGTCTCGCCAAGGCCGGATACAGGACCGGGTCAAACCGGGCATGGTGC
>JAKQKQ010000306.1 GCA_029560585.1 Verrucomicrobiota bacterium | reverse complement strand
GCCGGCCCTTCGGGGGCCCGGCTTGGCCGCCGCGGGTTGACGCCCCCAGAACAACCCTTCCTTGTTAGAACGAACCAATACCAACCAACCACTCAACCGATGACCCAACCGAGAATGTGCGAAAGATTCTGGACACTACCGTTCATTGCCGTGGATACCCCGACGGGCACCACTTTTTACGCACTCGAAAAGCAACAAGCCCCCCAACAAGCCGCTTCAGTGAACCCGCCGAAGGCGGGTCACTGAGCTTTGCGTGTGTGCCGGGCATGCGAGACAGCCAGGAGGTGAGAGTTCTCCGTCCAGATAAACGCGGAGTCGAAGGACAAGGGGAAGTGCAAGGGCTGCCGCCGCGAGGCTCCCCCCTATCCCGATTCGACCACTAAGAAATAATAATGCCAGGGTCGGGCCTGGGGTCAACTTTCGGCGATTCTTGACACTTTGGGCCTTTAGCGGACCGACGATGGCGTCGTTGGGCGGATCGCTCTGCTTGCGATGGGGACAAACGTGGGAAGGGGCGGGTTCCTGGTTATGTCATGTCCGCGCAGCGGTTGGGGGATGTGACGATGCGCGCGCGCACATCGCCACGAGAATCTGGCCCATGCCGAAGGGCGCAAGCCCTTCGCCACTGGGTCGTTACGCCCTATTTTCGAGCTAACGCCCTTCGATCGCTTCGGCGGCGCGGCGGCGGAGGGCCGGGACGGCATCGGGATCGGGGAGGATGCGGGTCGAGTAGCGGCCGCCGGCGTTGGGCACGGGCACTAGGGCGGCGGCCCGCTGGAGAATGGCGCTGGCGGCCTGGGCGCCCGGTCCCTTCCTCGCGGCGACCTCTTTCAGGAGCCGGAGGTATTCGTAGTCTTCGGCGCCGTCGCGGGCTTGCTCGAGGCGGATCGTGCTGACGGGGCCGATGACGCCAACGGGTTGGCCGGGGTAGGTCAGGTAGCCATCGCCATTGGGGTACCGCACGTAGTAATGGTTGCCGGGCTGGTCCGATTGGTTGATGTACCGGTGCCAGCCAAACTCGTAGGGGTCGTAGGTCAGCCAATCGACGCCCCAGAATTCGTAGGCATCGGCCCCGTGGTGAAAGCAGTAGTGCGGCAGGAGGCGTTCGATGGCACAGAATGGCGTGTCCGTGCACATCTGCCCATCGGTGGTGAACCATATCCTGTCGCCGTTTTTCTGTCGCAGGGTGGCCTCGTCCATTGGGAAACACCCGTAATGGCCGATGCCCCAGACGTTGAGATAACCATCCCACTCGGGACAGTGCCGCCAAGTGCTGCTGTAGATCGGGATCTTTGGGTCGACCCCGTGGATCATGTCGCAGAGCGCGCGCATCTGGGCCCGAACGAATTCGTGCGTGAAGTGGGGCTCGTCCGAAATGTACAGGAGCATCTTGTCTGCCCACCCCTTTGCCTTCAGGTGGTCCCAGAAGAGCCGCAGCGCGGCCTGATAGACGCGCGCGTACTCGGGTCGCAATTTTGACCGGTCCTTGCCCTCGTACGGGAAGCCGCCCTCGTAGGGCTCTTCGCCGAGGATCTTTTTCGGGGGATGCGCCCAACCGAAAAGGTAGAAGAAGTGCGGGAAATACGCGGCCGGCATGTGCAGGTCGCCGAAATACCATGTGGCTGCGGCATCGAACGCGCCGAAGTCGGCCGTCACGCCCTCGCCCTGGCGTTTGAAGACGGGTTCGGCGGGGACGTGATCGGCGCAGAGCCGCCGATCGGAGAGGAATCGCATCATGGCGCGTTCGACATCGTCGCGCTTCGCCCCGCCATCGAACCACTGTTTCCCCGGCCTGACGTCGTAGATGGCGATCACGTGCCGCTCTTCCGGAAGGGAGAAACCCCAAACGCGCAGCGAGTAGGGAAACTCGCGGACGATCTGCCCACCGCTCTTGAGCCGGATCGTCCCGAGGTATTCGCCGGGCGCGGCATCGGATGGGGCGCGGAATGTGATCCATATTGGCTGGGTCTCGTTGGGCTTCAGATCGAGGGGCCTTGCGGGCAGCAGCGGGTCGGGCCACCAGCCGGCCCACCCGTCACATTGGCCGGGGGTCGTCGGGAATTTCCTGTGCCACTCGGCCGCGTCGGATCGGAAGTACGAGGTGGGGTGATCGATCGGCACGTAGCCGACGACGTTGATCGTCGGATCGGGAAGGCGGGCGCCGTCCTTGGAGATCGGGGGGGTGACCTCGACGGTCAAGCCGCTCATCGCCATTCCGGATCGCAGCGCGAGCTGCAGGGGCTCGCTTTCGTTGCGCGCCAGAGAGATCTCTGCGGGCAGCGGCCTCTCTGGCGGCGCGTCCTCGCGGAAGACTTTTACGATGGGATTGACCGGCCATGAGACGAGGCCCTCATCTCCCGTCGTCGTCTGACGCGCCTCGACGGAGCCTGGTTCGCCGCGGGCGATCTCGGCGACGAGCGCGCCATCGTGCCAGAGGGTGCCGCCGCAATTTGCGGTGAGGTGGAGTTCGAGGAACGCGCCATCGTCCGGGATGCGGATGGTGCCGAACCAGAGGGTCCAATCGGAATCGGCGGAGAGCGGTTCGCCGGCGGAGGCGAATGCGCTGGAGGCCACCATGCGCCGTTGCGGCGTGAGAAGGTGCGCGTGCAGGCGGGCCTCGCCCTCGAGGCCGCGGCATTTCGCCCAGGTGCCAAACAGGTAGGTTCGGCCCGCTTTGACCGGCACCGCCTGCCTCCAGCCGCGCCACGATCTGTTGCCCTTGGGCAAGTTCATTCGCGCGCAGCGCTCGCCGAACAGGCCTGGCTTGTCGGTCGTCATGGCGGCGTCGCCCTGAGAGGCGCCACCCCAGCCATCGGGGAGCGTTGCGCCCGAGGTGAAATCCGGATTCTTCACGAGGTTGGCAGTGCCCTTGAGCAGGGGGGCGAAATCCGCGGGATCGGTGGGCTTGGTCCTGCGCGCGACGAGGTAATCGGATGGGATGTCGCTGCCCAATCCGGTGCGCGCGGCCTCTGCTGCCGTCGCCGGCCGTGGCCGGGCACCCAGATAGACGTGGGCGGCCAGCCGGGACATTGGTGGCAGGGGGCAGTCGAAGAGGAGCATCTCGCCCAGGCGGGTGAAAGGCACTGCGCGTCCGGCCAGCGACACGGACACGGGATCCATGTCCCTCGTGCCGCGGAAGGCGGACGGCAGCCAGATCCATCCCAGGCCCCCGGCGACCGGTGAGTCCGAAAGATTCGTGAATCGGACGGGCATGCGCCGGACGGCCGCCTCATCCGATGGCCAAGCCACCGTCGCCGCCGGCGCGGAGAGCGCCAGGGTTTCCGCTGGCCTTGCGGAGATTGTGGCGGCGACCGTTGGGTCGCATTCGATGGTCAGGTCGTCGAACCACGCCCGCCCGGTGCCGCGCAGCGAGGTGCCGATCGTCATCCACGATGCCCCGACCGGGATCGAGAGATCGACGCGGACCTCCTTCCAGTCATAGGTGCCGCCACCGACGCCAAAGACTTTGTTTGAGATGAGGCCAGCCGGGCCACCGGTGTGGATGAACCAGCCGGCCTGTCCCTTGACATCCTCCGCACGGACCCACGCGCGGATCTGATACCGCGATCCGGGTATCACGGGCGCGATCCGGCGGGTGGCCCCGAGCCAGTTCGGTTCAGCGCCCGCATCCACCTCATGCCTGAGGCAGCGCGCGCCGGAGCGCGCGCCATCCGACGGCCAGATCGCGCGGTGCGCGGCATCCTCATCCTTGGCGATCCAGCCCTTGGCCATCGTGCCGGTCCCCACCTCGAAACCTCCGTTGACGTCGGGCGATCCCACATCCAGAAAATCGGGCACGCGCCACGCCGATGGGTTGTCGAAATAGATGAAGTAATCGGCCGCGGACGATGCAGCGCACTCCACCGGCAGATAGAGCTGGCCTCCTCGCGGGATCGGTCCCCGCTCCACGCGCTCGCCGGCTGAATCGAGTATTGCGAACAGCATCTCCTTGCCGGAGGCATCGGCGACCCGCACGTCTTCGGATCCGCGGCCCTCGAGCCGCGCATCGCCGGGGCCGTCGCCGATCCGCAGGGCCATCGGCACGCCCACCAGTGCGTTCGTCGTCGCGTTCTCGATCCTCACGGGGATTCGCTGTCGCCAGACATCGCCATTGCCCAGATACAGGGGGTGATGCCAGGCGGGCGTGGCGACGGGCGCCGCTGCAATGGGACCGGCAAGCAGGAAGGATGAGAGCGTCAGGAATCGCGTGGCGACCATCGCCGGATGATGCGCCATTCCACTCCGATCACAAGGCGACTCAATTGCGCTGGCGGCGGCAGCGGCGGCGCGGATGAGCGGAGTGACGTGTGGCGATCAGAGGCAACTGCGCACGTCCCACCCTTTGCGCTCCAGCTCGCGCTGGGCCTCGAGGTAGCTCAGGCCGCGGACTTGGCTGACAAGCCGGACCGCACGATCTCGCAATTTCGTGTTCGAGATGCCGACATCGACCATGAGGTTGCCCCGGACTTTGCCGAGGCGGATCATGGCGCAGGTCGAGAGGATATTCAGGCAGGCCTTCGTGGCGGTGCCGGCCTTCAGGCGTGTTGAGCCCGTGATCAGCTCAGGGCCGGTGGGGAGATCGATTTCGACATCCCAGGGTGGCTGGATGCGTCGCCGGGAGGGGTTGGCGGTGAGCAGGATCGTCTTGGCTCCGATCTGGCGCGCCTTGCCCAGCGCGCCGAGAACGAAGGGCGTGCGGCCGCTGGCGGTGATGCCGCAGACGACGTCCCCCCCGCGCACGCCTCGCTCCACCATCGCGAGCGTGCCCTCTTCGGGGTGGTCCTCGGTTTTCTCGATCGAGCGGTGGAGCGCATCGACACCGCCCGCGATGATGCCCTGGATCAGCTCCGGAGGAGCCCCGAATGTCGGAGGAATCTCGCTCGCGTCGAGCACGCCCAGCCGCCCGCTCGTTCCTGCGCCGACGTAGAACAGATGGCCTCCACCCTTCAGGGCCCCGGTGATCAGATCGACCGCGGAACAGAGGGCATCGCGGCAGGATCGGAGCGCGCCGGAGACGCACTCTTCTTCGGAGACGAACATCTCGACCATGTCGGCGGTGGTCAGTTGGTCGATCTGTGCCGAGCGCGGATTGGGCTGTTCGGTGGGGGCGGAGGCGAGTTCGGCGAGGTCCGCCTCGTCCGCATCGGGGATGGCGGCAGGGGGAAGGATCGGGCGTTCATCCTGAGAGGCCAGCCATGCGGCGCCATAGGCGCCCGATTTCTCGCACAGGTCCGCCTTGGCATCTGGCAGCAGTTCGGCGAGCGCCCCCTTGAAGAGGTCGAGGTATTCGCGTTCGAATGAGAACAGGCCGCCGAGGGCCCTGACCGACGGCCTCTCCATGTCGAGTCGCCGGGCCACCGCGGCCGTGAATTCGGCCAGGGTGCGCGCCCCGCCCAGGACCGCGGCCAGCATCTCGGGATGGCCTCGCCGCGAGGCCGCGAAGGCGACGGGGGCGAGCCGTGCGACGGACATCTTATCGGCGTCGGCGACCCAGCGGATCAAATCCCGCAGCCGATTCAGCGCGAGCGTGCGCAAGATATCTTCCGCCAAGTGGCTGACGTGTCCCGTGAGGTCGTAATGGGTCAGCACGGAGCGCAGGGCCTGCATCCCGAGGCTGTATCCGCTGCCCTGATCGCCGAGCAGCTGGCCCCAGCCCCCGGCCCGTTCGACACGCCCGGCCTTCCGGCCCGTCACGGCCGAACCGGTGCCGGCGATGACCAGGATGCCATCCGTATCGCCGAATGCGGTGGCGAATCCAGAATCGCGATCGCTGCCGACCTCGATGCGGGCGTGGGGCCAGACGCTTTGGGCGATGGCGCGCAATCGGTCGTGGTCTGCGGCGGTGATGCATCCCGCCAGGAACGCACCGACGCGGGTTGGCCCAGCGGGCATCGAGCGAAATATTCTCTCCAGCGCCGCGTCATCGATGATGCGCAGGTTTGCCGGGGGCAGAGCGCCGCGGTCGACGGGCTTCTGGCTTGCGCCATCGACCTCCATCAGGACCCAGTCGGTCTTGGTGCCGCCGCCCTCGATGCCGAGCACCTTTTCCCTTCGGCTTTCCATCGGTGGCAGATTGATTAGGGCTACTTTGCACGGCCGTGCCACGTTTCAAGCAAGAACGCGCACGCCAAGTCCTCCCGCGGGGTCCCATCCACGATGACCCGTTTGCGGGCGAAGCGACGCGGCCGGGTTGTCTCGCGATCGGAGACGCCGTTGCGTCCGCGAAAGCCTTGGACATGGCGGACCAGATACGGAAGAGTTCCACCCATGCGGGCACAGAAGATCGGAAGGGGGCGGTTGATCGCGACGCGGCTGGCGATCGGGGCGTGGCGACTCGATGCCGACAAGGGGCCCGACGGCGTGACGGCCGACATCGAGGCCGCTGGCGTCAGGGCGATGCACGCCGCGGACGATGCCGGCTATACGTTTTTCGACCTGGCCGACATCTACGGCGGGGGTGCCTGCGAGAAGATATTCGGTCGGGCGCTGCGGGAGCGCAAGGGGATGCGAGAGCGGATCGTGGTCGCGACGAAGTGCGGCATCCGATTCCGGGACGACCCCGGGCCGGGCGCGCCATACCGATACGATTCCTCCGCGCCGCACATCATCCGGCAGTGCGAGGGCTCACTGCAACGGATGGGCATCGACGCGATCGATCTGCTGATGATACATCGGCCAGATTTCCTAGGTGATCCGGCCGAGATCGCCGGCGCGTTTGAGAAACTCAGGACGGCCGGCAAGGTCCGTGAATTTGGAGTGAGCAATTTTTTGCCCTCGCAATTGGCCGCGCTGCAGAAGGCCTGCCCGATGCCTCTGGTGGTGAATCAGGTGGCGATCCATCTGGCGCGGCTCGATCCGTTCCACGATGGCACGCTGGACCAGTGCCTGGCGGAATGCGTGACCCCGATGGCATGGAGCCCGCTGGCCGGGGGACACCTCGTCGGCGACAGTCCGTCGGGCGAAGCGCGACTGGCGGCAATCCGGGGGGAACTCGACGCGATCGCCAAGGCGCGCGGAGAATCGGCGGGCGTCATCGCCCTCGCGTGGCTTCTGAAGCATCCGGCGGGCATTGTGCCGATCGTGGGTTCCACGCGGCCGGACCGCATCGCGGACGCGGCGCGCGCCGATTCCGTGGATCTCACGCGCGAGGAATGGTATCGGCTCATGCAGGCGGCATCTGGGGGCCGCCTGCCGTAAGATCGACCTCCCTCGCCCGGGCCCGATCTCTCGTCGGTGTCGGGCGCGCGCGGATTCCATGCTCAGGGAGCCCGCAGGTACTCCTGCCATGCGCTGGCGGTCGCTTTGTCCGGCAACCACGTGGCATTTCTCATGTTGCCATCGAATTCCGAGTACGGCGCGATCGCGTAAGTCTGGAGGTCGCCCAGCCATCCTTTTCGCACGTCGAGCGGCACCGGCGGGGAGGGCTGCGCGTCGGGTGCGATGTCGAGGCGCTGCGCGATGGTCGTGCGCAAGAAGGTCCGGGCGAGATCCTGGCTGCCGGCGCCGCTGTGCCCGCGCCTCTCATGGAACGCGAGGGTCCAGGGCACTTTCCCGCCGCGGACTGCATCGTAGCATTCCATCGCATACGTGATCCACTCGGGCCGATCATTCTTGCCGATGATCGCCAATATGGGGACTTTGATTTTCTGGGCATTCGGGGGGCCGTGGCCATTGGGGGCAACGATGGCTGCGACGCAGATGGTGCGCTCTGGGAAATGCCAGGCATAGGCGACGCCCACGTTGCCGCCGGCGGACGTGCCCCAGAACGCCAGCGGCAGTTTGCCGATATCCGGGTGTTTCGAGGCATCACCCAGCGCCTCGATGGCCCTGTTCAAGAGGCGCGCGGTCGCGCCACTCTCGTCGAGCTGGTAGGTCTCGTGGTCATGCTCCGCGCCCTTGAGGAAGCCGGCCATGAGCGCGAGGCGGGTTTCCGTCGCCAGCGCCCACCACGCGGGGTCATCGGCCATGGTCCGGGCGTCAGAGTTCCTCCCACCGAGCAGGATGAGCGTTCCGAGGAGCGGGCCATCGCCCGCGGGGGTGCGGATCCGGAACTTTGCGACCGACAGCGCGGCATCGGGGCACGGGCCCGCGTCGTATTCGAAAGTTCCCGCCGAGACGAGCGCCGTGGCGAGGAACGGCAAAGCGGGGACGAAGAATCGGTGGCGCCGGGCTTTCGTGAGGGGCGAGGAGAATGGGCTCCATCGTGACGCGGGCGACTTTGTCGGAGGCGATGGCGCCTGCTCGTGTCGGCCGACAGGATTGTCTGCCTCGCCACGCATATGCCGCCCCAAATCCTTCATCGCACCGTCCGGTTGGCAGGACCTTCGATGCCCATGGGGTCGTGATCTGTTTCGAGTCAGCGACCGAACAGTTCATCCTCAACCGTCGCGGGATCGTGCGGGTTGGGGACCTTGAAATAGGCGGATTCGGCATCGGGGTCGGGAAAGGGCGCGAGGTTCAACTCGAGATTTGCCTTGGCGGACGGATACCATGCGGCGGGGCGCCAGGCGTTGGCGCGGCAGAGGGGCGCGCCGGAGAAGTCGCGCTGGCCCTCGGCAGTGGTGATGGAGTCGGGTTTCAGCACCAGGAGGTGGAGATCCATGCCGGCGAGTTTCGGGTGGCGCTTCGGATTGAGGCAATAGACGAGGGGGCCGCGCATGATGGCGACCTTGCCCGCCTGGTTGATGCGCCCGCGCACCAGGCGCCATGGCATCGGGAAGTCCATCTGCACGCGGTCCCCGGCCTTCCACTGGCGGTCGATCACCAGGGTGGCCTGTCCCTTGGCGATCGTGGCGTCCTCGCCGTTGACCTTCGCCGTCGGCGCCGCGCACCACCGCGGGATCCGAAGTCGCAGTGCGAAGCGCGTCGGCCGCGATGGATCGACGCGGATGGTGATCGCTCCCGATGCGGGGTAGTCGGTCTCCTGTCGGATCTCGAGGCGCGCGTCGCCGCCGAGCGGCATGGTGGCCGTCGAGGCGGTATACTGGTTCACCGCGACCCCGTCGCGCGAGCGATAAAAGATCATGCCCGGCAATTCGGCGATGATGCGGCGATAGTTATTCGGGCAGCAATAGGTGTCGCCCTCGTAATAGCCCCTCTGTCCATCGAAGGGCGTGTAGTATCGGATCCGGCGTCCGTCGGGTGACTGCGCGGCAAAGAGGGCGTTGAACAGGGCGCGCTCCATGACATCGCCGAGCCGAAGGTCGGCATCGCGACGGACCATCTCATCGAGCCACCGCAGTAGATAGGCGCTGGCGCAAGTCTCGCCCAGATTGACCGTGCCCTCCTGCGTGTCGTGCCAGCATTCGTGGTCGCCGATCTCGCCGGTGACGGTCATCCCTTCGCCGCGCAGGATGAACTCCAGCGCGTCATGGCTTGGTCCGATCAGGCGCGGGTCTGGCGCGATGCTGTCGAGGCGCAGTTGTGCCAGGCAGCGGCAGAGGTGGGCGTAGGCGTGGCCTTCGACCGTGCCCCATCGGCCTATGGCGATGTGCGCATTCCACTCGGGCAGGCGGCGCGTGGCGCGCACGAAATCCAGGTATTGCGCGTCGCCGGTTTCTGCGTGCAGCGCGAGCATCGCGTTCTCGATGCCGGTGACGCCCATGTGGAGGGTGATGTTCCACGGGCTTGGCTGTTTCGGCGGATCCGTTTCCCAGCGCCGGATGAGATAACCCGCCAGCTTCTTCGATGCCGCCAACGATCCTTCCTCGGCGAAGAGCCTGTGATCCGTCGCCAGCGCCAGCACCAGATAGGACATCTCGTGGATGTCCCAGAGGGTCCACATGCGCTTCTCGGGGAGCATCGTTCCCAGATAGCCGTCGGGCTCCTGCGCCGCGATGGCCTCGCCCACGAGATTCTTCTTGAGCGAAACCAGCGCCGGATCGTCGGTGTGGTGGGCGAGCCGGGCAGTGGCGTCGATCAGTTTTCCCAGCCCAATGTACTTGCCGCTGCGCGGCGTGGCGCGGAACGGTTCGAGGAAGTCCTTCTCCACGTCGAGCGCGAACATGTTCGTGTGGACCGTCACCTGTATCCGGCGCCCGATCTCGCCCCCGACGGTCACCGCCCGCGCATCGACCGACTCAAACCGCTCATCCCCCGCGCCCGGCGACGCCCACGGGTTTAATAGGATCAGAAACAGGGTGGGGGACAATCGCGGCAAGATCACGCGCATGCCGCAGGGTACCGTCGCGCCGCGCGCGTGTCGATGGTGCAACGGTCCACCTGTCTGGATCTGTCGGCCGCCGGCGCGCGGCGGGGCTGACCTGATTCGAGCGCGCGCCGGGATTATTCATGATGAGTTTTCTGGGGGCGGGGCCGTTTTGGACTGCGGTGGCAGAGCGAAGCGGCGACACCGCTTTTGCCCCCGGCGGAGCCGAAGCCGATGGTCCCGGCTCGCGCTTCGCGCGCTGCCAAAGCGGTGTCGCCGTCCGGCGGTTGCCGGACTCTGCCACCGCAGTCCAAAACCCTCCCGGCGGAATCGGGCCACGTGCGCCATCAGGGGGAATCGATGACGTTTGTCAACAGGCTGCTAGGGAGGCGTGACAAGCCCCAGGTTGGACACGCTCCCGCCCGAAAGGACCAGCAATCCACGATCCAGAAGAAAGGTGCCGTTGGTATCGGCGCTCCATTGCAGGAACGATCCAGGGTTTCCAAACGAGTTGGTCAACAGGAGACTGCCCGACGACAGGAGGATCGAGTTATTCGTTCCGCCCCCGCTTGCGAAGAAGACATTGCCGGTTCCGCCTGAGATGACAAGCGATCCGCCATTAAAGGTGGTCAGATTGGTCAGGACGAGCCTGTCGCGTGATTCTGCGACGTATAGCGTGAGATTGCTCGTGGTGCCCCCACTCCCGGAGAAAACGTTGCCGGCGCCCCCCAGCAGGAGCAGCGTCCCTCCGTTAGTCATTTGGAGGAACGTGTTGGTCACCATGAGTCCGGTAAACGATCCCCCAAAAACCTGGTTGGAAATGCCAGTTCGGACGAACAAGTTTGTCAGGGGGAGGGTGGTGAAAGACAGGCGATCGGTCCCGTCGAGCGTCAGACCGCCGGCCCCCACAAGGAAGCCACCCCCGGCCTCCGTCAGGATGAGGGTGCCACCCCCGGTGGTGCTCTCCGGCGCGTATTGGTGCATCGTCAGGGTCCGTTCGAATTTGTCTTTCTCTTCCTCCTGGACCACCGCCACCCGCGGCGACCGCATCACCATCTCGCTCATCCGCTCCGCGAATTCGCGCCTCCTCGGACGGAACATGTCGCCGATGCCCTCGAATGGATTTTTCCCGCGGAAGATGTTGCCGACCTCGAAGGGCACCGTCACGCGGACGCCGCCGATCCAGTGGCCGCCCATGATTTCCTCGTCATCGACATATGCGACATCCAGTGTCACGGCCGGCGGCAGGCGCAGTTCTGCCCGCACTTTGTAACCCTCGTACTCGCGCCGCCAGAACCCGTCGTCGGGCGTCTCATAGTTGTAATACCCGCCGAAGAATCGCAACTCCGCATACTTATCCAGATAGGGCACGAGAAAACCCGCCTCGGCATAGAACCCTTCCAGCGCCGCCTCCCACCGCGTCGTGGAGCGCCATCGCTCCGTCACGTCCCACGCCAAGAATTGCCCCTCCTGTCGGAAGTTGGAAATGTCCGAGTCGTAATCGGAGCTGGTCCCGATGATGTTCACGTCATCTTCCGGCAGGTAATAGTTGAAGCGGGCGTCCACCCAGCGAGTCAGCACCTCGCATCCCACGCCAAGTTGCTCGTACTCGAAATTGTTAGGGCTCTCCAGATGATCCCAGTACGCGTTGGCCCCCAGGATCACTTCAGATTCCGGCAGCAGCCAGCGCCATCCGCCGCCCAGGCTATACCGCTCGAGCGAGTCGTCCGTCCCCATCACGCGCGGGTTGAAGAAGAACGAGTGATTTCCGGGCCGCCACATCGGAATGTGGGCATCCAGAAATCCGTCCGTCAGGTGCTCGTTGATGTGACCGCCCATCGTGATCGAGCCCGGCGGCACGCTCTCCCGCGCCTCGGTAGGTTCATCCAAGACCGATTTCGCCAGCGCCTCACTCCCGGCACGCACCGCGCCGCCCCAGAGAGACACCACTCCCAAACACACGCCAGCCGCGCACAGCAATGATCTTCCCACCGCATCCTCCATTACCCGAAGATAAATCTATTCTCCCTCGTGATATCGCGATGGTCAATTCGCATCACCTCAAGAGAGATGCGATTTATCGGTAAAAACCAAAAAGGTGCCAACAGGGGATTTGAGATGGGAATGGGATCCGATTTCCGATTCTGGCAGAGTGTCTCTGGATCCCGCCGAGGGACCCGAAGGTGGGGCGGGCCACCCGACGGCGCGAATGGCGGGGATCGGCGGACGATCTGGGTCGGTCAGGATCTCCCGCGCTTGCGCCGTCGCAGCGCCAGCAGGGCCGCGGCCAGCGCCAGCCCCGCCCACGCCTGCGCCTCTGGGATCACGAATGAGAAGACCGTCCCGACGTCCGAGGGTCCACCATAGGGCGTCATGCCATAGAGCACGCCATCGGCCAGATCCAGCCCGCCATAAGGCCATCGCCCGTCGGTGCCGCCGCCGCGGAACGAGTGCAGCACCAAGAAGTCCGTGCCGTTCGTGTTGAGTTCGAACAAGGTCCCGTAATTGTTCGTGCCGCCGTAGCCCGTCAGCCCATACAGCGTGTCGCCAAAGGCGACGAGATCCCCGAAATAGGGGTCCATCCCATCGCCGCTGCCGCCGGCAAAATTGTGGATGATCTGGTAGCCGGTCCCATCGGTGTTGATGCGGAAGATGGTGCCGCGGTTGGCGTTCGAACCACCGTTGTCGGTCACGCCGTAGAGCGCCCCGCCGACCTCGACCAGGCTGCCCCGGGCGATGGCCCCGTCACCCGACCCGCCCTTGAAGTCGTGCAGCACCGTGAAGCCCGTTCCGTTCGTCCCGATCGAGAAGAGGGTGCCCACATTGTTCGAGCCGCCGTAGCTCGTCGTCCCGTAGAACCGGTCCCCGATGGCCAGCAGATCCCCGTACGGCTGGCTGCCCCCCGCGCCGCTCACGAAACTGCCGAGCAGCGAGAAATTCCCACCGTTGGTGTCCATCTGGAAAATCGCGCCCGTGTTGCTGATCCCGCCGTTGCCGGTCATGCCATAGAGGTTGCCCCCCACGAACGAAAGGCTGCCGTACGGGTGCGAGCCGTCCGTGGCGCTGCCGCTGAACGTGTGCAGCAGCGTGAAATCCGAGCCGTCGATATCCACCCGAAATACCACGCCAGAGCCCGTCGCCGGCTGGTTCGCCCCGCCGTTGTATGTCATCCCATACAGACTGTCGCCCACGCGGATCAGGTCGCCCCAGGGGCCCGCGCCGTCCGTGGCGCTGTACGGCGTCGTGAAACTGTGCAGGATCGTGTAATTCGATCCGTTCAGGTCCATGCTGAACACCGTCCCCATGCCCAGCGTGGCGCGGGCCTGGGTCATGCCGTATATCTTGCCGCCATCCACCAGCACGTTGCCGTACGGATTGCCCCCGTCGCTGCCCGCGAACGTCTTCAGCACGGTGTAGTCCTGCGCCGAGGCAACGGCGACAAGCCATGAGGACAAAAAGCCCGCGACCAAGAATTTATTCATAAAAATGCGCATTTTTTGCACTTTTTACCCGATTTGCATTTGCCACTCAATCCAGATGCTTCCCCTCCCGACAACTATTAGATCACCTGACGTACAAGCCAAGATGAGTAATGATGCGGCGGAACTGGGGATCGGGTTTTGCTTGTGGGCGTGGGGTCCGAGGGTCTCCTTGAAAGGGGGCGGGGGAAGCTGATACGCTGCAACGCATGAGTATTGCGTCTGGAAGTTCGCGCTCTGTCACCCGCCGTTCGCTGCTTCAGGCTGGCATCGGGACGCTGGCGGCCGCCGGGGCGGCGGTGGCCGAGAACAAGCCCCCGGCGCCGGCGGCGGGGGAGGGCTTGCTCCCGCAGGGCAATCTCTGTGGGGCGAAGATAGGCCGGGTGCTCCTGGGCGGCAATCTGATCTCGGGTTACATGCACTCGCGCGACCTGAAGTACGTCAACGCGCTGTTCAAGGCGTACGCGACCGAGGCGAAGATCCTCGAGACGCTGCGGGTGGCGGAGAGCCATGGCATCAACACGGTCTTCGAGACGGGCGCGCAGTTCGTGCAGCGCTACAACCGCGAGTTTGGCGGCAAGATGCAGTTCATCCCGCACATCCAGGTAGACACGAAGCAGAGCGAGACAGAACTCAACGACCACATTGCGAAGCAGGCGGACAGCGGGGCCGTCGCCCTGTACGTGTGGGGCGTGGCGGCCGACAAATTGCTCCAGGCGGGCGAGATCGATCGCCTCGCCCGAGCGGTTGAGCTGGCGAAGGTGACGGGCCTGCCCGTTGGCGTGGGCGCGCACTCGTTGCTCGTGCCCATGGCATGCGAGAAACACGGGATCCCCTGCGATTTCTACGTCAAGACACTCCATCGCGACAACTATCCCTCGGCCACGCCCAAGGAGTTGCGCAAGGAGTTCATCTGGCTTGCGGGCGGCGAGGGCTGGTACGACAACATGTGGTGCATCAATCCCGAAGAGACCGTGGGGTTCATGGCATCGGTCAAGAAGCCGTGGATCGCGTTCAAGGTGCTCGCCGCAGGCGCGATCCACCCGCGGGACGGTTTCGCTCACGCCTTCCAGAGCGGGGCGGATTTTATCGCGGTCGGGATGATGGATTTCCAGATCGCCGAGAATTGTCGGCTCGCGGGCCGCTGCATTGCCGAGGCGAAGTCGCGGCCGCGCCCGTGGTGCGCGTGATCGCGCCCTGACCCAGGATCCTCGAGAATCCAGATGCCGGGCAGCAGGAGCCTGCTTGCAGGCGATTCCATGCGCGACAATGCACGGCATCTCACAGAGATGCCCTACAAAATTTGTAGGCCGCCTGTGCCAGGCGGCTCGGCTCAGAGGTTTTGAGACACGCTCGCCTCGCGGGCCGCGAATGAGAGGTGCCTTTCGCTACCGGGTGGAGTGCGGACGCCGGGGCCGGCGTCCCTCCCATGCCCAACGCGGCTGCTAAGCTCGGTTACGGCCCCTTGTCCGCCTTGATCAATTGTGGTTCGGCCCAGACGGCGAAGTTGCCCTTGCCATCGCCGCCGCCCGAGGTTGCAACCAGCTGGAGATTTGTGACACCGGCGATCGGGCACTCGAGGCGCCGTGCGGGCTGGCGCCCGGTCACGGTCGCGGCGCAGAGCACTTTGCCGTTGCCCAGCACGGAGAACTGGACGTTGCCCGATGCCCCGAGTCCCGCCTGCAGGCCGGCCAGAACGGCAAATCGGTCATAGACGCCCGCGGGCACCAGATAGCTGAGCGCGCTGCGGGTGCCGGTACCGATGCCGGTGGCGAATTGTTTTTCGGTGATGCCCCCTTGTTCCTCCACTAGGAGGCTGAGCGGGATGGCGTTGGTGCCATCGCGAAGGATGACGCCGCGCTGTGCGTGTCCCCAGTAGGGCCTGCTGAAGAATGCCCCTTGCGGAAACGCGAGGTTCGTCGCCTCGAGCGGGATGCACGAGGAGAGATCCAGGGTCTTGGGCACCGCCGCGAGCGGGGTTTCGGCGCCGAGGCAGAACATCGTGTGCAGGGCGTCCGCCACGATGCCGGCGCCGCAGACGGCCGCGCTGGTCTGGGCGGTGACGACCGCGTTGGTGTCGCCCGAGTACAGGCCCTGGATGATGGGGATGACCTGTGCGCGAGCCGCCGCGGTACCCTCGTTCGCCCGCTGGAGGAGCCGGAATGCCGCCTCGTCCACGGAGTCTGCCAGCAGCCGGGGCTCGCGGGAGCCGATGGTAACCTTGAGGGTGCCGTTCTCCACCGGGCCGTGCAGCAATGCGTATCGCCACGGCTCTGGCGGCGGCAAGAACTGCTTGAAGAGCGTGAACATGTTATCACCCGGCACGCAATGCGCCGGGCAGGTCCAATCCTCCAGCACGTGCGCCAGCGTTCCGGCGTAACGGGCCGCGTCCCGCAGATCGCCCACCCGCATTGCCGCCACCCCTTTGCCCATGAAGTATCGCAACACCTCGAAATTCTCCGGCTGCGTGGCGGGGAGATGGAGATTCACCAGATACACCACGCCCGGCCGGCTATCCATCATCGCAAAACGGGCGTTCTCCTTTTCGGTGTGGACCCGGTCGGGAATCAGGCAGTGGTGGGAACCGAGCGCCTCCCACTCCTCGCCGAGGCGCTGACGCTGCCAGTCTGGGAGGGTGGCGAGGGCGGCACGGGTGATGGTCGCGTGTGGCTCGCCCCAGGCCCCGGCCCGCTCCGTTCCCGCCAGCGCAAGAAGCGTCGCGCAGAGCGCCGACACGATCCGGCCAAAGCGAACGGGAGCGAGCGGACAATGCTGCTGGATTCTCACGATGGAATTCGACAAGGGCGCCCCGCCCGAGTCAAGCCACGGCCGGAAAATTCTTGCCGTGTGGCGGCCATTCTCGGATGGTTTCGGCATGTACGAAAACACGCCATTTTGCCTCAAGGGACGTTCCGCGCTGGTGACCGGAGGCAGCCGGGGACTCGGCCGCGAGATGGCGAAGATCCTGGCACAGGCTGGCGCGGAGGTCGCCATCTGCAGCCGGACGGCCGCGGGCGTCGCGGAGGCCGCGAGGCAATTGGCGGCGGAGACCGGCTCGCGGGTCGAGGGCCTCGTGGCCGATGTGGGCCGTCGCCCGGAAACCGAGAGGCTGGCCAGGGAGGCGATCGACCGCATGGGGAAGATCGACATCCTCTTCAGCAACGCCGGCTGGAACATCCCGCAGCCCGCCGACGCGATCCGCGACGAAGACTGGGATGCGCTTCTGGAACTCAACGTGTCCAGCTCGATGGTCCTCACCCGTGCGCTGGCCCCGGCGATGATGGAGCGCAAGTGGGGCCGCATCATCTACACCTCTTCGATCATGGCCATCGCCAGCACGGCCGAGCGCCCCGCCTACAGCGCGACCAAGGCCGCCCTGCATGGGCTGATGAAAGCCAACTGCCTCTATCTCGGCGCCCACGGGATCACGGTGAACTGCGTGTGCCCCGGGCCGTTTGCCACGGAAATGCCGATGTCCATCTTGAGCGCCGACCAGCAGAAGCGCTTCGCCGACCGGACCGCCCTGCTGCGCTGGGGTCAGCCGCACGAGCTGGCGCCCGCCGCGCTGCTCCTCGCCAGCGACGCCGGCGCCTACATCACCGGCAGCGTGCTGGTGGTCGATGGCGGGGTCACGATCCGGATGTTCTGACCGGAGACGTCAGGCGCCTTTCGCGGGCGGAAGCTCCCGTTTCCCGGTCCCTCATCCGGCGAGCTCGAGCTCGCAGAGTTTCTTGTACAGGGGCGACGTGAGCATCAGTTCCTCGTGTTTGCCGCGCGCGGCGACGAGGCCCTGATCCATCACCACGATCTCGTCGGCGCGCAGGACGGTCCGGAGGCGGTGGGCGATGGCGATGACCGTTCGTCCGATGGCGAGGTCGTCGATGGCATCCTGCACCTTGGCGGCGCTCTCCGCGTCGAGCGCGCTGGTGGCCTCGTCCAGCAGGAGGACCGGGGCATTCTTGAGGAAGGCCCGGGCGACGCTGATGCGCTGCTGTTGGCCGCCGGAGAGGCGCCGTCCGTTCTCTCCCACGTCGGCCTCGTAGGCGCCGGTGAGGTGCTGGATGAACTCGTCGGCATGGGCGCGTTTGGCCGCCTCATGGATCTGTTCGTCGGTGGCGTCGAGCAGGCCGTAGCGGATGTTCTCCCGGACGGTGTCGTTGAAAAGGAACGTCTCCTGGGAGACCAGGCCGATCTGTCGCCGCAGCGAGTGCATGTCGAGATCGCGGAGGTCCTGGCCGTCCATCAGCACCTCGCCGCCGGTGGGATCGTAGAACCGGAGGATGAGCGAGAAGATGGACGTTTTGCCCGCGCCGCTGGGCCCGACCAGCGCGTAAAACTTGCCGGGCTCGAAGGTGAGATCCACGCCCCGCAGCGCGAGGCCGCCCTTCCCCTCCGGGAATTTCTCTTTGACGGGCTTCGGGTGCGGCACCCTGAGCGTTGGCTCGGGCGGCAGTCCGATTTCCTCGGGGTTGACTTTCGGCGGCCTCCCGTACTTGCGATAGTCGAGTCGGACGCCCCGGAATTCGATGCGGCCGCGCGCCGATGCGATGGCGATGGCCCCGGGCTTGTTCGTGATGCGCGGGCTCGCGTCGAATAGTTCGAAGACGCGCTCGAGGGACGCCATGATGCGCTGAACCTGCGTGTAGAGCTTGCCGATCTTCTTGAAGGGGTCGTAGAGGAGGAACAGGCCCGCCGCCAGCTGCACCAGCGTGTTGATGCCCATGCCGCGGTAGTAACCGTACACCAGCGCCGCGCCGAAGCCGAACGACGCGAAGACCTCCACCATCGGGTTGACCCCCTCTATCACCTTGCGCACCTGGAGGCGAACCGAGTTCTCCCGCTCGGAGGCGCGGTTGAAGCGCGTGCACTCGTCGTTCTCCCTCGCGTACGACTTGACGACGTGCACCCCGCGCAGGTTCTCGCCAAGGACGTGGATGCTCCCGGCCTCGGCCTCGTCCTCGGCCCGGCCCCGGTGCCGCACGACGTAGCCGAGCACCAGCCCCGGCACGAGGCTCAGGGGGATGAACGCCATCGCGATGAGCGTGAAGATGGCGTCGCGCGTCATCATCATCACGATGACCGAGACGATCGTGAGCGGGGTTTTAACGAGGTCGCCGACCACATCGGTCACGGACGAGGCGACCATCTTGGTGCGCTGCACGACGAGCTGCATGAGCTTCGCGGAGTCGTTGTATGCGAAGAAGTCCATCGACATCCGCTGGATGTTGCGGAACAGCTCGTTGCGGAGATCCTTGAGAACGCCCAGCGCCACCTGCATCAGCCAGACCGCGCTGATGTAGCCGAGCGCGGCGCGTACGATGAAATACACGGGCACGGCACCGCCCGCGATGACGAGTTGCCAGGTGTTTAGCTTGACGTGGTGTTGCTCCAGGAGCGTGAGGCTCTTCTGCAGCGCGGGGATCAAGGCGGCGACCCACATGCTGTAGATGGCCCCGGCGACCAGCCCGGCGATCCATAGGAGCATGTAGGGTTTGAGGAACGCCTTCAGGCGGTTGGCGTAGTAGGCCCCTGTCCGCCAGTCATAGACGGTCTCGTCGATGCGATCTCGGAAGATGTCCCAGTATCGCCGGAGGTGGGCGCGGGGGCCGATGGGCATGGCGGGGGCGAGCGCCGCGTCGATCGCGGCGGTGGCCATTGGCTGTTCCTGGGCTGTCGCATGACGGTCCATGGGGACCCAAAGTGTGCCACAGGGTCTGGCGTCAGTCACGTCCGCCGTTTTGCGCGTGCGCGGAGCGCCGGGCTGGGGCAGATTAGTGCCCCAATGGAGAAACACCTGACGCTCGTGCGACAGTATCCGGTGGGCCCCGGGGGCGCGGAGAAGTATCTCGACCTGCTGGTCAGGGGGCTGATCGCGCGGGGTTTCGAGATAACCTTGCTCTGTGCGGACGCGCCGCCGCACGGGATTTTTTCGGAGACATCGGCCGTGGACGTGGTCCGGCTGGACATCCCGAACCTGAGCCGCTGGCGGCCGCTGCGGCCATGGTATTTTCCGTGGCTGGTGCAGGCGTGGCTGCGCAAGTACCCCCAGCCCTTCGTCTTCAGTCTCGAGCGCCACTGGCGCCAGGACCTGCTTCGCTCCGGTGACGGGATCCACGCCGAATGGCTCCAGAGGCGCCGGCCGCTTCGCAACGGCCTGCTCAACGCGCTGACGTTCGTGAGCCCCTACCATCGGCTCACGATGATGGGCGAGCGCCGCGCCTACCATCCGGAGCGCACACTCTGGGTGCTGGCAAATTCGAATTTTGTGAGGGACCAGATCGTGTCGCGCTTCGGTTTCCCGGCGGGGCGGACAGAGGTCATACACAACGGGGTCAATCTGGAGGAGTGGTCGCCCGAGGCGGACCCGTGGTTGCGGGCGCGGCTGGGCGTGCCCCCCGAGGGGGCACTGGGACTGTTCGTGGGCGCTGGATGGGAGCGCAAGGGGCTCCGCGAGGCGCGCGACGCCCTCGTGGCGTGGTCCGCCAAGTCCGGCAGGCCGGCGCACCTGGCCGTGGCAGGCAGGGGCCCGGCCCGCTGGTATCGCGGGCCGAACGTGACATTCTTCGGCGCGGTCAGCCATGCCGAGCTGGGGCGATTCTATCGGGGGGCCGATTTTCTGGTGCTGCCGACATGGTACGATCCTTTTGCCAACGTGACGCTGGAGGCCTTGGCCTCGGGCCTGCCGGTGATCACGACCCGCGCGAATGGCGCTGCCGAGATCCTGGAGGATGGGGTCGATGGCGGGGTGGTGGATTCGGCCCGCGACCGCGAGGGCCTCGTCGACAAGATAGGGGTGCTTGCAGACGCGGCTCGTCGCGACGAGGTCCGGGCCGCCTGTCGTCGCAAGGCCGAGCGATTTGGCCTCGCGGATCACGTCGGCAAAGTGGTGGACCTCTGCATGCGCGTGGCCGCGCTCAAGGGGTGATGGCGGTTGAATGCGCTCATCAGGGCCGCGCGGGTGATGGCCGCTGGACCGACCCCGGTGGAGAGCCGCTGGGTGGAGTGCCGCGATGGCCAGATCGCGCGGATCGGGGCCGGTGATCCACCGCGCCGGCCCGACCTCGATCTCGACGGCATGCTGCTGCTGCCGGGCCTGATCAACGCGCACTGCCATCTCGATTACTCGCACCTCCGCGGGATGCTGTCTGGACGGCGGGGTTTCGCCGACTGGATCGGCCAGATCAACGCCCTGAAAAGGCACTCCTCCCTCGAAGATTTTTCCGGCGCGATCCGCGCGGGTTTTGACGAGGCGATCTCCTTTGGCACGACTTCGCTGGTGAACATAGAGGCGTATCCGGAGATCGTGGGGGGTATCGAGGCGCCGGTGCGGACGTGGTGGGCGATCGAGGGCATCGACCTGCGGGTGCCGTTCGATTTCGGTCCCCTGCCGGAGTTGCGGGCGGTCTCGCCGCATTCCCCCTACACGGCGTCCGCGGGCCTTTATCGGAGGGCGAGGCGCATCGCGGAAACCACGGGCGCAGTTTTCACAACTCATGTTGGCGAATCGGGTGAGGAGCACGAAATGTTCGCCCAGGCGCGCGGGCCGCTCTATGAGCTGATGGACAGGATCGGGCGCGACATGTGCGACTGCGGCCAGGGTGGCAGTCTTGGCCTGCTCCTGGACGAGGGGCTGTTGCCGCGCGGCTCTTTGCTCGTGCACATGAATTATTTTGGCGAGGGGGATCTGGCGCGTTGCGCGAAGGAGGGCCACGCGGTCGTCCACTGCCCGCGGTCGCACGGGTTCTTCGGCTACCGGGCGTTTGCATTTGACGCCATGCGCGCCGCCGGCGTGCCCGTATTGCTGGCGACCGATAGCCTGGCCAGTTGCGCCACGCTGAGTCTGTTCGACGAGATGCGGGCGTTCGCGGCGGCTCATCCCGGGGTACCGGCGGCGGGGGTCATCGACATGGTGACCCGGGCCCCCGCGGCGGCGCTGGGCATGGCGGGGCAGATAGGGGCGATCGCCATCGGCGGCTGCGCGGATCTCATCGCCATACCCGACGACGGGGACCCCGATCATGCGGCGACCGTGCTGCGGCACCGGGGCGCCGTGCCGTTTGTCATGGCGGGGGGCAAGGTGCTGCGGGGACCGTGAGATCGCGGCTGACAGGGTGGCGGCGGTGCATCGCGCGGGTGTGGTTCCCGGCCGTGGGTGTCACGAGCCCGGGTCCGTCTTGCCCCTATCCCTTCGGCGCGAACGTGATAAAATGGCACGGTCGGCGTGGGGCCGTGAGGCCAACGCGGCGGGTACGGAGCGCGAAATGAAGCAGCAGAAACCAAGATCTGGCGGGAAGTTCACGATCGGCGTTATCCAGATGGAGTTTTCGACGAAGCCGGCGGAGAACATGGAGGCGGCGGCGGAGCAGGTGGGGAAAGCCGCGAGCGACGGGGCGCAGGTCATTTGCCTGCCCGAACTCTATCGCTCGCAGTATTTCTGCCAGCGCGAGGATGCCGCGCTGTTCGATCTCGCGGAGCCCTCCGATGGCCCGTCATTCGAGCTCTTTTCCCGGGTGGCGCGCAAGCACCGGGCGGCGATCATCGTGCCATTTTTCGAGCGTCGCGCCCCGGGCCTGTACCACAACAGCGCGCTGATCATCGATGCCGACGGTTCCCTCTTGGGCGTCTACCGGAAGATGCACATCCCCGATGACCCCTCGTACTACGAGAAGTTCTATTTCGCCCCCGGGGATCTCGGCTTTCGCGCGTTTGATACGCGGTTCGGGCGCATCGGCGTCCTGATATGCTGGGACCAGTGGTATCCCGAGGCCGCGCGGCTCACCGCCCTCCAGAACGCACCGGTCCTCTTTTACCCCACCGCGATCGGCTGGCACCCGCGCGAGAAGGCGGCCGTCGGCGAACGCCAGCGCGACGCCTGGGTCACCGTGCAGCGCGGGCACGCTATCGCAAATGGCGTCTATGTGGCTGCCGCCAACCGAACGGGCATCGAACGGCCCGCCCCGGGAGACGATGGCATCGAGTTCTGGGGCTCGTCGTTTATCGCCGATCCGCAGGGGGCCATCCTGGCAGACGGCGGGAGCGCCACGGAGGCGATCCTCCTTGCCGAGATAGATCCGGCCCACCTGGAGGACGTCCGGCGCAATTGGCCCTTCCTCCGTGACCGGCGCATCGACGCCTACGGCGACATCACCCGGCGCCTGATCGACTGACGGCGGCGTTCGCCCGGCGCGGGGACCGGATCGCGGCCGGCGCCCCTCCCGGCGGAATTGAGCCAAGCGCGCCATCAGGGGAGGTCGATGACGTTTTTCAACGGGCCCCTAACCTGCATATTTCACGCTTCCGCGTGAAACATGCAGGCTCGAAGGAAAACCGCGCTCCGAAAAACGTGATTTTGGAGGGTCTGGTGCCACCGATCCGCGAAACACACTCTGCAACCGCGAAAAATCCCAGTCTTTGCCAGACCTTTCCCAATAAATGGCTCTCATGGCGCGGTTTTCCCAGAGCCCGGAATTTCACAGCCAGCAAGGCTGTGAAATATCCGGGCTA
>JAKQKQ010000264.1 GCA_029560585.1 Verrucomicrobiota bacterium | reverse complement strand
TCCGCAGAAATCCCTTGGCCATCAGCGCCTGCACATGCGCCAGCGCGGCATTCGGGCTGTTGAACCGGAAATGCGCGGCAATCTCCCGCAGGGTGGGCGTAAGCCCGGCGGAATCCTGGTTCTCCTGGATAAACCCCAGAACCTGCTGCTGCCGTTCAGTAAGCTCGTTCATACTGAACAAATGTCCAGCTACGGGCGCAATTTGTCAACCCGATTTGCCGCCGGCTCCGGGCCGAACCGCCCGGCCGCCTGAGCTCACTGACCCGCGGCACGGACAGCGCGGAACCCCATGAGGTTGCTCCGGCCGTCCGGCGGGTTGCCGTAGCCGCGGTGGGCCGTCCGGCAAACGTACGCGTCGCAGCACCAACCGCCGCCGCGACCCACACGACCCACACGGTCCCAGCCCGAGGCGGGGCCGCGAGGGTCAGTCCCAGGCGAGGAGCTATAATACTCATCCGAATACCAATCCCAACACCACTCACCCACATTCCCCGCCATGTCATATAACCCATAGCCGTTCGCCTCAAAATACCCCACCGGACTCGTATAGGGATGGCCGCCAGTAGCGAAGGTCGGATGATCACCTGCCGGGTAACTCAAGTCGTAAGGATAGTTGACAACCGCCCAATAGTTCGCCCGGCTGTGGGAGATGTTGTCCGTGTCAGCCCACGGAAACCGATGCCCGCTGACCCCGCCCCGCGCCGCCTTCTCCCACTCCGCCTCCGTCGGCAAACGATACCCATTTGCAGCCCATTTCGCGTAGGGCGCGTTCGTCCCGGCCTTATAGATCGTCGTCAATCCCGCCTCGTTGCAGTAACACGGCACCAACCCCTCCTTCTGACTCCGCGCATTACACCACTTCACACAGTCCCGCCAGTTGACCATCTGCACCGGGTGATTGGCCGCCTTTCCGGAACCGGCATTCTCATACACGTAACCGTTGCCGCCATTCCACCCCTTCACCTCGTCCCACAACGCCTTGGTCACCTCATACCGATCCATGTAAAACGCGCTCACATATACCGTGTGCAGCGGCAACTCGTTCTCCCACCCCTCGCCCGGGTCCATACAGTCGCCCATCGTGAAACTGCCGGCGGGAATCAGCACCATGCCCGGGGGCGGCGAGACGCTGCTCCCCAGCGCCTCCACGCGGTAAAACCGCTGCGCGACCGCCGCCGCCGCGGCGTCCATGAACCAATACGGGCTCTCGCTGACCACCAAATTCGTCAACACTTCCCACTCCGGCTGGCCCAGATTCGTGCAGCATTGGATCCGGTTGGTGAGCCCCAATTCACTCTGCACGCCAAACTGCACCACGCCCCCCACCACCGTGAGGTTCGTGATGACCGGTGCCGCTCCCTGCGCGGTCAACCCGGCCGCCAGCGCCAGCGCGCACAGCCCAAGGCTGATTCCCGGGGATTTGCTGCTCAGGTTCTTATTCATAGAATCTCCTTTCTTGTGCGCGGGACGAAGCGGCCCTCCCCGCCAGTGCGATCGCCGCACCGGCTGGCGGGCTGAATGTTTTCAGCGCCTTCATGATGGCCACCTCAAACTTATTATCCCGCGATGTAGTATTTTTAGCCAAACCAAGGCCCCTCGTCAAGCCTAAACACACGGCAAATTGCCGGTGCCGGTTGGCAGGTTTTGGTCCGCCTCGTGGCCCGCGCCGCGCTGCGTTCAAAACGGGCTAACTGGTCCGCATCCCGGCAATAAACCCGGATGCTTTCCCTTTTTTTGGGCCGCGTCTTCCGCGATTCGTACTGGGCAATCCGTTTGGGGCGGCCTACGCTTGGCGGGTGAACGGGAAACGAATCGCCCCGCGGCGCGAGCCGCGGGCGGAGCGGCGGGCAATCTTTTGGACGAAGCAATGAGCCGGAGAATCGTATTGATTACGGGAGCAACGCGGGGCCTGGGCCGGGCCATGACGGAT
>JAKQKQ010000025.1 GCA_029560585.1 Verrucomicrobiota bacterium | reverse complement strand
CCACCGGTCCGCGAAACACACTCCGCAACCGCGAAAAGACCCAGTCTTTGCCTGACCTTTCCCAATAAATGGCTTTCATGGCGCGGTTTTCCCAGAGCCCGGAATTTCACAGCCGGCAGGCTGTGAAATATCCGGGCTAGCTCTCATGCCCCGCGCGCCCGCCTGTCGGCGGGCATTCGGGGCACCACCGGGGCAGAAAATGGGACGTAGGAGCGCGCTTGCGCGCGATTCGAATCGCCTGCAAGCAGGCTCTTACGATTCGGTGTCTGAGTTGAATGGCGCTAAATTAAGTTTGTCGCGATAGTGGCACGGCCATCCTGGCCGTGGGGCTGGCCATGGGCAGGATGCCCATGCCACGATCCCAAATGTCCCTTAACTTAGCGCCATTCGGTGTCTGAGTTTTCGCGTTGGCGCGGCCATTCGGGCCACCAGGAGTCATCCGCGAATGATGCGGCATGTCCTGGGCATCAGTCGCCCCGGCCGATGCGAGACTGGTCGGATGGGCCAATCTCCATCGGCGACCGATCACTTTCTCAACCTTGATCGGGGCCCAAACCGCATCTTTCATTGAGACATGAGATTGTTTGGCATCATCCTCTGCGGCGCTTGTGTGACGGCCATGGCGGCAGGCGCCGCGGACGTGGCGGTTTTGGAGAATACCTCGCTTCGCATGGAGATCCGTGGCGCGCCCACGCCTTCGATCGAGCGCCTCATCCACAAACCGAGCGGACAGGAGATCGTCGTGGGCTCGAAGGGCGTGGGCCTCTTCTCGATTTTCCTCGAGAAACCGGGCGGGGCCACGGAGACAATCGAGAGCGGCCGCGCGGGCGAGTCGAGCATTGCCGCACCGGGGTCGGGTGGTGTCACCATCCGGTGTGGCAAATTCCCGGTGCCCGGTCTGGTCGTCGAGGTCACGGCCACGTGCGAAACGAACAGCCTCGAGACGCTCTGGTCGATGCGGATTGAGAATGGCACGGGGCGGCGCATCACGGCGGTCCGGTTCCCGCAAGCGCTGGCCGTCGAGACGATAGGCGAGGGGATCGATGACTTCATCGTTCTCCCGGCGATGTCGGGGAGCCTGATCGAGAATCCGTCGCAGAACTGGCGCGAGGGGCAGAGCGTGAACCTGCGCTATCCGGGTGATCTCTCGGCGCAGTTTCTCGCGTATCAGGATCGCACGGCGGGCCTGTATCTCGCCGGGATGGATTCGCAGGGTCACCCGAAATCCATGGTGGCGCTCAAGCAGGCCGGGGGAACCCGCTTCTGGCACGAGGTGGTTCCCGTGCCCGATGCGCCGGGAGCGGATGGCAAGGATTGGCGCAGCTCGTATCCCGTGGCACTGGGAGTGACGTCGGGAACATGGTGCGACACGGCAGATCGCTACAAGCGCTGGGCACTGAATCAGGCGTGGTGTGCCAAGAGGCTGGTGGATCGCGGCGATATCCCCACCTGGTGGAAGAACGGTCCCGACGTACACGTGTGTGAGGTCCGCACCTACGACAGCAAGCGGACGTGCACCGGCTCCTATTACCCCAGGCTGCTGGATCATCTCCGCACCTTCCGCGAGAAGATCGATGGCCCCATCGTCGCGATGCTCGCGGGATGGGAAAACCACCGTCGCTGGACGGGGGGCGACTATTTTCCGATCTTTGACGCGGATAACGCCAGGCGGGTGATCGGGGAGATGAAGCAGGAGGGCTTCAGGCCGTTCTTCTTTCTGTCCGGCCTTTTCTATACCTACCGGAACGAGGGCCGCGACGGTGGCGAGATCTCGGCAGCGAATGGGCACGCGGCTTCCTACGTCGTCGATGAGAAGACGGGGAATCCGAAGGAATATGTGCTGAACGAGTCCAATCCCTCCGGCGATTGGAAGCGCCACTCCTATCAGTTCTGCGCGTCCGCGCCGGAGACGCGGAAGTTCTTCTGCGACGTGATCGATCGTGCGCGGGACGTCGGCGTTGACGTTTTGCAGATGGACCAGACCACCCAGGGTGCCGCGGACGCCTGCTATTCGGCCGCGCATGGCCACCCGCCGGGTCCCGGGGTCTATCAGAGTCGCTCATTCTGGGCGCTGCTCGATGCGTTGCGCCAACATGGCAAGAAGGGATCGGCAGATTTCATACTGTTGCACGAAGAGCCGCACGAGCAGCTCATCCCGCACCTCGATGGTTTCCACGTGCGCGAGTATTTCGAGAAGCGCTGGTATCGGGGCTATCCCGGCGCGGTGGGAATCCCCCTGTTCTCCTACCTCTACCATGAATACGCCATCGGCTACGGGGGTGACAGCGCCGGGCTGAGCAAGGACAACAGCCGCTGGAACGTCCGCTGCCACGCGATGAATCTCGTGGCCGGTCGGACGCCCGGCGGCTCCATCTGGTCATCGCACCAGAGCATGTACGATGCCCACCCCGACCAGATCGCGATCATCCGAAACCACTGCCGCCTCCTCAAGACCCGCGCCAAGGATTTCCTCATGCTGGGAACGATGCTCCACCCCCTGGAATTGCGGGTGCCGATGCTGGACATCGGCCTCGGCGTGAGAAAGGGCGACAAGTGGGTCACGGAAAAAATTCCGACGCCCGCGATCCTCACCAGTTCGTGGCAGTCACCCGATGGCGCGGTCGGGCACCTCTTCGTCAGTATCGCCGAGACCAAGCAGCCGCTCAAGGTGGCCCTGGACACGAGGAATGCGCCTCCCGCGAGATCCTACGACGCGGAGATCCTGCGATCGACCGATGTAGAATTATTCAAACCCCTTTGGCGGAAAGCACAGATGCCGAAGGAATTCATCGCGGATCTCGAGCCGATGGAGACCGTGTTCATCGAGCTGCGCAAGAGCGGGGGTGGCTGATCGAGAATACCGCGTGATCCGAGAAGCGCTGGCCCGGGCGTTGCGCAGCTGGTTAATCGCGGACGCCGGGGACGGTGTCTCTCCCAACTGATACTGAGACGCCAACGTGGAGGTGATGGTCTGGCGTTTTGAGACAGGCTCGCCCCGGCGCCCGGGAGCCACCGGCCTGCTTCGGCTCCATGACCCGCGAGGCCGCGGGCCCGCCCACGATGCCCCAGGTTAGCGCCGTTCTGGCCGACCCATTGCCGCGTTTCTTCAGGCACGCCGATAGGAGGCCTATTTGGCATCTGCCATGACTTCGACGAGATGGCGGCCGGTGTTGGCGGAGTTGTGCGTTTGGGTGATGCGGATGTAGCGGACGGCGCGCGGCGGAAATGTGCACGTATAGCCATCCTCGGTTGAAGGCTCTGTATTGTCGCGGCGATCGGCGACCATCTCCCAGTCCTTGGCATCGTTGGAGACTTCGACGGTGAAACCGTAGTGGCGACCGTCGCCGTAGTAACAGACGAGAACCACGCGGCCGACGGTCGTCGGTTTCTCGAGGTCCACCTGCCACCATGCTGCGGGATCCTGTTTCACGTCGGTGGCCCAATAGCTGTCGGTGTCGGAACGGATGCCGTCATTCGCGAGCCGCGCGGGATACGGTGGGAGGGCGCGTGAGCACGTGACGGGTTTGCCCGTCGTCAGGCTCAGGACCTCGGGCATGACGGGTTCGGGTTTGAATTCATCGCAATACTTCTGCCACAGCTTCTTGGCGACGGCGATACTGTCGCCCTTCGGTCTCGTGGCATAGGTGTCGCCGCCGTCCGACCATTTGGTGGCCCATTGGAGAATATCTTGGTCGATCCTCGCTTTGTCGAGGGCCTGGCCGCCGCGCAATGAATCGGCGGCTGCGTCGAGGAGGCGTTGCCAGCGCGGGGCGTAGTAACCAGTGAGCATGCCGGACCACTGCTTTCGGGCGTAATCGTTGATCGCCGGCGTCGCGCCCCAGAGCGTCAGCACGCGCCGGGCATTCCACTCGCATTTTGCGCGCTCCTCGGGTGTCGCGCCCCAGCGCCTGGCGTCTTCAAGCCAGGCGCCGAGGAGAAATTCCCTCCGCGTGGCGAGCAGTTCGTCGAGGTCGCGGTTCAGCTCCAGGAAATGCCGCGACGCCCCCTCGAACCGGGTGGCATCCCTGGCGCGCCATGCCTTTATCAGTTTCCCGTGAAGCCGGTCGGCGTGGTCGGCCAACGTCTGGCGCGCGACGTTCACGAGATCGAAACCGAATGTGTCCACCGCGCCCAGGTCGTCCGACGCCTGGAGCAGATCGCGCCAGGCGTCGGCGAGCCGCGTGGGATCATAGGGCGCCAGCGGATGCGAACGGGCCAGGTTGGGCGCCGAGGTGACCGCGGACACGCCGCGGGACGGGATGTTGAAGACCGTGTCGAGCAATGCCTGCCAGGCGCGCTGCGCCGCGGCATTGTCCCGGCCGTAACGATGGCGGGCGTAGTCGTTCACCCACGTTTTCAAGTCCACGGGTTCCTCGCGCCAGGCCATCTCAAACATCAGGTCGTAGGCGATGGGATTGTAGCAGAGCCCCTCGTTGACGAAGCCAAGGCCGAAGAGTCGCCCGCTTTTCGGGTCGCGCCGCGCGGCGTGGACGCCCTCGTTGTTACGTTGCAGCGCCGCGCCGAGGCCGACCGTTCGCCCAAAACTCTGCACGTTGCACCAGAGCCAGGGTTTTCCGCAGAACGCGTCGGTGGCGCTCCACATGGGCTGGGTCTCGCAGTAGAGATCGAGCACGACCATCCTGTCGTCGGGGATGGCATCGAGGAACGCCCTGAAGCGCGGCTGCGTCCAGAACTCCCGCTTGTTCATGAACGCCCAGCCCTGCAGCACCCAGACCGCTTGCGGATCGCTCGCGGCCATGCCGTCGTAAATCGCGCGGCTCAGGTCGGCGAGATACTTCACGGCACCGCTGGGTGGAACCATTTCGATGAACGTGTCCGCCGCATAGAGGTGGTCCGTTCCAAATCGCCTCGTCTGCTCCTCCAAGAACAGGCGGGCGATCTCCGCGAAGAGGGGGTCCAGCGGATCCAGGAGGTGCGTCTCCCATTCGATCCATTTGATCTCTTGGAGCCGCGCCGTCGGAAAAAGCTGCGCGACCGCCCCCGGCACATGGCCGGTGAAACCCTGCAGGACGGGCCTCATGCCGAACTCGCGCTCGCGCGCGAGAATCTTCTTCTCCAGATCCTCGTGGCGCGCGATCCAGTTTTGCGGCAGCGGCCCGCCCCAGCCATCTAGGCAACCCATCCATTGGAATGGCAGGTACGGTGGGCCGGCGAGGAATCCGGCGATCTGCCCATCGCTCATCCCGAGCCTCTGGCACACGGCCCGCCAGACCGCCTCCTGCCCCGTGACGGCTAGCGGGAGGTTTACGCCATTGAGCGCCATCCAATCGATGAGCCGCTCCCACTGGTTCCAGTCCCACCACGGCAGGCTGTATCCAAAGCAGCAGTAGTTGAGAAAGTAGCGATGCTGGGCCCAGCTCGCGCGACGGACCTTGGGCACCAGGCGCGGCAGCGGTCGCGGCAGGTTCAACTGGTCGCCGTACCACGAAACGTGGCAGTGACAATAGTGCTTGAGATACCAGTTGAGGCCCATTGCCATCGCCACGCCGTCGTTGCCGCGGATCACCGTCCGGGGGCCGACGGTCTCAATCTCGAAGACATCGCCGCCATTATCCCGAGGGATGACCTCAAACACGAAGGCACTGGCGTGTTCGGGGATCAGTCGCCCGACGAGATCGCGGGCGGCGCTCACTGGATCGGGCGTCGCGTTGGCCTTTGCCAGGGTGGCGGCAAAGGCCAGAAGGAGGGGGCCCAATGCGATGCGCGGATACGCTTTCCGATGTTGATGGCGAAGGTTGGGCATCGTGTGCGGGCGAGGTTGCCTGAATCCCCTGGTCAGAAGTTTGTCATCCTGCGACATACACGGGCGCCGCTGCCCACATCATCTTCGCGGGTTGCAATCATGAGAGAGCGAAGGGTGGGGGGAAACAGATAGAAATCCCCGTCGAGGACACCGTCGAGCCGCGAGAATTCTCCCCGCGAACCCATCACTCCAGGGACGTCGGCAACGCCGAAGAGCTGCGCGATGATATTGGCATCTGCAACGTTCTGCGGATTTGGATCGAAGAGGAGAACCAGAACGGGCTCCGCTTCCATCCCGCGCAGGATCTCCGACATCGGCAATCGCTCCACGGATCGGGCATCCAGCATCTCCCAGTAGTATTGGGCTTCGCGGCGGCAGTCTCTTCCGAATGCCGAAAGCATTGCCGCCGTCCACTGGGCGCTCTCCGAAGCTGTCATCTCGTGAATCATAGAACTCTAACGACGGTCGCGAGTTCGGGCGGACGATCCCTCCCCACCATGTTGGATGGGATCACGCGAAGAAAGAGGGTCTTCGTCCGTGCGGCGCGTGACGTTGTTTGGCCACACGAGATTGTGGAAAGCGGGGCGAGGGCAGACGAGATTCTGGATCGCGTGCTCTATAGCCATCCCAGACCGAGGCATTGGCGTGGAAGTCGGATGCGGCGGCAGAAGCACGAACGCCACGACAATAGGATTTAAGGTGGACCGGCGGAGGGGTCAATGGGGAATGGCGCGGCGTCGGTGTTGGCGGGAGGCAGAGGTTGCTATCGACACGGCCTGATGGCCTTGGCAGAAGGGAACACCATGAGTCGAAGAGAATGGATAAGGCGCGTGGGGTCGATGTGGGCGGCCGTGGTCTGCCTGAGCCTCGGTTGGCGCGCGGGCGCCGAGGTCGTGCGACTGGAGGTCCGGGAGCGGGCAAGCTTTGCCGGGGGACAAGAGTTTGGCGACGCTGGCAGCTACGAGCGGATCGTGGGCCGACTGTACTGCGAGGTGGATCCGGGGGATCCGGCGCAGGCCCGGGTCGCCGACCTGAGGCTGGCGCCAAAGAACGCGCGCGGGAATGTCGAATATTGGACGGACTTTTTCCTGCTGAAGCCCGCGGATGTGCGTCGCGGCAACGGGCGGCTGTTGTACGACGTGAACAACCGCGGGAACAAGCTGGCCCTGTGGACATTTAACAGTGGAACTCGCGGCAACAACCCCAACACCCTGGCGGAGGCCGGGAATGGGTTCCTGATGGGGCGCGGTTACTCGGTGCTGTGGTGTGGGTGGGGTGGGGATGTGCCCGCGGGCGAGGACCGATTGTTGATTGGCCTACCGGTGGCCCAAGAGGGCGGCAAGCCGATCTCGGGTCCCGTGCACGTGGAGATCTGCCGCGACGATCCCGTGCCGAGCAGTCCGCTCTATTGGACGCCGTGGGTCAACGCCATCCCGTACGCGCCGGTGAGTCTCGACACCAAACTGGCGCAGCTATCCATGCGACCGAGGCGCTCGGAACCCGGCGCCGAGATCGCGGCAGAGCGGTGGGCGTTCGCGCGCGCCGAGGGCGGCCAACGGGTCGCCGATGCCGGCAGTCTATGGGTCGAGGGTGGCCTCCGCCCGGGTTGGCTCTACGACCTTGTTTACACGGCGCGGGATCCCCGCGTCTCCGGGCTAGGGTTGGCCGCCGTGCGCGACTGCGCCTCCTTCTTTCGGTATGAGGCGGCGGATCGCGAGGGCAACGCCAACCCGTTGGCGGGCGCCATCCAGCGGGCCTACGTATTCGGGATTTCGCAATCGGGCCGTTTCGTTAACCACTTCATCTACGAGGGGTTCGATACCGACGAGCGCCAACGGATCGTTTTCGACGGCGCCCTCGCGCACGTGGGCGGCGCGGGCCGCGGGCTGTTCAACCAGCGATTTGGCATGGGCACCCTGGCGGCGACACAGCACGAGCACAACCTCGTGCCTTCCGACTCGTTCCCCTTCGCCACGGTGCCGCAGACCGATCCGGAGAATGGCCGCTCTGGCGACATCCTCTCGGTCGCGCGCGCCCGCGGACATGTGCCGAAGATCTTTTTTACCGAAACGTCGACAGAATACTGGACGCGCGGTGCCTCGCTGCTGCACACCGATGTGGAGGGAACGAAAGACATCGGCCTCGACCCCAGCGTGCGCCTTTACGTCGTCGCCGGGGCGCAACACCTCGGCGGTGGAACCACCGAACGCGGCAATTACCAGAATCCCGGCAATCCCCTGGACGACCGTGGACCCGTGTTGCGGGCACTTCTCGTGGCGTTGGACGCATGGGTGAGCAACGGCACGCCGCCGCCCGAGAGCCGCCATCCGAGGATCGGCGACGGAACGCTGGTGTCCGTGGAGTTGTTCCGGAAGGCGTTTCCTGCGATCCCGGGGGTGCGATTGCCCTCGGGGAATTACACGCCCCTGCGGTTGGACTGCGGCCCCCGCTGGGAGAGGGAAGGGATAGCCGATTATGTTCCCCCCAAGATAGGTCGGCCCTATAGGACGCTGGTGCCGGCCGTGGATGCCGATGGCAATGAGATCGCGGGCATCCGACTGCCCGACGTGGCCGTTCCGTTGGCGACCTACGCGGGATGGAACCTCCGCGCGGCCCCGCACGGCGCCGAGGGCATGCTGGCCCCCTACAGCGGATCGTATCTCGCGTTCGAGAAGACGCGCGAAGAGCAGCTCAAGGCGGGCGATCCGCGGCCCGCCGTGATCGAACGATATCCGACTCGCGAGTCTTATCTGTCCCGCTTCGCGGACGCCGCCCGTGCTCTAAAGGATCAGCGACTGCTCTTAGAAGAGGACGCCGCGATGCTGACCAAGGCCGCCGAAGGCAGGCAACTCTGGGGACCCTAGCTAGAAACTTCGGGCGCCGTTTGCGGGCGCGGCTCGTTCCCCGACCCAGGATCCGGGCCAGGAGTGTTTTGGACTGTGGTGGCAGAGCCCCGGATCGGGGCGGCGCTGATTCGAGAATTCAGATGCCGGGCAGTAGGAGCCTGCTTGCAGGCGATTCGAATCGCGCGCAAGCGCGCACCTACTTCTCATTGTCACTCCCGGTGGTGCCCCGAATGTACCCCGACTGGCGCGCGTCCGGGGCACGGGCGTCGTCGAAGATCTATCCGCCCGAATTGTTCGAGACCGTCACTTGGACAACCAGCCTCCGTGCGACCTCTCGAACCTCTTGATGAAAAACCTTATCACGAGCCATACGGCCGCACCAAAGACGACCACGTATGCCGTCCTAGTCATCATGCGCACCCTGTGCAGTTTGGGGTTCTCAGGCCAGAGGTCTTGGGCCAGATCGACCGCGTCAAACCCGCCAGAGATATCTGCTTTGAAAAACTTCCCGAACGCAACATCCAGGGCAGTGGCGGACAGTTCACGGCGTTGGAGCGCGCAGCCGGCGGGATCTGCGCCCGATGCGATATCCAAGAGACCCACGCGGGCAGTCACCGCCGCCACGTCGCCGTTCTGGCACGCGAGCTTCATCTCGTCATAGAGAGTGGCAAGTTCGCCGAGGATGGACTTCGAACGCCCAACGCAATGGATGGCCGCCTTCAGCGTGCCGGCGGCAATCGATAGCTCGCCGCGTGCCCTGGCCGAGGCGAAGAGCTGGACGCCCGCGTTGATCAGGCTTTCGGTCCCTTCCGGGTCCCAACGGTCCCATGCGCGCCTGTCGCCGGCGGCTTCTTGGAATTGGAGAAATGCGGCCTTGATCTCACCCGAAGAGGTGAGTCGCCTGATTTCCTCTTCGACCGTCCGGAGCCTCTGGCTCCATTCGGACTTAGCTTTCTCGAACGCGCTCTTCTTCTCTTGTTCTTCGCGCTTCTGCTCCGACTCTACCTTCTCTCGTATAGCGGTCTGCTGCTTCTCCGATGATTCAACCTCCATGGCCTTCTGCTCCACCTCCTTGTCCACCTCGGCCCTCTGCTGCGCGGCCTCGGCCTGCACGATACGGTCTTTGGCCTCATCGCGCCGCCGCTCGCAGTCGGCGATCCATCGGTGCCGATCCGAGATCTGCGTGGCATAGCCATCCACCAACCCTTTAAGTCGGACGACGTCGGGATGGGTGGCCGGATTACCCATTACTGGGGGGATGTGGGCAGAGCGACCCTGATCGTCATACGCCGCCTTTTCCGACCGATACTGTGCCCGATATCGTTTTTGGATTTCCGCATACTTGGTATCGTATTGCGCTTTGTAGTGGTCATGGCTTTTCTGGAGTGAAGGGAGCTCTTGGCGGGCCCGCTGGAGCTGGGCCTCCAGCGAAGCGAGGGCCACCCTTCCGGACACGACCTCAGGGGGCGGTTTTGCTTCGGGGGGTTCCGCGGGTTGGGGATTGGAGTTTTCGGGCAGCCGGAGGTTTTCTGGTAGCAGCTTGGATGGGATGCGGCTGATCCCCTCGGACGTCATTACCTTGAGGAAGCCTTGTTCAAAGCTCAATACCCGTACGTCTTTGAACACGCGGCCGCTCAGGTCGGTGAATGTGATGTTGCGGCCGATGACGACGTTGATTTGGGAGGGATTGCTCGCGTCTGCGGAGTGGCATGTCGCCGCGTGGGCCATCACTGCGATCAGACAAATGCTGGCAAATGTTAATTGTCGGGTGGTGACACGCTCTTGTTTCAACATGGTTCGAGATCCCGGTTGTGAGGGTCCATGCACGGCGCGGGGACCGTCAGCGTCAGACCTATGCGGATCCAACCCGAATCGTCGCACCACCATAGCAAACCCTGTATGGCCAGAAGCGTGCGAGTAGAGGTCGGATATTGTCACGCTGAATTTGACGCGTGGCGGGGTGACCGGTGCGCAAACGCGCAAGCGCGTTGCCAATTCGCGCGGGAGATGTTTGGGTGCCGGACCGCCGAGGGTGGAGACTTCGGGTCAGTTCCGCTCGCACGGAACAACGTAGATCCATCGGCCCCAGGCCTCGCGGGGTGGCTCGAAAACCAGAACGCCATTTTCGATGTGGCAAGCGATGGCGGCGCCGCGGCTGCCTGGGGTGGGGCCTTCGGCGAAGAGCTTCACGGCACCGGTGAGACCGGGAGCGGGAATCCGGACGGCGCCATTGCCATCGGCTTTGACTTGAAGGACCGCGCCGCCGTTGACGCGCCGTTCTTCTGCGATGGGTGCCCAGCAGACTGTGCCGCGGCCGCCTTCGGAAAAGCGCGTCGTCTTGCCATCCACCGTGATCTGATTCGCATGGTGGCCGGCAAACGCGATCACTTGACCTTGGGCGTCGAGCCGGAAGACGACGGACTTCACGCCCTCGTAGTCGATGGTGTGGCCATTCGCCTTGAAACCCCTGAGGCGGAGGGTGTCTGACGGCAGGGGATTCTTTTCGAGCCAGGCCTTGTCCTTCTCGCGATCGCGGCCGAAACCACCCGGCCAGTTTTCGACAATGCCGCGGTAGTGTGGGACGATCGCGATGGCGCCGTTGGGGAATCGGCAAACGAGAAGATCGGCGGTGCGGGAGAGCGCCTCGGTGTTATCGTTGATGTCGGGGAATCTTCCGCTGGGCGGGTATGCGCCGAGGGCGTTTAGGACATCGAACCAGTTCCGCTCGTCCTGTCCAAGGCTCCGCGACTGGTTATCGCGCGGCCGGTAGCCGAGGAACGTGGCGCTGCCGCCGTTGGGGCAGGGACGGTGCGCGCCTACGACGGTGCCGTTGGCGCGGGCGGCGGCCTGCGTGCCGTCGCGTGGGGTGACGGGGTAGATGCGGTCCACGAGGAAGTGCGTCAGGATCGTCTGTGGCGGGACCCCCGCGAGCTTGCCCTCAAAAGTGATTTGGCAACCGGGGGCCATGACGCCCTCGTCGGGGCCGGGCGCGTAATCGGCGCCGAACAGGTGCGACCATTCGGCCAGGGCATCGCCTCCCTCGGCCGTCAGGACAGGGGGCGGCCCGGACCAGATTGCCCGGCCGCCGCCCTCGGCGAGCGCGCGCATGAGCGCCAGGAGCTTCCTCAAGGGGAAAGGCTCGAATGTCGCTGCCAGCGTGGTGAAGCGACGGCCCGCGACTTCGATCGCGCCGCCGACGACCCGCCCGCGCTCGAGCAGCTTGGCCTGCGTGATCCAGTTGGCGTAGGCGTATTGGGTCATCCAGCTCCCGAAGCGGTCGTCGGTGGCGACCAGGTCGATGGGGTAGAGCATGAGCACGGAGACGTCGCGGTGCTGGAGGCCGGTCACCGGCGCGGCTTTGTCCCCGGATCCCGCGGTGCCGAACGCGCGCTCGGCGAGGTGATGGCGCTCCATGATCTCGGCGGGTCCGCCCCAGCAGGCGGCATAGGAGAGCGGCGTGTCGTTGAGGATGCCGGTGGAGCATGCAAGCGCCAGCCCCCAATAGTTGCGGTCGAGCCAACCGCCCTCGGCATGATCGTTCCCGTTGCCGGTGAGGAAATCTCCCCACTTGAAATAGTCATAACATGCGGAGGCGGCCTGGTGGACGGTGGCGGACCACAGGAAGTTTGGGGTATATTCGTACTTTGCGGCGACGGCTCCGCCTCGGCTGGTTTCCCAGAAATCGATGGTGGGGCTCTCGGCCCAGGTCGCGTGGGCGCGGGCCTCGAGGCGGTGGCCCATGCGGCCCTCCGCATGGCGCTTGGCCCCCGCGAACAGATCCACCACGCCGTCTTGGAGCAGATGGTAGTACCGCGCCCGGAACAGCGCCGTTTCGCGGATCGCTTTCGGCGTCGGGCCGAATACATGCATGACCTGGGCGCGGGCCGTCAGATCGTCCGCCGTGTCCTCCTGACCGCCGCAGAAATACACGAGCCACTTGGCGAAATCGCCGTACCGCGGTCCATAGAGTTCTGCAAACCTGGCCGCGAAGCCCGGGCTGGCGTAGCGCATGGCGAATTGCCCGTGGTCGTGGTGGCTGTGGTATGCCCAGCTCTGCTGGATGTGCATCTCGTCGGAGTACAGGCCGTTGAGCCTGACGCCGGCCCGCGCGTACCGGTCGATGAGGTCCTGCAGGAATGCGGGAGCCTTGGGGCTGAAATAGTCCATCTCCGGTGTGCGATACAGCTGGACCACCAGCACGCGGTCCAGCGGGCCGATATCCGTGTGGCCCGATCCGTGGATGCGCGCGCGCACGCTGAGGTGGTCGCCGTGCCGGCGCTCGATCCCCTCGAATATATCGACCTTCGCGGCATCGGTGATATCGCGGATCGCGTTTGGGTCCACCGCGCGATAGGGCGTTCCGGGCACGGGTTTTTCCGAGAAGGCGAAAACCCGGACGCCCGCGTCCTCGATGTCGATGACGCCCTTGTTATTGGCCCATCTGCGGTCGCGCCAGATATCGACACCGAACGCGCCGGTTTTTGGGTCTCGCAGCCCCTTGCGGAAGTGCATCCATAGGCCGGATTCGCCGGTGGCGGCCCGGTAGCCGGGACCGATCTCCAGGGGGGAAAGGATGCTAAGCTCGAGCCCGAGGCCGTATTTTTCCGCGAAGCGTCCGACGGCAGCGATGCGCTGGATGTAGGCGTCGGTATCCGGCATGTGGCGCCGCGGGGTGTCTTGGCCGGGGCGGTATTGCCGAAAGAAGTGGTCGAAGAATACCATGAGCGTCCGGTTGCCTCGCTGCTGGGCTTGCTCACAGATCTGGCGAAGGCTGGCCTCGCGCTTGTCCAGGGTCACGCTGAGGTTCAGGACCTTGTCTGGATCGGCGAGCATCTCGAGCTCGCGATCGGAGACAAGGACGATGCCAGATCGGCCCATGCCGAGACCCCATGGGCCGGGGAAGGCGACGAGGTCACCGGCGTAGATGCTTTCCCGGACATCGGGCTGCTGCGGCTCGCCCGCCTTTGCCGGTGACAGTGCAAGAATCAATATGAGACAGGCGGAAATCGATCGCACGAGTACCTTTCAGTCTACGGCCCCGCACGGGCCGTTCGGATGCCTTGGTAGCATGGGACGAGGGCCCCAACCACACAATCCTCGGTGGTTGTCCCGGATGCCGTGGAGACCGGCGCACAGCGGTGGATCGACGACGCGGAGGTGGCCGCAGGGCTTTTGGTTCGCTCGACCAAAGCCGTTGGAGTCCAGGCTTTAGCCTGCTTCGTGCCCGATTCAGCCTAAAGGCTGAACTCCAACAGGTTGCTGTCGATTAGTCAAAGTCCCTGGGGGTGGGCCGTCCCTGTTGGTGATCGAATCTTGTGCGCGGGGCGGGCGGGGCACATCCTGCGCGGAGGAGATGCCATGAGGCGGATCGGATGGATTTGTCGCGGCGGGCGATCGATGGGGCGGGTCGTGCGCAATTTGTTTTCGGCGGTGCTCCTCATGGGAAGCCTGGCCGATGCGGCGGACGCGCCCCGTCTGACGCCACAGAGGCAGGGAGGGGACGTCGTCCTGTTCGATGCCGGGCGCAACGATTCCGCCGCTATCCAGAATTACACGGCCCGGTGGAAGGCGGGGAGCGATCTGGTGCCGGTCGCGAGGGCCGTCACGAAAGATGGGGAGGCGTGGGTGGAATTCGCGTTTCGGGGTACGAACGGAATGGCGTGCTCGACCGCGTTCTTTGCGCAGATGCCACCGCCCGATCCCGGCATGTTGTATCGGGGCATCTACCTAACCATTGATTGCGACCGCGACGACTACCCCCACATCGGCGTAAACGTCAATTTCTCCGACAAATCGCAACTGAGCCACGACCTGGCCCTGGACCGCGGCCGGCACGAGTACTTGGTCGAGAGCGGATTCCGCCGCGAGAAGCGGCCACCCGATTGGGCGCTGCTGTCGCACGTGATGCTGACTTTGGACTCCAGCCGGCAGAGAAACGACGTGAGCTACCGGCTCCGGAGGATGACCCTGTGCCAGATCAAGGGGGAGGCGGGAGACGGCATCGATCGCGAGCGGGTGCCCGATCGATTCGCCGAGTGCCTCCTTTCGCCCCGGCCGAAACGGGTGGAGTGGAAAGAGGGAGCGTTTTCGGCGCGAAGGGCCTGGCCGCTGTATCTGGAGGCGGGCCGCACCGATCGGACCCGGCGCACGGCGGAGATCTTCTCCGATCGCTACGGGGGGCATACCGGCCGGTGGCCCAAACTGCGGACATTCGAGGGTGCGGCGCCGGATGCGGGTATCATCCTCCGCCTGGTGCCAGAGGGCGGCGAGGCGGTTCGGCACCCGCAGGGGTATGCCCTGAGCGTGGCGCCGGGCGGCGTTGCCATCACGGGAAACGACGAGCCGGGGCTGTACTATGGGACCATCACTTTTTTGCAGCTGCTCAAGCACGCGGTGAAGAAGGGTTCGCGGGATCTGCCCGTGCCCTGCGCCGAGATCACTGATTGGCCCGACACGCCGAATCGACTGATCCGCCTCGAGCATCCCCACACCTTCCGCAATTATCCCGTCCGGGAGAATCGCGGCATCGATTACCTCATCGATTGGACCGACCGATTCGTGGCGGGGAACAAGTTCAACACATTCTACATCGATCTGTCGGCCAACGTGCGATACGAGCGCAGGCCCGAGTTCAACGGCTCGGAGAAGATCTACTCGCTGGAGGACCTGCGCCGATTCGGAGCGTTCTGCCGGGATCACTTCATCGATCTGTGCCCCGCGTGGCAGATCGGCGGACACGCGAACTGGTGGCTCACGATCGGGTATCATCCCGAGTTGCGCGAGAAGGGCTGGCCCAGCCAGGGCGACGTGACCCATCCCGATCATGACGCCATCGTGCGCGACTGCATGCTCGACGTCATCGAGGCCCTGCGGCCGAGATACCTGAGCCCGAAGTCCGACGAGTGGTGGCACGAGCGCAAGGAGGGCGAGCCACCCGACGCCCTGCTCCACGGCAAGACCCGCGCCCAGGCGTACCTCGATTCTCACGTGCGCCTGAATGACTGGCTGAAGGCGCGCGGGATCACCATGATGATGTTCGAGGACATGCTGTCCCCCTATCACAACGGCAAGCGTTTCGATACCTACAGGATCATCGACGCGTTCCCGAAGGATATCATCCTGACGCTCTGGAGCAGCGGGAACATCGACCGGGAGATCCGGTACTTCACGGGGCGGGGTTTTCGCATTTGGCCCAATGCGACCGGCATGTTCACCCTGGGCGACGACGCGCGGGGCCGCGTCATGGGTTTCGGCAAGGGCATGTACTCTTTCGGCGACGACCGATCGAATCTGCTCGACGAGTACTCGCCGCTCTGGTCGATGAGCAACCTCCTGCGGGTGGGCGACTACGCGTGGAACCTCGACCTGGGTGAGGACGCCGACCCCGCGCGCCTCGTGGCGGTCCAGCATCTCTTGGCCGTGCGGCCGAACCCCCGCGCGGGGGACCGCATCGAACCTATCGACATCGGTCAGGCGCTGACCCGTCGATTCGATGCATTCCTCAACGAGGTGAAACCGGGCAGCGGCACACCGGAGGCGAAGCGCGCGGCCCTGCCCACCGGCGAGCGCGCGATCGGGTTCATCCCGATGCGATTGGCCGACCGGGGCACCGGCGACTGCGCGATATTGCGCAAGGGCGGCGCGCCCGTGGCGCTGCCAGTCCACGGGAGATTCTCATCCCTGATCTTTCTGCATTCGGCGTTCGTCAATGATCCGAAGGACAAGAACGTGGCGGGAGTGCGCGTTCGCGATTGGATGTATGGTTGGCCCTGCGGCAACTATGTCGTCCACTATGCCGATGGCACGCGGTGCACGCTGCCGGTTCGCATGACCGATAACATCAAGCGATTGGACACCGCGGGCGCCACGCGGGTTTCGCTCAACTGCCGGTACGCGTGGACGATCAACGATGCGTGCGGTGAGCCCGTGCACCTCTTCCAATGGGAGTGGGTGAACCCGGAACCGGATCGTGAGATCGCGCGCGTCGTCGCCGAGCACGACAACATCTTGGACGTGTCGCTCCTGCTCTTCGCCATTTCCGGCAGAAGCGTGGGGACGACCCCCGAAAGGTAATGCCATGATATCGATTGACATCAGATACCACATATCGGCCGCTGGCCTCGCTTTGCTCGCGCTGGTGGCCGGATGCTCCCGCGGCGGGAAAGCGGAATCGCGGCCGGAGGACGCCGAACCATCCCGGGGCTTGGCGCTGTTCGTCGCGTCCGGTGGCGATGACGGCAATCCCGGAACCGCGGCAAAGCCCTTCGCGACGCTGGAGCGCGCGCGCGATGAAATCCGCGCCCTGCGCGCAAAGGGCGCCGGGGCGCAACCCCAGGAACCCGTGACCGTGCTTCTCCGCGGCGGCAGGTATGAGGTCGCGCGACCGTTCGAGCTGACCGCGCAAGATTCCGGCAGCGCGGGCGCGCCGATCGTGTATCGGACCCGGAAGGGGGAAGAGGCGCGCATCGTCGGGGGCAGGGCGGTGACCGGATGGCAGGTGGTTAGCGATGGGGCCGTATTGGAGAGGCTTGATCCGGCGGCGCGCGGGAAGGTGATGCAAGCCGACCTTCGGGCACTGGGCGTGACGGACTTTGGACAGATGGGCGGCGGATTCGGCCTAGGCGGCGGCCCGGGGCTGGAATTATTTTTCCAGGACAAACCGATGACCCTGGCGCGTTACCCCAACGAGGGCTTCATCCGGATATCGGCCGTACTGGGCGCCACGGAGCGCGACGTGCGCGGCACGAAGGGCCGGCTCGAGGGTATCTTCTCCTACGATGACGACCGGCCACGGCGATGGATTGGCGAGAAGGACCCCTGGGTTCTCGGCTATTGGTTTTATGACTGGGCGGAACAGCGGCACCGCATCGAGTCCATCGACGCCGAACAGAAAGTGATGACCCTCGCCAAGCCGTTCCACGGCTACGGGTATCGCAAGGGCCAGTGGTTCTACGGGTTCAATTTGCTCTGCGAGATCGACCAGCCCGGCGAGTGGTATCTCGACCGCGAGGCCGGTCGGCTTTACTTCTGGCCACCGGCGGAGATCGGGCAGGGGAAGCCCACGGTGTCGGTGCTGCCCCACCTCGTCACGATGACCGGCGTCGCCCATGTCGCGTTGCGCGGTCTCACCTTTGAGGCAACGCGCAACGACGCCATCATCATGAAGGGTTGCACCAACAGCGTCGTCGCGGGCTGCACCATCCGGAATGTTGGCAGCTGGGCCGTGCGGGTGAGCGACGGCAAGGATTCCGGGGTCGTGGGCTGCGATATCTATGCGACGGCTGACGGTGGCATCGGCCTGAGCGGTGGCGCCCTAAAGACGCTGGAGCCCGCCGGTCTCTATGCCGAGAATAACCACATCCACCACTGGAGCCGCTGGAACCGCATGTATCGGCCGGCGATCTCGCTGAGCGGAGTGGGGAATCGCGCCTCACGCAACCTGCTGGAGAATGCACCGCACACCGCCATCGGGTTCGGGGGGAACGACCACGTCATCGAATTCAACGAGATCCACAGCGTGTGCCACGAGAGCAACGATGCGGGCGCGATCTACTCCGGTCGCAACTGGACGATGCGCGGCACGGTCGTCCGCTGCAACTACCTGCACCACATCAATGGCTTCGAGGGCCGAGGCTGCGTCGGCGTGTATCTCGACGACATGTTTTGCGGCACGGCCATCGCCAGCAATGTCTTCTACAAGGTGACGCGCGCCGCGTTCATCGGCGGCGGCCACGACAACACCATCGAGAACAACATTTTCGTCGATTGCAAACCCGCGGTGCACGTGGACGCTCGCGGCATGGGGTGGGCCCACGCGATGCCCGAGGGCCTCATCAAAGAGGGCGGCGAAAAGGGCACGCTCAATGGCATCCATTTCAAGGAGCCGCCCTATAGCACGCGCTATCCGAAGCTCATCGGCATCCTCGATAAGGACCCCGCATCGCCGACGGGCACCCTGGTCGCGCGCAACATCTGTTCGGGCGGAAAATGGGACGAGATCGACAAAAAAGCGCAGCCCTTCGTCACGCTCGAGAACAACCTGTTGGACGGGGATCCGAAATTCGTCGATCGCGAAAAGCTCGACTTTCGGCTCCGCGACGATTCCCCGGCATTCAAACTCGGTTTCAGGCCGATCCCGATCGAGAAGATCGGCCTCTATCAGAGCGCCGATCGTGCCACGTGGCCCGTGAGCCACAGCGTCCGGCCCATGGTCGAGCCGCCGCCGAAAGCGGGCCAGGCGAAGTGAAAGGGTCTTGCTGCCTCGATCGGATGTGGACTTGTGACAGGAGTGCCAGAGCTGTGCTTTTGGGATGCTCGGTAGATCGGCCATGAGAAGAAACACCTGGTTTGTCACGCTGTTGCTGCTGTCGGCCTGCCAGATGGGTGAGGGTCCACCGAACGGCATTTACGTGGCGCCGAGCGGCGATGACGCGAATCCCGGCACCCGCGCCAAACCCTTCGCGACCCTTGAGCGGGCCCGCGACGAGATCCGCAGGAGGAAGGTCGCCAAAACGCAGGCGGGTCCTGTGACCGTCTTCCTCCGAGGTGGCGTGTACCGCGCGAGCAAAACGATCGAATTCACGCCGGAGGATTCGGGCACGGCGGAAGCACCGATCACCTACCGCGCCTTCGGTCGCGAGCGCCCTATTATCTCCGGGGGGAGGCCCATCACCGGCTGGAGGAAAGGGGAGGGCGCGATCTGGCGGGCGGATGTCGCGGCGGCCAAGGAGGGCCGATGGTATTTCCATCAGCTCTTTGTCAGTGGGGAGCGCCGCACCTGCGCGCGCACGCCCAACGAGGGCTACCTCTACACCGAGGGTATTCTGGCCCCGTTCAACCGCGCGAAATGGTCAGATCCGAACATCCTCGCAAAGCGCGGCTTCGTGTATCGCGACGGGGACATAAAGCGGTGGCAGAACTTTGGCGATGCCCGGGTCGTCATCTACCATTCTTGGACCACGTCTATCCATCTGATCACGGACTTGGACGAGGCCGAGCGAGTCGTTCACCTCGCGCCCATCTCCCGGTGGCCCATCGGCTACTGGTGGGAGTGGAACACCCGCTACCAAGTGGAGAACATCCCCGAGGCGCTCGATGTGCCGGGCGAGTGGTACCTCGATCGCGCCACGGGCGTGCTCTCCTACTGGCCAATGCCGGGCGAGGACATGCGCCGGGCCGAGGTGGTCGCGCCGGTCGTCCCGCAGACACTCGTCGCATTCAAGGGCGTTCCGGCGGAGAAGAAATACATCGAGCACCTGCATTTCGATGGCCTCTCATTCCAGCACACCGATTGCCGCATCGCCCCCGACATGCCGCCCGACGAGCAGGGTGCGATCGAGCGCATGCCATTGATCGCCGCCGAGGGATTGCGCCACGCCTCCTTCGAGGGTTGCGAGATCGCGCACGCCGGAGAGAACGGCCTATGGCTCGACAGCGGCTGCGCCGACAACCTCATGCGCCGCTGCCACATCCATGATCTCGCCGGCAGCGCGGTGTTCATCGGACCCAAGGTCTGGCGCGATACGCCGGAGATGCGCGTCGACCGCAACACGGTGGACAACTGCTTCATCCACGACGGCTCGCACATCTTCCGCGGCAGCCAGGGTGTCTGGATTGGCAGGTCGTCTTACAATCAGGTCACGCACAACGAGATCTCCGATTTTCATCACCTCGGGATCTCCGTGGGACACTCGTGGGGCTACGCTCCGAGTTCCGCAAACCACAACCTCATCGCCTTCAACCACGTCCACCACATCTGCAACGGCTTCTTCAGCGACGGCGGCGGTATCTATACCCTCGGGATTTCGCCCGGCACCATCATCCGAAACAACATCGTCCACGATGTCGTGCCGACGCCGATGATGCCCGTCGGCGGGACCGGCATCTACCACGACGAGGGCTCCACGGGCATCCTGGTTGAGAGCAACATCGTCTATTGCGTGGGCGCCGGGGCCTACAATCAGCACTACGGGCGCGAGAACGTCGCGCGGAACAATATCTTCGCTTTCGGTGGGAGCAACACGATCACCTGCTGCCGGGTCGAGGATCACCTGTCATTCACCTTCGAGGGCAACATCGTGCTCTCCGAAAAGGGCCAGGCCACGTCCGATCACTTCAGTCCGCTCAAGTGCAAGACCGAGTTCCGACGCAACCTCTATTGGGATGTTTCCGGCAGGGAGCCAATCTTCTCCGGGGTGAGCTTCGCCGAATGGCAGCACACCGGCCGCGACAAAGATTCGAGGATCGCGGACCCGCAATTCTACGATCCGGGGCGCGGCGATTTCCGCCTCAGGCCTACATCGCCCGCGCTCGCGATGGGTTTTGGGCCGATCGCACTGGAAGCGGTGGGGCTCTATGGCGACCGGACGTGGGTGAATGCGCCGAAACGAATCACGCGTCCACCGCTTCCCGTCCTGCCGCCACTGCCCCCCGCCCCGCCACCGAAGCCGCTCGCCGAAGGTTTCGAAGCCACCCCAACCGGCAAACAGCCCGACGGCTTTCAGTGCTATCCCCCGGATCGACCGGACGTGCTCCAGGTCACGGAGGAGGCCCCTTGCGACGGGAAGAAGAGCCTGAAATTCACCGAGGCGGAGGGCCTGCCGCACGCATGGGAGCCTCACTTGTTTTTCACATCGGCCCGGTACACCAACGGCGTCGCCCACTTCACCTGCGATATACTGAACAGTGCCGAGCATCCCTCCGAGTGCGCCATCGGCCTCCGCGATTACACGCAGAAAGGTTTTGAATACCGCGAGGGCCCGAGCGTCATGCTCCGCGCCGATGGCTCGGTCACCGCAGCCGGAAAGCCGCTCGCCAAGGTTCCCCCCGGCAAATGGATCCACATCGACATCCAGATCGATCCCGGCTCGAAACTCGAAACCCCGGAGTCGGAATCCGCTCCCCGCGGCTATCGCCTCGCGATCACTGTCGCCGGTGAAAAGGAGATGATCTTCGATCGGGTCCCATGTCTCCATCGCGAGTTCCGCCACCTTACGTGGTTTGGTTTCTCGAGTGCCGGAAAGCCCGGCGGGATCTTCTACGTGGACAATATTCGATTGGAGACGACGAATAAGGACCCGTGAAGTGAGTGCGGCATCGCCAGCGCCAGTCGTTCTCGTGGCCGCGATTCTCCTGACGGGCGTCAAAACGGATGTCATGGCATCCGGCATCCCGTTCACTTTCGAAGATCTGGGCGAACCGGTGCTGGTCCGCGAACTGACGATGGAAATCGTCACGCATGATCCCCAAAACGGATTTGTGGCGTGGAGCACATATGAGGCACCCGACAGGCATGCACTGGTGGGCGTCAGGACCGACAGCGGCGAGACCATCTGGGTCGACCTCACCCGCTGGGGCCGGACCCATATCCAGATGATCCAGGCCGCCGACGGCAATCCTTACGTATATGCCGGTTCGCCCGGCCACTTTTTCAAATATGATCTGGCCGCGGGCAAGCTCGTGGATCTCGGGGTGCCGGCATCACCTGCAAGCTACTGGTTGGGCAGCGCGATCGGGCCGGATGAGATGATTTACACGGGGACGTTTCCCTCCAAGGGCCGGCTTGGCGGGGCCCTGGCGCGGATCAACCCGGACGATTTCTCTTGCAGGGTCTGGACGAATATCGTCGCCAACCAGAGCATCGTCGGCCTCGCGTCCGTGGCGGACCTGGGGGGCGTGTTCTGCACGTCGTCGATCCACGGCGGCTCGAGCGCGATCCCGACCGAGAAGGAGGCCCTGGTTTTCCTGTGGGACTGCAAGCGCGAGGAGGTCGCGTACCGGGCGCGACCCGTTGCCGGGACGAAGCACTACGGTGCGGTCGTGCCCGCGCGGAACGGTCTCCTGTACGGCATCGCCGGGACACGATATTACGCGTTCGACCCGGCCAGGCGGGAGACCGTCTTCACCGGCGAGTTGCCGGTGAAGGGCCTGCGCTTTCCCGAATTGAGCGACGAACCCGCGGGTCCGCGGGGCCTCATCTATGGGGTCGGCGACGATGCGGTGTTCGCCATCGACCCGACCGATCACGTGGCGCGCATCGTCGCACGCGACAAGTCGCTGGCGCGAGCGATGGGGTTCTTCGTGACCCCCGAACAGACGTTGTATTATGGGGCGGGCTCGCGATTGATGCGGGTGCGGCTTGGCGGGCCGATGGGAGGCGGAGGCGTCCGATCCACTCCGTCCGGCCACGCAGCGGACCCGTTCACGCCCGAACTGGAAATCCATGCGACGGCGCTCGCGGCGACGATGCGGGATGTCGGGGCCAACGTGGTCCGGATGGCCGCGATGGGGAAGTACGCGACAATCCAGGGCGTGGTGTTGCCGTTCCGGCAAGAGGACCGTGGCGGCATGCTGCAGATCACGCTGCCGAGGCTGGAGGCTTACCAGGGAATCCGATTTGCCCTGGGCAATTGATTGAGGAAGCCATGAATCGCCACAACAAGGGAGTCTCATCGAAGAAGGGGGCGATCCATTTCGCGATCGTCGTGGTGACTGCGCTCGCGCTCGTTGGCGCGTGGTGCGACCCGGCCACGGGACCATCGGAAGATCCGAAGTTCACGGTGGTGAACTTGTCCTCGCACTGCGACTGGTGCTGGGGCCATACGCGGCTGTGGCACGAGCAGCGCTACGCGGAGATCATCCGCCAGGTCCTCGTTCTCATGCGCGACAATCCGAATTACGTGTGGCTTTTGGAGAACGAGAACGAGGAGCTGGCGCCATTTCTGGAGAAAGCCGGGCGCGAATGGCCGGGGATGGTCGAGGAATTCTGGCGGCGGGTTCGGGAGGGCCGCATCGAGGTGATCGGTGCCGTGTGCAATCCGAGGCTCACCGAAGTATATCCCGAGACGATCGTGCGCAACCTGGTCTTGGCGAAGGAGGACTACCGACGGAATGCGCCTGGGGCCACGCTGAATGTCTACAATGCCGTGGACCTGATGTGCGGCCCGTCGCAAATGCCGCAGATTCTCGCCAAGGCCGGCTATCGCTACTTCATGTTCTCCCGGCCGATGGGCCCGCAGGTCGTCTTCTGGCGCAAGGGGCTCGATGGCACGCGGATGCTATCGGCGCGCTGCTTCTATGGCTACAATCAGATGGGGAAGTTCGGCAAACCAGTGAAGGGATGCTCGCCCTCGCCGATCTGGCGATTGGCCATCGGGGCCGATGATCAATTGCCGGACCCAAAGTTGCCGCAGGAGGCCGCCGCCTGGGACCCAAGCAGAAAAGTACTTGGGACCAACAGCCGATATTTTGAGGAGGTCGAGAAATGCGGCGCGCCCATCACGGAATTGAAGGGGTCGCTGGATTCGCTCGAGTGCTATGTCGAGGCGGGCGTTCACGGGGATCGCAGCCTCTATATGCAGAACAATCAGGACGAGGACCTCTTGCTCTGCCTGGAGAAAGCGCAGGTCATGGCGCTCGCGGCGGGCGAACCGATCGGAACCGGCGCGGCGGACCAACTCTGGCGAGACGTGCTTGCCTGCGCGGGCCATGCGATCCAATGGGCATGGACGGTGGACTACGAGGAGAGACTGGCCTTTGCCCGGTTCCGTCGCGCGAGGATCGAGCAAGCACTCCACGAAGTGCTATCGGGCATCGTCGGCAGGATCAACTTTCGGGGCGATCTGGGGGCACCGCTCGTGGTGTTTAATTTTCACGCGTGGCCCGTCTCGGGTCCGGTGGAATTCGCGGCGGAAGGCGATCCGTCGGGCCTGGTGCTTCGCGATGGTGCCGGCGGCGCTATCCCGGTGCAGTGGGTGCCAGGAACAGGCGCGGGCGGGCGGGGATTGGCATTCATTGCAGAGGGGGTGCCCGCATGCGGTTACCGGACATTCTATCTCAGCCGAAGATCCGCCGTCGCGGGCGGCGGCGCGGACACGGGCGTTGGTGCCGGACTGGTTGAGACCGATGGCTATCGCGTGCGGATTCGTGCGGATGGGGAGCTGGAGGTCTTCGATAAGGCGAGCGGGCTGTCGCTTGGCGTGACCGGGGAAGGCCTTGGCGACATTGTCTATCGAGATGCGCCCCCGTCAAAGAGCTGGGAGATGAACGGCCCCTTGGGCGCCAGCCATGCCTGGGCGACGGGCGACGACCGCCTCCGGCGCGTCCAGGGCCCGGTGTTCGCATCGGCGCGGGCTTCGGGCACCTTCGGCGCGCACTCCGCGACACGCGAACTCCGCATCTGGCGTGGAAGTCGTCGCCTGGATTATCGCGTGGAACTGAATGCCGCCGACGGTTCCGGAGTTTTCGTGATTCGTTTCCCGGTGGGGATCAGCGGGCGCGTGCGGGCGGGAATTCCGTTTGGCGCGGAGCCGCGAGAGAATCTGGCGGAGGAACCCTTTCGTGGGGAGATCTTCGTGAAGGGCTATCCGACCGGCTACTGTGCGGCGCGCTGGACGGATATCTCGTCCGACGCATTTGGCTACACCTTCGTTTGCCCACCCGGTGCCCACACCGGCTACGGTTTCGAACCAGACGAGAAGACGCTGGAATTCATTCTGCTCCGGGTGCGCCCGCTGACACCCGACAAGTGGGGGCAGATGCACCCCTCCATCAAGGGGACGGGCCATCATGTGCTCAGGTGTGCCGTCGTGCCGCACGCAGGAGCCGGGACCGATGCCGCCCGCCAGCGCGAGGCCATGGAATCACACGTGCCCCTGATGGCATTCTCGCCCGATCTGGGATTGCGTCGCGTGCGGGTGAGCAAGGCACCCCAGAACAAACAGGCCACCCTTGATGATGTTGCCTCGTTCGCAGAAGTCGGTCCGTCAAACGTGATCCTGTCAGCGCTCCGGGTCATCGGATCGGCGGATGGGAACCGGCCCCCGGAGATTGAGATTCGTCTCTATGAGGGATCGGGGCAAGAGGCCCAGGCGCATTTTCGCCTGCACCAGCCATTCGAATCGGTGCGGGAGACCGATTTTCTAGGCAATGCGACCGGCGAATCGGGCACGATCGACTGCGCGGGCCGGGAGATGCGATTCAAGATAGCGCCCTGGAAAATAGTGAACCTGCGCGCGCGCGTGAGAGAGTAGGTAAAACACCATGCCGGTTTCGGGGCTCAATGCGCCTGAATCGATCCGGTCGGGTTCTCCCCGGTTGTGATGACGCGCGCGGTGTTCGGAATCTGTTCGAGGTAACGGCGGAGTGCGCGGGCGATGTCGTGCCCGAAGTAGCGGGCGGTGCGCGCGGTCACTTCGAAGCCCGATGCATTGGCATAGGGGAGCTCGAAACTGGTTGCCAGCCACACGCCGGGAACCGTGTGGGCCCACTGGCAGAAGCTCGTGCCCGCGGCGTAGTTCTTGGCCGTGTTCCATTTCTGGCCGAAGGGCAGATCCCCCGAGGCCTTGTAGGGCAAGGGACCCTGACGGACATCCTCCAGGATTTTGCCGAAGTCCTGCTGTCGCGCCCATTGATCGGGCGGTTCTTTGCCGACCTGATAGATGTGCTCATTCTCGCCGCCACGGATCGAGGGGCAATGGAGGTCGAGCGTGATGCAAAGGTGTCCGCCAGACCAGCGGGGCAGCAGCGCGCGGATGGCGCGGGTTTCGGCGTAGATCCCATTATTGCCGTAATCTCGATTGTGGTCGTGTGGGCGGCGGTTCTTCCCCTGGTCGCCATCCTCCACGCCATCCTTGTCCACGAACGGCACGATCCCAAACGCCACATGCTCGCGAAACCAGCGTCCGGCATCGTCGTCCGCCAGCACGGATTCCGCGATGCCCTCGACCGCATAGCTGGCCATCATCTCGCAGCAATGGTGGCGGCAGGTGATGAAGACGCGGGCCTGCGGTGCGCCATCGATGCACCCGAGCCTGAGAAACTCGACCGGTCGGCCCTTACGGCTCTGGCACAGTGTCTCGACCTTGAGCGCGGGGTTGCCCGAAAACCGTTTGAGGAATGCCCCGAGGTTGGTTTCGGTGTAGGGCATCCCGAATGAGAAGCGCACGGATCGCGCGTCCTCCCCAAACGCATAGCTGAAGGCGTTGGTCGTGGACCTTTCCTTGCCAAGCCATTCCCAGCTGAGTCCTTCGTCCAACGAGATAGCGGGACCACGCACCCCGACGGGGGCCCCGTCGGTGAATTTGAAATTCAGCGTGCGGCCGGCGGCGCCCTGGACCCGGAAGTACCAGTAAAACCACCAGCCCTCGGTATCGCGCCGGTCCTGTTTCAAAATGACGGTGTCGTTCTCGATGCTTTCGACGATCGCGTTGCCGCCCGGGAAGGCGCAATCGATGCGCGGGTCGGGGACCTCGGCCGCGCCAACCGGAGCCGCCAGGATCGCGGCGCCGAGGGCCAGGGCTCGCCGCGGATTGGTATCGCTACGGTGTCGCATGGGTTCTCCTCGGGGACAGCGTACACGAAGGCGCCGCTGGACTGCGATCCCGGAGATAGCGTCAGGGATGCGTCGCCCTGACGAGCCGTTCCTGGACCAAAACGGCCTTGCGGTCTGCTTTGTTCGGTTGCAAGGATCTTCGCCATCATGCGCAGCTCAATATATGGATGTGGATGCGGTCTCCGTTCCTCGGTGGCGCTGGCTATTCTGGCGTGGCCGTTGTCGGCTCCCTCTGCGATGCCCAAGCGGAAGGAACTCCCCAAGGAGAAGATGAGCTTCATCGACAACGGCACGATCAAGGTGGGGGTGAATCTGGCGCTGGGCGGTGCGATCACGTGGGTCTCGAAATCGGGCTCGGCCGAGAACGTTGTGAACAGCCACGATCTCGGGCGGCAGATCCAGATGTCGTATTACTCGGGACCGAATCCTTATATCGCGGGAGATAAGAAACCCGTCGAGCATTGGGCGAAACTGGGCTGGAATCCGATCCAATCGGGCGATTGGGCGATGAACCCGTCGAAAGTGCTGGAGCACAAGAATGACGGCCGATCGATCTATGTGAGCTGCGTCCCTATGCAGTGGCCGCACGATGGGGTGCCCGGCGAGTGCACGTTCGAAGCATGGATCCGGCTGGAGGGATCGGCCGCGCGCGTGCGATGCCGGATCAACAACGCGAGGTCGGACAAGACGCTGTATTCCGCGCGGCACCAGGAGATGCCCGCCGTCTATGTCAACGGCCCCTATTGCCGGCTGATGACCTACACGAATGCGGAGCCATTCATGGGAAGTCCTTTGGCGGAGATCGTCAAGGGCCCGGAGGTGAAGGGGCCATGGGCGAGTTGGACCACGACAGAATTCTGGGCGGCGCAGGTCAATAAGAGGGATTGGGGATTGGGCGTGTGGCAGCCGGCGACGTCGCGGTTCATCGGGGGTTTCGCGGGCAGGCCCGGCTCGGGAGGGCCGAAGGATGGGCCCACGGGCTATATCGCGCCCATCCGATCGGAGTTCCTCGATCACAACATCGGGCACGAATATGGCTACGCGTTGATCCTCGGGACGCTGAAGGAGATTCGCGAGTGGGTGTATCTGAATGGCAAGTGGGCCGCGATGCCCGCCTATGATTTCAGCAAGGATCGGCAGGGATGGTATCACAGGCCAGAGATCGATGCGGGCGGGTGGCCACTGAAGGAGGGATTGTGGGTACAAACGGGCGAGGGCGGCGCGAGCCTCACCGGACCGCCTAGCGCCTGGCGCGCGCACGATGTGCCGAACCTGTACGTGCGCGCGGCGTCCAAAGGCGCCGGCGAGGCGACCTTGTATTGGAGCACGCTTGAGAAACCGGCATTCGGCGGTGAACGGAGCGTGAGATTCCCCGTCAAGGGCGGGGGTGAGTTCCAAGACATCCAAGTCCCGCTTGCTGGGGCGCCGGGCTACGGGGGCATCATCACCGGCGTGCGCCTGGACCCGCCATCGGGCGAATGGTTCAAACTACGCTGGCTGGTGCATCGGCCGATGGGGCCCGCGACCGAGCAGAAATGAACGGCGAGCACGCCTTGGGGCGCGCCTTTTGCTTGCTGACAATGCGGCGGTCAGTCTTTGATGCCATCCTGAACGGATTGGCATGAGTGCGAAACCCGAGCATGGGGCGGCATCGCCCGCGGCATTACCGCGGGGGATCGGGAACGCATACCTCTTCTCGACGTTCAACGCGCTCTCTTATCAGATGGTGCTGGGGAGCCCGATGATCCTCTACGCCAAGTCGCTTAATGCCAGCGCGACCGTGCTGGGGATCATCGCCGGCATGATGCCGCTATTGGTCATCTTTCAGATTCCCGCGGCTAGGCACGTCGTGCGGGTCGGGTACAAACGTTTTGTCTATGCCGGCTGGGGAACGAGGGTGATGTTCATCTTCGGGATGGCGCTGGTGCCCCTGGCGGGCTGGTTTCTGAATTCGACGAGCCAACTGGCGCTCATGCTGTTCCTGTTGTTCTGCTTCAACCTGTCGCGCGGCATATCCAGCGCGGGCTGGCTCCCGTGGGTGACGACGCTGGTGCCGCTGGAAGTTCGCGGCAAATACCTCGCCCGGGAGGCGACCTTCAACCACGTGGCCAGCTGCGGCGCGTTCCTCTTGGCCGGGGCCTGCCTGGGGAGCCACTCCCTCCCGTGGCATTTCGCGTTGATTTTCGTGTTCAGTGCCGTGATGGGTGCGGTGAGCCTGATCTTCTTGAACAAGATCCCGGACGTGGCCGTGCCGCACGAGGAGCGATCCGGCAAGGGAGCCGTGCCCTGGCTCGCGATCGCGCGCCATCCGCCTTTCCGAAAGCTGCTGGCCCTGAGCGTGGCATGGTCGGTGGCCTATGGGGGCATCAGCACCTTCACGGTCGCATATCTGCGCGTCGGTGCCGGACTTGCCGAGGGCACGATCATGGTGGTCACCGCGCTCTCATTTGTCGGCGGCTTGATAGCCCTGGCCTCCTTCGCGTCGCGCACGGACCGATTTGGGAGCAAGCCCGTGCTGACCTTCGGCCTGTGGGTCTGGATGGCGATCCTGGTCGGCTGGTTCCTTTTGGCCGCCGGACCGATTCCCGCCCGCTTCCGGTTCCTGATCGCGATCGAGCTGCTGATGGGTTTTGCGTACGCGCTCGTGAACGTCAACAACACGCGGCTCGCAATGGTGCTTGTGCCAGAGATGGGACGCAGCCATTTCTTCGCTATGTATTCGGTCGTGACGAACCTCGCGCTGGGGCTGGCGCCCATGGGCTGGGGGTTGCTGATCGATGCATTCGGGGACCGGCGTTACGGTGGTGGCGGCATGGAGCTCAACCGGTTCAGCTTCTTCTTTCTGTGCGCGCTGGCGGCTTTCGGGGTTGCCCTCGTGCTGTGCAGGAAGCTCGACGAGCCGAGGGCCCGGGATGTTGACGAGGTGATCCGCGATGTCCTTCGCGCGCCGCAGCGCCTCTGGCTCCGGCTCTTTCCTCGGGGGTGACGGAGCCACGAAGAGAATGTGCCTATGAGATGCCGCGAAACAATCCTCGGTGCCATGGGGGCGATCCAGTCCCTGGCGTTCCTGTGTGGCAGTGCGGTGGCGCAGCTTTTCTGGACCACCAATGAGGACCCCCATTTCAGCGATAAGAAGTACCTGAATTTCCCCGTGAAGCCTGATGGAGAGTGGCACGAGTATGAGGTGCCCGTGGCCACCCATGAGCAATGGCATCGGAAGGCCATCCGCGCGATCCGCCTCGATCCGACGACGGGAGGCGCGAGGGCGGGCGACCGGGTGGAGATCGATTGGATCGTCGGAGCGTAGGAGCGCGCTTGAGCGCGACTCGAATCGCCTGCAAGCAGGCTCCTACGATGCGGTGTCTGAATTTTCAAGTCAGCGCCCGGGTGCCCGCTCCATCAGCAGCCCCTGATAGTGATCTCCTGAGTCCCTGATCGATCCCGGCCGCGCACCGGTCGTGGCGACACCCAAAGTCCCCGGCCGCCCCGACCATCTGATCGCCGCCCAGTCTCCCGCCATCGCCATGCGATGCGATCTCCGAGCGACCATTGCCCTGTGCCGTGGCGTAATGCACCGCGCTCCCAAATTCGACGCGAATGGCTCTGGACAAGCCGAACGAGAATGGGGGCCCCGCCGATTTTCAAGTTTCAAGAGTTGACCCCAGACCCGTCGCCCCAGACCCGTCGCAGGGTCAAGAATCGCCATGCCTCGGTCAATTCCAGCCATCCCTCGCGTCGGGGCGTGCCTGCTATGTTAAGGAACAAGGGTCTGGCGGCACAGGCGCGTCAGGCGGCGGTTGCGCGAGATCTGGCGGCGAGAGCGGAGGACATCACGATGAGGACGATGGAGTCGAAGTTGGCGATGGCGATGCTGGCGGCGGGCGCGTTCGCCTTAGCGGCATTGGGGGAGGGGGGCAGCGCCCCGGGGCCCTTCAAGCCCGAATGGGAATCGCTGCAGCGGTACAAGTGCCCCGAGTGGTTCCGCGATGCGAAGTTCGGCATCTGGGCGCACTGGGGTCCGCAATGCGTGCCGATGTGGGGCGACTGGTATGCCAAGAACATGTACGTGCCGGGCGCGAATCGCGACCAGTACAAACACCACGTCGAGACTTACGGCCACCCGTCGAAGTTTGGATACAAGGACATCATCCCGCTGTGGAAAGCGGAGAAGTTCGATCCCGACCGACTGATGTCTTTGTACAAGGCCGCGGGCGCGCGCTACTTCGTGAGCATGGGCGTGCACCACGACAACTTCGACCTCTGGAACTCGAGGCACCACCGGTGGAACGCCGTCCAGATGGGCCCGGGGCGCGACATCGTGGGCGCGTGGCAGAAGGCCGCGCAGAAGAATGGCCTGAAATTTGGCGTCTCAGAACATCTGGGCGCGAGCTTCACCTGGTTCCAGACCAGCCATGGCAGCGACAAGGAGGGGCCGATGGCCGGCGTGCCGTACGACGGTGCGGACCCGCAGTGGCAGGACCTCTACCACCCGCCCGCGGCTCCCGACGACAAGGCCTGGTACAGCACGAACCCGGCTTGGGCGAAGGAATGGCTGTGCCGCATCACGGATCTGGTGGATCAATACCAGCCCGACCTGCTCTACACCGACGGGGCGCTCCCGTTCGGCGAGGTCGGTCGCACGATGCTCGCGAACTATTACAATTCCAGCCAGGCGCGGCACGGTGGAAACGTGCAGGCCGTCTACTGCCTGAAGGATCCGGGGAAGCGAACGGGGCACGGGGATTACGTTGAAGGGATCGGCGTGCAGGATATCGAGCGCGGTGGGCTTTCCGGCATCAAGGAACAACCGTGGCAGACCGACACCTCGATCGGCGACTGGTTCTACAACAAGAACTGGAAGGCCAAGGACACCGGCACGATGTACCGTGCCCCGGGGTGGGTGATCCGCAACCTCGTAGACATCGTCAGCAAGAACGGCAACATGCTCTTGAATATCATCCAGCGGCCCGACGGGTCGCTCGATCCAGAGGTCGAGCAGCTGCTCGCGGACATCGCGGCCTGGACGAAAGTGAACGGCGAGGCCATCTACGCGACGCGGCCCTGGGAGGTCTATGGCGAGGGCGAGACCAAGGTGGACAGCGGCCACTTCAAGGAGGATTTTGCGTTTTCGGCCAGGGACATCAGGTTCACGCGATCGAAGGACGGGCAGACCCTTTACGCGGTCGCGCTCGGGATCCCCGAGGGCGAGGTGCGGATCCAATCCCTTGCGAAGGGAAAGAAGCCCGTCTCGAGCGTCCAACTGCTGGGCAGCGACGAGAGGATCTCATGGAAACAGGAAGCCGATGCCCTCGTGATCCAGAAACCCGCGGCGTGGCCCTGCGGCCATGCCGTGGCGTTCAGGATACGCGACTGAACGGCAGGGGCGCGCGCGGCCTCGTGCGGTGTTTCAAATGAATCTGAACATCCATCTGATCCAATTTGCAAACGGGGAGGGACGCCGTCCCCGGCGTCCGCGTCTCACCGGATGTGCGGTTCCTGGGCCGACCCGGCCCGCGAGGCCGCGGCCCCTCCCGAAGCATGTGTCAGGACCAAACGGGACACTGCACTAGTGGGCCGCCTGTGTCAGGCGGCAACGGGCGTCAAGTTCCCCCAAGAATGATGCGGCGCCCTCGGGCGCCGGCGGCTGGCAATCCACCAAGCACTCTGGTGTTGGCTTGCCCGAGGATCGGGCGGAGAATGTATCACGATAGCGCATCCAATGCCCGGGAGGTGAGAGACCATGAGATCCGACCACGCCCAGCTGACGCACCATGCATGGCTCCGCGGTGGTGTCGCCGCGATCGCGGCAGTCGCACTTTCCCTGGGGGCGTCTGACGCCACCGCCGTCCCCGCGCGGCGGCCCTTCTTCGCGTTCGATAACGCGGCCAAGGACACCGCCCACCCGGACACGACATCGCAGATCGCGCTGTTGAAGGAACTCGGCTACGACGGCATCGGTAGCGTGCGCCCGGCGCATGTGCCGGAGGCCCTGGTGGCCGCAGAGAAGCAGGGCATCACGATCTTCAGCATCTACGCGGTTGTGCCTATCGACGAGGGCACGACCGTGGATCCGGTGCTGTTCGAGGCACTCGGACAACTCAAGGGCCGCGGGGTGGCGCTCTGGCTCGGGCTCACGAGCAAGAAATTCAAACCTGCGGATCTAGCCGGCGACGAATTCGCGCTGCGCCGTTTCAAGGAGATCGCCGCCCCCGCCGATGATAACGGCGTCCCGATCATCCTTTACCCGCATGCCGGTTTTTGGCTCGAGCGCATGGATGATGCCCTCCGGTTCGCGGACAAGACGGGGCGCGCGGACATCGGTGTGATGTTCAACCTCTGCCACTTTCTCCGGCTCCAGGATGAGGCGGATCTTTCGGATGTGCTGCGGAGGGCCAAGAGCCGCCTGCGCTGCGTCAGCATCAACGGCGCCGACAGCGGTTGCCGCGGGGCCGAATGGAAGCGGATCATCCAGACACTCGATCGCGGCACCTTCGACGTGGCCAACGTCATCCGGGCGCTCGACGCCATCGGGTACGCGGGCCCCGTCGGCTTTCAGGGCTACGGAATCGGCGGCGACGCGCGGGATAACCTGGAACGCACCATCGGGGCGTGGCGCGCCATCAATGCGAGGGCCGAACGGGCGCGATAGCCTGAGGTTCCCGAGTCGGGGATAATTGTGGTTGGCCCAGGTAATGAGAAAAGTGTTGCCGCGAGCCGCGGCACGGAGAACCATCAAGAACCGTAGTGCAGATCCTCATGCCACAAGAGAACGGGAAAGGACAACCACATGGGATGCTTGTATCGGATGTTTGGAGCGTGGCGGGGGCGGGTGTTTCTCGTCGTGCTGGGGGGATGGTTTATTGGAGCGGGGCTGCATGCCGCGGACAATAGTGTCGGACACGATACGCCGGCCAGCCAGCCGCAGGCAGATCCCTCGAATCCGCCACCCGCCTTGCCGCAGGAGAATCCCACGGAGAAGGCACAGCAGCCAACGATGAGCCCCGAAGCGTTGAAGTTGCCGGGGGATTTCAAGCTTCGGCTGCCGGGCGGCGCAGCGCCGGCACAGTCTCTTGCGGGGATCGCCATGGCGGGGGTGCTCTCGATCACGTTCTTCATGCTATGCGCGATGCGGGGGCTGGAGCGACTCGTTCGGATGCGGGCCAACGCCTTCGGGTACCTGGTCTGCGCGCTGGGCGGATTGGGCCTGTACGCGATGATGGGCATGCGCCTGCTCGAGATACCCCCCGACCTCGTGACGCTGAAGGCAATGGCCCAGGGCGACGCCTCCTTTGTCGAGGCGATCGTTGCTTTCGCGCGGCGGCGCGCAGAGTTCGCAGGTGACCCGTACGACCTGGGCACCGTCGCGCTACACGACGGCAGCGTTAACCTATTTCTGGAAGATCGCCTGGAGTTCGTCGCCAGGAGGAATCCCCCTGTTCTGGAGCCCCGCCGCAAGTCGCTGACGATCGACGTGCGGGGCAATGCGGTTCTCATCTATCAGGAGACCGAGCTGCTGGGCCTGTCCCTGATCGTCACGCTGATCGTGCCCGTGGAGGGCCGAACGAACGCATTGCGCTTTGGCGAACCGGCCGCCCGCGTTGGGACCTGGACGGTGATGCCGCGCAAACTGGTCATGGCGCTCTGGGATAACCTGCGCGGGGCGATGGCTGGGCCGGTCGCCGAGACGCGGGTCATGGATGCATTCAACGTGGAACGGATTTCCGACGGTTTCATACACCTGACGCTCCGGTCGTCCGGTGGCGGGGGAACGCAATGACATGAGGGGCCCTTTCAACAGGGACCAGGTCGATATTTCGAGGAACGACGACCGCATCCGGATGATGCTGGCCGACATTGGCTATGGCGAAATTGAGCCATTTCGCGACGCGCAGGAGTTCGGGCGGGATCCCATGCCCCGGAGACGGGGCGCCATCGGGGGTGAAAATGCCGAACGGCAAGCTGCAGCCGAACGCGTGAGCGTTTGGCCCCGCGCCCAGTCGCCAATCGCCGTCGGCGATCGGCTACGCGGGGGATAAGACACATGCACCTGCCACACACGATCATCTCATTGCTGTTTGGCGGCGTCTTCGCCCTGTCGCCCGTCGCCGGTCAACATGCGGGCAGCGGGCTGGGCGGAATGTTCGATCCGGACCTGCTGGATCCGCCCGACAAACCGTTTTCCTATTTCGCCTGGCCGACCGACATGCTCGGCGCATGGGGCGCGCCGGCCGGAGTCGAGGTCACGCCGGAAGGCTACATCTGGACCGGATTCGGGGAGCTGATGTTCTTCACCGGCCTGCCTCCTGTCCCCGTTAGCGCCCGTATCCGCACGCTGCACAAAGGCTGCCTGCCCGCGGTCGAATATGATCTCGCGCAGAACGGCGTCCGGTATTCCTTCCGGCTGTTTGCAGCTGATGTCGGCGGCGCGCTCAAAGGCGTACCGGTGAGTTTCGCCATGGTCACCGTGACCAACACGCTCGATGCCGAGCCGCGTGCGGCATATCTGAGCGCGGGCTGGCGGTATCGCTCGCCCGTCAACACGCTCCACACCGCGGCGGGCGACTACCGGTTCGGTCAGCGCGGGGGTTCGATCCCCGCGCACCTGACCAAGGATCTCGGCAGCTTCAAACCGAGCTGTCAGCTCACCTGGGCCGACGATGCGGTGCGGCGCGATGGAAGGATGTTATTCACGTTCCCGACCGATCCGGCGCCAAGTCGCCGGGCGCTGGCGCTCGAGGATTGGGGCCTGCACATGCGCCGCTATTTTTCTGGCGAGATCGAGGGCGATCCGAACCCGCGCCACACCCAGGACCCTCACACCCCGGTTGGCATCGTCACCTACTGCATCCAACTCAAACCCGGCCAGGGCCAAACCTTGACCTTCAAGCTCCCGCTCGTGCCGTCGCCGGACGACTCGCCCGAGGCGCGCCAGGTGCGCGATGCCGATCCCCCCCGTCTTTTTGCCGAAATGGTCGCGTTTTGGGAGAAGTGGATCATCGCCAAACCTCCCCTGCGATTCCCCGAGCACAAAGTCCAGGAGTATCTGTTGGCCAACACGATCAACAATCTGCTAACGATCGACCTGGTCGGCGACGACCTCATCGTAAACGTCAACAAATTTCACTATCATAACTGGTACTGTGGCGCCAACACCACCGAGATGTCACGGGCCTTCGAGTACATGGGGTTACTCGACGTCGCGCGGCGCGCTTTCCTGTTCTTTTTCAGCAAGCAGGGTCCCGACGGCGGCTTCCGCCTCGAACAGAATCCCAACGCGTTGTACTGGGAATTCTTCGGTTACAATCTCTGGGGCTGGGGCCGGCACTATCAGCTCACGCGCGACCGGGAGTTTCTCGAACACGTCTATCCTGGCGTGGTCAAGGCAATGGCCTGGCACGAGACCATCACCGGCAAGGATCCGCTGGGCCTCTTCCCTCCGGCCACCGTGGCGGACGACGCGTACCTCAAGGATTGCCGCCAGACCGGCCAACACCTGTGGGGCCTGATCGGTCTCCGCAACGCGGTCTGCATGGCCAAAGAAATGGGAAAGGCCGAAGACGTTGCGCGTTTCGAGGCGCAGGAGCGTCGCTTCCGGGCGGCGTTCGACAAGCTGCTCGACCGACAAACCGCGAAGACCGGCGGATACATCCCACCGGCCCTCGAACGCACGGTTGCCGGCAACGATTGGGACAATCTGCGCACCCTCCATCCGGAGATACTCTTCGATCCTGCCGATCCGCGCGTGGAAGCGACGCTGCGCACCGTGCGCGGTCGTTATCAGGAAGGGCTCCTTGCGTACACTTGGCCCGCTGCCATTGGCAAGCGCGGCGACGAGTTTGTCTTCAATGAGCGGCCCGGTCTGCACTATTGGCAGACGCCGAACAACGCGCAGGTCTCGCTGGTTCGCGGTACCGCGTGGGACCAGGAGTGGGCGGTGAAGGAACTCTACGCGATGCTGCTGCACTCAACCTCGACACACCTCCCCGCCGAGTTCGGGACGATTCCATGGAGCACACGGGGCTACAGTCATGTGTTCAACATCACGCCACAGTGCACCAGTTCGGCCAACGTCATCCAACTCCTGCGCAACATGCTCGTACGCGAGCAGGGCGCGGACCTGTATCTGCTGTCGGCCATTTCGCCGGAATGGGTGCAGTCGGGCAGATCGATCGAAGTGCGAGATGAACCATCCTCTTTCGGCCCAATCAGCTTTACCGCTGAGGCCGCAAGGGACCAGCTGACGATCCGCTTGCCGGAAAAGTATCGGCAATCCCCGCGGCGGCTGCTGGTGCGCGTGCCGTGGTTTTACTCGATCGGGCGCGCCACGCTCGACGGCAAGGCCATCGATGCCAAGGACGGACACTTTGCCGTTCCCGTAACAGGCAAAGAGCTTATTCTGTTTGGCCGAATCAAACCCGACGGCCCGAGATTAAGCTACGAGCGGGCTGTCGCCGACTACAAGGCCGAGTATCGTCGGCGCTATGAGGAGTTCGTGCGCAGGGGAGTAGAGTAGCCGCGCCCATGACCGGAAACAGAAAAAGCCACATGGGGAGAGCCTCATGACCAGACTGAGTGGACAAAGCCCATCGCGCCGCGCGGTGCCCAGTTCGTTGGCGGTTGCCATTGCTGCCGCCCTCGTTTGCGCCGCGGGGCGTTTGCCCGCGGAACAGCCCGCCGCCGCTGCTCCGCCGGATGCCACGGTTCGCGACCGGCTGTGGATCTTCACTGTCCTTGCGGGCGGGGATGACGACTCCCTCGAGCTTGGCGGTATTCGCGGCGGTTCGCGCATGACGCCGGCAGAGGGTGCCTTCTGGTTGGGCGTACCGAACCTTTTGCTCATCCGCTCGCACGAGACCCCCGCCCTTCCCGGGGGCCAACGCTGGAGGGCAAAAACCGCCTTCGAGCAATATGCCATCTCCTTCCAACCACTGCAGCGCGTGATCTGGTCGGTTGTCGGGAGCGGCGGCAAGGGAGGCATGAACGAGCTCTCGCCAGCCTTGGAGCTCGCCAGGAAGTATCCCAACTTCACCGGCATCTATCTGGATGATTTTATCATCGACGCCAAGAAACAGGCCGACGGTCGCGTCGTGGGCCGCCCCGCCCTTGGCCCGGATGAGATCGCGCGGGCGAAAGAGCAGATGAGGGCCGTCGGCCGCCCCATGCAAACCTGGGTGACGCTCTACACCCATGAAATAAATCCATCGCGCACGATCGCGTCCCCGGCGTTCCGCGGGTGCGAGCCACCTCTCGCGGGATTCCTCAGCCTCTTTGACGTCCTGACACTCTGGACGTGGAACTCGGACGAATTGCCTTGTCTGAAGGAAAACCTGGCCGCTTTGGAGAAAATCGCCCCAAAGGGTGCTCGCATCGCCCTGGGACTCTACATCTGGGATTTTCACAACCGCAAGCCGATCCCGGTGGAACTGATGGAACACCAGTGCAAGTTGGGCTTGGAGTGGCTCAGGGACGGCCGCATCCACGACATGATCTTTCTGGCCAACACCGTCTTGGACGTCGGGCTGCCCAGTGCTGAGTTTTCCAGACAATGGATCCAGAAGGTCGGCGACGAGAGGCTCAACCGCCAACCGTGAAGGATCTCGGACCGGTATCCCTTCGGTCACGGGCTGACGACGTAAAGTCCCTGCTGCCACCCTATGCCCGACCACAACCAAACATGAACGCCCTCGCCACCGCCCTCTTGGTCGCCGCCGTTGTCTGTGAATGCCCCGGCGCATGGCAGGCCGGTGCGGCAAAGGTGGACATCACGCCGGGTGAATCCGTGCCGCTGGCCGGCTATGGGGGCAAGACCCGGATGTCGCAGCGGGTCGAGCATCCGATCTGGCTGAAGGCGCTCGCACTGCGCGATGACGCGGGGGCGACCTCGGTGATGATCACCGCCGATCTCGTCGGACTGAGCGCGAAGATGGTCGGCCAGATCGCAAGAGAGGCGACGAGGAAGCACGGTATCCCCAGGGAGCGTCTGATTTTGAACGCCTCGCACAACCACAGTTGTCCGGTCACCGAGGATGTCCTGTGGCTCTATTATGAGCTGACACCGGAGCAGGCGGCGGTGCGTGATCGATACACGGCGAGTGTCTATGCGTCGTATGACAGGGTCATTGGCGACGCCATCGCGAATCTCGCGCCGGCGGCGGTCGAGTTTGAGCAGGGGCTGGCCGGAGTGGCGGTGAACCGGCGCCGCTCGCGCCCCCAAGGGCGCGGATCCGGCGGCCAGGTGGACCAAGACGTGCCGGTGATCGTCGTCAGGGATGGCGAGCAGATCAAGACCGTCGTCTTCGGCTACTCCTGCCACCCGACCGCGCTCGGGGGCCTGAGCATCAGTGGCGATTACCCCGGCTTTGCGCAGCTTGAGCTTGAGAGGTCATTTCCGGACTCGGTCGCGATGTTCATACAGAACTGCGGCGGCGACGCCAATCCGCTGCCCCGCATTCGCGGCGAGGATGCCCGGGCGACGGATATCGCACGCATGTATGGCAAGATTCTGGCCGAGGCGGTTCGCCAGGTCGTCGCGGGCAAGATGGTCCCTCTCAGCGGCCCGATCCGAGCGGCGATGGGCGAGACGGAATTGTTCTTTCAACCCGGCCTTTCGCTCGAGGAACTCCAAAAGCGCCAGGCGGCCCTCACCGGAATGCCGAGACGCGAATTCGAGCACCTCATCCGACAATACGAGACCTTGGGATCGCCGCCAGACCGCGTGGGCTATCCCGTGCAGGTGTGGCGCTTCGGCCCCCAGCTGACGCTCATCGCCCTCACGGGTGAGACGGTGGTCGATTACTCGCTCAGGTTCAAGGCCGCCTACGGCTGGGACTCCACCTGGGTCTGCGGTTACAATAACGACCTGCTCAGCTATGTGCCCAGCCTGCGGGTGCTCAGGGAAGGAGGCTACGAGGGCACAACCGGGATGCTCGAATATGGTCACCGCGCCCCTTACACGGAGACCGTCGAGGAGCAGATCACGAAGGAGGTTGATGAACTTGTGAGAGAAACGGCGGCCCCCAACTAGCCTGCATGTTTCACGCTCCCGCGTGAAACATGCAGGCTCAAAGGAAAACCGCGCTCTGAAAAATGCGATTTTGGAAGGTTTGGGGCCACCGATCCGCGAAACACATTCTGCACCCACGAAAGATCCCAGTCATTGCCTGACCTTTCCCAATAAATGGCTTTCATGGCGCGGTTTTCCCAGAGCCCGGATATTTCACAGCCGAAAGGCTGTGAAATGTCCGGGCTAGTCCACCGCACGCTCGCGTGCCAGTGGATGCCTCCGTTACGACAAAGACGATTGTATTTAATTATGGATCTTGGACAATGTGCCTTGAACCCGGTCCAATCGCCATGAGACGGACTTCCGCGATCCTCGCCTCCCCGCGACTGGCTGCGTGGGCACAAGGGACATTCGCGCGGCGGATCACGGCCGCGCGCGGCCGCCTTTGGGACCAACCGGATGCATTATTCGAACCTTGCCAAAACCATGAAACAAATCCTGGCGCTCATTGTAATCCTGTCATCTGGCATTTCGTGCATTAGGGCGATGGCCCCGGGCGGCGAGGGGAACGGCCAACGCATTGGCACGCCTCTCGTTGTCGATGGGCTGTCGGGCGCCGTTGTCGTATTGCCTGTCGCGCCATCATCCGTCGCAAAATATGCTGCCGAGGAACTGGTCTATCACGTGGAGAAGGCGACGGGCGCCAAGTTGACCGTGGTTGAAGAAGGGCGGGAACCGAATGGGGCGCTGGCGCGCATCTATATCGGCCCGACGGCCGCGGCGGCCAGGGCCGGCATCGACGCCAAGGCGCTGTCGCCGGACGAGTTTGTGCTGCGCGGGGCACGGGATGCGCTCTGCATCGCGGGGCGCGACAGCGACGGTAAACCGCTCGATCCCGACACGTGGGCCGGGACGCTGTTTGGCGTGTATGAGGTTCTGGAGAACGTCATGGGGGTGAGGTGGCTGTGGCCGGGAGAACTGGGGGAGCATGTCCCGCCCACGAAGAGCATCGTGATTCCCGCAATGGACAAGATCGTCGCTCCTAGGTTGATCATCCGCCGCCTGCGCAGCACGCTCGATGGCCGGCCCGGCGCGGCGGGGGGGGATACGTTTTCGCCGGAGGCTTTGAAGAAAGCGCGCGCGGATGAGGGGAAGTGGCTCCGCCGGCAGCGCATGGGCCATTCTCGAAAGATGCGCTGGGGCCACGCGTTCACCACGTGGTGGAAGCAATATGGCGGGGAACATCCCGACTGGTTCAACCTGCTCGACGGCGGGAAGCGCGGCCCGCAATACGGCGATCGCGGCGACCGGGCGGGCATGTGTGTCTCCAATCCCGGTTTCCACGCGCAGATCATCGAGAACTGGCTGAAGGCCTGTGCCTCCGACCCCGATAACAAGCCCAACATCAACGGGTGCGAGAATGACGTGTTTGGGCGGTGTGGGTGCGACCGGTGCAGGGCGTGGGATCCCCCGCGGCCCGACGAAGGGCTCTACCCCGAGCGTTTCAGCAAACACGGCATCGTCTCGGACCGCTACGCACGATTCTGGCGCACGCTCCAGGAACTGGCGTCGAAACATGACCCCGATGCCATTGTGACCGGCTATGCCTACGTGAATTATGCGCCGCCGCCCGTCCGAGAGACGCTCAACGAGCACGTCTGGATCGGGCTCGTGCCCGACTCATTCTTCCCCCGCTCCGAGGCGGAACACGAGCAGTGCCTCGCAATGTGGCAGGGGTGGGCGAAGACCGGCTGCAGGCTTTTTCTTCGGCCAAACTACACCCTCGAAGGCTATTGCATGCCGTTCATCTACGCGCATCAGTTCGCCGATGAGTTCGCCCACCATGCCAGACATGGGATGATCGCCACGGACTTTGATTCGCTCACCGCCATGTGGGCGACGCAGGGCCCGCAGGCGTATCTGTTCGCGCGCTGGCAGAGTTGCCTCGACAAGACGGCAGATGAAGTGCTGGCCGAGTATTACGGCGCATTCGGTCCTGCGGCGAAGGGGGTCAAAGCCTACTTCAGTTACTGGGAGAATTACACGATGGGCAACCGTGAGCGATTCCGGGCCGCGGAGAAGAAGATGGGGGCGAATTGGGCGAGCTACCCCCGCTTGGCGCACGAGTGCTTCACGCCCGAGGCGTTTGCGGGCGGCCGAGAATTGCTCGCCGCGGCGGCGGAGGCGGCTGGGGCCGACGCGCTCGCCGCGGCGCGCGTCGCATTTCTCGGGAAAGGTCTCGCGCACGCCGAGAAGTGCGCCGCGGTCAGCCGGGCGCGGGCCAGCGGTGATTTCATTGCCGCGCAGGAGGCGCTGTCCGATTTGCGCGCGTATCGCAGGCATATCGAGAAGGACAATGTTGCCAACCTCGCATTCTGCGCGTCGCTCGAATCGCGCGCATTTGAATCGAAGGGGGCGCGCGAAGTGGCCTACGGCGGCCAGCCACTGAAGCCCATCGCCGGGGAAGTTGCGCCTGCCAGCATCCGGCCGGTCTCGCTGCGCGGCGACTTTGGCATGATCGCCTCGCTCGGGTCGGGGGAGAGCTTTCGCGCCACGATCTCGATCCGAAAGATTGGCAAGACCAATCTCGAGCCGGCCCGTTGGAGCCTCTACTCGGCAAAGAGACAACCGCTCGCCAAGGGCGACATCGAGCCCGGCAAAGCGGCCGAGGTGGAGGTCGCCGTCCCGTCGGGCGGCATCTGTAACTTGGTGTTGAACACCTCCCGCAACGCGGGACAGGTCACCTTGCTCAACGATCACGCAGTCATCCTGGGCAGAGAATTGGCCCTGCTGGGCGAAAGCGGCCCACTCTACTTCTACGTGCCACCGAAGACCAAGGCGTTCACCATCACGCTCACGTCACCCGGCCCTGGCGAGACTGCGAGAGCCACGGTGATGGATCCTTCCGGCCGCGAGGTCGCCACCGGAAACACCGTTGAAACCCCGAAGGTTGATCTCAAGATCGAAGTGCCGCCAGGGCAGGATGGCACGGCGTGGTCCGTGGTGCCATCGAGGGCGCCCAAGGGCACACTTGAGGACTACGCGATTGCCCTCGGTGACAATCTGCCGCCCTACTGGGCTCAGTCGAAAGACCGGCTGCTGGTTCCGGCAAAATAGGTGGCTGGAGGCCCTTGAGATACTGGGTCTTGGCGCAACGCAGGAGCAAATTTGAATACTGGCGACTGGGCGAAACCCGATGAACCGCGAGGGACGATCGGTCAAGACGATGCTCGGTTTTGTAGAGGTGCAGCCGGCGGTGGAGTAAAAGCCGACCCGAGGGAGGAATCTGATGAGTGCCGATCAAGCGGCGAATCATGGCAGCGTCCAAACGGGAACGACGCCCAATGTCAAAGTGGCGCCTGGCGTATCCCGCCGAGATCTCATCCGGGGCGCCGTGGGCACGGTCGCCGCTGCGCTGTCTCTCCCCGCGCTCGCCGGGGCGGATCGGCCACGCAGCATGGCAGACTTTGGCTGGTGCTGGGATGGGCAGGCGATCAACGGGCAATGGCAGCTTTCGATCTTCGGCGCCGGCGAAGGCACGAAGTGGTTTGGCCTGCGGAAGTGCTGTTTCATGTTCCACCCCAACACGTCGATGGCGATGGAGAAGCTGAAGGACGTGGAGGAGGTCGTCTGCGAGATCTCAAAATGGGAGTACCAGAAGGTCGAGGAGCCGGGCAAGGGCCTAGGCGCCCCGATCCGGATGCATCACGATGGCCGAACCGAGCGCAAGTGCCGCGAGGCAGAGATCGTCAGCCGGCTGTCGCTGAAATACCCGAACGTCACCGGTGCATTCGACGACGACCTCTATGGGAAGATTAAGGTCGAGCACATCACGCCGGACCAATACGCCACCGTCCATCGCGCGATCCAAAGCGCCAACCCGAGGCTGAAGCATTGGGGCGTGGTCTATTCACATGAGCTAAAGAAGGAGAATTGGGTCGGTTTCGAGGATCTGCTGGACGTGGTCACGCTCTGGGTCTGGGCGTCCAAGGATCTGGTGAACCTTGGGCGGTACGTCGAACAGTGCCGGGAGATATTTCCCGGAAAGCCGATCAACGTTGGCTGTTATCTGCGCGACTTCACCCTACTGGCTGGCGTGCCGATGAACATGCTCAGGGTCCAGTGGGAATATGTGCTCAATGCCCTGGCCTCTGGCACCATCCAAGGTTACTCGATCCTCGGGGGATTCCTGGTCGACATGCATCCCGAGCAGGCCACGTGGGTGCGCGATTTCATCAGGGCAAATTGAGCCCCGGCGGGTCATGACCATGTTTATCGCCACGAATTTCGCGCCATGGGTGGACGGCTCAATCCTGGGCCTGTACCTCCTCGCGACACTTTGGGCGGGCATCTGCGTCCGGAAGTACGTCAGCCGCGTGGAGGACTATCTCGTGGCCGGGCGCGAGATGAACGTCTATCTGGGCATCGCGTCGCTGGCGGCAACGGAGTTCGGCATCATCACGTGCATGTTCACGGCGCAGGCGGGCTACACAGATGGCTTCGCGGGCGCATTGCCGGGGATCTGTCAGGCCGGGGCCATGTTCCTCATCGGGCTCACCGGCTTCTGCGTGAAGCCGCTGCGCGATTCGGGCGCGATGACCTTGCCCGAGCTCTTCGAGAAACGCTATGGCACTTTCGTCCGATGGCTGGCGGGTGTCGTCATCGTCCTCGGCGGGCTGCTTTCCGTACTGGTAACCGATTTCCTGCAGTTCGTGGTAATGAGCGTGGGGTTGCTCGTCGTGACCGCGATGATCCTCCATCAGGTCGGCTGGGAGAGGCTCGTCGAGACCGTGGAACGGCACCACGGCGCGGGTGGTTTCAACCCTCTCGCCAACCCGAATCTCGGTTGGACCTTTGTGATCATGCAAATCCTGGGTAACACCGCCGCGACGCTCACGTGGCAGACGACCCTGGCCCGCATGCTTTCCGCGAAAGATACCGACACGGGCCGCAAGGTCTACACGCGCACCAGCTTCTTCTTCGTGTGCCGCTGGCTGATCCCCGGCCTATGGGGCATCGCGGCGCTCGGCGCCCTCGGTTGGCGGCCATTGAAAGAGCTAACCCCCGACGAACTGGCCGATATCCCACCTGTGGTCCAAGAGAAGATCGCCTCTTCGGGCCCGGGTCGGCCCCTTGCGCGACTCTCGGGCGAGGAGACCGCGGCGCTTGAGCGAACCGCCGTGGGCAAGCTCAACGCCGCCTCGCTCCACGCGATGCCGAGATTTCTCAGCGCCATCCTTCCCGCGGGCCTGCTCGGAATCGTCATCGCCGCCATGCTCGCGGCCGACATGTCCACCGATTCCAGCTACATGCTGGGCTGGGGCAGCGTCATCTACAACGACATCCTTGCGCCCTTCCGGCGACGACCCTGGTCCGACAGGCGGGCGATCCTCTGGAATCGCTGCATCGTCGCGCTGATCGGCGTCTACCTCTTCGTGTTTGGGCTCCTGTACACCATCGAGGGCAATGTCTGGTCCTATCTGCTGCTGACAGGGGCGATCTATCTCTCCAGCATGTCGGTATTGCTCATTGCCTGTTGCTACTGGCGGCGCGCGAACAACTGGGGTGCGCTCGGCGCAATCATCCTTGGGGCCACCGTGCCCATCGCGCACCTGACTATGGAAAAGCTCCCCGCCACCGCGGGTCTGGCCGCGTCCATCGGCAAGGACGCGGCGGGGACCGCGGCCTTTGCAGCCGCGGCGATCGGGATGATCGCGGGCTCGTTGCTGAAACCGCGGAAGAGGATCGTACCATGACAAACGGACACGCCTTCTGGTTCTTTCTGGTTTGGGCCTGTATCATCTGGTATTCGACCATCACGGTATTCGTCAGCGTCAAAGGCATCGTCGATATCAGGCAGATGCTCCGCGATCTGCTGCGGCGCGGCGAGGATGGTGACGACGCGAATTGACCGCCCTGCATTGACGCATCTTCGGAGGAACCATGAGTGAGCGACAGTTCGCCATAGTAGTGCTCGGTTGTACGGCTTGCCTTGCGCTGAGGGCCGAGGCGGTCGTTGACCCGTGCGGCTTCGGCGCCAGGCCCGATGGGCAGACACTCTGCACTGAGCCGATCCAGAAGGCGATTGATGCATCCGCCGCGGCCGGGGGCGGCACGGTGCGTCTGGCAGGGGGGAAGTTCCTTTCCGGAACGATCTACCTTCGCGATCACGTGACCTTGGAGATTGCGGCCGGCGCGACCCTGCTCGGCAGCACGAACATCGCGCACTATCCACAGAACATACCCGCCATCCGATCCTACACCGACAACTACGTGAAACAGAGCCTGATTGCGGGCGAGAATCTCGAGAATATCGGCCTTGTCGGGCGTGGCCTGATCGACGGGCAGGGCGAGAGCTTCAAGATGGCGGATCGAACGAGGCCTTACGAGAATCGCCCCTATCTCATCCGGCTCGTCAATTGCCGCGATGTGCTGGTCGAAGGGCTCCGCCTCGAGCGCTCGGCCATGTGGATGCAGCATTATCTGGGCTGCGAGCGCGTGATCATGAGGGGCATCCGGGTGCGAAATTTTGGGAATGCGAACAACGATGGGCTTGATCTCGACGGGTGCAAGGACTGCGCCGTTTCGGGTTGCGTGTTCGAGAGCGATGACGACGGCATCACGCTGAAGAGCACGTTCGAGCGGCCCTGTGAGCGCATCTCGATCAGCGATTGCGTCGCGCGCAGCCACTGCAATGCCATCAAGATGGGCACGGAATCCAACGGGGGATTCATGGACATCACGATCGCCAATTGCGTGGTGACATCGCCGCCGGATGACGCGCGACTGATCTATGGCATGCAGCGCGGCATGTGCGGGCTTGCGCTCGAACTGGTCGATGGAGGGCGGCTTGAGCGCATCGCCGTCGCCAACATCACCATCCAGGGCGTGAATGTGCCGCTGTTCCTCAGGCTCGGCGACCGAGCGCGCCCGTTCAAGGAGGGGATGCCCCCGCCGCCCACCGGCAGTCTCCGGGACGTTGTCATTGCCAACATCGTCGCCACGGGCGTCGGCAAGACGGGTTGCTCGATCACCGGTTTGCCGGGTCACCCGGTCGAGAACGTTTCTTTCAACAACATCATGTTGTCATTCGAGGGCGGCGGTGCGCGCGACCTGGCAGCGAGACAGGTCCCGGAGGTCGCGGAGAAATATCCCGAATCCAAGATGTTCGGCGATCTGCCGGCATACGGGTTTTACTGCCGGCACGTGAGAGGACTGCGCTTCTCGAACGTGCAGTTGCGGACTGCCGCACCAGACCTGCGCCATGCGATCGTCTTCGATGACGTGGAGAATCTGGCGGTGGATGGGCTCGACGCGGCAACCTGCTCTGGCGGGGCGCCGGCCTTGGGCCTGGTCCAGTGTCGAGATGCGCTTATTCGGGGCTGTCGGCCTCGCGCGAAGGATGGCGCGTTCCTGAGAGTCGCTGGCGACAGGAGTGGCGGCGTCGCGTTGGTCGGAAATGACCTTGGCGGCGTGGCGAGCGTCACCGAGGTATCCGGGGATGTGCCGAAAGACGCCGTCACGGTGAAGTGAGCGAAGGGCATTCGCCATGCGCCGCGAATCTGGGTCGCAATCAATTCAATGAAAAGGCGAGTGTCCCATGTGTTGTTGTCGGTGGTGGCGTGCCTGGCGAGCGGCGAGGCACCCGAAGAGTATACCCTGTACGACGATTTTACGTACGCCGACACGACTTTCGACAGGGCGAAATGGTGGCGGGGCGGTCTGGCGGGTGTGGACGGTACCAGCGCCATACTGAACGAGTCGGATCTCACGACTTCGAGGATATTCCTGGGGGGTGACTTTAAGTTCGTGATAGGTGGTCCCTCCGCCACCTCACAGGGACTCTTTGGTCTGGGTGACATCGATGACGGCGACCCGTACCTCGTTCTGGCCGACAGTGGGGTCGGCTGGCACTTTCATGTTCGAAACGGGTCTAAAATTTACACCGGCCCGACCATCGCCTCTTCGCTGGCCAAGGGAGATGTGGTCGTCTTCCATTGGGACTCGGGCGGCTCAAGCGTCTCGATAAATGGGGTGGTGCAGGACTCGCAGACGACTGTGTATCCGCCGCACATGCCGCTGACCATGATGGAGTGGAACAACACCAGCACCAACGGGCAGATCATCGTGGACTCTGTAAGCTATTCGGCTCCCAAGGTTACGAGCTGCAAGCCATCGGCAACGACTCTTGGGATATCGGCGGGGGCGAGGGTGTTGTCCGCGACGCTGGTGGAGGACACTTTCGTCGACAGCTCAAAGCCAGGCACGAACCACAATGGAAGCAAGGATCAGATTCACATCCGGAACTGCCGATTTCACCCCGATCTCACCGGGGCAGGAGGCATAGTGGATATGGGTCGGCTGGGATTGGTTCAGTTTACGTTGCCCCAACTACCGGTCGGCTGGAATGTGACCGGCGCAAGGCTTGCGGGCACCGTAGCCCAGAATCACAACTTCTACGGCAAACCCGAATGGGCGCCCGATAGGCCGATAGAGCTGGAGGTACTGGGTCTCAGCGTCAATCCGGATCTCTCGACCGTGACTCATGATACTGTACATGATGCCATCGGCCATGGCGTGATAACCGCTTATACGGCTTCTGGCAGTGTCAATTTCACTTTCGGCAGTCAGGCTCAGTCATTGGAGATTCTGCGATTCGATACGTCGACGACGCCTGTTGGCAGTCTTCTGCAGTTCTCCGACCGACAGGGCGCGCTTGGCGCATTCGTGAGAGGCAAGATCAGCCAATCTGGACCGACGGTCATAACACTCGCCATTGGTCCGGGTCGTACGCAGGGTGTATCGGGAATGGATTGTGACTTCAAGTTCTACGCCAAGGAGAATACTGACGGCCGGGCGCCAGTGTCACTGACGCTGGAGCTCGAACGCGCGCCGTAACCACGGTTTGGTCGCATGGGACCCCACGCCAAGACGCAACGCGGGTCATGACGGATGGTGAGACAGCGATGGAGCGGAAAAGAATGGATGACGCGGACGCTGATTTCCGAGAGACTTTTGGGACACGCAGGCGAGGCCAGGCCCTTGCAGAGATGCACCATGAGAATTGAGTCATCCAAAATCGTCCGTCGACAATTCATCAAAACCGGCCTTGCGGCCTCGGCGTCGCTGGCGGCGCCTGCGATCATCCCGGCCCGGGCGCTGGGGGCCGCGGGCAAGGCGCCGGCGAACAACAGGATCAACGTCGCCCTCATAGGCATCGGCCGTCAGGCATATTTCGCGAATCTTCCGCCGTTCTTGGCGCACCCGGACACGCAGGTCGTGGCCCTTTGCGATGTGGACGCGTGGCGGCTGGAGCAAGCAGCGGAGAGAGTCAAGACACACTACGCGAAAGAGACTGGGATCGACTCGTGGAAGGGCTGTTTCACGCACCGCGACTTTCGGGAGGTGCTCGCCCGCAAGGACGTTGACGCGGTCATGATCTCAACGCCCGATCACTGGCACGCCATCATGGGCATCGAGGCCGCGAGGGCCGGCAAGGATGTCGCCCTGGAGAAACCGATAACGATGTCAGTGCAGGAGGGCCGCGCGATCAGTGACGCGATGAAGAAATTTGATCGCATCTTTCGCGTCGACAGCGAATGCCGGTCCTACGCCTATTTTCGGCGCCAGTGCGAGCTGGTCCGAAACGGCCGCATCGGCAAGGTCCGGCGCGTGCTTGCGGGCGTTCCAAAAGAGCAACCGCCCTTGAAGGGCACGCCCGATCCGATGCCCGTGCCCGATGAATTGGACTACGCGATGTGGCAGGGACCGGCGCCCGAGCGCCCCTATACGGAACTCCGCGTCCATCCCCGCAAGGCCGGTGTCGGTGCGACTGGCTCGAAACGTCCCGGCTGGATGTGCATCCAGGACTACTGCGATGGCATGATCCTCAACTGGGGCGCGCACATCATCGACATCGTCCAATGGGGTCTAGGGACCGAATACACCGGTCCCACTGAGGTCGGGGGGAAGGGAACCTTTCCGAAAGACTCCATGTGGGACGTCCTTCAGAATTTCGAGGTCACCTACCGCTATGCCGATGGCACCGAGCTTCTCTACACGATGGCGGGTCGGCCTTTCGTCCGCTTCGAAGGTGAAAAGGGCTGGATCGAAGTCCAGTGGTTCAAGAGCATGACCGCCGAGCCGCCCGAACTCCTGCGATCGCAGATCGGACCGAACGAGATCCAGTTGCCCAAGGGGAGCGAGAAGGATGATTTCATCGAGGGCGTGAAATCGCGGCGTCCGACGGTGGAGCCCGCCGAAGTCGGGCACCGGACCTCGACGATTTGTCAGATCGGTCTCATCGCGATCCGGCTCGGGCGCAGGCTAAAATGGGATCCGGTGGCCGAAAAGTTCCCCGGGGACGACGAGGCGAACAAGCTGCTCGTGCGCCCCATGCGCGCCCCGTGGACCTTGCCAAAAGCCTGAGGTCGGTTGCGGGCGCGTGCTGGGCCGCCATGTCAACCGCCAAGGTTGCGCTGGCTTCATCGGGGTGGGAAATCGTAGCGAAGCCGATCGGCAGAGGCGATTTTACCAACATTCCGGCTTCGGCGAACGCCCGGCCCACGCCGAAGGGCGCAAGCCCTTCGGCACTCGGCCGTGACGTCCTATTTTCGAACTAGCCTGTTGGACTTTGGAAAGTCTGGCAGCTTCCTAGCCCGGATATTTCACAGCCGTCAGGCCGTGAAATTCCGGGCTAGGGTCTTTTCTTGCCGCCCTTCTTCTTGCGGGGTTCCGGCATGGGGCCGGCGAGGGCGCGAAACTCGTCTTCGCGCTGCTGCCAGAGGGCTGTGAGTTCCTTCACCTTGTCCGGATTCTTTGCGGCGAGGTCGTTGGACTCGCAGCGATCGTTCGAGATGTCGTAGAGTTCCCACGGGCCATCCTTGCCCTTGGCGACGAGTTTCCAGTCGCCGACGCGGATCGCGCGATTGTCCTGGTGGTGGAAGAAGAGGTATTCGCGTGGGACGCTGCCGTCCTTCGCGAATGCCGGCACGAGACTCTTACCGGGAAGTGGGGGCACTTCCTTGCCGTTCCAGGGTCCGGCGATGCTGGCGCCCGCGAGATCGGCGATCGTGGGGAGGATGTCGATGAAGTGGCCGGGGTTGTGGCGCAGTTCGCCGTGGGCGGGGATGCCCCTGGGCCAGTGGACGATGAGGGGCGACGCGATGCCGCCCTCATGATTCCAGTGCTTGTGGAGCCGGAATGGCGTATTGGCGGCCGTGGACCATCCGGGCCCGAGGCAGAGGTAGGATTTTGCGGATCCGGGTGCGGCGGTCGGATCGTGCCGGTCGCCGCGGTTGATGATCTCGGCGCTGGCACCGTTGTCGGAGACGAAGAAGGTGACCGTGTTGTCCGCGGCACCCATCGTTTTGATCTGCTGCAGCACGCGGGCGATCTCCTGATCCATGCGGTCGATCATGGCGGCGTGGATGGACATCTTGGTGGCCTGGAATGCGCGCTGCGCGTCGGTCAGTTCCCGCCATGCCAGGGCGTGCCCCATCTCGCCGGGGCCGATCTCTGACCGGAGCTGGTCGTCCGACATATTCCAGTTTGGGATGGTGACGGGGTCGCGGCGCGAGAGGGCGCAATTGACGAGTCCCATCTCGCGCATCCTGGGCCAGCGCTGATCGCGGATGACGTCCCATCCGACATCGTATTTTCCGCGGTACCTCGCGATATCCTCCTGGGGCGCCTGCAGCGGGAAGTGCGGGCAGATGAATGCGAGATAGAGGCAGAATGGGTCCTTGGCATGTTGCGCGGCGTGTTCCTTGAGGAAGTCGATGGCGTATTGCGCGATGGCCGTTGAGGAGTAGTAGCCCTGGTCCAACTCGACGGGGGCTAGCGGCCTGTCATCGAGGGTGGCCTGCTGTGGGTTGAAGTTGCGGTTGTGGTCTTCGATCAGGTAGGCACGGTCGAAGCCGGCGTCGGCGAGAGCCTTCGGGGCGCCCCTGAGGTGCCATTTGCCGGAGGAATAGCTGCGATAGCCGACCGGCTTGAGATACTGGGGCAGCACGCGGGTCCATTCGGGGAGGCGGCCGAACGGAGGATCCATGCGCACTTGCTGCGCGTAGTAGCCGGTCAGGATGCAGGAACGCGAGGGCCAGCAGCGGCCGGTGGAGTAGACCTGCGTGAAGCGCAGCCCCTCGTTCGCGAGGCGGTCGAGGGTCGGGGTCTGTATTTCGCCGCCGTAGCAACCCGTGTCGGAGTACCCCATGTCGTCGGCGACGATCACGAGGAAGTTCGGCCGCTCGGGTGCGGCGGGGGATAGCTGGGGCGCAGCCATCGCCGCGGCGAGGGCGAGGGCTGGGACGCGGAGGAACGTTCTTTGCATGGCGGGGTTCTCCTTTGGATATCGGAAGGGTCAGGGTTTGCTCCTATCTTCTGCGCCGTCGCCCGTGTCTGCCCTTGAAGGTCAATTCGGCGATACCGGACTTATCGAGTTGGCCGAGGCCTTCCTTGACCATCCGCGCGAACTGGCGTTTTGTCGCCGCGGCGAGGGCAAGATCCAGGCCCTTCTCGGTGGCGAGCCTGAGGGCGATGCCGGAGTCCTTGGCCGCGTGTTCGGCGGAGAAGAAGCAGGAGTGCTCGCGATTCTGCATGTCCTCGCCATCGGTCTGGAGGACGCGGGAGGCGGCGCCGGTCTGGGAGAAGACATCGCGCACCAATGCGAGGTCGAGTTTTTCGGCATCGGCCAAGGCGAGGCCCTCGGCGAGGGCGGCGGTATTGATGTTCATGACCATGTTCACCAGCGCCTTGAGGATTGCCGCCTGTTCGGCGGAGCCGACGTGGCGGATCGAGCCGGCGAGCTTCTCCAAGAGGGGCCGGGCCCGGTTGAACGCGGCCGATTCGCCCCCGCACATGAGATAGAGAGTGCCGTCTCGGGCCTGGGTGATGCTGGAAGCCATGCACGCCGCGAGGGTGGTGGCACCCGATCGGCGCGCGACCCGCTCGACCTCGCGATGCACCGAGGGGGTGATGGTCGCGCAGTTGATAAAGAGTCGGCCCCGCGCGCCCAGCAGCAGGCCATCGCCCTTGGATGGGGCTGCGAAGATGCGGCGCATCGCGGCATCATCGGTCACCACGGTGAAGATGACATCCGACGCCGCCGTCACCCCGGCCAGTTTTTCGGGCGCGGCGCAGCCGAGTTCATTGGCGAGCGCGATCGCCGCATCCCGGCGCACGTCGTAGACTGCGGCGATATTCTCCCCTTCATCTTTGAGCCGCCGGGCCATGTTAGCGCCCATGCGACCGATGCCCACGAATCCGATGCGATCAGCCATGATAGCTCCTTTATCTGGTGCCAGCCTGGCGCGATCCTCGTCCGATCGCGCGGTGCGCCACGGGGAAGTTGGCCGGAGGACGGCGGATTGTCCATGGGGGCCGGCGATTTCCGGGCCGCCTACTGGGCGCGCCGATGTTGGAGGAGCCAATCATAGATGGCGGGGTTATCGTATGTCGCGGTCCAGGAGTCGTGGAGGGCTTCGGGATAGACGGTGAATTCCACGGATCCGCCCGCGCGCTTGAGGGCGTCGACCATCTTCTCCGATTCGGAGAGCGGAACGACGGGATCCTTTGCGCCATGGAAGACCCACGCGGGGAGGCTCTTCATGGCCTTGGCCAAGAAAGGCCGCCCGCCACCGCAGATCGGAATGACGGCGGCGAAGCGCGACGGGTATTCGCACGCGAGGCGCCATGTGCCGTAGCCGCCCATGCTGATTCCGGTGCAGTAGACCCTGTCGGGGTCGATGCGGTGGGACGCCTGGACATGGTCCAGCAGCGCGACGAGCGCGATCACCTGCTGTGTGCTCTCCCACCAGCTGTCGGCCGGGCACTGCGGCGCCACCACGACAAATGGGAGATTGGTCCCCGCGCTGATGAGTTTCGGCGGGCCGTGCTTTTTGACGAGCTCGAGATCATCGCCTCGCTCGCCCGCCCCGTGAAGGAAGATCATCAGGGGCCAGTTCTTCGTGGTGTCGTCGGCGTAGCCCTTGGGCAGCGCGAGCCAATATTTCAGGGTGACATCGTGCGTCACCGTCTTCTTCAGCGTCATCGGTTGGAGTGTCATGGCATCTTGGGCTGGTGCTGCCATCAGGGTTGCGGCGAGAAGCGTTGCGGTCGTGATGGATTTGGCATGGTTCATGATGGCACCTTTTTCGGTTCGAGACTATGGGGTGGCCCGCTCGTCTGGGAAAGCATAATGCGGTTCGGATTCATGTCAGACACCTTTGAGGCCGCATGTTTTCTTGGCGGACCGACTTCGGTGGTTCAGGATGGCGGCACGGAGGACATCAAAATGACGAACCTATTCCGTTTCTTGGGTCTTGGCGCGGTGCTCGCGTCGTCGGTTTCTGGCCTGTGGTCGGCAGAAGGTGGCGGGGAGCCGCTGCGAATCATCGCCTTTGGCGCGCACCCCGATGACGCGGAGTTCAAGATCGGCGGCTGCGCGATCCAGTGGGCGCGGCTTGGCCACAAGGTGAAGCTGGTCTCCGTGACAAACGGCGACATCGGGCACTGGGGGGAGGCCGGCGGTCCTCTGGCGCGGCGCCGGACCGCGGAGGTGGTCGAGGCGGCCCGGCGGATGGGCACCGAGGTCGAGGTGCTGGACATTCACGACGGGGAACTCGAGCCCACGCTCGAGAACCGGAAGAAGATCATCCGGGTGATTCGCGAATGGAAGGCGGACATGGTCTTCGCACATCGGCCGTGCGACTACCATCCCGACCACCGGTACACGGGGCAGCTCGTCCAGGACGCGGCATACATGGTGCAGGTGCCTTTCATCTGTCCCGACGTGGCTCCCCTGAAGAAAAACCCGGTTTTCTTTTTCTATACCGACCGATTTCAGCGCCCCTATCCGTCGGCGCCGGATATCGCCGTATCGATCGACGACGCTTTTGACCAGAAGCTGAAGGCGGTCGATGCGCTAATTTCACAGGTGTATGAGGGCGGCGCGCTCGGATCGGCGGAATCCGCGAAAGTGCGCGCGGCCGATGATCCGGCAAAACGGATGGAGATGCTTCGCAAGTCGTGGCTGCAGCGCGATGGCGGCACGGCCGATCGCTATCGCGACCTGCTCGTGAAGTGGTACGGCGCAGAGAAGGGCAAGGCGGTGAAATGCGCCGAGGCCTTCGAGATCTGCGAGTTCGGCAGGCAACCCACGCGCGAAGATCTGCGGCAGCTGTTTCCGTTCTTCAAGAACTGATTCCCATGGGATTCCGAAGCGGGTTCCGCCGCACGATGGTCTGACTCGAAATTTCAGACACCGAATCGTAGGAGCCTGCGTGCAGGCGATTCGAATCGCGCGCTCCCTCGTCCTATTTTTTTGCCCCGGATGAGAGTGCCTTGGGCGATCAATGTGCCGGGAGAATTTTGGGTTCGCCCCAGACGGTCCAGTCAAATTCGTAGCTGCCGTCGGGGTCGGTGATGAGAGAGAGGATGATGGGTTTGCCTGCCCAGGGCCCGAGGTTTGAGGAGATCTCGCGCCATCCGCCGGGGAGCATGCTTTCGCGAGCGGCGGGTTTGCCATTGATCTCGACAATGAATGTGGCGCCCTTGGATTTGGATCCGTCCGCGAGGCCAACGAAGGTGTGGAATTGCGCGGGGCCCTGGGGCAAGAGGATCGGGAAGTGCAGCGCGGTGGTGCCATTAGGGGGCGGGTGTGCGAAGAGGGATTTCTTGCTAACCCCACCGCATGACCGAGCGCCGACGGGCACATCGGCGGCAAAGGAATCTGCGCGCGTGCCGCCGGTGATGACGAAGCGGCGTCGTCCGATGACATCAAGCGGGAGGGTGGCGGGCGCGGGGGCGTCTTTGAGAAGGAAGACCGATCCGGGCAGGTCGGCCTGGATGTGGAGGGTGTCGACTTTTTGTTCCACGTGGGCGGTGCCGGCGGCGTCGATCGCGCTGGTCCACCGATCGCCCGGAGTGATGGCCAGCGATCCGCGCCTGTGGGCCTCGGTTTCGACGCGCGGCGCGAGCCATTCTGCCCAGTCGAATCTGGGGTCATTCCTGGGGCCTGGATGAACGACTAGATCGAGATCGATTTCGTGGCCGGCAATGGGCGATAGGTCGAGGTCGAGGGGCGCGGGCTCCTCGGAGGTCTGGAGATGCTCGGCGACGAGAGCTTTCCCATTAGCCGAGGCCGTGACGCGGAACAGGACGCCGTCAGAATGGCCCGGCTCGGAGGCTCCCTTTCCAAGCGCCTCGCTGCTGGTAAAGCGCGGGCGCCCATCGCGAGGCAGGGCGAGGTGGAAGCGGGCGAATGTCTCGCCACCCGGTGGGACATTCTTATACGGCGGATGCGCGGAGATCCTGTTACCGGAGGTCTGGAATCGGGCCCCGCTGTCATCGGAGAGGGCACGGGCGTTACCGTCCGCCCGTGCCCCGCACCATCGGATTCCGCATTCGGCGGAGCGGAGGTCGGCGCAGGCATCCAGGAGGAGTCCGCGAACGGCGCGCGTGCGGATCACGGCGAAGTCGGGCCCGATGACGGCGCTTTCGGCGACGAGGCCCTCGGGGAATTCGACAAAGTGAGGGGTCGAGTTATCGCGCGGCACGGCGAAGGTAGGATAGCGACGGGCGGGATCGAGACCCATGATCCATCGCGTGTCATAGACGGGCCAACCCGGAATGGAAAAGGCGGTCTGGGCGCGATTCAGGCCAAAGAGCGTCTGGCTCACGACTCGTGTCCCGTCAAGAAGTCGGCCGTCGATCATGCGCGCGGCATGGCCACCGTCGGCCGCGCGAAAAGGGAAGGCCACATCGGGAAGCCATGGGCCATCCGGGTCCGGTGAAAGTCTGCGCTCCTGCCAGAGTTTTGCCTCATCGAAGAACTGGGTGAGGAAGCCGGTGGGGGATTTCAGTCTGCCGGGATCCGTTCTGAGCGTGGGGATGACACCGAAATGCGCATAGGCCTGATTCCAGGCGCCGTAGAGCTGGTCGACGTCGGGCGGGGCCATGCCGAGGTATCCGTAGATCGTCGTGTGTGGAACAAACAGGTAGGAGGAGATCGGGTGCGCGCGCGCGAGCCATGCCTCGTTCCACGTCCTCTCGCTGTGGTCGAGGCCGAAGACGTGGCGCTGTGCGAAGGACTCGTAGCGGCAGGTGACCTCGTTGAGGCCCTCGCCCGAGAGTGCGACATCGGGCAGGGCGGTGCGGAGTTCGCGGTGGAGCGCGATGTTGCCCGCGATCATGTTCATGCCGTCGATGCGGCCATTGTTGTCGTTGTAGATGCAGAGTGTCTGGTCCAGGTGGAGCGCATCGATGGGGAGGCGCCGGCAGAGTTCTGCCATCGCGCCGACGAAGCGCCTGCGCCATGCGGGTGCGGCGGGATTGATATAGGCAAACTTGATGGGTGGCTGGGCGCGATCCCAGTCCCACCACTCAGGCTCATGCTTGCCCCAGGGGCTGCGGACGTGGAAGGGCCGGAAGGTCTCGTACTCCGCGTTGAGGGGGTCCACGCCAAAGTAGTTCACGTGCGGCATCACGCGGAAGCCCAGCTCGTGTGCGCGGGCGAGGAAGGGGCCGAAGTCTTCGCGTGGCGCGGTATAGTCGGGATAATTGCGGTCATAGCCGGCGCTGCGCCAGTCGGGGATATAGAGGAGGGTCTGTTTGGGATCGAGGCGCTTGGCCAATTCCTCGATCAGCGGGACCGACATGCCGACGATGACGCAGGCGCGGATATCCTTGGCCCATGCGGGCTGACGGCCGGCGGTGGTCTCGGGTTTGAAGTTCTGTGTCATCCAGTCGTGGTAGCGGCGGGCCGGGACGCGCCAGTCGCCCTCGTAGGTGTTGAGGCGCCAGCGTACGGAGGCGCACTCGGTTAGATTGTCGAAGGGCGCATCGTTCAGCGTCGCGAGCTGGAGGCGCCATCCGCCGCGCGTTTGGGTGACCGTCAGGCGTTTGTAGCGGCCATCGGGGTCGTCGGCGAAGACATAGAATCCGCGCCCTGCGCCCTCGACGATGACGAGCTGTGCCTCCCAGCCCTGTGGGTAGTCGAAGGTGTGCTTTTCGCCGGGGGCCTTCGCATCGAGGCGGATGCCCGATCGGCCCGGGACGATGATGGCGAAATCCTCGGGGATGTCGCCGATCGACCACGATACGCCCCATAGGCCCGATTTCGGGGAGCGGGCATTTTGTTCGATGATGAGATCACCGGTGGAGGCATCGATGGCACATGTTTGATCGATCGCGCCGCCATCGGTTCCCGCGGGAGGGCCGTAGGACACCTGTGTGCGCTGGCCGGCCGAGATCGAATGCCGAGACCGGTCAGCGAGCATGGCGCATTCGCCGATGATCCAATGCATCTTGGCCACCGTGTTCGTGCCGCCATCGCGGGCAAAGATGATGCCCTTGGCGTCCCGGAGATCAGCGATACCGCCCTGGGCGATGGACGCGCGGAAGTGGGATGACTGGGCCACGATCTCGGGTACGGGCTCAGCGGCGGTCGCGAGCAGATATGGAACGAGGGCGAGAAGGGCAAATGGCCAACGGTATTTCATAAGGGTGTGTCGCATGGACATGTTGACATGGCATCTTCGATTCCGCCAACCCGCCGTGTCAATTTTTCAGCCGGATGCGTCGCTTCTCAGCGCCGCAGGGCGTTCGCCAACTGCTGGAGGGGGAGGTGGCATTCGTCGGCGAGGACGTCGGCATCGTAGATCTCGGCGTATTCGCCTCGGAGGCGCAGGAACAGATCGTTGGCCTTGGTCTGGTCGCCCATGCGGTGGTCGCCACGCTTGGCCCATGCGACGCCGGCGATCTGCTGGAAGCCATGGCGAAGCGGCTTTTCCCAGATGGGGGCGAAAGATGCTTCGATGTCAGGCGTTGGGGCGCCCATGACGCCGTGGTCGGACCATCCATTGGCCTGGATGTAGACGCGGGCATTGTGCGGGCCGTATTCGGCGACGATATAGTCGGTGATATCGCTCACGAGTTGCTGGAGGGGGCCATGGCCGGAGAGGGCGAGCGTGAGAGGCGTCGTTTTGAATGCCCCCGCGTAATAGCCGATGAAACGCTGGTGGGTTTCCTTCCACTTCGGGTACGTGTAGTCGGGCAATTCGCGCAGTGTCTTAGGGTAGAACAGTTCGGCCCAGGCACCGGCGGGCATGGACATGGCGATGTAGGCCACGGCCGGATTGGCATCGTAGCGCGCGCCGAAGGCGGCCAGGAACCGGCGCCATTTATCGTTGAAGACGGGATCCCACGGGACGGGCACGATGCCCTTGCTTTTCCCCTGCCATTCGCCGGCATCGTAGCGCCTGGCGCCGGCCGCATAGACCCAGTCGGGGGTGCCGATGCCGTTCATCACGCGGAAGGCGGCGTGCCTGGCGTGCCGCTTGGCCAGGGCGAGGGTCGCGTCGAAGGTAGTCCAGTCGAACTCGCCCTCCTTTCGCTCGATCAGATTCCAGTAGGTGCGCGTGGCGATGCCGGTCACGAAGGGTTTCGATGCGGCGTCGTCGCCGGGCAGGCCGGTGCGCTTCGAATCAACGTGGAAGAGGGCGTAGATGCCCTTCGGGATGGAGTCTTTGGCGGGGGCACTGGCCGTGACCGCCGGAGCCAGCGCGAAGACCATCGTCGCAATGAGGGCGTGGATGCGTCGGGAATTCATCGGAGCGTATGGGGCGACAAAGATGCTGCTACCGACGAACGTCGGGGGCAAGCGCTGCTTGGCCCAGATGTTTCAGAGCCTAAGGGCTGTGAAATATCCGGGCAAGATCCCATCCGGCGGCTGCCGGACCAGCGGGGCTGAAAAGGAGACATAGGAGCGCGCTTGCGCGCGATTCGAATCGCCTGCAAGCAGGCTCCTACTGCCGGCATCTGAATTTTTGAGTCAGCGCCGCCCCCGGCGCGCGGGGGCGGCGCCGGCCAGAGTCGTCTACGCGCCGGATTGTTCAGGGCAAAACTTCTGGGAGCGGGGCCGTTATGGACTGCGGTGGCAGAGCGAAGCGGCGACACCGCTCTTGCCCCCGGCGTAGCCGAAGCCGATGGTCCCGGCTCGCGCTTCGCGCGCTGCCAAAGCGGTGGCGCCGTCCGGCGGTTGCCGGACTCTGACACCGCAGTCCAAAGCCCTCCCGGCCCGGATCCTGGGTCGGGGCACGAGCCGCGCCCGAAAACCGCCCCCGAAATTTCAGGTCAGGCGTACAGAAGCGTGTGGTTGGTTTCTCGACGATTCCAAGCGAGACCGCGGGCCCTCCCTGCGAGATTGGGCAACGCGACCCGCCATGGTGGGTCGATGATGTCTATCAACGGGCCGCTACACGCGGCGCCGTCGGGCGAGCCAGGTCACGATGCCGAGGCCGAAGGCGATGAGCGCCCAGCTCTGGGGTTCCGGGATGATCGTGAGGCGGATCTGGCCGGTGAAGGAGTCATCGATGGCGAAGGAGAGGCCGCCGGAAAGGAGCGACTGCGAGGACGCCGAGATGTCCAGGAGGTTGGTCGTGAGCGAGCCATCGTAGGTCATCAGGGTCCAGAAGTCGTTGGTGGTGGCCCCGGCGAAAGAGGCGAGGGCGGTGATGTCGAGGATGCCATCGAGGTAGAGGTTATTGACGCCGGCCACGAGGTCGTTGATGCCGCCATCGACGGCGGTGTTGCCGCCGTTGAGTTCAAAGGCGAGGACCGAGTTCGACGAGAGCGACAGGTTCCCGTCGAGCGTGAGGGTGCCGGGGGCGCCGCTGCCGGGGGCTAGGGTGGCGCCGTCGTCGAAGGTGAAGGAGCCGCCGATGCGAACGAGGCCGGTGCCGGCGAGGGTGGCGGTATCGCGGACGAAGTAGTTGGCGGCATTCGTGGTCATGATGTGGATGCCGTTCATCAGGAGCGTGCCGCCCTCGATGGTGGTACTGCCGCGGTAGACGTTGGTCTGGTTCAGGGTGGTGAACTCGAGGGTGCCGGCGCCCCGCTTGACGACGTTGAGGATCGCGGCGTTCGTCCCACCGCCGTCCTGGATCCAGCCGTCGAACCGATCGATGACCGAGGTGTTGGTATAATTGACGACGAAGTCATTCGTGTTGCGGCTGCCGCTGGAGCCGAGGACGCGGCCCCAGCCGTCGATGCTGCCGACGATCTGGCCGGAGTTGTAGAGGTCAAAGGTCGCGTCGCGGTTATAGATGTGCACGTAGGTGTTGGTGGGGATGACGGACTTTGTGCTGAATGCGGTCGTGTTGGTGCCCTCCATGCGGAGGGTGCCGGCGTTGATGTAGGTGTCGCCGCTGTAGGTGGAGAGGCCTCCGCCGTCGGCGCGCATGATGAGCTCGCCGGTGCCCGACTTGATGAGCGTGACCTTGTTGGTGACCCCGAGGGCGTCGATGTTGTCGTGGATCGGGGCGTAGACGTCGAGGCGACGCGCGGTGGTGATGACGGCCTCGTAGCCGTTGCTGGCGTTGCCGAAGGTCAGGCCGCCGCTCACGCCGCCGACGGTCTGGCGCAGAATCTGGTGGGTCGCACCGGCGCTGTTGCCTATGGCGAGCAGCGCGCCCGATTCGATAGTCAGGAGATTGGTGCCGAGCTGGAGGGTCGTTGCGGCGGAGTTGGTGCTGGTCTTCTGGTAGACGAGGCTGTGGATAACGGTGTTCGACGCGATGGTGACGGTGCCGCCGAGATTGGTGGAGCCGTACATGCCGTTGGTGATCCAGACATTTCCGCCGAAGTCGAATGTCTGGTAGTTGTACTCGTTGGTGCGGAGGAGGCGGAATCCATTCTCGGCGCCCGCGCTATTCGTGGTGCGGTCGTAGGTGACCAGGCCGAGGTTGCTCTGCACGAGGCCGGCGGCCCGGCTGTCCTCCTGCCCGTAGGCCCAGTGGACGATGCCGACGCTGGGGGTGTTGCTGCCGGATATG
>JAKQKQ010000260.1 GCA_029560585.1 Verrucomicrobiota bacterium | reverse complement strand
TGTACGAGTTCATCTACGATCCGGCGGGACGGCTGATCCGTGTCAGGGATGCGTACGGCAAGGTCACCGAGATCACCCGCGACGGCTCCGGCAAACCCACGACGATCGTCTCGCCCTACGGGCAGAGCACGGCGCTCGAATTGAATCCGAACGGAATCCTCGCGACGGTCACCAGCCCAGCCGGCGACATCACCCGAATGTCGTACGTGAGCACGGGACTGCTGTCATCGGTGACGGGTCCCCGCGGCTATGCCTACACCTTCACCTATGACGACCGCGGCCAGCTGGCGTCGGCCAGCGACCCGGGCGGCGGCCTCAACCTGGTGCCCCGAACGACCGGCACCAACGGCCACGAGGTGACCGAGACCACCGTCGAGGGTCGGGTGAGACACTTCTCGCTCACCGAATCAGACGAAGGCACAGAAACGACCGAGGACCAGTATGCCGACGGCACCATGCGCCGACGGATCGCGCAGCCCAATGGAACGACCACCAACCGGCTCCCCGATGGCACGATCATTCACTCGACACAGGCGGCGGAACCGCGCTTCCAGATGCAATCGCCCTTTTTCAGGGAAATGGTCGTCTCGACCCCTGGCGGCGTCACGTCGACGACCACCGTCGAGCGGGGCGTTAACCTGTTGTTCCGCAAGGACCCGCTCAGCCTCACGCGATGGAGCCAGGCAACGACCCAGAACGGCAAGACATCGCGAGTGATTTTTGAATCGAGTTCTCGGGTGTTCACGCGCCTCTCTCCGATGGGGCGCCTCCGCACCACGAAGGTCAATACCGCCGGCGACCCGGAGGAGGTTCACCGGGGTGACCTCGCACCAACGACGTATGAGTACAACGCCGGCGGCCAGCTCACCAGTGCGGCGCAGGGGAGCCGCCTGACCAAGATGAGCTACAACGCCCAAGGCTACCTGTCCGCGATGACTAACGCCATCAACCAGGTGTGGCGCTACGCGTACGATGCGGCGGGCCGCGCGACCAACACGATCCGGCCCGACGGACAATCCACCGCCACCTCCTACGACGGCGAGGGCAATCTGATCTCGCTAACTCCCCCCGGCAAACCGGCCCATGGGTTTTCCCACACGCCCGTGGGGTTACTGTCCGAATATATCCCGCCGCCTGTCGGCGGGGCCACCAACGCTGTCCGATGGACGTGGAACCGCGACCGCAAGATCGACAGTTGCACGCGCGCGGATGGCGGCGTCATCGATTACGTATACAACTCCGCCTTCCAAGTCGAAGGCCTCCTGTGCCCGGGGTTCACCAACCAGTATGTGTACGATCCCGCCTATGGCTACCTGGCTTCGGTCGCTCGCGGCGGCCAGACGGTGAGCTTCGTCAGGGACGGTCCGCTCCCGGTGTCCGAGACCTGGAGTGGGCCGGTGGCCGGCAGCGTCTCGCGCGGGTGGAATGCGGATTTCCGTGTCGCGTCGATCACCGTCGGCGGAACGATCATCAACGGCGCCTACGATGACGATGGCCTCCTGACGCAAGCCGGTGACATGTATCTCGATTATGACACCAACGGCCTGCACGTCGGAACAACGCTCGGGAATCTCTCCGAGACATGGCGGTACAATCCCTTTGGCGAAGTCACCAACTACACCGCCACCTGCTCGGGCTCGCTGGTGCTATCCCTCACCTATACCCGCGACCCGCTGGGCCGCATCACCGCGCTCACCAGTCAGACCGCCGGATCGACGCAGAGCGTGGTCTATGCCTACGACGCGGCGGGAAGATTGAATCACGTGACGCGCGGCACCCCGCCAACATACGACTATTTCTATGACGCGAACGGAAACCGCACCAACCTCTTCGCCCCCGCCCAGCCCCCGACGCCCGCAACCTACGATGCCCAGGATCGCATCCTCACCTGCGGCACCAACAGCTACACGTGGTCCGACGACGGCGAGATAATCGCCAAGACTTCGGGTCCCGCGACGACGCTCTATCGGCACGACGCGCTCGGAAACCTGACCGGCGCAACCCTCCCCTCGGGCACCGTCATCGAGTATGTCCTCGATGGCCTCGGGCGCCGCGTCGGGAAGAACATCAACGGCGCCCTCTCGCGCGGCTACCTCTACTCCGGGACCCTCGCTCCTATCGCGGAACTGGACGGCTCAAACAACATCGTCAGCGTCTTCGTCTACGGCAGACTGCCCAATGTCCCCGACTACATGGTGCGTGGCGGGACGATTTATCGGCTCGTCTCCGACCACCTGGGAAGCGTCCGCCTGGTCGTCAACGCGCAGACCGGAACCGTCGCCCAAGAAATTACTTACGACGAATTCGGCCGCGTCCTTTCCGACAGTAACCCCGGCTTCCAGCCCTTCGGTTTCGCAGGGGGCCTGTACGACCCGGATACGGGGTTGGTCCATTTCGGGGAACGAGAATATGACCCCGAGACCGGGCGATGGATGAGTCGCGACCCCCTCTTGTTTGCCGGAGGTGACATGAATCTCTACGCCTACTGTGGCAACGATCCGGTAAACCAAATCGACCCGAGCGGCCTCGGCCCGGGCACGCAAGATCCTGTAGCGATGAGTGAGGCAGAATCCGTCAAGCCCGTCACCCCCGGCGAACCATCTACCCCGGATCCCAAATATCGACCCCCAGAAAAACCGCCGCAGCCCCCCCCGAAGAAAATCGACCCGCCACCGCGCTCCCCCTGGGGGCAGGACGGCTATGATCCATCGGACGAACGCCAACATGACAGACCGAACCGACCGGACACCCACAAGCCTGAACCTCTTCCGTGGTGGAAGAAGTTTTTGGATGCGGTTCTGGGTGGTGTTCTACTCTACATGACGTATCAACGGCTTGAACACCAGTATGGTCGGTGAGGCGGAGACCGATTACGTGATGACGTAACGTTCCGGTGACTCGACAAGGAAACCGTTGACGTTTTGCTCCAGGGTGCTGGCTTGCATGCCCCAGAACCTGATGGCGACAGGTCTGGCGCATCCGAGACTGGCTCAAGGATTGAACCGCACGACGGCCCACGCCAGGCCGATGGTGAGGGCCACGACCCCCCAGGCGAGCAGGAAGCCCAGCACGTCCTCCCGGTGCCGCCGCAGAAAACCGCGCCAGCGCGCGGCGTCAAACCAGCCCGGCAGATCCAGCAGGAGAAGCTCTTGGCCGCTCTCTCCCGCCAGCGGGCGAGCGGCACCCTCCCGCACGTCCGATGTCCGCCGCATCTTGTCGAAGAATGCACCGATCCGCGCCTCGCTTTCCGGGGGGGTGAGCAGGCTGACGACGACCAGCAGCGCGGTCCCAGCGAGCATGGCCCACGCGAAAGGCGCCGCCTGCCACTTGTAGATGAGCATCAGCTCGCCGGTCGCGCGCCAGTTCAGGGCGTAGTACGTGCCGAAGGAGGCGAGGATCGCGGTCGCGGCGCCGAAGCGATTGGCGCGCTTCCACAGGAAGCCGCCGACCACCATGATGCCCATGTAGGCCGCGATGGTCTCCGTGAACAAAAACCCGTGCAGCACGCTCTTCACCGTGAGGGCGAAAAGCACGCCCAGCAGCGTGAGCAGGACGCCGGAGATGCGACCCGTCAGGAGGAGTTCGCGATCGCTGGCCTCCGGCCGCACGTAGATCTTGAAAAAATTCCGGGTGAAGATGGCGCCCGTGTTGACCATGAACGTCGAGCAGGTGGACATGTTGGCGGCCAGGATGCAGGCGACCATGAGGCCGATGAGCCCCGGGCAGAGGAGTTCCTTGCACGCGTAGCCGAAGGCATCCTCGGGATTGGCGAGCGCGATGCCCCTGCGGGCGATCATGGCGGCGGCGATCAGGCCGGTCAGCGCCCATCCGATGGTGCAGACGCGCTTGACCATGTTCCCGTACGTCTGCCCGACGCGGCCGGCGCGCTCCGAGCGGCCGGTGGCGCACATCGTCAGCGTGTGCGGCTGCGCGCAGATCCCCACCAGCCCATTGATCGCGAGCATCGCGATCGTGAACGCATCGAGGCGGCTGCGCTCGCTGTAGAGTACAAAAAAATCGGGCGGAAGGGCCGCGTGCAGCCCCGCGAAGCCGCCGACCTCGCGCAGCCCAAGCGGGATGAGGAGGAACGATAGCACGATGATCAGCAGGCCCTGGACGAAATCAGTGTAGGCCGACGCCACCAGCCCCCCGAAAAAGCTGTACAGGAGAAACGCGCCCGTCATGGCCACCACCACCTCGTTGGAGGACACGGCATCGCCGCTGGCCGCGGAGATCACCTTGCCGGCGCCCTGGAGCATGACGCCCTGATTCAAAATGAAATACGCTATTGCAAAAACCGAGTATATCAGGCCCAGCGTCCGCCCGTAGCGGTCCTCCACAATCTCCCCGATGGTCGTGCGCTCGCTCCTGCGATACCACGGCGCGGTGAGCCAGTAGAACGGCGTGACCAGCATGTTCTTCCACTGATACCAGATGCAGGAGAAGCCCCCATGGAAGGTCGCGCCGGCCTGGGCCACGGGCATCTCGGCGTGGGTCCCCGTGCCGAAGGACTGCCCCACCATGATCCACCAGCCGAACTTCCGCTCGCCCCGAAAATAGGCATCGCTGGTGCGCGCGCGCCGCGCCACCCAAAGCCCGAACGCGGTGATCCCGATGAAGTACGCGACCACCACGGCGGTATCCAGCCAGTGGAAACCGAATGCTCCAACACTCATGGCGAATTCCTTTCGATCCGCGCACCGTCGACCGCCTGCAGGGCGTCGGCCATGCGCGCACGTTACCGGTCCCCAGACGCGGGACAAGGCGGGACATGCACGCCCGCGAGTTTCCGAAGGCAGTGGCTGAGCGAGGGGGAAGTTTCAGGTCAGCGTCGCCCCCGGCGCGCGCTTCGCGCGCCGCATCATTCATGGGGAAACTTGACGCCCGTTGCCGCCTGACACAGGCGGCCTACAAGACTTGTGGGGCGTCTCTGCGAGACGCCAAACGCGTGCGAAGTTTCTGGCTAGCCGGGCCGCCGAATCCGCATTTGCGCGGCGCGCGGCAGACGCCTAAAAACGCGGGAACAGCATGGGCGATGGATGCACAGCCGAGGCGTTGCGCGCGACGATGCAGTCCCGTTACGGGATCGATGCCTCGCACGTCCGCTTCGTGCGCGCGCCGTACCGGATCTGCCCCCTCGGGGCGCACATCGATCACCAGCTTGGCACCGTCACGGCGATGGCCATCGACCACGGGGTATTGCTCGCCTATGCGCCCTCCGGTTCTGCGGAGGTAGTGCTCTCCAGCGCGGTTTATCCCGGCGAGGTCCGGTTCCGCATCGACGCCATCCCCCCCAAGCATGCGGGCGACTGGGGCAATTACGCCTGCGGCGCCGCCATGGCGCTCAGCCGGGCGCACGGCCTGAGGCGCGGCCTGGTCGGCATCACCAGCGGCGATCTGGCGGAAGTGGGCCTGAGTTCGTCGGCATCTGTCGGCGTCACGTATCTCTTGGCGCTGGAGGCCGTGAATGGCCTGGAGGTCTCGCCGGGGGACAACATCCGTCTCGATCAGGCAATCGAGAATGAGTACCTGGGCCTCAACAACGGCATCCTGGATCAGGCGGCCATCCTGCTGTCGCGCCGCAACCAGCTGACGGTCATCGACTGCCGCGCGTTCGCGCGGGTCGACGGCGACACGTCGATCACGGCATCCGCTTCGGGCGATCTTCCGCGCGGCATGAGCGTCCTGGACAGACCGGAGTCGATGCCGCACTTTTCGATCCTCATCGCCGTCTCGGGGCTGACCCAAGCCATCATTTCCACCGACTACAATCGCCGCGTCGCGGAGTGCGTTGAGGCAGCACAGGTCCTCCTCGATGCCGCCGGCCGTCGCGGGGTCCCCGCGCGCCTCGGGATGCTCAGCCACGAGGAGTACGAGGGCCATCGGGGGGCACTCTCCGGCGCGCCGGCCAAACGCGCCGAGCACTTCTTCGGCGAGATGCGCCGCGTGAGGCTCGGGCAAGAGGCGTGGCGCCGAGGGGACCTCACCGCCTTTGGGGCCCTGGTGACCGAATCTGGCCGGAGCTCGATCGTGAACTACGAGTGCGGCTGCGATCCACTGATCGACCTCTACGAGATCCTGGTCACGACCCCGGGGGTTCTCGGCGCCCGATTCAGCGGCGCCGGCTTTCGCGGCTGTTGCGTCGCACTGGTGGAACCGGAGGCGAGCGCACAGATCGTCCCTCGCGTGCGACGCGCCTACGCCGCGCGACACCCCGAGTTGGCCAAGCGCGCGCAATACCTCATTTGCCAAACCGACGACGGGGCGCGCCTCCTGTGAAAGCCATCATCCTCGCCGCAGGCTACGCGACCCGGCTCTATCCGCTGACGAAGAATTTTCCCAAGCCGCTCCTGCGGGTCGGCGATCGGACGATCCTCGACCTCCTCGTCGACCAACTGGACGACCTCCCCCATCTGCGCGAGATCATCCTGGTCACCAACAGCCGATTCCTCCCCTTCTTCGAACAATGGCGCGAAGGGCGGCGGGCGCACAAACCCGTCTCCCTGCTGGATGACGGCAGCACCAGCAACGCGAATCGCCTGGGCGCACTTGGGGACCTGCGATTGGCCATGCAGGGCTCGGACCTCGGCGATGACCTGCTCGTCACGGCGGCGGACAACATACTTCGATTCGCGCTCGGGGAATTCGTCGCCGCATTCCACTCGCACCGCGCCCCCCACATCTGCGTGCATCGCGTCGAGGACCGGCAGAGACTCCGGCGGACGGGCGTGGCCGAATTGGACGCGGAGGACCACGTGGTCGGTTTCTCGGAGAAACCGGATGATCCCAAGAGCCACTGGGCCGTTCCGCCACTGTACATATTCCCTCAAGACGTCCTGCCGAGGATCCTCGCCCGCCTTTCGGCCGGTGGCCCAAAGGACGCGCCCGGCCATTTGATCGAATGGCTATGCCTAGAGGAGAACGTTTTCGCCCACCGGATCCGCGGATCCATCCTCGACATCGGCACGCCAGAATCTCTCGAGGCGGCACGTGGCCTCATTCAAGAAACGGACACGCAGCGCCCCTAGGAATCTGTCGGACTTTGCCCGACAGATTCCTCTGGCAAAACCGCCTGCTGTATTGCATGTGAAGGAGTTACCTGGGATGGCCGACGATGCCGACGAACCCGGTCGTTGAGAAACCAGCCGTTCACCTCAATTCTTTAACCATCTGAGGTCTAGGCGGTTTTGCTTTCTAGCAGCCTGGCGGACTTTCTGAAGTCCGACAGGCTGCTAG
>JAKQKQ010000258.1 GCA_029560585.1 Verrucomicrobiota bacterium | reverse complement strand
GGGACCGCCGCATTCACAAAAAAATACTTGTCTTGGGCGCGGTTCAGAAACGCGGATATCGTCGTTTCGTCCGAGGAGCACAGGTAGCCGAACGCCGATGAGCCGCCCAGGATGAACGCCAGTTGCCTGGGGCCTGCCGCCAAAATTTGTTGAGGTGATCGTGTTGGGGTTGCTGGCCGCGCTGCCGTTGGTCACCGTCACATTGGCGAGTGCGGGGCTGAACAGGCCGCCGCCGCCATAATTCGGGTGCCGCGCCTGATGCTGCATGACGCCGTCAACAAAGACTTGATTGTAGCCCATGCCCAGGTCCCATCCCACCTCCGTGATATAGATGCTATTGCTGGTCGGGACCCACGCATTGGTCAGGACATCGCAACCACTCACGATCACCTCTTCGCCGCCGCGTGCCGCGATGGTGACGGGTTGCGCGAGGGTTCCGGAGCATGAGGGCTGCAGCGTCTCGCGATAGGTGCCCGCGCCCAGCCACAGTGTGTCGCCGGGCACGAGCGACTGCACGGCCCGTGACAGGCTCCGGAACGGGGCGTTGGTCGAGCCATCGCCGGCGTCCGAGCCAGAAGGCGAGACGTGCCACTCTCTATCACCGTCCTCCACCATCACGCTTGCTTCATCCGCCCACAGTGTCATGGGCTGATTGTTGATGGTCACATCCAGCGTCAGGTTCTCGTTGGTGGCAGGCGTGAAATTGAGCGCGAACTTCTGCCAGTTCGTGGTGACGGCGCAGTTCGTCGTCGCCCGAGAGGCCCAAGGGGAGGCGCTTTGCCTGAATTTGAGGATGGCGGTGGCGGACTGCGATCCCTTGAGCCAGATTCCGGCCGCATAGGAGCGGCCTTCGACACCGGAAAAGCTCTGGTACATTTGGATGCAGGCACCGCTGGTGAAGCCTGGCTGCACGGCGGCCGTAACCATCACCGCAGAGCCGCCCACCGTCCCGTTGGTCTCTTCGGCATACACGGTCTCGGTGTGACAGCCCGTATGCAGCGAATTATCCGACCAGCTGTTCGGAATGCTTCCACTAACGACGCCGTAGGCATTGCTCCTATTGATCGGGCCAAAGGGTGGCTCGAAGCCGCCGTTCCAGAGGATGTCCACGGGGGCCGACGCAAGAGGGGACATCCCAAGCAAGCCTGGCAGGCACAGCCAGTGTGTCCGGAAACGCATCAGGGTTAATTCTCTAGCGCCCGGCGATCCGGTGCAAGCGTTCGGATATGTCGCCGCATTGTGGCCGAGCGCCGTTGGATCGGGTATGTAAAACCGGTCCTGGCTTCGGGGTCGGACCACAGGTTTCATTGAAATGACAAGGCATTGCAGGGCAGGTGATGCGGGTTTTGGGGTCTTGGGGGCGATTTCCGGGGCCGAAAAGAGCCTCTAAGGTGCCGAATCCACCAACTTCGGTCACGTAAGTGTCTGGTGTTCCGGCAAAACCCGCGGTCCGACTCGAATGGCGCTAAGTTAAGGGACATTTGGGATCGTGGCATGGGCATCCTGCCCATGGCCAGCCCCACGGCCAAGATGGCCGTGCCACTGTCGCGACAAACTTAACTTCGCGCCATTCGAGTCGGACCCCAATGAAAACCACTTGTGAGGACCGCCGGTGCGAGCCACATTAGTGGGGCTGAAACGGATATGGGGAACTCATCAGTTGGCATATTAAGGGCGAATTCGCTGACGACGCAGGCGCCGCGTCGCTTCGCAAGTGGGGGGCGGGATCGGGTGCTTTGCGCGGCGCTGGTTGCGGCGGTGTCCGTTTGCGGCGTGCACGGGGCCACGAACGAATGGGCGAATCCTTTTGGGGGCGATCTCCTGGAATCGACGAATTGGAACCCCGTCGGGGTGCCGTCCACCAATGACGTGGCGGTGTTTCGCCCTTTGGCTGAGACCAACGCCTTTGCCGTTTCGACAGTTTCTGATTTGGCGATGGGCGCGGTACTTGTCGATGGTGCCTCGATCGATCTCCAATTGTCGGGCTGCACGCTCGCGGTCAACGGCGGCATGCTGGTGACGAATGGCGGAGGGACAATGCTACGATCGGGTCTGCTGTCATCGAGCGGGCTCGGCATTGTGGGCGCGTCGGCCGGGCTCGCGGGCGGCGCGGCGATCGACGTGGCGGGAGACAACGGGGGCGTGCTGCTGTTCGACCGCGGGCTGCTGTCGGTGCGCGATGGGGGCGGATCGCTGACGGGGCGCGTGCTCTGGGCGGTGATGGAGGCCGACGATGAGGCTCGCATCCGGGTGGAGGGACAGGGGACGGTGTTTCGGCCGTACGACGGCTACCACCCGCTGCTCGATGTGGGTAACGACCCGTTTGGTCCGTTCGCCGGGGCGCAAGGCACCTCGGTGTTGGAGCTGGCCGACGGCGCGGCGATCGACGTGGCGGGAGACAACGGGGGCGTGCTGCTGCACGATCGAGCGCTGCTGTCGGTGCGCGACGGGGGCGGATCGCTGACGGGGCGCGTGCTCTGGGCGGTGATGGAGGCCGACGACGTGGCTCGCATCCGGGTGGAGGGACAGGGGACGGTGTTTCGGCCGTACGACGGCTACCACCCGCTGCTCGATGTGGGTAACGACCCGTTTGGTCCATTCGCCGGGGCGCAGGGCACCTCGGTGTTGGAGCTCGCCGACGGCGCGGCGATCGACGTGGCGGGAGACAACTGGGGCGTGGTGCTGCACGACCGGGCGCTGTTTTCGGTGGTGGACGGTGGCGGATCGCTGACGGGGAGGGTGCTCTGGGCGGTGATGGAGGCCGACGATCAGGCTCGCATCCGGGTGGAGGGGGAGGGGACGCTGTTCCGGCCGTATGACCCGATGGGGCCGATGGGCGAATCCGGGGCGTACCTGG
>JAKQKQ010000250.1 GCA_029560585.1 Verrucomicrobiota bacterium | reverse complement strand
CTCCGCGCGCTCCATGCCACCGCGCACCGCCACGCCCGCAGCCTCCAGCGCCGCGAGGGGCTGCTGCGCGCCTTCATCGCCCACAGCCCGCTCTCTTTGCGCCTCTATTAGGTTGTTATTTATGCAAAGATCAGTAGCCCGGATATTTCACAGCCTGTCGGCTGTGAAATTCCGGGCTCTGGGAAAACCGCGCCATGAATGCCATTTATTGGGAAAGGTCAGGCAAATACTGGGTTCTTTCGCGGTTGCAGAGTGTGTATCGCGGATCGATGGCCCCAGACCCTCCAAAATCGCGTTTTTCGGAGCGCGGTTTTCCTTTGAGCCTGCATGTTTCACGCGCGTGCGTGAAACATGCAGGCTAGCGGAGTGTCTCATTTCGATCTGACGCCGCAGAGCGATTGCCGCCCGCATTAGCCGGGAGGGACGCCGGCCCCGGGCGTCCCCGATTCACCAGCCGCGCGACATCTGGGCCAACCCGGCCCTCCAGGCCGCGGGCCCTCCCCAGGATTCCCGCATGGCGCACCCAAGATCTTGCAGGGCGTCTCCGTCGGTTGCCCAAGTCGGCACGTCCCTCGAAGGGTCACGACCCATGGAACGGTCTTGTTTTGAGACAGCCTCGAGCTGCGGAGGTTCTTGCGCGTTCGTTCGTGTTTGGATTTCAAGGGTGCGGCTGAGACGACTCGGTGGGCCGAGCTCTGACGGTCTCCCGCAGAGCGACATCTCATTCTCGCGCTGGGGCGGAAGGTGGGAGGGCGGCCTTCCATCCGGCGTGGAGGAGATCGGCCATCCCCTTGCGTGCGGCCGCATAGCCTGGGTCGTCTACGATGTTGCGGGTTTCCCAGGGGTCTTTCTCCAGATCGAACATCGCGGCGGGCATCTCGCCCTTTTCGAACTCCATGTAGCTGTACTTGCGGGTGCGGACTATCTCGCCGTTTTCGGAATCCCCCTCGACGAGGAAGGACGCGGTTTTCCATGGGCGGTTGGGGTCGGAGAACAGGGGGGCGAAGCTGGTGCCCTCGAGGTTTGCCGGGACCTGGAACCCGCACAGTTCCCCCAGGGTGGGCACCAGATCCACGAACTCGACTATCCCGTCGCAGGTCTTGCCGGCGGCCGCGGCACCGGGCACGCGGACGATGAGCGGGGCTCGGTGGGTTGCGGCGAGCATGGAGTACTTTGACCAGAATCCGTGATCCCCGAGGTGGAAGCCGTGGTCGCCGAGAAAAACCACGATGGTCTTGTCGGCGAGGCCCGATTCCTCAAGGCCGCGAAGGATCACGCCGACGTTGTGATCCACGAAGGAGAGGCAGGCATAATATGCCGCGATGGCCTCGCGCGCCTGTTGGGGCGTGGGCTGTTGCATCGTGAATATGTCGGGGTTCTTGCCTCGCGCGCGTTGCATGTACGGGAAATTCACGAGCGAATCCGGCGGTGCCGGGGGCGCGGGGATCTGCGCGGGGTCGTACATGTCGATGAACGACTTGGGCGCGATCAGGGGCGTGTGGGGGCGGCTCTGGGCGACGGCCAGGAAGAAACGCCGATCGCCCTTCGAGAATTCCTTGAGCAGGGCTGCGGCGGAAACCGCCATCCGATAGTCGCGTTCCTCATCGGGCTTCAGCCCGGAGTCGCCGTAACGGTCAGAACGGCGCCGCCTCCATTCTGCGTAGTCCTTGCTGTCATGATCGGGGGGAGCCGGATCGGGAACGGCTTTCCGGCCGGAGGGTGGAAAAACGATAATCGGCTCCGGGCCTTTCCATCCCGTGGGGCGGTCGTACATCTCGATCCGGTCGAAGACCCGCATCTGCCTTTCGGCATAGTCGATCTTGTGGAAGAGTTTGCCGATGTCCGCCAAGTAGAATCCGGCCGCCTTGAGCATCTCCGGCAGAGTGAGCGTGCCCTCGGGCAGGTGCTCGCTCATGACGTCGCGGTTGCTTCTGACCCGGGTGGTCTTGGGGCGCAGTCCGGTCAGGAATGACGTCCGCGATGGATTGCAGCACACCGCCTGCACGTGCGCGCGATCAAAACGGACCGCGGTCTGGCAGAAATCGTCTAGGTTTGGCGTCTTGCACAGCGGGTTCCCGTAACAGCCCAGCGCGCCCGCGTTGCAGTCCTCGATGTCGATGAGCAGGATGTTCAACTTTGAGGTGTCTGCCGCGGGCGATGAGCCCACCGCGAGCGCAAGCGCGAATATCACCGCGCCTCGCAAGATTCGACCTCCCGCCCAGGACATCGCCATGCCAAGCCCTCCTATCCGCAGACCGGGGCACGCCCACGAAAATCATCGCTTCCCCGCGCGCGGCATTCAGCCGCGTCAATATGCCGCCACGGCGCCGTTCTTGTCCAAAACCAATTTCATCTTTGTGCAAGTCACAAAACAAATGACCCGTGGCCCGCGAAACGGCGAATCTTGCGCCCGCCGCAGATTTCCGGCTATTCTGTCGTTCGTGCCTTGGCGTCAGATCGGCGCGAGGCAATTCAGGTGAATCTTGCTCGAAACATGCCGCGTGGAATAGCGGGTGCCAGCCTGGGATTGGCCGCTGCGCTCTTGCCATTGTTGGTGCATGGCCAGGGTCGGGCACCGACCGCAGAGCCGGGGGTTCCGCGCGCGCCCTCGCTTTCGCTCTTGGAGAAGGGCGCTCGGATCGAGCAGGTGGTGGCGGGCCTGCAATATGTGGAGGCGGCCACCGGCGATGGCAAGGGGAACGTGTTTTTTGCGGATTTGCCGACCGGCCGAATCCTGCGGTGGTCGGCGTCGGGTCGGCTCTCGATCATCCGGGACGGCGCGGCCACACCCATGGGCATTGGCGTTGCCCCCAGTGGCCAACTGATCATCTGCGAGGCGAAGGGCCGAAAGCTGACAGTGACCGATGCGGATGGCTATGCGCGCACGCTGATCGACGCGTATCAGGGCAAGAAGCTCAATTCGCCCTGCGGGGTCTGGGTTGATGCGAGCGGAGGGGTGTATTTCTCCGATCCCCGCCTCGACCATGGCGAACAATTCGAGCAGGACCGGGAGCGTCTCTATTACTTGCGGCCGGATGCCACCGAGCCCACGCCCGCGGCCGAGGATCTCCGGCGGCCGGAGGCATTGGCCGCGGCGCCCGATGGCCGGACGCTCTACGTGGCGGATGTTCTAGACAACAAAACATGGGCCTACGCCATTGGCGCGAACGGGTCGCTGTCCGGCAAACGCCTGCTGGCCCCAACGGGAACGAGGGGCCTGACGGTCGATGAGCGCGGTAATGTCTACCTGATCAGTGGCGCCGTGCGCGTCTACTCGCCGGGTGGAGATTTCCTCGGGGAATTCCGGGGACCAGGCCCGGCCTACAGCGGCGCCTTCGGGGGCGAGGATGGCCGAATCCTCTACCTCGCCTGCAACATTCAGAAACCAGTGCCCGGCGCGCCCCCCGGTAAGGTCGAGTCCCAGGGCGGACTCTATGCCGTCCGCATGACGGTGCGCGGGCGTCCACCGACCGCCCAGACGACCGAACCCGCACCGCGATGAACGGCCCCCTGTTTTGGTTTGAAGCGCAGGCGCGTGGCCACCGTCAAACTTGGCATCCTGCATGAACAACTCGATCTGGCCCCGAATGCCATTGCTCCTGTGCGCCGTCCTCGGGTCGCTGTGCCTCGTCACCTGTGTGCGCGACTCGGCCGGCGACGTGGATTCCGAGGGTCGCCGCGATGATGCCGCCCCGGCCCCCGAAACCGCCGTGGACCAGGCAAAGGAGATCGAGAGACTCGACGCGATTGCCAAGAAGTTGGCCGCCGATCACGGAGCAGCACTCGAGGCGCACGAACTCATCCGCGGAGGGGCGACCGCCACCATGCTGTCCTGTGACATTCAGGAGAAGATGGTCCGGGCCGACGGCAAGCCCAGCGTGCTCTTCTGCAAGATCGTGGACCTCGCCCGCTCGGCGGACGGCTGGGTGATCGAGGCGAGCGCCCGGCACGCTGGACTTACCCTTTCGCTCCGCCTCGGTTGCGACGAGGCGATCGCCCGGCGCATCCTCGAGCACCGGGATAGCCTGGGGGACAACGCCGAGAACGGTTTTGCCCTCGTCGCCTCCTTCGACTCGATCGAGCGCCCCGCCTTCGCCCTCCGCCCGGCGCTCGACGCCGGACCCTCCGGCGCCGCTCTCCGCCTCAACACAGACGAGCGCGCCTTTCTGTGCCGCGGCCGATGCGCCGCCATCGAGCACGTCGGCGCCTCCATGAACGTCCTGTTCTGACGGCATCTGTGCCGCCCGCCGCGATGCGCGCGCCCCTCTCTTGCGCGTTCCGATGTAGCTCCATATCCCCCCAGCCCCTGACCCTTCGAAAAGCGGTTCGGATTTATCCCGCCCCCGGAATGGGCGCGTGGAAAATGATTAAGAAATCCGCTCCCCGTCCGTTATGCGGTGTGGGAGGCTGAAGCACGAGGGCCTCCCGATATGGAAGCGCAGAGCCATGAGGACTGGATCGCAGATGCGGTGGAACGCTTTGGACGCCCGCTCACCCAATATGCCCACGGGTTGCTGGGTGATGCGGAGCGCGCGCGGGACGTGGTCCAGGACACCTTCGTGCGCCTGTGCTCGCAGCGACGGGAGAGGGTGGATTCGCGGCTGGCGCCGTGGCTTTTCACCGTCTGCCGTAATCGCGCCATGGACGTGCTCAGGAAGGAACGACGCATGACACCCCTCACCGAGTCACTGGACGCCACGCTCGCGGCGGATCCGCCCGGCGCACCGCCGGAGACCCCCGCGTGCTCGATCACCGATGCCCTCGGCCGACTGCCGACCAACCAGCGGGAGGTCATCAGACTGAAATTCTTGCACGAGATGAGCTACCGGGAGATCAGCAGGCTCACCGGCCTGAGCGAGAGCCACGTCGGCGTCCTCATCCACAATGGTATCAAGGCCCTCCGTCGCCAAATGGCGACGACCTCTCCCGAAAGGAGCCTCACATGAACCGCAACCCCATTACGATCGATGACCCGAAACTCACGGCCTACGCACTGGGCGAACTCGATGCCCAAGAGCGCACCGAGATCGAACGCCGCCTGGCCGACGATCCCGTGGCCCGCCGCCAGGTCGAGGAGACGATGGCATTCGCCGTCCGCCTCGGCGGTGCCCTTCGTGCGGAGGAGGCTCCAGAATTGCGCGCGGAGCATCTGCGCGCCATCCGCGCTGCCGCCAGCAAGGAGCGCAAGGTCATCGCCTTCCCGGCTTGGCTGACGCGCGCCGCCCTGCCCTTGGCCGCCGCAGCCACCGTCGCGCTGGCCGCCTGGCTCGGTTTTCCGGCGTTTCGCGGAGCGCCGCAGCCATCCGGCGGACAGGTGGCCCAGGCCAAGACCGAACGCAAGTCCGACGCCTGGGTCGAGCGCGCCGCCGAACTGGCGGAAAAGGACCTCAATCGGCAGGTGGCTATCGCGCCAGCGCCGCCGCAGTCCACCACGCCGATACCGCCATCGGCCTCCGCCATGCCCAGCAGCCATCCGGATGAAAAACCCATCGCGGCTGTCAAGAGTCGAGAGTTGACCCCGGTAGCCCCGGCCGTAAGTAAAGCTGCGACGTCGGTGGCAGCGGGGCGAGAGCTGACCCACACGCCCTCGTCCGGTCCTCAGCCCACGGCCCAAACGGCCGTGCGGGAAAACGTCGGGAAGCTCGTCGCGAGTGCAAAGCCGCCCGCCGCTCCGACTCTGCCACAGCCGGGCGGCGGTGGCGTCCATCGGGGCGCGTTGACCCTGGGGTTTGAGCCGCAGAGTACTGCTGGTGGGGCCATGGGGGCGCAGCCCCCGCAGACGGCCCGAGGAGGTGGCGCAATGTCGCGGGGCCAACCGTCGGCCGTTGCGGGCGGCGCGATGGTCGCTGGGAAGGCCGACCTGTCCTCAGGTGGCGGGGGCCTTGCTGGCCGGGACGATGCCGTTGCCGCGGGCGGTGGCGGCCTCGCTGCAGCGACGGCGGACGTGGCCCAGGCGGGCGGCGGGCTGGGCGTTCAGGCCCAGGTCGCGGTCAAGAGCTTCGAGCGCGGGTGGGTGAATAACAAGGAAGTCGCAGCGCCCTCCCGGCCCATGGAATTTGGCGCGTTGCCCCGGCTCGAATCCAGGGGGGTTCCTCCGGTACCGGCATGCCGGATCGCAGGTGACTACGATGTGAGGATCATTCCGAGCCCGGCGCCGCCGCCGCTCGAGCTGCTCATCGTGGGCAAGCCCGCCCGGCCCTTCGATACCGAGACCTACGACAAGATCGAGGACAACGCGTTCCTCGACGCGAGACAGAACCCGCTGTCCACGTTCTCGATCGATGTCGATACCGCCGCGTATTCGAACGTGCGGCGCTTCCTCCGATGTGGCCAGTTGCCACCCGCGGGCGCGGTGCGGATCGAGGAGATGTTGAATTACTTCGAATATGCTTACCCGCCCGCGCCGGAGGGGAAGCCGTTCTCGGTGAGCGTGGACGTGGTGGATGCGCCGTGGAACACGAAACACCGGCTCGCGCGGATCGGGCTCAAGGGCCGGGAGATCGATCCCGCAAACCGGCCGCCCTGCAATCTCGTGTTCCTGCTGGACGTGTCCGGTTCCATGAACCAGCCCAACAAGCTGCCACTGGTCAAAGAGGCGATAAAGATCCTGTTGGAACAGCTGGCCGAGAAGGATCGCGTGGCCATCGTGACGTACGCGGGCGCCTCGGGCCTCGCGCTGCCCTCGACCCCCGCCGGCCGCAAGCGCGACATACGCGAGGCCATCGATGAGCTGCGCCCCGGCGGATCGACGAACGGGGAGGCCGGCATCCAGCTCGCCTACGACATCGCCAAGGCCAACTTCATCGCCGGCGGCGCCAACCGGGTCATCCTCGCAACCGATGGCGATTTCAACATCGGCGTCACCAGCCGCGACGAGCTGCTTCGCCTCATCGAGGAAAAGGCGAAGTCGGGCGTCTTCCTGACCGTGCTTGGCTTTGGCATGGGCAACATCAAGGACGCCACGCTGGAGCAGTTGGCCGACAAGGGCAACGGGACCTACGGCTACATCGATGACGAGCGCGAGGCCAAGCGCCTCTTCGCCCGTCACGCGACCGGCAGCCTGGTGACCATCGCCAAGGACGTGAAGATCCAGGTGGAGTTCAACCCCGCGCGCGTCGGCGCCTACCGGCTGATCGGCTATGAGAACCGCGCGCTTCGCGCCGAGGATTTCAATGATGATAAGAAGGACGCGGGCGAGATCGGATCGGGCCACACGGTCACCGCGCTCTACGAGCTGATTCCACCGGGCGAGGCCGTCGATCTGCCCAAGGTGGATGAATTGAAGTACCAGCAATCCCCCAAGGCCGCGCCCGCCGCCAAGAGCGACGAGCTGATGACCGTGAAGCTGCGCTACAAGCGGCCCGATGGCGACACCAGCGACAAGATCGAGGTGCCGGTGACCACCGAAGGCGGCGCTATCGATGCGGCCAGCGCCGATCTCAAGTTCTCCGCCGCCGTCGCGGAATTCGGCATGCTCCTCAGGAATTCGCCGCACAAGGGCACGTCCGATTGGCCGAGCGTCCTGGCACTGGCCGCAGCGGGCCGCGGTGCGGATTCGCACGGGGATCGGGCGGAGTTCATCGATCTCGTCCGCGCCGCCGAGAAACTCAACGACCAGAGATGAATGAAAGATCCGGTTCGACGAGGGCGTTCGAGCCGATAACATTGTCGAAGGCAGAGTTGTTTTCCTCAGCGTCCCTGCGCCACCGCGGGAGAATAGAATAGAATGAAAGGATACGAACATGACCACCGGGCTCATTTATCGATTCCTCCTTGTTGCAATGATGCTGCCGAACCTGTTGGCCGCCGAGCAGCAGCCGGTTAAATATCACGATGGAAAGCCCGACGGGCACAAGAGCCTCGGCGGCAGCGGCGAGATCATCGTCTTCGAGGCCCCGTCCGATGCCTGCGCCCTCAAGGCCATCCGCATCCACGGCTCCCGATACGGTTTCCCCGAGGCACCCGACGAGAATTTCTATATTTTCGTCACCGGGGCCGATGCGAAGGGGATCCTCCACACCGAGACGGCCCCATATGAGCGTTTTGAGCGCGGAAATGCGAAATGGGTCGAAGTGAAATTCAAAAATCCCCCGAAGCTTCCGCCGAAATTCTGCGTCATCCTTGATTTCAGGGCCCAGCAGACCAAGGGTGTCTACGTCAGCTTCGACACAAGCTCTGGCGGCAAACACTCGTGGACCGGCCTGCCCGACAAGGAACCTTCTCCGGTTGATTTCGGTGCCGACTGGATGGTCGAGGCGGTGCTGGAGAAACCCTAGCTCGAGAATTCAGACACGAATGGTAGGAGCCTGCTTGCAGACGATTGGAATCGCGCGCAAGCGCGCTCCTACGTCCCATTCTCTTCCCCGGTGGGCAGGATTGCCCTCGCCACGCCCGAGTCGACCCAATCCCCGATGCCGCCCATCGCGCAGCATCCAACCTAACCGGGCCGCCGCCCAGAACCGGTTTTCACTCCTGCTGGGCCTCTGGGTCTGCAGGGTTGGATTCGCCGAGGGCCTCGATCGCGCTGCGCGCCTCGGGGTTATCGGGTTCGATGCGCAGCGCCTCGCGGAATGCGCGGCGGGCCTCTTCTGTCCGCCCCTGCTGGCGCATCAAGATTCTGCCGAGCGTGCACCATGCCGCGAGGCGATCCGGTTTGGCCGAAGTATTGGCGATAGAGAGATCGAGGACACGTTTGGCGGCGAACTCGGCTTCCTTCCACTCACGCTGTTCACCGAGCGCCAGGGCTAGCCCATTCCATGCCGCAAGCTTGACGGGCTCGAGTCGCAACCAATCGCGATAGACCGCCGCGGCCTCGCCGTGACGATGCAGTCGCACGAGCGCCCGCGAGAGACCCTCCAGCGTGGCGGCCCTCGTGTTCTCCCAGGACTCCACCCGCAACGCCTCGCGATAGGCGGATGCAGACTCCTCCCAATTGCTCAATTCATCGCACGCCAGCGCGAGTTTTCGCCACCCCCACCCGAACCGGGGCCATTGCCGGACCAGCGTGCGGCAGACTTCGGCGGAGTCTGCCCAGCGTGCCTGGAGGGCGCCGAGCGACCAGGCGCGGCTCAATAATGTCTCCGGGGAATCGGGCCGGATCTCGAGCGCCCTGGCGTAGGCCTTCTCGGCCTCCTCGAATCGCCCTTGGGCGGCGAGCGAAGAGCCGAGTTCGCGCCAGGGCATCTCGCGATCCCCGAACTTCGCGACCGCCTCGCGCGCCGATCGCTCGGCCTCCGCGTTCTGCTTCCAAGTCCGATAGGCCCAGCTCAGGCACGTCCACGCGTCGGGGTCATCGGGCGCCAGGTCACGCGCTTTCTTGGCGGCGTGGATGGCCTTGTCTTTTGAGCGTCCGCCAAACGAGAGGGCCGAGCCCAATCCGATCCAGCCCTTCGCCCAATCCGGCCGCATGCCAACGACCTGTTCAAAAATCGCGGCGCCGTAGTTGGCGCGGCCCCGGTAATAGCACGCCACGCCCTGTAGCAGGCGCGTCTCGGTCAACGCGGGCGCCCTGCGCGAGGCGGCGGCCAACTCGACATCCGCCTCCTGCCATTGGCCCTGCTCCATGAGCGCGATCGCCCTCATGAGCCTGAGTTCCACGCAGCCTGGCCACCGTTTCGAGGCGAGCGAAAAGACGGTGGCTGCCTCCTCGTGCCGGCCCACGCCAGCCAGCGCCAGGCCGCGCATGGCGACGTCATCGAGTCCGGCGCCAGAGACGTCCGCGCCCTCGTCGATCTTCGCCAGGGCCATGGTGCGGCTGTCTTCCCCGATATCCGGCGTCACCCGCCAGACATGCAGGCCCCCAACCGCGGAACGGACGAAGTGGCGCCATCCGAAACCAAGGGTCTGTTCCGCGCGCAAGAAATCGGGATCGGGCGGGTAGGCCGCGCCCTCCTCGACCTGCGGTGATCGACAGACGAGGCGCAGCACCAGCATCACCAGCCACACGCACCACACGATAGCGAAGAGTGCGTCACCGCCCCGCGAGGTCAAGAGTCCCACTCACATGAGCATTCTCCCGCGGAGGCGCGGTGGCGCAGAGGATGAGCGAATGTGGGCGAATCCAACCCCCCGCATCCCTGCGGCCCTGCGGGAGAATAGAGCGGCGGCATCGATTGGGTCGCGTCTTTTGAAACGCTAGCCAGCATATTTCACGCAAACGCGTGAAATATGCTGGCTCAAAGCAAAACCGCCTGGACCTCAAATGGTTATAGAATTGAGGTGAACGCCTGGTTTCTCAACGCCCGGGTTCGTCGGCATCATCGGCCATCCCAGGTTACTCCTTTGTATTCAAGACAGCAGGCGGTCCTGCCAGAGGAATCTGTCGGGCAAAGTCCGACAGATTCCTAGCGGATCAACTCACTCTCGGGCTCGGAAGCGGAGTCCAGAGAGGGGGTCCATTTCGCCGATGAGGGTGTCGAACTGGATGCGCGCGTAGCTGTCGGTCATGCCCGCGAGGAAGTCGCAGGTAGCGCGGTGGACGCCATCCTTCTTGATTCGCCTGACGGCGTGCGCGCCCATGAGCGTGGGATTCCGGACATAGGCATCGAAGAGGGAGTCGAGTATGACGGCGCCACGCCGGTTGAGGCCCATGACTATGTCGTGGTGATAGAAATTCTCGTGGAGGAAGTCGCGCATGATCTGGAGGTCATAGGCCATGTTCGGCCCAAAGCCCGCCAGCGGCGTTGGGTGGCGGCGGACGTCGTCCGCCGAGCCCGGTTTGGCTGCCGCGACCAGCGCGCTGGTGGTGACGATGGCGTCCTCGACGAGCAGGTCCATGAGGCCCCGGACGGCGCACGCCCGGAAGCGATTGGGCTCAAGGCGAGGGTAGCGGCCGAGGACATCCGCCTCGACCCTCTGCCAGAGCGGCACATCCGAAAGGGAGACCAGCGAGACGAGCTCGGACTCGAGCGCGTCATCGAGGTCGGCGCAGGTGTAGGCGATTTCGTCCGAGAGATCGACGATCTGGGCCTCGAGGCTTGGCTGGAGGGGCGTGAATCCCAGGGCGATCTCGGATTCGAGGTCGTCGAGCTGCCCTTTTTTCAGGCCCTCCCGGACCTCCCACGTGAGATTGAGGCCATTGTGCTCGGGGTATTTGACCTCGAGTTCCTCGACGATGCGGAGGCTCTGGACGTTATGCTCAAATCCGCCGTGCCGGAGCATGAGCTCATTGAGGGCGTTTTCGCCGGCGTGGCCAAAGGGCGAATGGCCGAGATCGTGGGCGAGCGCGATACACTCCGCCAGGTCTTCGTTGAGGCGCAGCTCGCGCGCCACCGTTCGGCTCACGGAGGCGACCTCGATCGTGTGGGTCAGCCGAGTGCGGTAATGATCGCCGGTGCCGTTCAGGAATACCTGGGTCTTGTACTCGAGGCGACGGAATGATCTCGAGTGGACGACGCGGTCCCGGTCGCGCTGGAAAGCGCCGCGGAAGCGATGCTGCTCCTCGAAATACTCCCTGCCGCGCGAGTCCTCGTCGCGCTGGGCGCATGGCATGAGATCCGCGGTTGCCCGCGTCCCTTTGGATGTCTTGGCCTGCGCCATGCGACCACGTTAAGCGGCCCTCGCCGCGCGGCAAGCCCTGCGAGATTATTCAGAGCATGCCACCGCCCGAGGGCGGGCGTTTTTCGGGCTGACGGATCTCCAGTTCGACGGGCTTTCCCGGAAAAGAGGCGGCGACCGAGGCGAGGCGCTTTCTCAGCTCATCTTCGGCCGCCTTGGGAAGGCCGAGTTCTCCGGCCCTGCTGCGGGCGGTGTTCAAGAGTTCGCGGGTGGCCTGTTCCCGGTCTTCGGGGGTGATCTTGTTCCACAGGCCATCGCGATCCTCCGCGGCCTCGTAGTCGCGCATCTCCACGCCGAGGACCTTTGGCTGTGGCACCACCACGAGGATGCGGTTGTCCTCGACCACCACTGTGAATGCCTGCCCCAGATCGAATCCCGCCGCGGCCCGGAATCGGCCGCGGAGCGAAAGCCGCTTCGTGCTCCGGAGAAAGGTGTTCTCCATCTCGCGGGTCACCTCGAAGTCGCGTTCGACCAGCACGAGTTTCGTCACGCTGGTTTGCTGTTCGACGATGGTCCTCTCGCCGACCACGACCCGCGGGCGGACCATGAGGATTCCCTCGAGCGCCGTTGCAGCGGCTCGGCCGACCTCGGCAAGGCCGTGCGCGGCGGTCGCGGCAGTCTCCCTGGCCTCGCGCGCCGCCCCGCTGGCGTAACGCCCCGGCGCATCGATCGCCCAGCGGAAAACAAACAGTGCGGCGATGCACAGCACCGCCACCGAGATTGCAAGTGCCATCGGCCAGTTGAAACGCCGCTCAGGCATGGGGTCAGTCCGCTAGGGGTTTGTGGGATTCAGGCCGACAGACTCCCCAACCTCGGGCTGCGCGACCACCAGTATGGGCAGTGGATCGGCCCTGGGCTCCTCGGGTCGCTTCCGCGGCGAAACATCCAGCTCGCACTCGAGGCGGCCGCCTTTTTCGAGGACAAGGCCTCCGGCGCCCACGTGTCGGGCGATCACGGCCCCGCCCCGGGGGATATACAGGGTGCCCATCACATCCAGCGAGGGCACCTCGAGCACGCCCCCGATGCACGCCTCGACGACCTCCATCGGAAATTCGACCTCGACGCGTCCACCCGGCATGACATGGACCCGGCGCTGCGAGCCCGGCTTCTCCAGTTTTGCAAGGCGACCCAGGATGAGATCTTCGCAGGCGTATTCGGACGCGAGCACGCCATGGATCTCAAGGCGCCCGGCGACCAGTTTGGGGCCATCGTAGCGTGCGCGGGTCTGGATGATGACCGGCCCGCGCGTCCTGATGACATGGGTCTGGAGCCCCGCCACATCGTAGGGCGCGATCTCGATGGGGGCATTACACCACGGGCAGAAGAGGGCGACGGCGTCCTCCGGCACCTCCGAGCGCCGACCGCACTCGAAACACGCCACGATGTTGGGCCTGGGTGACGCGTCCGTCCACCGCCGTATCTGATCGGGAAAACTCACCGCTGGAAGAACCATTTCTGATTCTCCGGTGGCACCACGTCGGGCGGTGGTTCACTGCGGCCGACGGAGCGGCGCCCGACGCGGCAGGCCCCCTTGCAGGTGGCGCCCTCCTGCACGTCGATGGTCCCGCCCTTCAGTTCCCCATCCAGGATTCCGGTCGAAAGCACCACGATGCCATCGCGCGCGGACACCGGACCCCGCACGAATCCCGCGACGAGGATGCGGCGCGCCTCGAGGCTGCCCTCGACCTCTGAACCCTCCGGAACATCGAACGGCGAATTGGCGTTCACATCCCCGCGGATGCGGAATGTGTGGGAGATCAACCCTTTGCCCAGCGCGACCATGACACTTCTTGTTATGCATAGCGTCGGGGGACGATTTCGCAAGATAAGGTTCGATTCTGGTGGGGTTGGGCCCTCGCGCCGGTTCTGCTCGACCGGCGCGAGGGTCCGCGTTTCCGAAATTGACGCGGGGCCTGTGGCGCGGTTGGCTTTGGCCTCGCAAGTTAGGAGGCGACAGACATGAGAATCGGCATACTCACGGGCGGGGGCGACGTCCCCGGACTGAATCCCTGCATCAAGGGGGTCGTCAACAGGGCGCTGGACGCGGATTGGGAGGTGGTGGGCATCCGCCGCGGCTGGGGCGGGCTGCTGCGCATGAACCCCGACGACCCGCGCACTCTGGCCGAGCACACCCTGAAGCTGGATCGCGTGGCAGTCCGAACGATCGACCGCACGGGGGGCACCTTCCTGCACACCAGCCGGACCAACCCGCAGTCGGTCAAGGCCAAGGATGTCCCCCCCTTCCTCAAAGACGCGAAGGTGCCCGAGAAGGATGGCAAGAAGGACTTCACCGCACACGTCTTGAGGAATTTGGAGCGGCTCGGGATCGAGCGGCTCGTGGCCATCGGGGGCGACGACACGCTCAGCTACGCGGTGCGCCTCGACAAGGAGAGCTTCCCGGTCATCGCGATCCCGAAGACCATGGACAACGATGTCTACGGGACCGACTACTGCATCGGGTTCTCGACATCGGTGACGCGCAGCTCGGGATTCATCAATCAGCTCAGAACCTGCGCGGGCTCACACGAGCGGATCTTCGTGGCGGAGCTGTTTGGCCGCAACAGCGGAGAGTCGGCGCTCTTCGCCGGCTACCTCGGGTGCGCCGACCGCACCCTGATCTGCGAGGTGCCTTTTGATGTCGGGCGATTGGCGGAGATGGTGCAGCGCGATGTCGCCGCAAACCCCAGCGGCTACGCGATCATCGTCGTGAGCGAGGGCGCGATCATGGAGGGGGGTTCGATCGTCGAGCGCGGAGAGACCGACGCCTATGGACACCGAAAACTGGGGGGCATTGGCCAAATCCTCGCCAGCGAATTGAAGAAGCTCACCGGCAATGACATGATGAGCGAGCAAATCACCTACCTCATGCGCTCCGGTCCCCCGGACCCGCTCGACCTGATGGTCGGCTTCAACTTTGCGAATCTCGCGGTCGATCTCCTCGAGGCCGGCCAGAAGGGCCGCATGGTCGCGCTCCGCGGCGGGCGCTACGCACACATCCCCGTCCAGGAGGCCGCGGGCGGCATCAAGCGCGTCGACGTCGATCGGCTCTACGACAAGGAGAACTACCGACCGAAGATCCGCTCGGTCGAGGGCCTACCGATGTTCCTGAATTGAGGGCACGCGGCCTTAGGCTGTCTCAAAACTCAAACGCCCAACACGGACCATCCAACAATCAATGCCAATCTGATGATAGAGGGGACGTCCGATGGCGTGCGGCGTGCGACAAAGGACGGCGTCTCGCAGAGACGCCCTACAAGATTTGTAGGCCGCCTGTGTCAGGCGGCGCTGTTCAGAGTTTTTGAGACACTTTCGCCTCGCGGGCCGGGTGGGACCAGGTGTCGCGCGGCTGGTGAATCGCGGACGCCGGGGACGGCGTCCCTCCCAACTGATACTGAGACGCCAGCGTGGAGGTGATGGTCTGGCGTTTTGAAACAGGCTCGCCCCGGCGTCCGCGAGCCACCCGCATGCGTTGAACTCGGCTCCGTGGCCGATGCGGCCCGCGAGGCCGCGGGCCGCGCCTCACCAGTCCCGCAGCACGGGGGCGTCTTTCGTGTCCAGGAGGGCGGCCCTCTGCCGGTCGCGCCCGTTGCGAGGATCCAACTGGAATTGGACATCGCGCAGGTCCGATGGGATCTCTGGGAGTTTCACCTTATTGGCGTCCTGCGCGGTCTGCATGTTGGCCTGATTCTGTTTCGCGAGTTGTGCGCGGAGCTGGTCGATCTGCTGGAGGGCCTCGGCACGCTTGGGCTCGATCTTGGTGGCGCGGTCTTTGTCGAAGCGTTCCGCGCGGCCGTAGTCCGTGACGGCCTGCTCGGCATGCGCGATGGCCTGCGGTGCCTCGTCGGCGGACCGCTGTTTGGCGGCCGCTAGTTCCTCGTCGCCGCGAGCCTCGTGTGCTTCGGCCAGTTTGGCGTTGACCTGTTTCTGGAGCTGTTGGGTTTCCGCGTCGTCGGGGTCGATCTCGGAGGCGGCCGAGAGGTTCTGCCGCGCCTCGCCCAGCTCCCCGACCATTTTCTGGGGCGCTTTCTCGGCCCCGGTTTTCTTGAGGGTCTCGCGGGCCTGCCGTTGCGCGAGCTGCTCGATCCGCTGTTCCACCTCGGTCTTTTTCTGTTGGACGGGCTGGTTCTCGGGGGTGAACTCGAGGGCCTCGGTCAATTTCCCGCGGGCCTGTTGCAGCTGCTCGATCTGCTGGGTGGCTCGCTCGCGCTTGTCAGCGGCCCGGATGTGCCGCTCGGCGTTGTCGGACAACATGCCCGCCGCGGACTTCTTGACTTCGGCGCGCTCGCGTTCGGCATCGGGGTCTTTCTTCGGCGTCTCCATGGCGCGGTCGAAATGCTCGACGACCTCCTGGGCCCGTTTCGCAAGATCGGCGGCCTGGCGGTCGAGGTCTTTCTCGCGCTTCTCGTCGCCAAGGGGCGTCTTATCTGGCGACTGGGGCGTGGCTTTTGACATCCTCGAGTCGAGTTCCGCTTTTGCGGCGTGGGCCAGGAGCAGGCGGAGCTTCTCGAGGAGTTCGCGCGCTTTCTCCAGCAGCGCCTTTGCCTCCGCGTGATTGGGCTCCAGCGCCAGAAGGCTCTCGAGGTGCCGGATGGCAGCCTCGAGTCTCTCGACGCACGAGCGGAGGGCGCCGATGTTGCGGCGCTCCCGATCGATCGTGCGCTCGACCGAAGTGACCTGGCCGCGGGCCGATTCCAGGTGCAGGCGGACGAGTTCCGCCGTGGTGACTCGCAGATTGTTCTCATTGGCGGAGCCGGCGCGGGCGGTCTTGGCCAACAGGTAGTATTCCCGGGCGCGCTCGAGCTGGGCGATGCGGGCATCCGGCTCGATGTATCGGAGCGCGAGGCCCTCTTTGAATTCAACATTGCCAAGCTGGAAGAGGCAGCGGGCGACCATCGGGCGATCGCCGCCCTCGCTGAGTTGTTTCCACGCGGTGCGAGCGACGCCAAAGTTCCCGGCGGCATAGGCGGCGAGCCCATAGTTATAAAGCATCCGCGGGTCGTCCGGGCTGCGCAGGATCTCGTCGCGCAGCAGCGCGAGGGCATCCGCGGCCTTGCCGGCGCGGACCATGTCCTCGGCGGCGCGCGAGGGTTCCTGGGCGCCGACCGGCGGCGCGATCGCCAGCGCGACCGCGAGCGCCGCGATGGCGGGGGCGATCCCGCGTCTGTCCGTCGCGGGAATCGGGCGGCGGCGCGGCAGCATCGCCGCGGCGGCGAAGAGCACCAGGGCGATGGCGAGGGGCCATTCGAAGATTTCGATCCGTTCGGCGATGGCCGTGGCGCGCGATGATTTGGCGAGAGCGCGGAGATCGGAATCAAGCAGCGAGGCCATGCCGGCGCCATCGGGGCCGAGGGGCACGTAGCGCCCGCCGCCGGCCTCGGCGAGCTTCGTCAGAAAGGTTTCATCGAGGCGGGAGATGACCTCCGCGCCAGAGCGATCCTTTGCATTTCCGCGGACGCGGCCCCTGCCATCGCGCATCGGCACTTTGGCGCCTGCGGCGGTGCCGACGCCGACCGTGAAAAGCCGCAGGCCCTGCCGCTCGCGGAGTTGGCGGGCGGTCAGAATGGGGTCGCCCTCGAGATCTTCGCCATCGGTGACGAGGATCAGCGCGCAGGAATCGAATTCTTTCTGGCGGGCCTTGTCGGCCGCCAATTCGATCGCGGCGGTGAGCGAGGTGCCGCCCTTGCCTATGCTGCGGGTCTCGAGATACTTCAGCACCAGACTGAGCGCCGCGCCGTCGAACGTGAGAGGGGCCACGATGCGCGCCTCGCCCGAGAACGCGATCAGGGAGACGCGGTCGCCCGCGAGCCGCCCCACGAAGTTGGTGATCGCGGCCTTCGCGGCATCGAGCCGGCGTGGCCTCACGTCTTCGGCATCCATGCTCCGGGACAGGTCGATGCCGATGAAGACATCGACGCCCAGCCGCTGCACGCTGGTCTTGGCCGACGGCAGATAGGGGCGCGCGAGGGCGACGGCGAGAAACAGGCAGCCGCCCGCAAAGAGAAACAAGGCTGTCCGGTCCGGCCCGGGATCGGGCGAACGCGCGAGTTCCGCGCGGAGCGCGGGCGATGCGATCAGGAGGCCGAGGCGGCGCTCGCGATTGCGTCGACCGGCAACGCGGGCCACGAGCGCGATGAGCAGCGCGGCGGGGAAGGCGAGCAGCCAGGCGGGTTCCGCGAGGTTCATGGCAGGCGCAACCAGATCGTGTGGCCCAGCAGCATTTCGCCGACGAGCGCGAGCAGCGCGGCGATGGCGGGCCAGGGAAAAAGTTCGTGGTAGGTGCGAAACCGCTTTTCGCGGAAGAAGCTCTTCTCCAATGCCTCGATGCGCGCGTATATCGATCGGAGGGCGTCCGCGTCGGTGGCGCGGAAGAATTGGCCCCGGGTGATCGTCGCGATCTGGTGCATGAGGTTCTTTTCGATGTCGCCGGCAGGCTGGTCGCGCTCGAGGATCTCGATGGGATAGACGCGGATGCCCTCCGCGGCGATGGCCTTGGCGCAATCCAGGGGCGGCAGGCCGGTGTTGCTCAAGCCGTCCGAGACGAGGACCTGGATCTTGGAAGCGCCATCGGATTCCTTGAGCATGTGCCCGGCGGCCAGCATGGCGGAACCCACTGCGGTGCCACCGCTGGTGCGCGCCTCGTCCAAGGTCTCCATGGCGAAGGCGTGATCCAGCGTCAGAGGGCTCACGAGATAAGGTTTGGCGGCGAAGCCGACGATGCCGATGCGATCCTTGGGGCGGCGATCAACGAATTCCCGGATCACCTTGCGGAGGGCGTTGAGGCGCGTGACCTTCTCGCCGTCCATGGTGAAATCGCGCGTGTCCATCGACCCGGAGAGATCGAGGACCATGACGATATCGATGCCCTTCGATTTGTCGTAGGACTCGCCCTTTTCGATCCGGGGACGGGCAAGCGCGAGGATCAGCAGGAGGATACCGAGCAGTTCGAGGAACAGCCGCATCTTGCCCGGCCTGGTGCGCGCGGGCCTCGCGACGGCGCGCAGCAGCGCCGCGGAGGAATAGCGGACGGCCGCAGTGTTTCCCGCGCGTCCCCGCAGCCACGCGATCGCGGGCAGCAGCGCGAGCAGCGCGAGGCACCAGGGATGCGCGAATTCGAGGGTCATGGACCGCCCCCTCTTTTCATCGCGTCAGCCTCTAGGTTGGCGTATCCAAAGCTGTCAGGATCCGGTCTTTTTTCTGAACCGGCGACCCTGGCCGCATGCGCGAACCGCGCCTCGCGCCGATCCGTGATCGTCTGGACGGCGGATGCCCCTTCGCCGACGAGGCGCCCGGCCTCGTCCCGCGTCATCGGGCGGCCGGCCCATTTGGTGGGCTCGCAGCGAGATGCGGCTGTGGCGAGCCACGAGCGGTCATCGTGCTCCAGCAAGTCGAAGTTTGGCAGCAGGGCGATGAATTCGGCGGCGGTGAGCTTGGAGCAGGGGCCGGCGCCCATGGCCTCGAGGTAGTTGCGGAGGATGGCGGATAGCTCCAGCGCAAACAGGTCGGGGCGCGCATCGTCCCTGCGCGCCAGCAGGGCGCGCAGGGCGCGGAGCGCGATCCGGCAAGGGGCGAGGCGCGCGGCGCGCGCGCGCGCGCGGGCGAGGGCGCGCAGGCACCACCGCGCGACAAGGGCGAGGGCCGCGATGGCGCAGGCGATCGCCAGCCACGCCGGCCAGCTCCGCCACCATTCCCACGGCGGGTGGAGAAAGCGGAGATCCTCGATGATCTGGGGCTGCGGGGGGGCGGGCATCGTGTTCTCAGCGGCGGTGGAGCCGGCGCAGTTCGAAGAACCGTCGCAGGGCTTTTTCGAAGGGGGCCTCCGCATCGATCTGGACAAGGTCGGCGCGGGCGCGTCGGCAGCGCTCTTTGACTCGGCCGAGTCGCGCGGCGGCCTCGCTCTCGAATATCACGCGGGCGGCGGGATCGGAGGTGTTGATCTCGAGGCGCTCGCCGGTCTCGGCGTCGGCGAACGCGACCCACCCGGCGTCGGGCAGCCTGCGCTCGCCATCGTCCACAATGTGGAGCGGGATGAGGTCGTGTCGCGCGGCGGTGATGCGCAGCGCGCGCTCGTAGGATTCCGCGAGGAAATCCGTCAGGAGGAAAACGATGGCGCGCCGGCGGAAGATGTGGTTGAGGGCGCCGAGGGGCGCGTTGAGGTCGGTGGCCGCCCCGCGGCAGGGGTGATAGAGAATGTCGCGGACCAGGCGCATCGCGTGCTGCTCGCCCTTCTCCGGTCGGACGATCTTCTCGACGCGGTCGGTGAAGAGGATGAGGCCGGCGCGATCGCCGTTCCGCACGGCGCTGAACGCCAGCAGGGCGGCGACCTCGGCCATCCGGTAGCGCTTCGATCGGTTTCCGGAGCCCCAGTCGCCGGAGCCGCTGCGATCCACCGCGAGGAGTACGGTCAGCTCCCGCTCCTCCCTGAAAAGACGGATGAGGGGATGCTGGGTGCGGGCTGAAACGTTCCAGTCGATGCGGCGCACGTCGTCGCCCTCCATGTACTCCCGGAACTCCTCGAACTCCATGCCCTGCCCCTTGAAGGCGGACCGGTAATTGCCGACGAAGACGTCGGTCGCCAGCCGATTGGTGCGTATCGCGAGCCGACGGATAGAGCGCAGCAGGTCCTTGGGGATGGGCTGGGCGTTCATGGCACGGGCACGCATTCGAGCAATCGGCCGACGATGTGCGGCGTGGTGACCTCCTCGGCCTCGGCCTCGTACGTCACGAGAATGCGGTGGCAGAGAATGGCCGGGGCGACGGCCTTGATGTCTTCGGGGATGACATAGGCGCGGCCGTCGAGCAGGGCCTTGGCGCGCGAGGCCTTGGCAAGGTTGATGCTGGCGCGAGGCGAGGCGCCATAGCGGATCAGCGGCGCGAGGGCCGCGTCGGCCGACCCCGCGTCGCGCGTGGCCGTGACCAGCCGCACGATGTAGTTCTTCAGGGCGTCGGCGAGCGTGATGCGCTTGGTCGTCTCGCGGAGACAGAGGGCCTGCTCGACGGTCAGGATGGGATCGAGCCTGGGTTTCGCCCCCTCGTCGGCGATGTAATCCATGATCTGGCGCTCCTCCTCGGGCGACGGATAATCGATGTCGACCTTGAGCATGAAGCGATCCATCTGGGCCTCGGGGAGCGGGTAGGTGCCCTCGTGCTCGATGGGGTTTTCGGTGGCGAGGACGAGGAAGGGGTCGGGGAGCGCGTAGGATTTCTCGCCGATGGTGACCTGCTGTTCCTGCATGGCCTCAAGCAGGGCGCTCTGGACCTTGGGCGCGGCGCGGTTGATCTCGTCGGCGAGCAGGACGTTGCAGAATATGGGACCGAAGCGGGTGGAGTATTCGGCGGTGCGCGCGTTATAGACCAGCGTTCCGACAACGTCGGAGGGCAGGAGGTCGGGGGTGAACTGGACGCGGTGAAATTTCGCGTCGATGACGGAGGCAAGGGCCTTGACAGTGGTGGTTTTGGCGAGGCCCGGGACGCCCTCGAGCAGGACGTGGGAATTCGTCAGCAGGCCGATGAAGAGGCAGTCGACGAGTTCCCGTTGGCCGACGACGGCGCGGGCGATCTCATCGCGGGCGAGGGCCAAGAGTTGGCCGGCCGCCGCGACTTCGTTTTCGAATTCGTTTGTGTGTGGCATGGGTGGGTGGGGTGGGATGGTTACGTCTTTGCGGGTGGGCGCATGGCGCCTCCGGGAGATGATGGGGGAGGCTGGGCGGTCGTCAAGGTGGGGCGCTGGGTTGACCGGGCCCGGGGAGGCTGCTACGCAGACAGGGGCCGAACCTTGGAGAAAAAATGGCGCTGCCCTGCGATGTCGCGGATGTGGACGGGTTTCTTTCGGAGCCCACGGAGGGCGCGTTGCGATCGATGGGGGGAATGGAAGGGGACGCGATTGTCCTGGGCGCGGCGGGGAAGATGGGGCCGCATCTGGCGATGATGTTGCGGCGGGGGATTCGGGGGCGGGTGTTCGGCGTGTCGCGGTTTTCGGACGGAGGGGCCCGGGAGCGGCTGACGGCGGCGGGGGTGGAGACGATCGCGTGCGACCTGGGGGACCGGGATGCGGTGGCGAGGTTGCCGGAGGCGCCAAATGTGTTCTTTATGGCGGGGCAGAAGTTCGGGACGTCGGGGGCGCCGGATGCGACGTGGGCCATGAACGTTCTCGTGCCCGCGATTGTTGCGGAGCGATACCGCGGCTCGCGGATCGTGGCGTTCTCCACGGGCTGCGTTTATCCTTTCGTGTCGGTGGGCGGAAGCGGTTCGCGGGAGGACGACGCGGTGGGCCCGCCGTCGGGCGAGTACGCGTGGTCTTGCGTGGGCCGCGAGCGGATGTTCGCGCATGGCGCGCGGCGGCACGGCACGCGGGTGGCGCTGTTCCGGCTGAATTACTCGGTGGAATTTCGATACGGCGTGCTGGTGGACATCGCGCAGAAAATCCTGGCGGGCGAGCCCGTGGATCTGACGATGGGTCACGTGAACATCATCTGGCAGGGCGATGCGGTGGCGCGCGCGATCCAGAGCATGGAGTTGGCGGCATCGCCGCCGGGCCCCATCAACGTGACGGGGCCGGATACGCTCTTGGTGCGCGATCTGGCTGCACGGCTGGGGAGGCGTTTGGGGCGCGAGCCGCGATTCACGGGCGCGGAATCGGCGACGGCGTGGCTATCGAACGCGTCGCGGTCGATCGCGCTGTGGGGCGCCCCGTCGGTATCGGTGGACCAGATGATCGAGTGGGTGGCGTCCTGGCTGGAGATCGGTGGGCGGACACTGGGCAAACCCACGCATTTCGAGGCGAGGGATGGGAAATACTAGCTCGAGAATTGCGAATCTTGTAGGCCGTCTCTGTGAGACGGCGACGAGTGAACGGATGGCGCCTGACACAGGCGCCCTACAACCCGATTTTCTTCGCCGATGGTGCCCCGCCGCGCGGGGCATGGGATCTGACTCGAAAATAGCGCGCATCGATCGAGTAGCGAAGGGCTTGCGCCCTTCGGCGAGGGCCATGCGCAAGATGCCCATGCCACGGTCCCGTGGCACGGGGCGTCCCGCCCGTGGCGAGCCGAGCGAACGCCGAAGCCGGAAGCGGCTTCGCTACGAATTTTGCGCCGCGATTTTTTCGCCGCGGCGCGCTCGTGCGTTCCATTTTCTAACTTATGGGGTGATGCGATGAAGCTGAGAAAACACCTTTTGGACGGCCAGATGATCCCGGCGCATCCGCTGGCGCTGACCGCGGGGCGCAAGCTTGATGAACGAAGACAATGCGCGCTGACGCGCTATTACGTGGCATCGGGCGCGGGGGGGATCGCGGTGGGGGTGCACTCGACCCAGTTCGAGATCCGCGAACCCGGGCACGCGCTGCTGAGGCCCGTGCTCGAGCTGGCATCGAAGACCGCGGACGAGGCACTGGCGAACGCGCCCCGGACATTCGCGAAGATTGCGGGAGCGTGCGGGGACACGCGCGCGGCCGTCGCGGAGGCGGAGCTGGCCCGATCGCTGGGCTATCACGCGGTGCTGCTCAGCCTGGGGGCGCTGCGGGACGCGCCCGAGGAGGCGCTGGTCGAGCACTGCCGCGCGGTGGCGGCCACGATGCCGCTGATCGGATTCTACCTGCAGCCCGCGGTGGGCGGACGGATTCTGCCATACCGGTTCTGGCGACGTTTTTCGGAGATCGAGAATGTCGTGGCGATCAAGATCGCGCCATTCAATCGCTACCAGACCCTGGATGTGGTGCGCGCCGTCGCGGAGTCCGGCCGCAAGGACGTCGCGCTCTACACGGGAAACGACGACAGCATCGTGGCCGATCTCGTCACGCCATTTGCTTTCGACACGCCCGGGGGTCGCGCCGAGATGCGGATCGCCGGGGGGCTGCTGGGTCACTGGGCGGTTTGGGCGCGGAAGGCGGTCGAACTGCTGGACGAGATCAAGGCGAAGCGCGGGAACAACACGGTGGATTTGGCGCTATTGGCGCGCGGGGTGGAGATCACCGACTGCAACGCGGCATTCTTCGATGCGGCGAACAGGTTCGCGGGCTGCATCCCCGGCATCCACGAGGTGTTGCGCGGGCAGGGTTTGCTCGCGGGAACGTGGTGCCTGAATCCGCACGAGGTGCTGTCGCCGGGCCAAGCCGATGAGATCGCCCGCGTGCACCGCGCCTACCCGCACCTCAACGATGACGACTTCGTCGCGGCGAACGTCGACCGGTGGATGAGATAACCTTCTCATCCGTGCCATGAGCGATCTCCACGGTTGAGACTTTCAGGCCAACGCCGGATTATTCATGATGAAACTTCTGGGGGCGGGGCCGTTATGGACTGCGGTGGTAGAGCGACGCGACAGCACCGCTTTTGCCTCCGGCGGAGCCGAACCCGATGGTCCCGGCTCGCGCTTCGCGCGCTGCCAAAGCGGTGGCGCCGTCCGGCGGTTGCCGGGGCTCTGCCACCGCAGCCCAAAACCCTCCAGGCCCGGATCCTGGGTCGGGGCACGAGCCGCGCCCGCGAACAGCGCCCGAAGTTTCTGGCCAGCAACCCATTGAAAAACCCACGCGGCAATCGCGTTGGTCGCGGGAGGGACGCGGGCCCTCCCGACGGCACTGGGTGTGGGGTCAACTCAGACGTGGCGCGGGGAACTTTGCCCGCAGTGTCGACCGGGGCACGCGGCGGCAGGCAGGATTGCCTGCCTCACGCCTTCCAGGGCTCGCGGTACTTGTAGTCGAGGAACCTGTTGGCCTCCTTGAGGTTTTTCACCTTTTCGGTCTTGGTGTCCCATTCCAGTCGGGCTTTCGTCTCGAGCGCGATGTTGGCGAGGTGCGAGAGGCAGGTGGACCGGTGGCCGGTCTCGAGGTCGCACTGGAGAGAGCCGCCGCGCGATTTGATGTTCTCGATGAAGTTGTGGATCAGGGATTGCGTGGGGTCTTCCTTGACCGGCTCGGACTTGAACGCCGCCAGAGGCGCGGCGGGCGGTTTCTGGAATTGCCCCGGTGGGCTGGGGTCGATCGAATAGCCCCTGTCGCCGACGGTGAGGGTTCCAAGGGTCCCGCGGAATTCCACGTAGGCGGCGGGGAAGGGTGGCGTGCCATTGGCCTCGTAGATGCCGAAGATGGCGAGCGCGCCTGAGGCGAACTCGAAGGTGGCCTCCATGGTATCCGGGATCGTGCGGTCATCGTCGATGGCGTACTTGCCGCCGACCGCGGTGACGGCGGCGGGCCCATCCTCGTTGAATGCCCAGCGGATGATGTCGAGCCAGTGGACGCCGAAGTTCCCCATCTGGGAGGAATACTCCTTCCACCACCGGAATTTGTAAGGCGCTATGTTGAACTGGAAGGGGCGGCTGGCGCGCGGGCCGAGCCAAAGGTCCCAGTCGAGGGCGGGCGGCGGATCGGTCGGTTTCATCTTGCCGATTCCGACCGGTGACATGCCGCTCACGTGGTAGGCGCGGGCGACCGTGACTTTGCCGATCGCGCCGCCGCGGATCTTCTCCACGACCTCGCGGTACATGGCCGAGCCGCGCCGGTGGATGCCGACCTGGACGACGCGCTTCGTGCGCTTGGCCGCGTCGATCATCCGGCGGCCCTCGGCCGCGACGATGCTCAGGGGTTTTTCCACGTACACGTCCTTGCCGGCCTCGCACGCGAGTATGGTCTGGATGGCGTGCCAGTGATCGGGGGTCGCGATGCACACGGCGTCGATGTCGTTCCGCTCCAGCATCTCCCGGAAATCGTGATATCGGCGAACCTTGTCGGGGAACTCCTCGTCCATCGCGGGGATCACGGTGCCGTTGAGGCTCTCGACGATGCGCGGGTCCACGGCTTCGCGGTCCCGCCGGAGGTAGGGGTCGTAGACGTCGCAAAGGGCGGCCACCTCGACATTGGGCTCCTTCATGAAACGCGCCAGGAGCTGCGAGCCGCGGTTGCCGACCCCGATGAAGCCCACGCGGATGCGCTCATTGGCGCCCTGCGCGCGCGCGCGGGTCAGCGCCGTCGTGGCTCCGGCGAGCGCCACGGTCCGCGCGAAATCTCTTCGGGTCCAGGTGGGGGTGGTCATGTGTGTCATGGTTGCCTCCTGCTGGGGCAAGGATACCCAGCCGCCAGGAGCCCACAAGGCCTGATGGCGGGCGGGCCGTGGCGCGAGACAAGGGCTTGACCATCGTGCTCCTGCGCATGAGCATTTTGAAATGGCACGCTCCATCGCTCTTCTTATCCATGCCGCTGGCGCCGCGCTGTTGGCGGCGGTCGCGTCCGCGGCGCAGGAGAAACCCAACATCATCTTCATCATGGCCGACGATCTGGGTTGGCGCGAGCTGGGGTGCTATGGGCAGGAGCGGATCCGGACGCCGAACATCGACCGGATGGCGGCGGAGGGGATGCGTTTCAAGACGCATTATTCGGGTGCCCCGGTTTGCGCCCCGGCCCGGTGCACGCTGATGACCGGCAAGCATCTCGGGCACGCGTACGTGCGCGACAATGTGTCGGTAAAACCCGAGGGCCAATTGCCAATTCCTGATCAGGAGGTGACGATCGCCGAGGTGCTGAAGGGCGCGGGTTACGCGACGGGGGCGATGGGCAAGTGGGGCCTCGGGCCGGTGGGTTCGACGGGCGATCCGAACAAGCAGGGCTTCGACCTGTTCTTCGGCTACAACTGCCAGGCCCACGCGCACAGCTATTATCCCGACTATCTGTGGAGAAACGGGGAACGGGTGACGCTGGACAACGTTCCGCCCGTGCCCGGGCGCGCGAAGCTCCCGGCCGGCGCCGACCCGAACGATCCCTCGAGCTACCGCGCATTTGTCGGGAAGGTCTGGTCCGCCGAACGGATCGCGCAGGAGGCGCTGGCGTTCGTGAGATCCAACAAGGACCGTCCTTTCTTTCTGTATTTTTGTCCGACGCTGACGCACGTGGCCATCCAGATCCCGGATGAGAAAGTGGCCGAATACCGCGGCAAACTGGGCGATGATCCCCCCTATCTGGGCGATCAGGGGTACACGCCGCACCCCACGCCCCACGCGGGTTACGCCGCGATGGTCACGGCGCTCGACTCTCAGGTGGGTCGCCTGCTGGACCTGGTGCGCGAGCTGGGCCTGGATGAAAAGACGATCATATTCTTCACCTCGGACAACGGTCCCGTGTACGGGCGCGTGGGCGGCGCGGATTCGGCCTTCTTTCGGAGCGCGGGCGATCTCCGGGGTTTCAAGGGCTCGGTCTACGAGGGCGGGATCCGCGAGCCGCTCGTCGTGCGTTGGCCGGGTCATGTGGCCGCGGGAGCCGTCAGCGATCACATCGGGTACTTTCCGGACTTCCTTCCCACGCTCGCGCAGATCGGCGGCGCGCAGCCGCCGCCCGGCATCGACGGCCTAAGCATGGTGCCGACGCTCCTGGGCACCGGCGAACAGAAGAAGCACCCGCCCTTCGTCTGGGAATTCTATGGCTACGGGGGCCAGCAGGCGGTGCGCGATGGCGACTGGAAGGCCGTCAGGCAGGAATGCCACAAGAACGTGCGGGGACCGCTGGAGCTGTACGACCTGGCGAAAGATCCCAACGAACAGAACGATGTCGCCGCGGCGAACCCCGAGGTGGTGCGCAAGATGGAGGGAATCCTTGCCGCCGAGCACGGGCCATCCGAGGTGTTCCAGTTCGGGCGACGAAAGGCGCAAATTCCAGAGCGCTGACCAGAAACTTCGGGCGCTGTTCGCGGGCGCGGCTCGTGCCCCGACCCAGGATCCGGGCCGGGAGGGCTTTGGACTGCGGTGGCAGAGTCCGGCAACCGCCGGACGGCGCCACCGCTTTGGCTGCGCGCGAAGCGCGAGCCGGGGCGATCGGCTTCGGCTCCGCCGGAGGCAAAAGCGGTGCCGCCGCTTCGCTCTGCCACCGCAGTCCATAACGGCCCCGTCCCCAGAAGTTTCACCCTGAGTAATCCAGCGCGTGGACGACTCTGGCTGGGCCCGTCCCGCCGCGCGCCGGGGGCGGCGCTGACCAGAAGATTCAGACACCGAATCGCAGGAGCCTGCTTGCAGGCGATCCCATGCGCGAATCGCGCGCAAGCGCGCTCCTATGTCTCGTTTTCACCCCCGGAAGGCCCACCGCGGCCTTTCATATTCGCAATCAGCTCAGCCATAGGTGGATGCGAGGGCACTTGAGACTCGCATCTCGTCCAAATTCAACAGTCGGCCTCGCTTTTTCTTCTCGCCACTGCGGCGGGCGCCGATATCCGTTAGCCTGCGATGAGAGTCCGAGCCCTACAAGGATTGCGTCCGACGCCCTTGACCGCCCCGGTGGTGGTGTCGGTGCCGTATGACGTGGTGGACACCGAGGAGGCCCGCGCGCTGGCCGAGGGCAATCCCTCGAGCCTGTTGCACGTGACGCGGGCGGAGATCGATTTTCCGCCTGGCGCCGATCCGCACTCCGATGCGGTGTACCGGCGGGCGGCCGAGAACCTGTCGCGCCTCGAGCGGGAGGGCGCACTGGTGCACGAGAGCGGCCCCTGCCTCTACCTCTATCGCCTCACGATGGGGTCGCACCAGCAGACGGGCCTCGCCGCCCTCTGCCATATTGACGACTACGGGGCGGACATCATCCGAAAGCACGAGAAGACGCGGCGCGACAAGGAGGATGACCGGACGCGCACGGCGCATGAGCTCAACGCGCATGTCGAGCCGGTCTTCCTGGCCTACCGCGACGATCCCGCCATCGACCGCCTCGTCCAGTGGGCGCAGGCGGCCGCGCCGCTGTTTGACCTCGTGGCACCCGATGGCGTTCGCCACACCCTGTGGCGCGTGGCCGGTGCGGAGACTTTTGTCCGGGCCTTCGCCAACGTCCCCGTTGCCTACGTGGCCGATGGCCACCATCGGAGCGCCAGTGCCGCCCGCGTCGGCCGCGAGCGCCGTGACGCCAATCCCCGCCACACCGGCGAGGAACCGTACAATTGGTTTCCCGCCGTGATCTTTCCGGCCTCGCAACTTCGGATCCTCGCCTACAACCGCCGCGTGATCGACCTCAACGGGCGTTCCGTGGCCGAATTCCTCGGCGAACTCCGCGGGATCACGGCGGTCGACGAGGGCGCATCGCCAGAACCCCGCGCCACGGGAGAGGTCTCGATGTTTCTGGATAATCGATGGCACTGTGTCCAACTTCCCGCGCCCGCCAGCGATGACCCCGTCGCGCGCCTGGACGTCAGCGTCCTCCAGGACCGCATCCTCGGCCCGATTCTCGGGATCGATGATCCTCGCACCAGCCAGAGGGTCGAGTTCATCGGCGGCATCCGCGGCACCGGGGAGTTGGAGAAACGCGTCCGCGAACAGGGCGGGGTGGCCTTCTCGATGGCGCCGGTCACCATGGGCCAACTCATGTCAGTCGCCGACGCTGGCCGCATACTCCCGCCGAAAAGCACGTGGTTCGAACCCAAGCTCCGCTCGGGCTTCTTCATCCATCCGCTCGACTGAGGCCCTTGGCCGAACGCGAGGAGGGAAGGCGGCCCGCGCCCCCCGCCGCGACATCCGGCTATTCGTCGTCGGCGTCTTCCCCAAGCGTTCGGTCATGCTCCGCAGCGGTGCTGATCCCGGCATCCCGGCCCTGCGCGAGCAGTGTCGCGACCCAGCGGAGGTCATCGGTATTCTCGAGGGCTATCTTGAGCATCATGGTGAGCGGCACCGAGAGGAGCATCCCGATCGGCCCCCACACCCAGCCCCAGAAGAGCAGTGACAGGACGACGACGAGCGTGGAGAGCCCCAGTTTTCGCCCCAGCAACGTGGGCTCCACAAAATTGGTCAACACGACGTGGATGCCGATGTATCCCGCCGCCACGAGCAGGCCTTTGCCCAGGCCGCCGAAGAGGCCGAGCAACAGCGGCGGCACCAGGCCGATGACCCAGCCGATGGTCGGGATGTAGTTCATCACGAACGCCACCAGGCCCCAGAGGATGGGCAGATCCAGCCCGAGGGTGGCGACCCACGTGCCCGCGAGCGTCCCGGTCGCCAGGCTCACGCCGGTCTTGATGCCTAGATACTGCTGCACCTCGCGCACGATCTTCGAAAGTCGCGCCGGGTCGAACCCCCGACGCCCCGCCATGGCACGGAGCTTGTCCCCGAACACCGTGGCCTCGGCCAGGATGAAAATCATGATGATCAGCACCAGGAAACCATCGGTGACCAGGATCGCCACCCGGCCGACCGTGCCATGCGCGAAATCCAGCACCGCGCCCAGGTCGATCAGTTCCATGGGCGCATTGGGATTGACCGGCACCCCGCGGTCCGTCAGCCACGTCAATATCCCGTGCGTCATCGCGACCAGCTGCTGCCGATACTTGGGCACCTCGGCCTGAAATTCGCGGATCGATTGGCTGGCCAACAGCACGACCGCCCCGAGCACGGCCACGTTCACCAGGACGCAGAGCAGGATCGCCAGCCAGTCGGGAAGACGGTGGCGCTTCAGGCCCCACATCAGCGGCAGGCTCAGGATCGCCAGGAACATGGCCAGCGCGAAGGGCAGCAGCACCGGCGCGGCCACCTTCAGCCCCTGGACCACCACCACGAAACACGCCGCCACGAGCAGGAATCGTGCCCCGGCGTTGACTCGCCTCTTGTTGAAAAGGTTCATGTCAGATGATCGCGGCGCGATACCGCACTAGATGCCACGCCGCGTGTCGGGATTCAATACAGATCGTTCGATGCCAAAGTTTCTCAGCGAAACGAAAAAGTGACCGTTCGTGAGTCATCGGGTCTTCGCGGGCTGGTGGCCCGTTGAAGAATCCACACAACAGTCGCGTTGGGTATGGGAGGGACGTCGGCCCCGGCGTCCGCGATTCACCAGCCGCGCGACATCTGGGCCGACCCGGCCCGCGAGGCGAGGCTGTCTCAAAACTCAAACGCCCAACACGGACCATCCAAGAATCAATGCCATCTGATGGTAGAGGAGACGTCCGATGGCGTGCGGCGTACGACAAAGGACGGCGTCTCGCAGAGACGCCCTACAAAATTTGTAGGCCGCCTGTGTCAGGCGGCGCTGTTCAGAGATTTTGAGACACTTTCAGGCCGCGGGCCCTCCCGGCGGAATCGGGCCACGAACTCCTAGCCGCCGCCAGCCTCGACATTGTCTATCCCACCAGCGGCGTGGGAAAAATTTGGGTGTACCGGGGTCGGCGCGAGGTGGTTCGTCGGGGGGCAAACGCGCGGGGTGACCCGGATCCGACGCACACGGCCCACCTCGTGGCACAAGCAGATGTGCGAATCATGTGCAATATTGCGCTTAAGGGGTTCTGATAGATAGGGCGGCTTCGCGGCGCGGGAAATCTGGGACTCGGGCGGGACGTGGCACTTGACGCATGGACCAGTGGACCCATGCTGTTTCTAACATTATCTGGTTCTGGCAGATGCGCCGTTCCAGGGCAAGTGGTTGGAGACATCGTGAGCAGATCGAAAGTCGAGGACATCAAGGAGCAGAGCCGACAATTGCGCGGGACGATCGCGGAAGCGTTGGCGGGCGACGCCACGCATTTTTCCGAGGAGGAGCTTCAGCTGCTGAAGTTCCATGGCTCCTACCAGCAGGACGATCGCGATCTGCGGGCCGAGCGCAAGAAGCTCGGTCAGGACAAAGCGTGGATGATGATGGTGCGCTGCAAGGCGCCGGGCGGGGACATGAGCGCCGAGCAGTGGCTGCTCCACGATCGCATCGCGGAGGAGCTTGGCAACGGCACCCTCCGGCTCACCAGCCGCCAGGGCGTGCAATTCCACGGTGTGCTGAAAGGTCGGCTGAGAGATGTGATCGGGCGGATCAACCGATCGGGCCTGACGACGTGGGGTGCCTGCGGCGATGTGGTCCGCAACACGATGGCGTGCGCGACGCCCCTGAAGACCCCGGCGCACCAGGCCTGCCACCTAATGGCCCGCGAGATCAGCCGCGAGATGTTGCCGAAGAGCACCGCCTACCCCGAGATCTGGCTCGATGGCGAAAGGCTGCCCCTGGACGTGGGCAAGGAGGTCGAGGAGCCCATCTACGGCAAGCATTATCTGCCGCGGAAGTTCAAGATCGGGTTCGCGGTGCCCCCGCGGAACGATTGCGATATCTACACCCAGGACCTCGGGTTTGTCTGCCACGCCGAGGGCGGCCCGGTCGAAGGGTTCACCGTGCTGGTCGGCGGTGGCTTCGGCATGTCCCATGGGGTGGTGCAGACCTACCCGGTGCTGGCCAAGCCCCTATTTTTCGTGCGGCCGGAGCACGTGATGGAGGCCGTCAAGGCAATCGTCCTCGCGCAGCGGGACCACGGCAACCGCGAGGACCGGAAGCAGGCCCGCCTGAAGTACGTCATCGAGAAGCATGGCATCGACTGGTTCCGCAGCGAGGTCCTGGCGCGCATGAAGGCGCCGACGGAGCCGCCGCGCGAGGTGCGCTTCGAGACCGTCGGCGACGCACTCGGCTGGCACGAGCAGGGCGACGGCAAACTTTTCTGCGGCGTCCATGTGGAGCACGGGCGGGTGAAGGACGGTGACAAGGCAAAATATCGGACGGCCTTCCGGTCGATCGCGCGGAGGATCGGTTGCCCGCTCCGCGTCACCCCGAACTCGCGGATCCTGTTCTATGACATCGAGCCGTCGCGGCGCGCCGAGTTTGACGCCATCCTCGAGGAGAATGGCATCCGCCCGGCCGACGGTCTCACCGAGGCGCGGAAGATTTGCCACGCCTGCGTGTCGCTGCCCACCTGTGGCCTCGGCCTGGCCGAGAGCGAGCGCGTCTTCGGGGGCATCATGGACAAGATCGATGCCGTGCTCCGGGAATTGAAGCTTGAGAAGGAGCCGATACTCATCCGCATGACGGGCTGCCCCAACGGATGCTCGCGGCCCTACAACGCCGACCTCTCCTTCGTGGGTCGCGCGCCGGGGAAGTACGCATTCTACGCGGGCGGATCGCACCGGGGCGACCGGCTCGTGGGGTTGGAGAAGAAGGTTGTCACCGAAGAGGAGATCCCCGCGATCGTGCGCGGCTGCCTCGAGGAATTCGTCAAGGGGCGGAAGGCGGGCGAGAGCTTCTCCGACTTCTGGGGTCGCACACGCGCGAGCGGCGCCCCGCCGCACCCGGAGCAGTTCCACGTCGAGTTCGCCGAGCGCGCCGCCAAGGGCCCCGCCAAGGGCGGCTGCGGCGCCGAGGGATGAGCCGGAAGTTCGAGTTTTTTCCTTAGGCCGCGCGGCCCTGCGCGGCGTGGCCGTCACGGGGGTCAGGCAGAGCATGGCTCGGCCATCTTCTCGCCTATGCCCATTCGACTTGTCCCGCGGCCAAGGCATTCTCACAATCCCGCCCATTGACGGATCGCGTGGACGAACATTTCTTCGTGAAGAGGGGAATGGTCGCTGGCCCTGGGGCCGTGGTGTTGGCGGCTCTGCTCCAGGGTTTGGCGGTGGCCGGACCGATGGCCGGCGCACCGGGCCAGCTCGAGCGGTCGTATTGGGTCCACGCCTCCCTGGGGCCGACGACACAGAGAGGCTATTTCGGGTTGGACTTTCCGGGTGCGGAGCCGCCGACCCGGGAGGCCGTGGCAAACGCCGCGCGACTGCTCGGTGGGCCGTACGGCGCTAATCGCCTGTATCTGATATATCACCGCGAGATGCCGATCGGGGAAGCCCGTCGGGTGTTCGCCTGGTGGCGCGAGGCGTGCGCGGAGTCCGTGGAACTCATCCCGGCCCTCGTGCTGCGGATGTACGACAAATCCGGGCGCCCCGTTTTTTCGGACGATGAGATGCGGGGCCTGTGCGACTTCTTTCGGGAGAACATCAACCGCCACAGGGTGGCCGTCTACGACGTCTATGCCAAACGCGATCAGGGCGCGGCATTGGCGGTGCTGGCCAAGCGATTCCCCGGCGGCGTGATTCGCGTGGGATTGCAGCCGACCGAGGAGGTGGACGCGCCTTTCGTCGCGGCCGTGCAGGACACGTGGAGTGGCTTCTGCCACGGGACGCGAAACCACGAGCATTGGCTCCAGCCCGGTTTCGGGGCGGAAACGCTGCGGCGATGGGTGACGGCCAGGAACGGGGGCGCCAAGCGAATCGCCTGGAACTTGATCGTGGTCGCCTGGGATTATGCGGCCACCGAGCGGGGAGGGTATCCCGGCTACGACGACGCGGCCAAGAACATGCCGCTGCCCGCGGGCAGAAACCGCATCGGGGCCGGGTTGATCGCCAGGGCCGCTGCGCGCGGTCAACTGGCCGGATTCAGCAGCGACTTGCACATCCTCGATGAGAATTCCCGCAGCGTCGCGCACGATGGCAAAGCCGGGGCATTCTACCAGACGCTCCGTGAGGGCAAGGAGTACACGGGCTATTACGCGGTCCCCTTCCGCGAGATCACGCAGATCTTCGGGGAACTGCGCGAAGGCCGGTGGCCCGCGGAGTGAGCCTATGCCTGGGGGTCAACTCTTGAAACTTGAAAATCGGCGCGACTCCTATTCGCCTCCAGCATGGCAAGAGCCATCGGGGTCGGTATTTCGGGCGCGGTAAATCACGTTGGTGCGCGGCTGGGATCGACCAGGGACTCAAGTAATCAGGAATAGGTTTGAGATTCCTGCCTTCCTGAGTTCCAGATAGCAAACCCGCGGGGATTCGGACGCCGCCATCAGGCCGGGGCGGCGTGCGCGGTGAATCCGGTCGTGCCACCGGCGCTATTGGACCGGAAACCCGCCGCGGAACCCGATGCGCTCAGACGGCGACTTTCAAGTTTCAAGAGTTGACCCCTCTATCGGCTGCGCCCTTCGTCCCGTGCCCTGTTCAAGATGGCCCTCAGTTCATCCGCCACCCCGGGGCGCGATCGGATCAGGTTGTCATTTTCCGAGGGATCGTGGGAAAGGTCGTAAAGCTCTTCGGCACCCTTGGGAACCATCTTGCCCTGTGCCTTTGCCGGGATCCCCTCGATCCATTTCCACGGGCCTTTCCGGACGGCGAACGTGCCATTGCCGCTGTGCAGGATCAGGGCCTTGCGAGAGGGGGAGGTCACTGCCTTCCCCAGCAAAGCCGGAAGAAAATCGAAACTGTCCTCACCTCCCACCTCGGATGGTGGCAATGGCGCGCCGACGAGTGCCGCGAGCGTTGCCATCATATCCACCAGGCAGATCATCTGGCCCGACTCGGAGTTTGGCGGGATATGGCCGGGCCAGCGCGCGACGAACGGCACGCGGAATCCCCCTTCATAGATGGTGCCTTTCTGGCCTCTCCAGTCCCCGTTGGGTTTCAGCCCCTTCTCCTGGGCTTCCCAGACCGCATCCATCACGAAGGTGTATGGGGGCGGAACCTCGCGATGCCGCGTAACCTGGGCATCCACCTGATGCCCCCCGTTGTCACTGGTGAAAATAACCAGCGTGTTGTCACCGAACCCCGATTCGTCCAGGGCCTTCAAGATCCTGCCGACAGAGATATCCACATCCCGAATCCAGTCGCCATAGAGGCCGGCACCGCTGGTGCCCCTCGCTTCTCTGGTGGGGGTGATCGGCTCATGGATGGCCGCGGAAGCAAAGTAGAGGAAGAAGGGCCTGTCGACCGACTGCCGTTTGATCCAAGCGACGGTTTTGTCCGCCAGCACGGTCTGTGCCGTCCAGTCGTCGCGCTGGGGCGCATCGAACCCCATAAATCTTGGCCCGTAGTAGCTTGGCTGTGGATAATCGACGTGGTTTGTCGATCGGAGTCCCCACACCGCCTCGTTATCCACATAGATGCCCCACCATTCCCCGTGGTTCTGTGGGATTCCAAAAAACGAATCGAAGCCGACCTGGAGCGGGCCGGGCGAAAGCGGAGAACTCAGATCCGTTCGCTGTCGAACCCCCACACCAAACCCCAGATGCCACTTCCCGATGATGCCGGTCGAATAGCCGATCCGCCGGAGCATCGAGGCGATCGTGGGGCGCGAGGTCTCGATGAGCAACGGATCCAGGGGGCCGAGCACGCCGCTCTTCAACGATGTCCGCCAACAGTATCGCCCCGTGATCAGCGCATAGCGGGTCGGCGTGCACAACGAACTCGGGGTACACGCGTCCGTAAAACGGATTCCCTCCTGGGCCAAGCGGTCGATGTGCGGCGTCTTGATGGCGCCGGCCGCGGCGCCGTAGCAACCCACGCTCCCGTAGCCGAGGTCATCGGCCAGGATGATCACGATGTTGGGTCTTTGGGATGGGCTGGCACCACAGAACTCTGGGACCCAAGAGAGGAGCAACGCCAGGGGGATGAGTTCGCGTGTCATCGTCGTCGATGCCCTCGATTGCGTTTCACCGTTTTTCCGATTTCGATTGGAGCGCATCCGCCCCGGGCCACTCACCGGTGTTCGCGTTGAACAGGCGTGCCCCCGCATTCGAGGCCTTCATCGTGACGGAGAACACCTGGACGCCCAACGTCCGCGGGTCGCGGGACGCCGCATTCAGCTTCTGCGGCACCCAGCCATTCGCGCGCAATTCGAGAGTGACCTGTTCCTCTGCCGATGGGGGGATCTCCGCGCTGATCGGCGCGCCGGCCTTCAGTGGCGCGAGTTGTTTGCCGCCCAAATACAGGCCGGATTCTGGCGATACGGCGACCGAAGGCACCTGCGCTTCCAAGATGATCGAGTAGCGTTCGCCCGGCGCGACGGGCAGGACGAGCCGGGAAACGGGCATGGACCAGCGGCTCGGCCTCTTGCCGCCATCCCGCCCGTGCCATCCCGAAAGGTATCGCCCATCGCCCTGGGCGCCCACCTGTAGCCGGTAGTTCAAGAGCGCCTCCCGGGTCCACTGCACGGCGCCCTCCTCGTTGAGGGCGATCTGCGCCCGGCGGCCCGCCTTGTTCTCCACAAAGAAACCTCCCGACGCCTGATTCGCCGTCAGGATCGCCGATGTCACCTCGGACCCGACCTGCACATGAAGACCCTCCTGATCAAAGGTGCAGCCCTGGATGATCGCCCTGCCCGCATCCAGTTGGATCGCCGGCGAGCCGACGCCCCGGTTGTCCCAGTTCAGAAAATTGCAGGCGCCCGCCGTGAACTGTCCCGTGGGACTGCGCATCCAAACGCACCGGTCGATGGGACCCCAGAAGGAACAGTTGGACAGGCTGACTTTGCCTTCCGCTGCGGGGCCGATTTCCAGGCACACGGCATCGGTGCTGCTCCAGCGCCCCACGAACTCACCATTGGAGATCAGCAGCCCCGGCTTCTGCGCCTGCTCCACCACCACGGCCCGCTGGCAGGAATCCGCGCCGATCCCCAGGAAATTGCCGTTCGCGCTGCCATGCTTGGACTGGGAGAATCGGTAGCCGATCCCGTAGCCAAAACAGAACGTGTTCAGCACGTATTCCCAGTCGGTGCGGGCCAGTTCGAACGCCACGCCCTGGGTGTTCACCCACTCACAGAAAGGATTATTTGGCTTGTACATTACGCCGAATGGCCAGAAGTGGACGTTCTCGATGCGGCCGATGTCCCCGCACATATCCACGTAGAGGCCGCGCATGCTCGGATAACCGGTCACGTTGCGCACGAGGTGCCGGTGGGCGCTCTCCAGCCGGATGGCCTCGTATGGGTTTAACAGCAGGCAATCCAGCACGCCGACGTTTTCGGTGCCCCGCGACATGACACACGGTGGGTAGGGCACCGGCGGCACGTCTTCCTGCCTCCACTCGGGATAGGCGACAATCAGTCCAGAGATCGCCGCGCAGTTGCCAGCGAGGCTGATGAAGGGCGGGCCGTTGGTGGAGCCGCGGCCGGCGTAGGCGAGCAACACCGTGCCGGTCAGATTTGTGACGGCGCCCTTTCTGGCGGTCGGTGGCACCCGATAGGTGCCCTGGAGCGTCACCCCCGAGGGGACTGACAGTGATCCCCGGATGACATAACGGCCGGCGGGCACTTCCACGACCCCGCCCCCCGCCCGGCCCGCCTCGTCCAACAGACGTTGGAACGTCGCCGTGTGGTCGGTCTCGCCATCGCCGATCGCACGGGCGTCGCCCACGCTCCAGCGCGCGGGAACCGGCGCCGCGGGTTGTTCGCCGGCGACCCCGCGGCCCGTGGGCGCGATCAACAGGGTCGCGCCCAAGAGGAGACATCTTCCGCCAATCATAATAGCTGCCTTGAATGGCGCTAAGTTAAGTTTGTCGCGATAGTGGCACGGCCATTTTGGCCGTGGGGCTGGCCATGGGCAGGATGCCCATGCCACGATCCCAAATGTCCCTTAACTTAGCGCCATTCATAGCTCCCTTCGCTTCGTGCTTGATACACCGTCGAATCCCTATCGCCACGGGCAAAAGAGCCTCATCGGGTCGCCGTGAAACGCGCGCGTTGTTTCGCTGTGTTTCAATCTCATCCGTACTTTTGGATCGTCTGGCTGGGCTGGAGGTCGGCGTGGAGGGGGCGGATGGGCTTGATCTTCTCCTTGCGCAGGACCTCGTGGTAGGCCTTGACGGCCTCGGCGGGGCCGATCTTGCCGTCGGCGATGAGCCGGAGGAATTCGATGAA
>JAKQKQ010000239.1 GCA_029560585.1 Verrucomicrobiota bacterium | reverse complement strand
GGCCGGGAGGGTTTTGGACTGCGGTGGCAAAGTCCGGCAACCGCCGGACGGCGCCACCGCTTTGGCAACGCGCGAAGCGCGAGCCGGGGCCATCGGCTTCGGCTCCGCCGGAGGCAAAAGCGGTGTCGCCGCTTCGCTCTGCCACCGCAGTCCAAAATGGTCCCGCCCCCAGAAGTTCCATCATGAATAATCCGGCGCTCCGGGGGCGGCGTCCCTCCCGGCTCATTCAGGCGGCAAGTGCTGCGCGGCGTTTGTGTGAGACGCCAGCGTCGGGGTGACGGTCCGGAGTTTTGAGACAGACTCAGGCCGACGTCCCTCCCACGCCCATCGCGGTGGGATGAGCCATGGGGGCAAGGGGTGCTGGAGACAGGACTTGAATCCAAATTCTGGGCCTTTTCCCAACGGGTTACGAGGCCGTGGCAAAGCCTGACAAAATGAAACCCTTATGTTCCAAACCTAAATCGCGTTGAGTCTCAAAACCTGTAGCGCGTGCGATGGCCATGATTCAGTGCACCGGTAGGGTGTCGCGCTGCCGGTAGGCTTGCAGTCGGAATTTCAGCGCATGGAGCTTCTGCCGCGCGGTGCGCCCCGGCAGCGACCAGGACTGCACGAAATCGTTCCACAGCGCCGGGTCGTCGATCTCCTCAAGCGCGTTGCGGATGGCGGCCCACTCGCCCTTCGCGGTCGTCTCGGCCCAGGGCGCGCACTTCTCGCGGGCCCTGGGCAGCAGCGCGGTGGCCTCGCGCTCGATGATCGCGTTGAGCGTGGCCTTGGGCGCCTCCTCCGGCTGGTACTCCGGGCAGTCGGTCGGCAGCGTGATACCGCGCTCGGCAAGCGCGGCGGCCAGCGCGCGGGTCACCCAATCCGCCACGCTGGTGCCCTCCCTCTTGGCCGCCGACTCCAGCGCCCGGCTGAAGGGGTCAGAACACCGCACGGAGAGCATCTTGAGCTTCTTGGGTCGCTGCGTCGCCATTGTGAATAACCCGTGTAACGCGAAAATCGTCCCGCGCAAGCCCCCTCGATTCAAGCACTTTGGTGTATGACAATGTTTACGCGAATACGGTTGTATCATTCCCGCCCCAGAAGCATCTTGGGTCAATCACAACACATAGGAGAAAGAGGTTCACATGACGCAGACGAAGAGGGTGGTTCCAGGGATCCGGGCGACGGTGCCACTGGTGGAAGTCAGCCTGCGGCCCGCGGAGGTATGCAGCCAGATCGTTGGGAGGGCGCCCGCGTCGATGGCCGAGGTCGCGGGGCTGTTTCGGTGGCTTGCGGAGTTTCCGCAAGAGACGCTCCTCGCGGTCAACCTGGACGCGCGCAACTGCATCCGGCATTTTGCGCCGGTCGCGGTGGGCGGGCGGCACGGCTTCGCGATCGGGGCGGTGGAGGTCCTGCGACCCGCGTTCCTCACCAATTCCAGCGGCCTGATCCTGATCCACAATCACCCGGAGGGCAATCCGCGGCCCAGCCAACGGGACATCGCGTTCACGCGGCAGATGCGACGCGCGTGCCAGACGATGAGGCTAGTGCTGCACGAGCATCTGGTGATCGGCTACGGCGGAATGTTCTGCCGGATCTGCCGGCAGATGGACGCCGGGGAGATGGAGATCCTGGAGGCGGCGTGAGCGGGGGAGTGGCTCAGCCCGGGATCTGCCCCTTGACCCCGGTGGCCGCGAGGATGAGGTCCGAGGGCGGGGGCATGAGGCGGTCGCGGGGATCGGCGGGGGCCACGCCCCGGCGCTGCCGCACCCTGGCGAGGTGGTCTGCGAGGACGGCGTCGACGAACTGCGATAGCGACACGCCCGCCTCGTACGCCATGGCCTCGGCCTCGGCGATCACCGTCGGGGTGAAGCTCAGGGTGGCGCAGCGCTTGTGACTTCCCGGCTTTTTTTTGGGGCGGCCCATAGGGAAAAGATAATGTAAAAAAACGAAGATTCAAGTGTAATCTTGATTTACTGTAATCTTCATGTAATTACGATGGTATATGGGAAGACCGAAGGTTGGCAATCGGGTGAGGGCGGTGACCGTGACCCTCGACATGGAGAGCCTCCCGCTGGCGCGGAAGCGGGCCTTCGAGAACGGCTGGTCGCTCTCCGAGTACATGAGCCGGCTGCTGGTGGCCGACCTGCGGCGGAAGGTGGGGGTGGCGCACCGCTATCCCCGGCGGCTGAACGGGAGGGGGGCATGAGCACCACACGGGATGCGACGGTCAGGGTCCAGATTCCGACGCCCGCGACACTGCTGCTCAGCATGAATCAGGCGGCGCGGATGCTCGGCGTTGGTAAGGACCAGGTGCGCTGTTGGATGGACGCGGGCCAGCTCCAGACGGTCGTTCCCCCGGGGGGAACCAAACGGAAGATCCTCACCGTCAGCCTCCTCAACCTCGCCGGGATCGAGGCGGTGGCACCCCCCATGCGCTCCGTCGCGCGGCGGCGCGATCTTCGCGAGGCCGCTGACCAAATCCGAGACACGCGCGGGAGATAATAATGACACGTTTGACTTGGGAGAGGGAGGCGGCGTGATCCCGCGGATTTGGCTTTTCCTGCTCGCGGTGATTCCGGCGTGCGCGCCCGCGGAACAGGTGCCCAGGGAGATTCCGGTCCGTGCCACGGCCTACTCGTGGCGCGAGCTTGCGCACAGGAAGTGGGGCAAGAAGAACGCCATCGGCGGATCGCTGGCCCGTCCGCTGGAGGGCATCGGCCACTGCGCGGTCGATCCCGATGTCATCCCGCTGGGATCCATCGTTCATGTGCCGGGGATCGGCCCGCGCATCGCCACCGACACGGGGCGGCTCATCCGGGGCCGTGACCTGGACGTCCATTTCGATTCGCTGCGCGAGATGCGCGCGTGGGGCGCGCGGAGGGTCACGGTGCGGGTGGTTCGGTGGGGCTGGGGGAAGGATTTCAAAACGACAACGATAAAACCACAACACGGAGACAGAACATGACGACGATGACGATGGAACCCGAACCGAAGGCGACGCTGGCGATCACGCCAAGGAACAACGGCGAACTGGCGGTGGCCGAGGCCGCGCCGCTTTCGCCCGCGCAGATCTTGGACCAGGTGAATCTGATCCAGCAGGTGATGCGGGCGGTCATGAGGGATGGCGAGCACTTCGGGAAGATCCCCGGATGCGGCGACAAGCCGACGCTGCTGAAACCCGGCGCCGAGAAATTGGCGATGACCTTTCGCCTGCGGCCGGAGTTCGCGGTGGAGGTGATCGATCTTCCGCGCGGCCACCGCGAGGTGCGGGTGGTCTGCACGCTGCGCACCGCCAACGGCTCGGTCCTCGGGCAGGGCGTGGGGTCCTGCTCGACGATGGAGAGCAAGTACCGCTACCGCAGCGAATCGACGGGCCGCGAGGTGCCCAAGGCCTACTGGGCGAGCCGCGACGCGAACCTCCTCGGCGGCCCGGAGTTCAGCGCGAAGAAGTTCGACGGGCGCTGGGTGATCGTCCACCGGGTCGAGAGCAATGACCTGGCCGACGCCTACAACACGATCCTCAAAATGTCCAAAAAGCGCGCTCTGGTCGATGCGGTGATCACCGCGACGGCGGCGAGCGACATCTTCACCCAGGACGTCGAGGACTTCCGCGAGACCGACGAGCCCAAGGGGGTGCCCAAGAGCACGCAGACGCCGCCTGCGGAAGGCCCGACGCCGCACCAGAAAATCCGCGCGCTGTGCGAGCAGTACAGGATCCCGGAGACCGCGGTGGTGAATTTCCTCGCCCTCAAGGGGCTGGACATTGGCTCCATCGATGAGCTGTCGCCCACCGACGCCTCGCGGGTCGTGAAGAATTGGGCCCAGGTGAAGGAGTACGCCGATGGGCAGGGGGCGTAAGGCGAGGGCCGGGGTGGCTGCGACCGGTGCGCTGCCGCTGGGACAACCCGATATCAAGGCGCCCGCGGCGGAACCGGGGGGCGGGCACCACGACCTGAGCCCCTCGGCTTTTCCGAAATGGGCGGAGTGCGCGCACTACGAGCCGTCGCGGGAACCGGGCGAGGAGGCCGAGCGCGGCACGCGGCTGCACGCGGCATACGCGGCGGTGATGGGCGGCGACAAGGGCGCGATCGACGGTCTGCCCGGCGACGACGGCAGGGCGGTTGAATGGGCCGTGGCGGAAACGCTCCGTCTCTTCGGCGGCCCTCCCGAGTCGGTGGAGCGGAAGCTCCCGTACTACGACTCGGAGGGGGAGCTGTACTTCGGCACCGCCGACGCGGTGTGCGGCGAGCAGATCGCCGACCTTAAGACGGGCCAGATCCGCGACTACGCCGCGCAGATGGCGGCCTACGCGCTGGCGATCATGGACATCAAGTGGGCCAGGGGCGCGACGACGCACCTGCTCTTCTGCGACGGGCGGGAGGTGGTGACGCGGGAGTGGACCGCCGAGGAGGCGATCGCGGCCGTCATGCCGATCATCGCGGCCAGGAGGGACGCGCTGGAGGGCAAGGGCCCCGGCCCGCGCCCCTGCGAGTATTGCGGCTGGTGCGGGAGGCGCGACACGTGCCCCGCGTACGCGGCGCAGATCGCCCCCGCCGAGGCGGCCATCGTCTCACCGGAGGCCTTCGAGTTCTCGGCGGTCTTGGCCGACCCCGAGCGGCTGGGGCGATTCCTCACCGCCTGCAGGCTCCTGCGCTGCGACTACGAGGAGCGCGCCCAGGCGAGGGCGAGGGAGGTCATCGGCTCCGGTGGACGCGTCCCCGGCTGGACGATCCAAAGGCGCAAGGGCCGCGAGTCGCTCGCCCCCGGCGTGCTCGACGACATCATCCACCGACACGGCTGGCGCGTGCTGATCGAATGCGCGAGCGTGAGCATCCCCAAGCTCAGGAAACAGCCCGGGATCGCGCTGGAGCCGGGGCAGGTGATCGAGGGCGAGCCGACCGAGGCGCTGGTCGAGGAGAAGGGGGGTGCCGCATGAGCGCGCCCATCCACGCGAAGGCCGGCGCCGAGGCCGGCGACCGCATCGCGGAGAAATCCGCGTCCCTGATCCGCGAGTTGATCTACGAGAAGTGGCCGGAGATCGCGGAGGCATGGAAGGAGGACGAGGACGGCGATGTCGGCATCGGCGCGCGGGTGACGCTCTCGGGCAACCCGCGCCAATGCGCGATCCACGTGCGACTCAACTGGGCGCGGAGGTACTCGGTCGAGGCCGACGCCACCCTGGATGACCCGGACCAGATGAGCCTCGGCCTCGAGGCGGAGAGGGGGCGGCCATGAGCGAGCATTCGTATTTGACCATCTCCGCCGCGGAGGCCCGCAGGCGCGGTTACAAGCCATTGACGCGCGGATGCACCCAGGCCGAGGGCTGGATGCTGCACAACTTCATCCGCGACATGATGGCGGGCGGCATCGCCTTCACGCTGGTCCGAGAGGAGGGCAACCCGGCATCGGTGGCGGTCTATCGCAAGCCGGGAAAGGCGCAGAACGGGAACGGGAGGGGCGCGTGAGGCGCGACGCGATCGAGGCCCTGGGCGAGATCTCCAGCGGGGAGCTGCTGCACGCGTGGCCGGTCTGCGCCAGGCCGCAGGCGTGGTGGATCCAGGTGAACGCGCCCCGGCTCGCGGTGTATCTGGGACGGCGCCGTGACTGTCGGCGGGTGGCCTACAGCGTCGCGGGGGAATACCTGCGGACCTACGAGATCGCGCGGACCCGGCCTTTCGTGGAGAGGTTGATCAAGCGGATGCTGCGCGGAGAACACGCTAATGAGGGTTCTGGGCGTTCAAATCGCCCCAGGACGCGCCGGAAGCCGATGGCCGCATCCGCCATATCCCGGAATCGCCGTGGGGCATTTCAGCCTGCCAGATCGGGGGTTTTGGATTGATGCGATCCCGCGCGAGCCCCCTCGAGGCGAAGTTCGCCCTGCTGTGGCGCGCCCTGCGCGGCCCGGTGCTGGCGCGGGAGCACCGCTTCGCTCCCCCGCGACGCTGGCGCTTCGACTTCGCACATCTGCCATCGCGGGTGGCCGTCGAGATCGAGGGCGGCGTGTGGCGCCGGGGCCGGCACGTCCGCCCGAAGGGCTTCATCGCCGACTGCGAGAAGTATTCGGCGGCGGCGCTGGCGGGATGGACCGTGGTGCGCCTCACGGCCAGGGACATCAATACCCGGAAAGTGGAAGAGATCATTGCCGCAATGAACGGGAGGGAACATGAGTGACGAGAGGCTGCCTTACATGAGGTTCTTCCCGGCGGATTACGTCCGCGACACCCGCCTGTTGAGCCTGCCGGCACGGGGGGCGTGGATGGATCTGCTCTGCCACATGTGGCACCCGGACCGGCGCGGCACCGTGCGCCATCCGCTGCCGGTGCTCGCCCGGCTGCTCCAGGTCCCCGAGGCCGAGGCCAGGGCGATCCTCGAGGAGATCGCCGGGGTTGGCGTGGGCGATGTGCGGTGGCTCGACAACGGCGTCGTCTCTGTCTCGTGCCGCCGGATCGCGAGGGACTGGGGCGAGGCCGAGGAGAAGGCCGCCGAGCGTGAGAAGAAGGCGCGGCTCGCCGCAAACATCCGTTGGGCGGGATCACGGACGCAAAAGGGACAATGCCCCGAGCATGCCCAGGGCATCGCGGATCAATGCCCGGAGCAATGCTTGGGGCAGAACGGCGAGCATGGGCCAAGCAATGCTCAAACATGCCATTCCAGAAGCCAGAAGCTAGATGCGAGCATTCATGGTCCAAACTGGGAGGGTCACTCAGATATCGTTAGGCGGAAAGGGCAGGGGACGCCCGCGCCCAGTTCGCCTTCGGCCCCTCCACCCGATTCGTGGAAGGGGACAGCCGAACCGCCCGACCCTCCCGGCCTGCCCGAGGTGCTGGACTTCGCCAGGGGCAGTGCCGGCATCGATCCGAAGGTCGCGGAGACCTGGTGGAACGAGGTCGAGGGCCGGGGCTGGCGCGACGGCCGGGGCCAGCCCATCGACCCGCGCCGGTGGCGCAACGCGCTCACGGCATACGCGCTGAAGTGGCGCGCCAACGAGAGGAAGACTTCCGGGGACCGCCCGCCCGTGCCCCGCCTCGTCGAGAACATCAAAGCGAAGGTGATCCTATGAACGAACCGAATGACCCGAGGGAACAGGAGGCGGCGATGGTGCGCGAGGAGCTGGCGCGATGCGGGGTGCCCAGGCGCCACGCGCAGAAGGCGGAACTCCGGAGGCAACCGGGCTGGGCCGGGGCGCTGGGCGAGGCGGCCAGGCTCTGCGCGAGGAAGGGCGCGGTGGTCGCGCTGCTGGGCCCGCGGGGAACCGGCAAGACCCAGATCGCCGCCGAGCTGCTGCGCGCCGCCGTCGCGGACCGGCGATCCGTGCGCTACGGCACCGCCGTGGAGCTGTTCCTGGACGTTCGGGCGGCGATGGGGGCGCGCAACCGTACCGAGGCCGACGCGGTGGCCGACTGGTGCCGGCCCTCGCTGCTGGTGATCGACGAGTTGCAGGAGCGGAAGGGCACCGGCTTCGAGGCGGGCCTGCTCGCCGCCGTGGTGGACCGCCGCTACGGCGCGCTGCGAGACACGGTGCTGGTGGCCAACGCCGACCGCGCGGGCTTCGAGGCGCTGGCCGGCGACGGCATCGTCTCCCGGCTCAACGAGACCGGCGGGATCATCCGCTGCGACTGGCCCTCGTTCCGGGGATGAGCGATATGGGAAACGACGAGAACGACAACTACGAGGCCCGGCAGGGCGACGCGGACGCCGAATACCGCCGGGAGTACAACGCGTGGCTGGCGGCCATGACCCCCGAGGAGCGCAGGCGCGCCGAATCGCTGGGGCTGGCCAAGCCCGTGGTCGAGGACTCGGGCGGGGGATTCGGTTCCAAAGACATCGCCGACACCCCGCTGGCCGCGGAATGGCCGAGAGAGTTCGGCGAAAGCGACGCGGGCGAAGGGAATGAGGGGGTCAATTCGCCCGCAGGGGCGACGGAATCGTCGCCGAAGGGTGGGATGGCGGGGGCCGTCGACGAGACCGTCTGGGACGCGGTCCGCCGCCTCGTTGGCGAGGTGCTCTCGCAGGCAGACCGCAGCCTCGCGGTCGAGTGCCTCGCGCTCTCCAGCGGCATGTCCTACCTCGGGGATTCCATGTCCGAGGTCGCCCGGCGCCACGGCGTCACCCGCGCCGCGGTGAGCAAGCGCTGCGTGGAACTGACCGACAAGCTCGGCCTGCCCCCGTCGCGGGCCATGCGCAGCCGAGCCGCGCGCGAGAGCTACCGCCAGACCCAGCTTCGCATCCGAAACCGCCACGAGAAACGGAGGGAAGGGAGCCAACGCCATGCAGAACGCCATCGCGATACCGGGAGTTGAGGGAAATGTCCGCGTCAGCCCGCTGGGGCTGGACATCCGCGGGGACATGACATTCAACGAGTGGAAACGCCTGGCGCCAAAGATCGGCTCGGCCCTGCGCTCGTGCGCCTTTGTGGTCGGAGATTGGCTCGTCTATGGTGAGGACCGGTTCAGCACCCAACTCACACTGCCCGGCATCGACCCAGGCCCGCGCCGCGCCGTCTCCCGCGAGCAGTACGACGCCGCCCGCGCCGCCACAGGGATCGACCCCGCCATCCTCGCCAACTACGCCTACGTCGCCCGCAACGTGCCCCGAGAGATCCGCCGCGAGGCGCTCTCCTGGGAGCACCACCGCGCCGTCGCCAAATTGGAGGAGCCCGACCAGGAGCGCTGGCTGGATGTCGCCGCGAAGGGGGAACTCACCTCCCGCCTCCTCCGGGCCTCCATCACCGCCGGCCGCGTCGTGCCCATCGAGGCCCTCGGCGCCCCCGCCGATCCCGGCATCCCCAACCACATCGTGCCCATCAACCGCCTCGCCGCCTGGTGGGGGCAGGTCTCCGAGGGCGACTGGCTAGAGCGCCGCACGTTCGATCAACTTGAGGCGATGCTCCGCGACTTCGCCCCCGTCGAGGCCATCCTCGGGCAACTGCGGTTGGCGCGCGAGCAGAGGAGACAGGGGAGGATTGTGTGCATAACCGCTTGAACCAGGTTGACCCCCTGCTAAATTCCCTCGTTCGGTGAGGCAGGTTCAGGCGGGGCCGATAATCCTCGGGGGGCGCAAAGGACAGGCCCTGCCAGCTTGGTCGCCACAGATCAGACGTTGCAGCACGTGGAGCACACGACCCTATGAACATCCTGAGGAGATTGCGACTCGCAAGTCTAAAGCGCGCGCTCATTGCGGAAGATACTGCCAAGTGCCTCAGAGCGTTCGAATCTGTCGAGCGAATGGGAATAGGCGCCATCCCAGTCCTTGATGAACTGTGCAAGGACCCAAGCAATGAGTGGCGCCGCACAATGGCACTTCAGGTTTTGGGAAAAATCCGAAGCCCACTTGCTGTCCCGATCCTCGCAAAATACATCGACCCGGATCAGCCTTTCAAAATCTGGGCCGGAGCCGCTCAGGCAATCCACGAATGCTCGAACAATTGGGTGCCAATAGAGTCACTAAAACTAATCATCTTCGACATCGCACTAAACAAACCTGTTAATGAAGAAGACTCGATACAACATTTAACTCAGGCAGAACGAGACAAGCTTATTAAAATACTTGCCGACGCACTGCTTGATAACAACTTTCCAGACATACTAAAAAAACGCCGTTATAGCTACTCAAGACTGTTTGAAAGCTTCAAGACATTTTGCCGATTAAATCCATCTGATGCGACAGTTGAAATCGTCAGAAATGCCGTTGGAAAAACGGTGACCACGCGAGGAATTGGGCTCGGTCACGAGATGTTGATGACCCTAATCGACGCGCTTGACTCGATTAACACGACCACAAGCGAAATGGCTGTGCGTGAATTGCTCGACTGCCAAACAGACCTGATAGGATATCAGGTGGCGCTGCGTCGGATACGTCGTGGAAAATTTGATGCATTGGCCCCAGTTCTAAACAACCTGAAATTGGTAGATCTAGGAACGTTACTTCAGTCAGTAGATCCAAATTGGCATTGTAGACAAGAAATACACGAACAAATAGTTCTGATTTTGTCGGCATTCGCAAATCTTTACCGTGACACACCTTCACAATTCACAAAAGGAAAACTCGCTGCATCAGACATAATCCAAATTGTGAGCCATATAAAACCGGGTTCTGTTTCTCAACAAACACTGACCGAAATAAAAGCACATATTCCATCAATGTTCCTGAGGCGATTCCGTCCGGGAGAGAATGACCCATACTGCCTCGAAAACATCGGAAAAATACTGCTTGAGGCATACCCAAGCCGGGAGCTTGTACAGCCACTAGTGGAGAATATTAATTCGCTCTCAGACATTTGCTGGGAGGCAAGTCGCGAAGCCCTTCATTGGCTTATTAGGCACCTGCCAGGCGAACTTTCGAACAACGACCTGCTAATGTTGTATCACGACCTTCCTAAAAAAGGTGAGCAACACTACTATTGTGATGGCCATGTGTATCGCCCTGGCGAATGTGATTGCGGCGCAATTATTAACATTGCGGCTGATCTGATTCGTAGTAGGGGAATTGAGCCGACTGAAAGTGCGTACTATGAGTGTCGAGCAGACTCGCATTCACGCAACTGTTATACAATACATCATCAGCGAGTTAATTATAGAAAACATCTTGTTCAATGTGCATGCGGAGGATATGAGAAATTTGTTGATTGCGAGATGGCTTTTCAATGTCCTTTGTGCTCACACGTCAGCATCTTCGTTCAGCCAGACTGCGTATGCAACAGTTTGGCCAGCTTTCGGCCAAAGGTTGAGGGGAATCGGTTGCGGTTTGAACTAGGTGGGGAGCGGTACGAGTTTGAGATCAATGAAGAGTGCCGTTATTAGAAACGGGCAATTGGTTGCACATGGGAGTCTAAACGTTTTGCAGTTCGTGAGAGGCTGGAAGGCAAGGGCATTATGGACTGTCTGGCGGGGATTAACACTGGAAACTCGGCGGTAGTGCGCGTGATAATAGGGCATGATCATTTTGTGATGCCCGGCAGTATCAAGTAACAATAATTTCGAGGAGGGAGATGCCACGATGCACCAGAAGGAATTTACTTACGCGCCTGAGGTCAGCGAGGGGCCTGCGCGCAGCTGAAAACCCATGTGGACCGGCAAATTCGAGTTGCCGGAGAATTCGCCGGGCCGGAGCCTGACAGCAGCCGGAACCGGTTGAAGACCGGCCGGTTGGTGACGATGTGAGATCATTGGAGTGCACCGTGTCCTCCGTCGCGGTGGCGATGCGCGCCGAAAACCAGCGGATCGCCCTCGGCCAGCCAGTTCGGAGCGGAAGACGCCTTTCTGGATGGTGTGCTGGCGCACCTGTCGGAGCTCCTCGACGAGCCGGACGAGTTCGCTGCCGGTGTCAAGCGCGTGCGCGATCATGTCAACGGAACGCTCAAGACCCCCCTCGCGAAAAGGGGGTCGGGCGGAACCGCATAGGCCCCCCGGATGCCCCCGTTTCGGGAGCATACTTTACACCCCCGGGGGGCATCGGATCGGGCTTGGTTGCCCGTGGGAAACGTCCGAATAACCCCCTGAAGTGGAGATGGTTGCGGGCCGCGTCAAGGCCTCCAAAAAGCCCGTTTTTGGCCCAAATTGCCCGTTGAAAAAGTGTAAAGTGAGAAAACGCCCTCCTCATAGAAAAAGGGAGGGGTGGCGCGCCCCAGAGGACTTAGTGATTCACGTAAAAGATTGCTTATTGATTATCGTTGCTGTTACGTTGATGTGACGCGTCAAACTGTCTGTCGCCATGGTCTTTCATAAGTTTAGACAATTGCTTTAAAAAATCAAACATACGCTGTGCTTCAAACTTATCCACAGTTTTATTAGACAGATAAAGTGTTTGCGACCGCTGATATAAAGTGGCAACTGCGGCAGCAAATATGTCGGGCGTGCTATTAAGTACAAAATCTACTTGAAATTGCGAAGATTGTTTCGGATGAATTAGTGATGCCAGATCTAACAGTAAGTCAAGTTCCTCTTGAGTGCAGCCGCGATTTATAGCTTCACAAAAGAACTGGGATGTGACTTTCTGCGTCTGCTCGCCTAGGGGTGTTGGCTTGATCTTGATGGACGTGCGGTGCTGGGTCGATGTTATCTCTAACGAGACGTACCCTGTTCCATGGCAATTAGAGCACATTACCTGACCCGATTTTCCGCAACGGGGGCAGCCAAGAATATTTCTAGGAAAAAGACGATGGCCAAAGCAGTGTGGGCATGTGGTCTTGCCTTCCCCAGAACACTGCCAACAAATGGCGTGATCTGGGCGACTCGGTTGTGGAATTGCATCAAAAGGCATAGAAAGGTTTAAATCTCCGCGTGACATTGAGGAAATGGGCAAAGCGCGTCAAACAGTAATTTTGCCAGGTTAAAAAACAATTCCATGGTGATTGATATTTTTCGTCTTTTCGAAGAAGTGCGGCTCTTATCTCTTCTTTTATCTCATCAAGCAATTCGGATTTAACGTGCTGCAGAATCTCTGGGATAAGGTCTGTTCTGATCGAATTGACAATCTCTTGGCGCAGCGTTTGAAGATGTTTGGCGAGTTGCCCGCGGGCAGATGCTTTCAACTGCTCAATCTCCGTTTGGACAAATCTCGCTAAAGAAGACCATCGCATGACGGCGTCCGCCTCCGCGTGGGCCTTTATCGTGTCACACTTATCGTAGAATGCCTCATCGTAAATCTCTGCGAACGACTCGTAATGGAAGTGCTGTCGTTCCTTTTCGAGGTACTCTTCCACCACAGCATCCCTAATCGCATCAGCAAACTCACTCCTGCAATCCTCGAGGAAGTCTTCCCTCAGTTCGGTCAGGATGTCGCTCTTGAGCTCCTGTAGTATTTGATCTCTGAGGGAGCTCATATTCTCACCTTAACGTCACGCATTGGAGTCTCCTGTGAGAGGTCAAAGGGTGAGCCCGCTAGGCCGCTTCTTGCTAAAAACGCGATCGGGAGGCCCATCGGGACCAGAGATTTCCGGCCGATGGGCGGCCGGGACAGGGGGTGCGAAGTGAGCAGTTTGTTGTTGCCGCGAGGTGAACGATGTGAATGCAACGGCAAGGGGGTTTGCTGGGCACGCGGGCCTGGACTTGAGAGTGTCAAGGGCTGAGCCGATCTTGAGTTTTCGCTCATAGCCGACGGGATGAGTCTATTGAAGCTCAAATGTCGCGCAAGGCGAAACTCGGCCGGTTCGGTACTCCTCACGACAATCTGAATTCGGCACATAGGACATTTATGGTCCAACCGCCGCGGTTTGTTCGCCTGTTAAATATGCCCCGCCGCCTTGAAGCTGAACCAGCCCTCGGGGTAGGCGGCGCCGAGGAATCTGTGAGTGTGGGGCGTCAAAGGCCAAAGAACAGGACGTCGTCGATGGTCAGGGTCAGCTCCCGGGACTTGCCACGCCTGGCGACGGTCTTTAGGGCGCGGACCCATGCCGCGTAACTGTCGCGATGCTCCGCGTGGCCGCGGATCTTCTGCTTGCAGTCGGCCACGCGCTTCGCCAGTTCGGGATCGCCCACGATCTCGATCTCCTCGCCGCCCGTGTAGCGGCGCTGGCGGTACTCGAATCCCTTTTTCTTGAGCTCCTCTTCCGTTTTCTTGCGCTCCGCCTCCCACCACGCGAGCCGTGCGCCGTGGTGTTTCGCCCTCCGCTCCGCAGCCTGTGCGACCGCGGACGCCTGATAGACGAACTCCCATGCCTGGCGTTTGGACGTGGGCTGTTTGGATTCGTCGGCTGCCATGAGATACCTCCCGTGTATGGTTCCTTTATTGGAAGATTCGCACAGGGGGTCGGACACTGGCGGTACCATGCGGCGAACCTTTTCTTGGCCCAAACGACATATTCCCCGTTGACGGAGGACTGCCGGGACAATAGGTAACGGGCATGAGGTGGGTGAGGCTGAAGATACTGGGACCGCAGACGCTGGTGCTGTCGCCAAGGGCGGCGGCGCCGTCCGAAGACCCGGAAGTGAGGAGGCTGGCGCGAATCCAAGGCAGGATGTGGCGCAAGTTCAGGGAGTACAAGAGGGCGGCCCTGGAGTACGAGCTGGAGGCGGGGCTGTCGAGGGTCAGGAAGAAGGTGCGCATCAACTGACGGCCGCCGCATTGGACGAAGTCACATTCGCAACTGTGAGCATAGCGGGGGAAAGCGGCCGCGTGTGCGATGGCAAGGGGCGAGATTCCGTCACGGACTCCAGGAGAAGGCGTCAAAGATACCCCGCCGCCTTGAAGGAGAACCAGCCCTCCGGGAACGCCGCCGAGGGCAGCCCGACGATGACGTGGTCGAGGAGGGGGATGCCGAGGACCTCGGAAGATTCCACCACCCTCCTAAAAATCCATGCGAAGTGGCAAGTTCAACTTGCCCGAGAATTGCGTGGCGCGGTGAAAAATGACGGCGGCCGACGTCATTCAGGACAGACACCGATCGCGGTAAGGAAAATTACGACCATTGCGAGCGCCAGACAAATGCCGATCAACCATAGAAGAAAACTGTTAGTCTCGCGTGCATCCTTCTCCTCTGCGCGCTTCCTTTCTGCCTCGGCTTTAACATGGTCGATGACCATCTTCAATTCTTCGCGCGAGAGGTCTGCCATATTTCTAGAATATGTGGGGGGACGCCCTCCGTCAACTGGCCGTTGAGGCTGGAGGCGACACGAAGGGTGTCACACCGCTCTGAAGCAGAAGGAGCTATCGAGAGACACGACGAAAGGGGTGCGCCGATGATGCGGTCCTCCAGTATTGAGGCACTAGACGCCGAGAGGGCGATAGGAGCGGTATTTGATGCCTGTAAATTCCGCATCAGAACGTTAGAGGGGCCTTTGCGTGACCGGTGGGATTTGGTTCACTGCTCGCCATTCCGACGGCAAGATGCGTCATATTCCTGCTTGATCCGGTCATACTCTTGAGCCGTGATCTGTTTCCCTTTAGGGTAGTGATTCATTTCGAAGTAGCGGATCGCATCGTCACGGGTATCGGGCGACATGTATTTGTCGTGGAGAACTTGGCGCACTGGGAAGCGCCACTGACGGGTCTTCTTGATGATGAAATTATCCGGCCGGGAGATGTGAAGCTCTGTGGAAACCTGCCATCCTCGGTTTTGTTTGCGACGAGTCTTCAACTCCGATACTCTAGGGACCAAGGGCACAGCATAGAGGAGCCGAGCCTCCTCATCATGGATGTATAGCATACTGTTCATTCTTGTTGCCAAACCGTCGACAGCGCCGACCGAAGGGTCGGGTTTTCCGCGCTTGCGTGGGGATATTGGCCAAGAAAAGGGACCTTGGCACATGGATTCACGGTCGCAAATCTGGGCCGTGCGCGCGGGTAGATCAAGGTGGGATCAGACATACCCCGCGGCCTTGAAGCTGAACCAGCCCTCGGGGAACGCGGGCGATGGCATTCCGATGATGACGTGGTCCAGGAGGGGGATGTCCAACACCTTGGACGATTCCTTCAGCGCGCGGGTGATTCGGATGTCGGCCTCGCTCGGCTGGGGGCAGCCCGAGGGGTGATTGTGCGCGAGCACTACCGCATAGGCCCTGCGTGAAATCGCGGGCGCGAATACTTCACGGCTGTGGATCAGAGCCTGATCGAGCAGGCCGCGGGATACCTCCTCGACGGCGATGAGATGGAGCTTGGCGTCGAGCAGGACGACGCGGGCGGTCTCCTGCTGGAGCTGGCGCAGTTCGGGGCCGAGGAGGTCCGCGATGCGGGAGGCGTCATCGAGTTTGACCGCGGCGGCACGCCGACGGGAGAGACGGACAGAGAATTCGACGGCGGCGCGCAGCCGGGATGCTGCGGCCGGGCCGACGCCGGGGATCGAGACGAGATCGGGGAGCGCCGCTCGGGCGAGGTGTTCGAGGCCGCCGAAACGGGACAGAAGGCGATCCGCGGTTTGGGATTTGCCCAGCAGCGCGCCGACGAGTTCCGCGTCGCTCAGGGCCCCGGCCCCCGCGGCACATAGCCGCGACTGCGGGTCCTGGGCGGATGTTTCCCGGAGCCTCATGGGGAGCCCTCGTTGGCCCCCGCGGATTCCGCGTTTATCGCCGTTTTACGGCCCGTTTCCGGCGCGGGGAGGGTTGGGATGGGGGCGCTCACCACTGCTCGCCCAGTTCCTCTGGCCCCCGGTCCCGGAGCCACTGCTTGACGGTGAAGGCGTCGCCGCAGGTGGCGATCAGCCGTCCGTTCGTGGTGACGCGGCCTGTGAGGCTCACGTCCTCTCCGCAGATGGGGCAGAGCCCATTGGCGGGGAGCCGCAGGCGGCAGCGCTCTTGGTCGGTGGTTTCGGTCTGTCTCATGGATCGTTCCTTTCGTGGTTCAGTTGCTCAGGTTCTCGGGGAAGCGGTTGCGGCGTCGGCGCCCGTTGCCATTGGCATGATCGGCCTTGGCGGCGCGGATGCGGGCGATCTCGTCGAGCAGGAGTTGGGCCGTGACGCGCCACCTGGCCGGATCGGGGTCGGCGCTGCCGGCGTGGATCGCGTTGAGGCAGGCGTTGAGCAGGTCGCCGCCGGAGAGGCCGCGCGCTTCCGTCGCAACGGCCCGGAGGTCGGCGTCCACCCGCTCAAGGTTGGGGAGGTGGGCGCGGAGGATGGCCTCGCGCATCGCGGCGTTGGGCAACCGGAACTTGATGTGGCGGGCGATGCGCCGCAGCAGGGCCGGGTCGTAGTTGCCAAACAGGTTGGTCGTCGTGATCACCACCCCGCCGAATCGGTCCATCTCCTGCATGAGCGCGTTGCGGTTCTGGTTGATGGAGGTCGCGCAGCTCTCGCCCACCGCCACGCGGCGGGAGAGCAGGCTGTCGGCCTCGTCGAAGAACAGGACCGCGGCCTCCTCCGTGGCTCGTCGGAAGGCCAGGGCGATGTGCTTGGCGGTGTCGCCGAGGTACTTCGAGATCACCGCCGGGTAATCAACCTGATACAGCGGTCTACCGAGGCGGCGGGCGATCCCGAGCGCGGCGCGCGTTTTCCCCGTGCCCGGCGGGCCGTAGCAGTTGAGGATGCAGCGGCCCGACTGCGGCTGGATCTGCGATATGCGCCACACGGCTTCCAACTGCTCGCGCATCAGGACCGCGCGCAGGGCCGCATCGATCTCGCGGCGGGCCTCCGCGTACAGGACCAGCCGATCCAGGTCGTGGCGTTCCTCCGGTTGGATGAGGATGCCCACGTCATCGGGCGCGGCCTCGCGCCGCCTCCGTCGCGGGCTGCGGTTGTCGGTGCTATCCGCACCTCCGTCCTCCAAGGGATCAAATTCTGCTGCGTCTGGCATGTCGTCGTTCTCCGTTTCGGTTGGGGTTCTTCGTGGTCGTCGGCGCGGCATCCGCCGCATCGAGGAAGGTCTG
>JAKQKQ010000218.1 GCA_029560585.1 Verrucomicrobiota bacterium | reverse complement strand
TCTGGGAAAACCGCGCCATGAAAGCCATTTATTGGAAAAGGTCAGGCAAAGACTGGGTCTTTTCGCGGTTGCGGAGTGTGTTTCGCGGACCGGTGGCCCCAGACCCTTCAAAGTCGCGTTCTTCGGAGCGCGGTTTTCCTTCGAGCCTGCATATTTCTCGCGGAAGCGTGAAATATGCAGGCTAGACACCGGCGGGCGGCAGGAGCAAATTTTAGTCGAGATTGTTCTTGGGCAACAAAGGATCCAGAGATTCTTATCAAATCCCTTGGTAACCCGGGGACATGATGCCAAAGGAGGCCCCGGGAAAACCGGTCCCGGTCTATCACTATGAAGCGCATCGCCATCCTCACCGCGGGCGGAGACACCCCCGCGCTCAACGCGACCATCCACGGCGCCGTTACTCGCGCCAACGAACTCCGCGTCGAAGTCTTCGGCCTGATCAAGGGGTTCAACTCTCTTTTCAACTCCCAGGTGCCCCACGTGCTCCTCAACCCCCTCTTCCAGCCGATCCCAGAGCTCGACCCCACGATGGGCGGCACCCTGTTGGGCGCATCTCGCGATTACCTAAACCCCGAAGACACCAGGGCGCTGGACGAGATCGCCCTGCGGCTGGACCGATTGAAGATCGAGGGGCTGGTCTGCGTGGGCGGCGACGGAACCCTCAATGGCATGCAGCCGCTCACCGAACGGCTGCCGACCGTCCTGGCACCCAAGACCATCGACAACGACCTCGGCCTGAATTACCGCAACGAGCCGGATGAATGGCAGCGCAAGCCCAATGTCGCCGGCGGCTTCGACTACGTCCGCGGGCCGTCCCGCACCGTCTTCGATCTCCAGCAGATGATCAACTACTCGACCCCCGGATACGCCACCGCCGTCTACGTTTCCGTGAGCGGCGTCCGGCGCGTGCGCACCACCGCAGAAAGCCATCGCCGCATCGCGATCGTCGAGGTCATGGGACGGCATTCGGGCTACATCGCGCTCGGCGCCATGTACGGTCAGCCGGACATCGTCCTGGTCCCCGAATGCCCCATGGACGTGGAGATTCTCACCGAGAGGGTCAAGGAGATCTACGACCTGCAGAAAAACGTCGTGATCGTCTGCGGCGAGGGCATCACCGACCAGGACGGAAACGTCCTCGGCGCCGAGAAGGCGTCCACCGACCCCGCCGGCAACAAGCTGCTCACCGGCGCGGGCGAGGCGCTGCGCAACATCCTGGTCGAGAAAATCGGCGACGAGTACTTCCGCGCGCGGCGGCGCGCCCACTCCGCCAAGGAGGCCATATTCACCCGAAAAGTCGGCCACAGCCAGCGTGGCGGGCGCCCCATCCTCTTCGACCGTTTCATCGCGGCCCAATTGGGCGGCAAGGCCGTCGATGTCCTCCTCGAGGGCCAGAGCAATGTCGTCTCCATCATGCAGTGGGATAACAAGAACGGCTTCCATGTCGCCAGCTTCCCCGGAAATGCATTCCGCGATCGCTGGGGCCTGATCCACGCCCGCGCGATCCACCCCTCGTTCTACGACCCGCAGCTCATGAAACCATCGCGCGTGGGCATCGAGTACCTGATGAACATGTTCAACGGCGCCATCGGCGCCGATGATTCCGAGGCGACCCGCATACGCACCTTCGCCTCCGGCAACCTCACCGAACCCTATCACTCGGTGAACACGGACGTTGCCAAGCGCATCCAGTACCTTGGATAGCGTTCATGCCGCGCTAGCCCGGATATTTCACAGCCTGCCGGCTGTGAAATTCCGGGCTCTGGGAAAACCGCGCCATGAAAGCCATTTATTGGGAAAGGTCAGGCAAAGACTGGGTCTTTTCGCGGTTGCGGAGTGTGTTTCGCGGACCGGTGG
>JAKQKQ010000217.1 GCA_029560585.1 Verrucomicrobiota bacterium | reverse complement strand
CGGCTGTGAAATTCCGGGCTCTGGGAAAACCGCGCCATGAAAGCCATTTATTGGGAAAGGTCAGGCAAAGACTGGGTCTTTTCGCGGTTGCGGAGTGTGTTTCGCGGACCGGTGGCCCCAGACCCTTCAAAGTCGCGTTCTTCGGAGCGCGGTTTTCCTTTGAGCCTGCATATTTCACGCCGAAGCGTGAAATATGCAGGCTAGCTCTGGCTGAGTCTCTTCTGCTGTTCGCCCTTGAGCAGCTCGTGGGCCTCGCGGAGGATGGTCGGGATGCGGTCGCGGAAAGGACAATTCGCCACCGCGGCGAGGACCGCGGCCTCGTCGAATTCCGCCGCGTTGGTTCCCGGAAACCAGTGCTCTGCGTTGCCGAGGAGATTGTAGCGCATCCTCCCGAACTCCACTAGGTCGAGGCCCTTTGCGAGCGTCCAGAGCCGCAGGATCTCCAACAGGTTGATGTGGTTCGGCGTATCGGTGTACTCGGGTATCCCCTGCCACCAGCCGCGGCACCAGTCGGCGCCGAGCGCCCTCTCCATCTCGCCGCGCAGACGCGACGCGATCGGCATCGTGATCTCCGCGGCACGATCGTAGTGCGCCAGCGCCGCGATGTGCTCGTCGAAATCCCCGGGTCGTGCGGCACCGATGCTCAGGGTGTTGACCTCGGGTCGGGCGAGGCAGTACAGGTCGTTGAACGCCATGGGCGAGAGCGGCTCGCACAGGCGGCGGACTTTCTCCGGCGCCTCGTAGAGCTTCCCGCCCTTGTCGTTCGGGCTGATGATGAACACCCCCATATCGCGCCGCGCCGCGGCCTGCAACGCCGACCAGTTAAACTCGTTCACAAAATACCAGTGGAGATTGACGTAGTCGAATCCGCCCGTTTCGATGGCGCGCAGGATGATGTCGCACGGCGCGTGGCTGGAGAATCCGATGAACCTGGCTCGCCCCGCAAGTTGCATGCGCCGGGCGGCGTCGAGACACCCGCCGTGCCGGATCGCGTATTCCAGCAATTGCCCGTTGTTGACTCCGTGGATCGAGAAGAGATCGACATGGCCCAGCCGCAGGTTGGCCATCGAGAGTTCGAAGGTCTCGAGAAATTTCGCCGGATCCTCGCAGGGGCTGACCTTGGTCTGCACGATGATCTCATCCCGCGGAAGCGACGGCAGGATGCGCCCGAGCTGGATCTCCGAGGTGCCGTAGCCGCGCGCGGTCTCGATGTGGTTGATGCCCAGCTCCAGCGCGCGCCGGATGGTGCGCTCCAGGTTCTCCTGATTCTCGGCGGGGATCGTTTCGGGCGGATCGTCTTTCCACGAGTGCTGGTAGCGCATGCCGCCACACGTGAACACGGGCATTCTCAGCCCGGTGCGACCAAATCGGCGATACCGCATGGCGATCAAGACCTTCTCCGGCCCACCCGTCCTTTATGGGAACGGTTCGCCCCCGGTCAAGCCCCACCGCCGGTAGATTGCCGGCGAGCGTCCGAACAACCCCTGGGATGCAGGTAGCCCGGCGCGACCCCAAAGACGCGCACGAAGGCGCGCGAGAAATTGCAGGGTTCGCTGAAACCCAGCTCCAGGGCCACGGCCTTGACCGGCGCACCCTCCTGCAACATCTCAGCCGCGCGGTTCATGCGCAGATGTTGGAGGTACTGAAAGGGGCTCTCCCGCCCAAATCGCTGGAACAGCCGACAGAGGTACGCCAGATCCACGTGGCAGGCGGCGGCCACTTCCCCGAGCGCGCGGACCTCGCGATGGTGCTCCTCTATATACCTGCGGCACCGCTCGTAGGTCGCCCGGGCCGCAGCCTCCCGTTCGGCGGGAGGCACGGCATCGCGCGACAGCTTCAGGACCAAGTATTGTGCCGCCAGCGCGCAGAGCCTCGCCCGCCTCGCGTGGTCACCTCGCCCCAGCCGGATCAGTTCCTCGTAGACATCCTGCACCTGCTCGGCATGTGCAACGCGCAAGACCGAGCCAGCGCACAGTTCCGCCTCGCGCAACATCGCCATCGCCTGCTTCCCGGCAAATCCCACGAAGTATTTCACCAGCGGCGAGCGCGGATCGACCGTGATCCTGTGCGGCACGTGCGGCCCGTAGACAAAACCCATCCCCGGTGCCAGATCATAGGTCCGCCCGCCCATCTCCAGCCGCCCCGCGCCGCGCGCCACAAACTCGATCACCGGACACGCAAAACCCGCGCGGTCGATCACGTAGTCGGAACGGCAGTGCTCCACGCCCCCGCTCACAACCGCAAACCCCCGCCCCGCCGCGCGGCTCAACCCAAGAAAGAACCTCCGCGCCTGCGAGATCTGCGAGCTGAAGTATCTCGGCTCACGACCGGATCGATTTCGGATAACGCCTCGCACAATGACCTCCGGATGTGCCCCAGAAGCCTCGCCACCGAGAATCCGAAGTCAATTCCTGATACCCTGGCAAGACTCTTTCGCATCCCCACTCCCCTGTCGGATTCGCGAGGGACCGGCGCTCCCTCGCCCGCATGCGGGACCGGGGCCGTCTCAGGCGCGGCCCGCCATGCGCGCGGCGGCCGGGACCGCCCCGGCTAACCGCGAGCCCCATTTCCGAGATTCCCTTGGAGGAATCCCGTCACTACGCTTTGCGAAAAATCGTGAAAACGCTCAGCCCGCGTCTCCTTCTCACGTCCCTGCTCTGCGCCCTCTGCTCGCAGCCCCCCGCCTCGGGTGGCCCCGCGGCCGCCAAGCATAACGTGCTGTTCCTTTTTGCCGACGACCAGCGGGCCGACACCATCGCCGCGCTGGGAAACCCGGTCATCCGCACGCCGAGCCTCGACCTTCTCGCGCGCGGCGGCATCGCTTTCAATCGTGCCTACATGCAGGGCGGCATGAACGCCGCCACCTGCATGCCCTCGCGCGCCATGCTCCTCTCCGGCCAGTCGTTGTTCCGCATCGACGAGAGACTGATGCGGGACGAGACGTGGCCCGCCGCCTTCGGCCGGGCTGGCTATACGACCTTCATGAGCGGCAAGTGGCACAATGGCGCGGCGTCCCTGCCCAGGAGTTTCCAGATCGCCCGCTCCGTGTTTGTCGGCGGCATGACCGATCCCATGCGCGCGAAACTCGGCGACATGAAAGATGGCAGGCTGGGCAAGCCCCAGATCGCCCCCAAACACGCCTGTGAGATCTTCGCCGACGAGGCCATCCGTTTCCTCAAGGAACACAAGGGCGGGCCGTTTTTCTGCTACGTGCCTTTCGATGCGCCGCACGACCCTCATATCGTGCCCGAGGATTTCCCGATCAGATACGACCCGGAAACGATTCCGGTTCCCCCGAACTTCCTGCCGCAGCACCCGTTCGATAATGGCGAGATGGCCATCCGCGATGAGCTGCTCCTGCCATGGCCGCGCACGCCGGACAATGTCCGCGCGCTGATCGCCGAATACTATCGCTACATCTCGTACCTCGACGCTCAGATCGGCCGCGTGCTCGATGCGCTACAGGCATCGCCATTTGCAAAAGACACCATCGTCGTCTTCGCTGCCGATTCCGGTGTCGCCCGCGGGAGCCACGGCCTGATCGGAAAGCAGAATGCCTATGAGCATTCGATGCGCGTTCCGCTCATTATCTCCGGCCCCGGCATCGCCGCGGGCAAGACGACAGAGGCGATGTGCTACCTCTTCGACGTGATGCCCACGCTCGGCGCGCTCTGCGGGGTGCCGGCGCCCGCGGGCAGCGAGGGCCTCGATTTCAGCGCCACGCTCCGCGATCCCTCGCGCCCGGCGCGGCACCGGATCCTCCTCGCCTACAAGACCGCGCAGCGCGCACTGCGCGACGAGCGCTGGAAACTCCTCCGCTTTCCGCTGGTGGACCGCACGCTGCTCTTCGACCTCCAGACGGATCCATCTGAAACGATCAACCTCGCGGGGATGGACGGCCATGCCCAGAAGGTGGTGGAACTGACCGCGGCGATGGAGGAAGAGATGCGCCAGTTCGGTGACACCGCCCCGCTCAAGGTCGCCGAACCGAAACCCGCCGAATGGACCCCGCCAGCCAAGGACACGAAACCGGAGATAAAGGGCAACGCAAAACCAGCGGCACCGTGAGATAGACAGGTGCGGGCCCGAAGCGAAGGCCGAAGGAGGGCGCGTGCGCGTTGAACAGGGTACCCGAAAAGACCCCCGCCGATGGGTCCACGCCGAGAAGACGACCCTGCGGCGCGTCGCCTTCGCCGCCCTGCTGCTGGCGCCGCTCGCGTCGCTGGACGCCGGCGAGGCGCCGAGGCCCTCCAGGCCCAACATCGTTCTCGTCCTTTCCGACGACGTGGGCCTCTCCCGCGTGAGCTGCTATGGCGGGGCACCGTTCAAGACCCCTCATCTTGATCAGCTCGCGGCCACCGGCCTGCGTTTCGATCGCTGTTACTCGATGCCCCTTTGCGGACCGTCGCGCGCGGCATTGCTGACAGGCAAGTATCCCTTTCGCACCGGGGCAACGAGCAACGGAAACTCGGAGATCGATCCCGTGGCACATCCCACCCTGCCGATCCTGCTTCGGCGTGCCGGCTATGCGACCTGCGCCATCGGCAAACTCGGCCAGAGCGCAGCGCCCGATGACGCCGGGGCGCCCAACCGTCTCGGCTTCGACGAATCGATGCTGTGGATGGGACGTGGCACGCCCGACCGCTATTGGAACCCCCGTTACCACCGCAACGGCGAGGTCGTCCAGGGAAAACCCGAGGAATATGGGCCCGACTTGACGCACGAATTCCTTGTCAATTTCATGAGACGCCATCGCGACCGACCCTTCTTCGTCTATTATTCGACCGTCCTGTCCCACGGGCCGTTTGCGCGCACTCCAGACAGCAAAGATGACTCGAGCCTGCTCCCCGACATGATCGCGTATCTCGACAAACTCATGGGGCAGCTCGCCTCCGCGCTCGACGAACTCCAACTGCGCGAAAGGACGATTATCCTTTTCACCTCCGACAACGGCCCCATGGGACAACCGCTTGGCACTATCAACGGCTGGCCGATGCTCGGCGGCAAGGGCGACGTCGCCGAGGGTGGCGTCCGCGAGCCACTCATCGTCAATTGCCCCGGACTGGTCCCCGCGGGCCGAGTCTGCGGCGACTTGACCGACTTCACCGACTTCTTCCCCACGGTGCTCGAGCTGGCGGGCGCCAGGGCCCCCGAAGGCCTGACGCTCGACGGCCAGAGCTTCGCGCCGCAGATCCTCGGCGGGCAGGGCCAACCGCGATCATGGGTATATGCGCAAGTTGGCAGGGACTACTTCATCGCCGATCGTCGGTACAAGCTCTACGGCGGCGGGACGTTTGTCGATATCTCCGACTCCCCGCTGACCGAAAAACCCGCCGACAGCTCGGACCCGCACGCGGCACAGGCCAGAGCTCGGCTGCAGCAGACTCTCGACCAACTGCGGGCAGGGTACCCGACCGAACGACCGGGGCGCCCGCCGCTGCGGGCCGAGGCAACCCCGGACCTGGAAGCAGATCTGCGATTGCTCGTGGAAACCGGAATCATTCCCTCGGCAGACTATTGGCTCGCGCGCGCGGTCACCGGCGGTGTCGTGGAAGGGCCGCGCACCGCAGAGCTGGTGATCGCGGCGGCAAACAAGTTCCATCCGGCCGCGAACCTCGACCAGGCGCTGGACGTACTGAGTCAAGAGGGCGTCATCAGCAGCGTCAGCTATTGGAAACTGCATGCGGTGGCCGACGGGACATGCGCTGGCGCAAACGTGGCCCGTCTCATCAACAAGCTCTCGCAAAGGCTGAAGACGAAATGAAATATGCGCCCTTCCCGACTCGAAAATTCAGACACCGAATCGTAGGAGCCTGCTTGCAGGCGATTGCATGCGCGAATCGCGCGCACGCGCGCTCCTACGTCCAATTTTCTGCCCCAGTGGTGCCCCGAATGCCCGCCGACAGGCGGACATCCCGGGGAGGGCCCATGGCCTCGCGGGCCGGGTCGGCCCAGATGTCGCGCGGCTGGTGAATCGCGGACGCCGGGGCCGGCGTCCCTCCCGGCGGAATCGCGCCACGTGCGTCATCAGGGGGGATCTATGACTTTTTTCGACGGGCTGCCAGTAAGCAGATTCCTCAAGGACCAGTGCGATTTGCGGACTGGCCATCCCGCCGATCTCCCGTCCAAGATGATGCCCGAACAATCGCAGGAGGTCCCCATGAGCGAACATGAGTTTCTGAAGGAACTGGCCGACGGCGCGCGGGCCGGATCTCGTCGCGACTTCATCCGCGGCGCGCTCGCCGCGGCCACGCCCGCGCTCGCAGCGCCCCTAGCGGCCGCCGAGGAAAGCAAGCCCCAGCCCGCCACCGGGCCGCCGACGTTCACCAAGAAATTCAAACTCGGGGTCGTCGGCTGCGGCGGACGCGGCACCTTCGTGACGAAACATTTCCAGCAGCACGGCGGTTATGAGATTCACGCCGCGGCCGATTATTTTCAAGACGCGGTGGACAAGTTCGGCGATGCGTATGGGGTGGACGCGAGCCGGCGCTTCACGGGGCTGGATGGCTACAAGAAACTGATCGACAGCGGCGTTGACATCGTCGCGATCGAGCACATGCCGTATTTCATGCCCGGGCATGCCGCCGCCGCCATCGCCGCCGGCAAACACGTCTACATGGCAAAACCCGTCGCGGTCGATGTGCCCGGCACTTTGAAAATCGGCGAATTGGGCAAGGAGGCGACGCGGAAGAACCTCTGTTTCCTCGTGGACTATCAGGCCCCGACCGACCCGTCCAATGCCGAGGTGCGCCAGCGGGTGCTCGACGGCGGACTCGGAAAACTTGCGTACGTCTGCACCTACGGTAACGCCAACCGGTGGCGCGAGCCGACGGCCGAGACGCCCAAGGAGGAATACCTCCGCAATTCACTCTGGCTGCACCATGTCGAACTGGCCGCCGACGCCTGCGTCTCTTACGATATCCACGCCATCGACACTGCGATGTGGGTGCTCGGCAAGCGGCCCGCTGTCGCCATGGGCTTCGCGGAGACCCGGCGCGCGAACGCGTTCCTGTCCGGCCGCGACACGGTCCATTGCGTCATGCAGTTCGACGACGGCGTCACCTGGGTCCACCAGCACCAGTCGCTGAAGAACCAATCCGAGCTGACCGGCGGCGCCAGTCTCTGCTGCAAAATGTACGGGACCGACGCATGCGCGGTGCTGCCCTATGGCGGCACGGCCTTCGTGCGCGGCGGACCAAAGCATTTCGGCGGCCCGGTCGATAACCTCTATGCCGCCGGCATCGCGCGCAACGTCGCGCAGCTCTATGTCAACCTGACGGAGGGCCATTTCGACAACCCGACCGTCGCACGGTCGGTCGACAGCCACCTGACCGCGATCCTGATGCGCGAGGCGAGCTATCGTCGCGGCAGGCTAACGATGGAGGAGCTGCTCAGGGAGAATCGGAAACTGGAGTTCGACATCACCGGGCTGAAAGCATGAGTCCGCATCCCCTCGTGCTGGCGGCGACCCTTGCCTTCGCCCAGATGGCCCTGCCAGGCGCCGACCTGTCCCCGCGCGAGTTTTACGCGTACTGCATCGAGATGGGCGTGCCGAAGGTCAAACCCCGGCCGCTGTCCGAACAGGCGGCGCTGCTGCGCGATCTGGGCTACGACGGTACCGGCTGCAGCCTCTGGCTCGACGGCAGCCTCGAAGCCAATCTGAAGATCCTCGATGACGCCGGACTGCGGCTCCACATGGTCTGGACAACCGTCAACGTCAATCCGGCCAATGGCGCGGCGTTTCCCCCGGCACTTCCCGACGCCATCCGGGGGCTCAAGGGCAGGCCCACGACGGTGTCGGTGCTGCTTGCCGGTCTGAAACCCGCCGATCCCCAGGGCCTGGAAACTGCCGTCAAGGCACTCCGCGAACTCGGCGATGTCGCTGGCGACGCGGGCGTGCGCATCTCGATCTACAACCACATTAACAACTGGGCCGAGGCCATCCCCTTCGCCATCGGCGTCGTGCGCGCCGCCAATCACCCGCGGGTGGGTTTCAACTTTAACCTGTGCCACTGGCTGAAGGTGGATGGGGATAAGAATTACACCCCGCTGCTGCGCGAGAATGCGGCGAAACTATTCTGCGTCACGATCAACGGTGCCGAAATCGGTGCGGCCAACTGGGCCGACGGCCTGATCCAGCCGCTGGATAAGGGTGATTTTGACAACCGGGGACTCCTCGCCGCCCTCGATGAGATCGGTTATCGCGGGCCGGTGGGCCTGATGTGCTTCGCGGTTCCGGGCGATCCCCGCGACCACCTGGCGCGCTCGATGGCGACATGGAAAAGCTGGCACGGGAAGTGATCGGAGCCCGTCCTGGTCCGCGTCGCGAGGCCCGCGGCCTCGCGCGCCGCATTGGGTTCGCCGCGTTCGGGTGGACCGCGGAAGCCGAGGCGAGTGTGCCTCAAAACTCCAGGCCATCACCCTGGCGCTGACGTCCCACGGAGACGACGCGCAGCACTTGCCGCCCGCATCAGCCGGGAGGGACGCCGTCCCCGGCGTCCGCGATTCACCAGCCGCGCGACATCTGGTCCAATCCGGCCCGCGAGGTTGCGAGCCCTTCCCCCCGGGTTCGGCCACCGGGATTCTCAGATCAGGGCCCCTTCAACTTGTCGATGAGATACAGGTAAGGCTGCGCGTGTTTGACGTCCGGGGCACCGGGATAGACGAGCTCGCACCCGACGCCAACGTCGCGGAGTCTCTCTTGTAACTTCACGCCGTAATTCGCCGTGTGGGTCGGATCCTTCTGCTCTTGGCCGAGGGCGGGCGGCGCACTGTAGATCATGTAGATTGGCGGATCGTCGGGCGTGACAAGCCCGATGGGCGAATACTCCTTGATCCAGGGGAGGATCTGGTCCCGCGCGGCGAGGAATTGGGCGAACTGGGTATCGCGCGATTTCAGGTTCGTCGGATCCATGAAGCCGAACGCGTGACCCCCGTAGCGGCTGTTCGGCGTCCATTCCACAAGCTGCTTCGGATCGAGCGACGTCTGCGCTCCGGTGACGGCGGCGCACCAGAGGCGCGTGGATTCGCGTGCGACGGGGTCGTCGCTCTTCGGATCGGCCATGTCGTCGTGAAAGGCCAGCCACAGGCTCGAGCACGCGCCCGCCGAACCGCCCGATGCGCCGATGCGCCGTTTGTCGATGTGCCATTCGCCCGCCTTGCTTCGCACAAACTGAAGCGCGCGCGCCGCATCATGCAGGGGCCACTCGACGGGCGGTTTCACCCCCGCCATTTGCGCCTGCCAGGAATAGCGATAGTTGATGGAAACGATGGACACCCCGGCGGCCAGGCAGTTCGTCATGGCGCCCAGGCCGCTCTTGTCGCCGGCCACCCAACCGCCGCCGTGGATGAAAAACAGCAGAGGCGAGGGCCGCTCGGACTCGGCCCGATAGAAATCAAGCACCTGCCGCTCGTGCGCGCCATATGGGACGTTCGCGAGGGTCGGCCGGGGGAGGACGGGCGCGGCATTCGTTCCGATGCCCGAGCCTGATCCCGCCACGGCGGCGGGGACCTTCTCCGGCGCGGCGGTCGCCATTGCCGACCCAGCGAGCATGAATATCAGCGCAAACGCATCTGGTGTGATAAATGCTTGTGGTCTCATTCAGTAACCCTTCCGGATCTGCCTGTAAAACGACTCGGGCAATAATCAAAGCGAATTCCGCTGCCGCGAACGGGGCCCGCCCCCGTCGGCTCGAGCGACCGGTCGCAAGGCGCCGCCCAGCGCGAAGATCGGTTTGGAAACCGTCGGGTTGACGCGAGTGCTTGCGACTCATATCCTATGGCTCGCCGGAAGTTGAACCCAACCAAAGGAACGACATTGCGCGACAGATGTTCCACGACGGCCAAGTCCCGATGATGCGCCCGCGCGCGAACTCGACGGCGAAGGGCACGCACATTATGGACAAGCGCTCATCCGAACGACACTACGCCGAACGGATCGGTTGGCTGCGCGCGGCCGTCTTGGGCGCCAATGACGGGATCGTCTCGACCGCGAGCCTTGTAGTGGGCGTGGCCGCGGCGAGCGCCGCCCGTGGCGATGTCCTGGTCGCCGGCGTCGCGGGTCTCGTTGCCGGCGCGATGTCCATGGCGGCGGGCGAATATGTCTCGGTCAGCTCTCAGGCGGACACGGAGAAGGCGGACCTCGCACGAGAGAGGAATGAGCTGGCGACGGATGAGGAATTCGAGCGCGAGGAGCTTGCGGCGATCTACGTGAAACGCGGCCTTGATCCCGCGCTCGCCGAACAGGTCTCTCGCCAGCTCATGGCGCACGATGCGCTCGCCGCGCATGCCCGGGATGAACTCGGTCTATCGGAGACGCACAGCGCGCGGCCCATCCAGGCGGCAATGGCCTCCGCCGCCACCTTCGCCGTTGGCGCGACCCTGCCCCTGCTCGTGGTGCTGGCCAGCCCACCCTCGATCATCATCCCCCTCGTCGCTGGAAGCTCCCTGGTGTTTCTGGCCATGATGGGCGGTCTGGCCGCCCGAGTGGGCGGGTCGAATGTGCTCCTCGGGGCCGGTCGCGTCACCATCTGGGGTGCCGTGGCCATGGCGGCCACCGCGGCCGTCGGCGCCCTCTTCGGCACCGTCGCATGACAGGCGCGACGCGGCAACCATTTGTCCGTAGCATGACCTCAAAGAACCTCGGAACGAAAACACCATGAAACACCCAACGCCTCTAGCCCTCCTGGCTCTCTTGCTGGCATCCACGGCCATCGCGCATGCCGCGGATGCTCCCGCGAAACGCCCCAACTTCATCTTCTTTCTCACCGACGATCAGGGCTGGGCCGATGCAAGCTTCGCCGGCCATCCCTACGTCAAGACGCCCAACCTCGACCGCTTCGCATCCCAGGGCACGTGGTTCAAGCAGTTCTACGTCGCGGCGACGGTTTGCTCGCCAAGCCGCACGGCGTTCATGACCTCGCACTATCCGGCGCGCCACTTCGTACATGGCCATTTCTCAAGCCACGAGCAGAATGCCGCCCGCCACATGCCGGACTGGCTCGACCCCAAGGCCAAGACCGTGACGAGGCTGTTGCACGACGCCGGCTACGTCACCGGACATTTCGGCAAATGGCACCTCGGCGGCGGCGACGGCGCACCCGAACCCGGCGAGTACGGGATCGACAAACACGTCACCACCGTTTCCAACGGCCCTCAGTTAAAAGAAAAAGACAGCCCACCCGTCGAGCATTGGTGGGGCAAATCGACGGGCATCATCGTCGATCGCGCCATCAGTTTCTTACGCGAAAATAAGGACAGGCCGTTCTACCTCAACGTCTGGACGCTGGTGCCGCACGCCAAACTCGACCCGACGCCGGAACAGCTCGCCGTCTACAGCGATCTCGTGCCGCGGGCGGACGATCCGGCCTACGGCCAATGGATGCAAAAGTACCTGGCCGCCGCGAAAGACCTCAAGAGCCAGATGCAGGTCTTCTGCGCCTCGCTCACCGACCTCGACACACAGGTCGGCCGACTCATGCAGACGCTGGATGAACTGGGCCTGGCCGATAACACCGTCGTCTTCTTCTCCAGCGACAACGGCCCCGAGGATTACAATATAAGCAATGCCGCCAACGCCGGGGTCGGCAACACCGGCCCGCTGCGGGCGCGCAAACGCAGCATGTACGAGGGCGGCGTCCGCACCTTCGGCGTCCTGCGGTGGCCGGGTCACGTCCCCGCCGGACGCGTCGATGAGACCAGCGTGCTCAGCGGCGTCGATTGGCTCCCGACCGTCTGCAAAGTCGCGGGCGTCCCGGTGCCCGCCGACGTTCGGCCCGACGGTGAAGACGTGAGCGACATCTGGCTCGGGGGCGCGCGCCCACGCCAGAGGCCGCTTTTCTGGGAGTGGCTGTTCCGCGTCTGGGGAGATGACTACACTCCGCCGATGCTCGCCGTCCGCGACGGGCCCTGGAAGCTCTTCGTCAATCACGACGCCAGTGGCGCACGCCTCTACAACATCCCAAGTGACATCAGCGAGGAGCACGACGTCGCCGCCGAGCATCCCGACGCGGTCAAGGATCTCACCGCGAAAGCGCTGGCTTGGCAAAACTCCTTGCCGCCGAGCAAAACGCGCGACGATGCCGCCGCCACCGGCAAGCCCGTGGACGCAACGCCCACGCGCGGCAAGGCCAAGGGGCTGGCTGCAAGTAGACCCGCGCTCGACCGCCATGCCATCTTCAAGACCAAGGATACCAATGGCGACGGGCGGCTGAGCCTCGAGGAATACCTGAACAAATTCCCCGATGAGGTCGAGGGCCGGCGCCGGTTCCCGACGTTCGACTCGAACAAGGACGGCGCACTCAGCGAGGAGGAATTCGTGACGATGGGCAGGGGCCACAAAGTGAACCCTCGCCTCGCAACGATCGGCGATAGGCTCCGGCGAACCTTCGGGTGTACCGGCGCCAATCCGGCCGCAGATCATTCAGAAAGGAAATAGCCCATGCGAAGCACAGCTCTTTTCTGCCTCGGCATCGGGTCCGTCCTCTGTGGCGGCCCCGCCGCCGCGAAGCCCAACGTTCTGCTCATCTGCGTCGATGACCTCAAACCGCTCCTCGGCTGCTACGGGGACACGTCGGTGAAGTCCCCGAACATCGACCGCCTGGCCACCCGCGGCGTGCTGTTTGAGCGCGCTTACTGCAACCAGGCGGTCTGCGCGCCCTCGCGCAACGCCCTGATGACCGGCCTGCGCCCGCAATCCATCGGCATCTACGACCTCGGAACGAACTTCCGCAAGGCCGTGCCCGATGCCGTGACGGTCGCGCAATATTTCAAACAGCGCGGCTACCGCACCGAGGCCATGGGCAAGATCATGCACGTCGGCCACGGCAACCACGAGGACGACGCCTCTTGGTCTGTGCCGCACTGGAGACCCAGCGGCGGCGGATACGTCCTCCCGGCAAACGTCGATGACACGAAGAGAAAAGTGGCAAAGGCCAAGGCCGATGGCGTGCCAGAGAGCAAGCGGGCCAATCTCGCCAAGGGTGCCCCGACCGAGTGCGCCGATGTGGCCGACAACGAATATGCCGATGGGATGATCGCCGACGAGGCCGTACGCCGCCTGCGCGCCGCCAAAGACAAGCCCGGCGAGCCCTTCTTCATGGGCGTCGGTTTCCTAAAACCCCACCTGCCGTTCTGCGCGCCCAAGAAATACTGGGACCTCTATCGGCCCACCGACTTCCCGCTGCCCGCGTTGAAATCCCCGCCGCAGGGCGCACCAGAGTTCGCCCCGACAACCTGGGGCGAGCTGCGCGCATACAGCGACATACCCGCCGTCGGCCCCCTCACCGACGGACAGACGCGACACCTGATCCATGGCTACCATGCGGCAGTCAGCTACATGGACGCCCAGCTCGGCCGGGTGCTAGACGCGCTGGATGAGACAGGACTCGCCAAGAATACAATCATCGTGTTCTGGGGCGACCACGGCTGGCATCTCGGCGACCACGGCATGTGGTGCAAGCACACCAACTACGAGCAGGCCGCGCGCATACCGGTCATCGTCGCCGCCCCCGGCATGAAGGCCGGGGTCAAGACCGGCGCGCTGATCGAGACCGTCGACATCTACCCGACGCTCTGCGAGCTGGCCGGCCTGCCCGCCCCGCAGGGCCTCGACGGCTCGAGCTTCGCGGCCGCCCTGAAAGATCCGAACGCCACGACGAAGGAGGCCGTCATCCACGTCTATCCGCGCAACCAGCTCATGGGCCGCGCCGTCCGCACCGCGCGCCATCGGCTTGTCGAATGGAGGCCCCCCGGCGCCCCGACCGACACCGCCGTCTTCGAGCTGTACGACTATCAGGCCGATCCCCTAGAGTCGAAGAACCTCGCGGGCGAACAACCCGCCGTCGTCGCCAAGCTCCGCGCCATGCTCGGCGAGTACCCCGAGGCCAAACCCCAGATCCGCGAGGGCGGGACCAGAGGCGGTTCCGCCTCCAAGCCCTCGAGCAGTAATAGACTCAAACAGGACCGCGCCGCGATGTTCGCCGGCCGCGACAAGGACCACGATGGCAAGCTCACGCTCGAAGAATTCCTCGCCAAACAGCCCGACCCCGATGAGGCACCCAAGCGATTCCCGAAATTCGATAAAAATGGCGATGGCGTCCTCGATCGCGAGGAGTTCATCCGCGGCGGAAAATAGCGCGTTGGTTATCGCCGAGCCGATGACGGCTTGACCCGAATCTCGCGCCGTCCTCGCTCGGCGGCGGGGCGCCCTCACTCCTCATCGAACGGCCGACGCACTCAGCCAACGCCGAAGGGCGCATGCCCTTCGCTGCTTCGCGTCAATTGCGGTGGTGAAGCGGCTTCCGGCTTCGGCGATCCATTGGCCGATGCGTTCAACCCCGCACGGGGGCGGAACTCCCCCGCTCCTTCAAGAGTAAAACGCTCGCTCCAGACACGAGCGAAGCCAAAGATAAGAGGGCGTGCCCGACCGGCTCGGGTATGGACATGGACACACGTGCGAGTTTAACATCTTTTTGTTCCCATGAATCGTCGCAACTTCATCACCGTCCTCGGAGGCGCGGTCGCCGCGTCCCCATTCTCGAACTCGCGAGCCGCTGCATCGGCGGGCGATCCGGTCCCCTCCTACCTCAAGGACCACGCCGAGCTTTATGCCAAGGACCCGCACGCCGCCGCGCTGGCGTGGTTCCGCGGGGCGCGATTTGGGCTCTTCATGCACTACGGCCTCTACAGCATCCTGGGCCGGGGCGAGTGGGTCATGTACCACGAGGCGATCCCACCCGCCGAATACGAAAAACTGAAGGATCAGTTCCGGCCCGAGAAATTCGACGCGGACCGCATCACGGACCTAGCGGCTGGTGCGGGCATGCGGTATGTCAACATCACGTCGCGCCACCACGACAGCTTCTGCCTGTTCGATTCGAAACACTCGGACTACACCAGCGCCGCGAGCCCGGCACGGCGCGACCTGGTGGCGGAACTCGCCGAGCAGTGCCGCAAGAAATCCCTCGGCCTCTTCCTCTATTACTCCTACGCGCTGGATTGGCGGCACCCGTATTTCTACCCGCGGCAATTCAACCCCATGGCCCGCCCCAACTACAAGCAGCCCGAGCCGCGCTATCTCTGGCAGAAGGACGAGGACTTCGCCCATTACATTGATTTTGTCCACGGCCAACTCAAGGAACTGCTGACAAACTATGGCCCGCTGGCGGGCATCTGGTTCGACCCCATCATGGGTTATTACGCGCGGCCCGACCTGTTCCCCATCGCCGAGACCTATGCGATGATCCGCAGGCTGCAGCCGCAGACGCTGATCTGTTTCAAGCAGGGGGCCAACGGAACGGAGGATTTCGCCGCGCCGGAGCGCCGCGGCCAGTCGCTCGCCGACCGCGTGCGGAAACAGTACGGGGACGAAAAGGCGAGAATCGCCCAGGAGGCGTGGGACAAAAACAAGGGCAAGCATAACGAGATCTGCGACACCCTCCAGCCCCACGTCTGGGGATACAAGCGGGCCGATGACGACAAGCACCTCGACGCCAACGAGACCCTGCTGCGGCTCGCACAGGCGTTCGGCCAAGACTGTAACCTGCTCATGAATACCGGCCCGCTGCCCGACGGCTCCATCCATCCCGTGGACGCCAAGACCCTCGGCGACGTCGGCCGCCGCATCCACGAACAGGGATGGCCCGCCCCCGCTGCGCCAACAGAGGCACCGGTCGAATCACCGAAGCGCAAGAAGGACAAGGCGGCCGCCCCCACGGAGTGACTCGCCACGCAACCGACCGAGGGAAATATTTAGGCTAGGAATCTGTCGGACTTTTCAAAGCCCGACAGACCGCTAGGCGAAATCGATCGGCCACGCCGGCTATTTTCGATTCGCCCCCATTTCGAAGTTCTCCAATCGAAAGATCCGCCGTAGAGTTCCATCAGAGGGTCGAGAGGCGGTCAAATTCATGGTGGATGCCTTTCCTAAAGACTTCTGGTGGGGCGCGGCGACGGCGGCGTACCAGATCGAGGGGGCTGCCTTCGAGGATGGCAGGATGCCGAGCGTGTGGGACACGTTCTGTCGCATGCCGGGACGCGTGCGCGGCGGCGACAGCGGCGACGTCGCCTGCGACCACTACCACCGGTTCCAGGACGATGTCCGGCTCATGGCCGAACTGGGGATACGGCACTATCGCTTCAGCATCTCTTGGCCGCGCGTGATCCCCGAGGGTCGCGGTCCCGTGAACGAGCGCGGCCTCGATTTCTATCGCCGTCTCGCGGATGCGCTCTTGCGCCACGGCATCACGCCCCACGCCACCCTCTTCCACTGGGACAGCCCGCAGGCGCTCGAGGATCGCTACGGCTCGTGGCGCAGCCGCGAGATGGCCAAGGATTTTGCCGGCTACTGCTCCGCGGTCGTCGCGCGCCTCGGGGACCGCGTCGCGCATTGGATGACGATCAACGAGATCCGGTGTTTCACGCACATGGGCTACGGCTTGAACGAGGCCCCGCCACACGCGCCTGGCACGGTCCTCCGTTCGCGGAAGGAATTGCTCCAGACCGTTCACCACGCGCTCCTTGCACACGGCATGGGCTGCCAGGCCATCCGGTCCGCATCGCCCGGGCCCTGCCACGTCTCGCTCGTCGATAACTTCGACGCCTATGTGCCCGTCGTTGAGACGCCGGAGAACATCGAGGCCGCCCGCGCGGCCTTCGTCGGCGAACACCACAACGGCTGCATCCTCGTGCCCGCCCTCACCGGGCGCTACAGCCCGGGGGCACTCGACGAGCTTGGCGCCGACGCCCCCGAAATCCTGGCCGGCGACATGAGAACGATCGCCCAGCCGCTCGATGCCCTCGGATTCAACGTCTATACGGGCCACTACGTGCGCGCGGCCGATAACGCGCGCGGGTACGAGGTGCTCCCCTTGCCCAGGGGCTATCCGCAGATGCATATGCCCTGGCTCAATGTCCTCCCCGAATCTCTCTATTGGGGCATTCGCCTCGTCGGCGAAGCACTGGGAAAAAAGGACCTGACCATTTTCATCAGCGAAAACGGTTGCGCCTGCGACGATGCGCCCGACGCCGCCGGCGAGATCCTCGACCTCGGCCGCATCCTCTACACCCGCGCCTATCTCCGCAGCGCCCTGCGAGCAATCGGGGAAGGCCGCCCCCTCATCGGCTATTTCCACTGGAGCCTCATGGATAATTTCGAGTGGGCGTGGGGCTACAGCCGACGATTTGGGATCACGTACATCGATTACGCCACGCGGGCGCGCGTTCCCAAACAGAGCTTCCGCTGGTACCAGAATGTCATCGGGCTGAATAGGGTCGTGTGAACCCTCGTGCCCCGTGCGACCGGCACCTCTCCGTGCCCGATCGCCGACGACCGGGCCACCGGACCGCCTGGCCTAAAGAACCTCTCTATTCTCGAGCCAGCGCGCCCTCGCCGTGCCGATGCCGAAACATGGCGGGAGATTCGCCGGTGGTGCCCTTGAACACGCGGCTGAAGTGATGCCGATTGAGAAAACCGGTGCGCGCCGCGATCGCATCGATCGATTCGTCGGTCTCGAGCAAGAGGTGCGACGCCTCGCGCACTCGGACCTCGGTGACATATCGGGCGGGCGACTTGCCGCAGGCCCGGCGGAATGCCGCCGTGAAACCCCGAACGCTCATCGCCGCCTCCTCCGCCAGCGCCGGGATCGCGAGCCTCGCCCCATATTCGACTTCGATCAGCCGCAGCGCGCGCCGGACCCCCTCCGGGATGACACCGCCCGCCCACCGGATCTCCGGTCGGCCCAGCACAAGGCGCAAGAGCGCCAGGCCCGCGAAGTACGCGCTCTCGCGCTCGGCATGACGCCGCCCGATCAGCCCGGCGATGGCGCGCAGCAGGAAAAGCTCAGTCGGACTCGGCTTCAGCAACAGGGGCACGCGTGTGCCCGTGACGAGGCGCCTCGCGACACTGAACGCCAGCCACAGGTTGGGCACGGCAGTCCGACCTTCGCAATGGAATAGGCAGCGCTCGGGGATCACCATGATGTGCCTCGGCGTGATCGGCACCTCGCGATCCGGGAAGATGACCTTGTGCCCGGGACGAAAATTGTAGTACAGGCGCCAGAAAGGACTGAATACGTTCGGGAAAACCCACCAGTCATTGCGCGGCAGGAATCCCACCTCGTGAAGCACGACGCCCGAGTGATCGGGCGTGACACCGAGCGGGTAAAATTCGATGCCCACCCCCGAAAACGGGCTCCCGTACGCTCCGCGGTTCCGTTTCCTCAATGTCGAAACAGACACAACAACTACCTAATCAGATATAGACGCCGCCCGCAATGCCCCAGATAATCTGGGATAGTACGCCTAGGGGCCGCGGGCCCTGCCAGATGATCCTGAACCCCACCTCATCCGATAAGAACCATGAATCGCCGATCATTCATCACCTCGCTGGGCGGTGCCCTCGCATCCGCTTGCACCGGTACGTCAGGGGCCGCAACGGGCTCCGTTCCCCCATACCTCAAGCGCCTGGCCGACATCTACGCGCGGGACCCGCGCGCCGCGGCCCTCGCCTGGTTCCGCGAGGCGCGCTCCGGCCTCTTTATCCACTACGGGCTCTATTCCCTGCTCGGCAAAGGGGAGTGGGTCCAATATCACGAGCGCATCCCCATCGCCGAATACGCGAGGCTCAAGGATCGCTTCACCGCCGAGAAGTTCGACGCCCGCGCCATCGCCGCGCTGGCCGAAGAGGCTGGCATGCGATACGTCACCCTCGTCTGCAAACACTGCGACAGCTTCTGCCTCTGGGACACGAAAGCCACCGACTTCAATAGCCTCAACTCCCCCGCCAAACGCGACCTCGTCGCCGAGATGTCCAACGCCTGCAGCGAGCGCGGCCTCGGTTTCTTCGTCTTCTACGAGCACGGCTTCGATTGGCGCCACCCCCACGGCCCGGCGCCATGGGACTGGAAAGTCAAGTCCGTTCGCCCCGCCTATGATCCGCCGGACCCGTTCTATGCGCCCCGTGAGAAATATGATTTCAATAATTACGTTGAATATATTGACAAGGGCGTGAGCGAGTTGTGCTCGCACTACGGCCCGATCGCGGGTGTATGGCTCGACGGTATCGCGGTGCCGCTCAGCGGCGACAAGGAGCGCTTTCGTGTCCCCGAACTCTATGCGCGCATCCGTCGGCTCCAACCCCACGCCCTGATCTGCTACAAATCCGGGCTCTATCCCGAGCTCGAGGACTTCATGGCGCCCGAACAGCCGCAGATCGCGGCCGCCATGAAGAACCGCGCCGGCAAACCGATGGAGATTTGTCGCACTATGCAAAAGCATGGGCCGAACGCCCCCAAAGGCGCACTCTGGGGTTGGCTCGATGACGCGGAACACGTCACGCCCGACGAGGTCATGGCCATGCTGGGGGACGCCGCGTCCAAGAGCGCCAACCTCCTCTTGAACGTGGGGCCTCTGCCCGATGGCTCGATCCATCCTGCCGATGTGGCCACGCTCAAGGAGGTCGGGCGGAGGCGCCGTGCAACGGGATGATAGTCCAGAACAGCGAGGGGATGCGGCCGTTGTCCTCCCGACGCCCGTGGTGCGCCCTCCGCGGAGCAAGACGCCCGGCTTCTTCGCTCCTGCCGTCCTGATAGGTCTCCTGACGTTCGCCTCATGCGCGGAACCCACCCGCGAACTGTACGTTGCGCCGGACGGTAACGATGCAAACCCCGGCACCATCGGGCAGCCGTTCGCGACGCTTGAGCGCGCACGGGATGAGATTCGAAAATCAGGCCCGGGGAGCCGAACGGCCGCGACCGTGCATGTGCGCGGGGGCGTATACCATCTGGCACATACCCTGACCCTCGGGAGCGAGGATAGCGGGACGGCAGAGGCGCCGATCATCTACCGCGCCTATCGCGATGAGCGACCGGTCCTGAGCGGCGGGCTTCCGATCACCGGATTTCAGCCGCACGAGGGACAGATACTGAAAGCCGACGTCAGGTCACAGGGCCTCGGTGGCGTCCGGTTCCGACAACTCATCTTCGAGGGGCGCCGTCAGCCGCTGGCCCGATATCCGAACCTGGACCCGGATCGACCGTTCGACAGCGGTTGGACATTCGCCGATCCCCAACCCATCACGGCCGATCAACTCGGCCGCGCCGGAGCGAGACGGATGCTGCGAGTGGCTTCGTCCGATCTGCGCACCTGGGTGAAGCCCACCGATGGCGAGGTGAGCATCTTCCCCTCCCACGAATGGTGGAACAACATGGCGCCGATCACGGCCTTCGACCGCGACAGGCGAATCGTCACGCTCGGCCGCAATTGCTCGTATGAGATTCTGCCGGGCGACCGCTATTTCGTGCAGGGTCTCCGGGAGGAACTCGATGCCCCCGGCGAGTGGTATCTGGATGACGGCGCGGGAATGCTCTACTTCTGGCCACCTCGTCCGTTGCGGGGCCGGCAGGTTTGCGCCCCAAGGCTCAAGACCATCCTGGAGATCGGTCCGGGGACGGCCCGCGTCACGTTCCGCGGCATCGCATTCGAATGTTGCGATGGCACGGCCATCACGATCAAAGGCGCCACCCATTGCCTCGTGGCAGACTGCGCGATCCGGAACGTCGGGGATTATGCTGGAAGCGGCATCGCTATTCACGGTGGCGCTGGCAACGGGATCGTCGGCTGCGATATCTCGGACACCGGCAGCCACGGCATCGCGCTCGGCGGCGGGGACGAGAGAACGCTCGCGGCCGGGGGCAATTATGCCGAGAACAACGCGATCACCCGCACGGGAGCGTTCCACAAGCAGGGCTGCGGGATCGTTCTTTCGGGGACCGGCAATCGTGCCTCGCGAAACCACCTGCATCATCTCCCTAGGTTCGGGGTCCAGTTCTCGGGCCAGAACCACCTGATCGAACTGAATCACATCCACCACGTCTGCCTGGAAACGATGGATACCGGCGCGATCTACGGCGGCTCCCTGAACTGGCTATCGGCCCACGGCACCGTCATCCGCCACAACTTCATCCACGACATCATCGGTCGCAGCGGCAAATCGGGCAGATGGCTCTCGCCCTATTTTGCGTGGGGCATCTATCTGGATTGGACTGCGATGGGCGTCACGGTCAGCGGCAACATCGTGGCCCGTACGCCCCGCGCCGGCATCATGGTCCACGACGGTCGCGACAACGTCATCGAAAACAACATCATCGTCGATTGCGGCAGCGGCCGCGACGAGAACGGGCCGACCAGCCAGATCGAATTCAGTGGATGGAACACGGATTACGGCTGGTGGAGGCGCGAGATCGACAACTGGTGCAGGCAGTATGACGGCGTCAAGAATCTGCCCGCGTGGAAGGGCGTTCCCAGCCTCCGCGATCCTCGGACGGCTCCCCTGCCCGACGGTCGCACGATGCAGCGCAACATCGCCCGCCGGAACATCCTGTGCTGGAACGATCCTCAGCGACAGGCCTTCCGATTCCGCAATCTATCGTTCGAGCACAATCTCTCCGACTCCAATCTCCTGTGGAACGGTTCCTCATCCATCAAGACGGGCTATCTGAAGTCGGGCGACAGCGTCGGTCCCGACCTTGCTCCGCCCAACGCGGGATTCGAGGAGGGTGCCGTCGGTCAGACCCCGCCATCGTGGCATTGGCACATCCGGCCCAGCGCCAGGGACACCGCCACCATCAGCGACGATCGTCCGCATTCGGGTGCGCGCTGTCTCCGCCTCGAGGGCATCCCGGATCCCGAGAAATCCAAGGACCCGAAACTCGAGGGCGAATCCTGGGCCCGCATCCCCAGCATCAAGAGCGCCGAGATCGCCGTCGGCCCGGGCAAAGTCTACCGCGTCGCGGCATGGTTCCGGGCAGCGGCGCCCGACACCCGCGTCGAACTCGGTGCCCAGGCCTACCGCAAGGATGCATATAGCTGGCAGCACGTGGAGCCCATGCGGGTGGGCACGACATGGTCCCGCCATGAATGTACCTTCCGCTTCCCTGCGCCCGACCAGGGCGGCCATCCCGAAATGAAAAAGTTCTACGTACGCATCCGCCTTCCGGGCGAGCGGGGCCTCGTGTGGGTCGACGACATCCAGTGCCACGAGGTCGTCCCAATGGACGAGTGGGTCGCATGGCAATCGCTGGGCATGGATCGACACTCGATCGTCGCAGACCCCCTTTTCGCCGATGCGGAGAAAGATGACTTTCGCCTCAAGGCAGAATCCCCCGCTTGGAGGCTCGGATTCGCGCCCATCCCGTTCGAGAAGATAGGAACCTATCACGACGATCCGCTGGCGGGACCATCCAACGCCGGGGCACCCGCGACAACCCCGGACGATGGCCACACGCGGCCCTGAATCTCACTCACTTTTTGGTGGACGCCATCCGCATCCCCCTGTGGTAGGATGTGCCTGGATTGGTGGCGCAGGCCACCTCTCAATCGGAGGCGAACCAGATGAGCTCACGTGATGAACAGGTCACCCGCGCCCTGATCGTCCTGACGCTCGTCGGCAGTCTGACTTCGGTTCGCGGTGCCGATCTGGGCGGCGTGGCGGTTGCGCTCGATGCCTATGAGGGTCCGGCCAGTGTCGCGGCAGAGGTCGTGGGGCCTTTCAAACTCCAGCTCACGGTGAATCCCGGCACCGAAAACAGGGCGTTGGCGATCCGCGTGTCGTTGCCCAGTAGCGGACCCAGGGCCTGGCCGACTGCGGACGTGGAGGTGCGCGACGCGGAGGGCAAGGCCATGATGGTGCGGCACGTTGGCATCGAATGGGGCAAACTCATCATCCCCGTGCCAGCGGTCGCCGCCAAATACTTCGTCCAGGCCCCCGGCCCGAGGGAGGGGAAGCCCAAGCCCCCGACCGAAAAGGAACGCGTCCTCGTGGACGGCCCCACGGGCCTGCGCCTGGGGATCGCAAAATGGTACGATGGGCGCACGGCCGCATTGAGCATCCGATTCGATGACTCGCATCCCACGCACCTGACAAAGGCGGTCCCCATCCTTCGGGAGTACGGCTTTCGGGGCACGTTCATGGTCAACCCCGGTCCCCCGGAACCGGGCAGCCGCAAGCGCTATGATTTTGTGGATCATCGGGCGGAATGGGAGGCGGTGGCGCGGGACGGGCATCACGAGTTGGCCAATCACTCGGCCCACCACCGCGGCGTCACCGGTGATGACGCCATGGAGGCGGAGATCGGCGATGCGGCGCGGGCCATCTGGGCCCTGACGCCTGGCAAGAGTAAACTCATGGCACTGAATCTCGGGGGCGGCACCCAATGGGAGACCACCCGCACCCTCCGCTATTACCTGGACAAGTACCACCAGTTCGACGCCTCAGGGAACTCGACCGGCATGGATGATAGCTATGGGAATCGCGTCGAGAACTTCCGTCGCATGCTGGAGCAGCACATCGAGCGCGGTCTCTGGCTGCGCATCCACTACCACTACATCGGTGAGGGCCTGAGCAGCAGCGAGGCGAACTTCCGCGCCGCGATGGAGATCGCCAAGGCGCACCAGCCGGACCTCTGGATCGCCGGCATGGCAGACATCCACAAATACGAGACCGAACGCAACGCCGCGAGACTGACGCCCGTGAGATCCGATGCGACACAACTCGAGTTCCAAATCGCCTGCCAGACGAATCCCGAACTTTACGATCAGCCTTTGACCCTCGAACTCACGCGTTCGAATCCGGCGGACGAGAACCGCGCAACGATCAAGGACGCGAAAGGTCAAGTGATCCCGGCACGCCGAGGCGAGGCGGACGGAGGCGCCGTCCTGAGATTCGATGTGGCCCCGCGCGATGGGAAGTATTCCATCGAGATTAAACCCTGATTCGAGAACAGAAAATCCTGCAAAGGTACCTCGGCGCTGGCGCCGCGAGGTCGCGTCACCTCACCGAGAGATGACATTGACCGCCTCTGCGCCCGATGAGGCCCGGATGGCAGGGCCTTCTCCGGGACGCAGGGATATCCGCACCACGGCCTCGGTGCCGCCGGTCCGATCCCTGATCTCGATCACGTCGCCATTTTGGCTCACGTCGCAATCCGGGGGGCGACCGCTGTCGTTGACGAGCATTATGGCGGCGATGCGGCGGGCAGGAGCCGTCTCGCGCGTCGCGGCCGTGAAATGCCATTGCTTCACGGGCACGGGCGCCTTGGCGTTCGGATATCCCTCCTTCGGGTCCATCGGCCAAGCGTCCGTCTGGGAAAACGCAAAACCGCCTGGGGTGAAGAGACGGACCGTCATCGCATCGGATTCCTTTCGGGAGACCAGCGCCTGCGCACCCTCGTCCAGCTCGAAGGCATTGTGCCCGTGCAGCAGCCATTGGTAGGGCGCTGGTCCCGGCGCCAACAGCTCATCGACGATGCAGACGACCGAGGGGCGGATGAGGAGCACGTGGCGGAGATTCTTCCGCATGGGGGGGCTGAAGCAGGTGGCCGCATCGCCGCACACGTAGCCGAAGCGCGGTGTGCTCTGGAATGCCGCGAGACGGCCGCCGGCCAAGCTATCGCGATTGTGCTGCCCCTTGCCGTCCACGAGCACCGCGTTGTGCGCCATCGTCTGCTGCGTGTACTCGGTGTGGAAAGGTGAGCCGTGGGTCGGATATCGGACGCCCGCGGGGATGGCGAGAGAGCGTCCCCCCTTCATCAGGGCGAAACTATTCTGGTCGGCATGGCTGTGGCTGACGGCGCCATAGGGCGAGCACTTGAAAAGCAGGAACAGGTCGCGCGCGGGTTCAAGAAAATCGCTGTGGAGGGCGGCCCAGCCGATGCCGAAGAAAGCGGCATCGTTCGGGGCGGTGGCGGGCCTCTTGGGTACGACGCGATCTTCAAAGAGCATTCCCGGCAGCGCCTCGAGCGCGCCGCGCTGGCGCTCGGGCACGAGCAGGTCGGCCCACCAACGCGTGGCGGGATCATCGAATCGGTTGGCGTGGAAGATCAGCAACGAGCGCAGGCCGGCGCCGTTGCCGAGCATCGGCTCATTCTCCGTGTCCCCGAAGGGCCGAATGTCGCCCAGGGGGCTGACGCAGTACGAGAAGAAGCGCCGCACTTCCCGATAGAATGGCCTGCGCCAGAGATCGATGCCGGTGGCAACCCGGAGCGCCTCGAATGGCGCCAGGTAAATCCCGTTGTAGGCCATCCCGTAGGAGATGCCCTCGGCCCACCCACCGTCGTAGCCACCCCAGTGCGGGTATACCGTCATGAGGATGCGCAAGGCGTAGTCCATCCAGACGGCCGCCCGGGGCTCCTCGGCCAGCGCGATGGCGTGCTCGACCAGATAGCCGGGCAACCGCCCATTGTGGCTCTCCTCTGGCGATGCGAGATAATCCGATCTCTGGAGCCGCCGCACCAATTGCTCGGCGCGCGCCACGAGCATCTGCTTCACCTTGGCCCGCTCGCCCTCGGAAAGGATATCGTAGACCCAATCGTAGGTTTCTGGCGCGGCCTTCGCGAGGCCGAGGCCAATTTCGTCGCCGTACTTCGACATGATCGACGAGATGCCCTCGGGGTCCCATTCGGCCGCGCCAAGGAGGATCGCCTTGGCCTTCTCGCCCGCGGCGGCATCACCCTCCAGCGCATGCGCCATGGCCAGCATGCGCATGCCGCTGTCGTGATACTTGCGCATGCGGCCAAACGCCTCGAGGTAGCCAAGCCTCTGGTCGGAACGCGTGGGCGCCTTGTCGTAATCAGGTTCCGGAGGCACATCGAGTTTGAGCGCCCGACGGACCTCGCCCTTGAGCGATAGCAGAGCGCCCCGACGTGTCGTGTCAAACGTCGTCCGGATCGCCGGGATCTGTGCCTTTGGAAAAAGCAATCGGGGGTGTTCCTTGGGGACTTGGGCCAACAGCTTCTCCGCAGGAATCCAAGGCTGTTCAAAGGCGCCGGGCAGAATGGTGAATCGATGCGGGCCCCACGTGTCCGCCGACTTGCCCGCGGCGTCGATCGCCTCCACGACCCACGTGTATTGGCCTGCGGGTAGCGCCCGTTCCGGCACGTGCGCCGTCCACTCCGTCAGCGGTGATTCGTACGCAACCGCGCCCGATTCGGCCACCACGCGCAGCCTGTACTTCAGCTCGCCCGGTTTTCCGGCCCGCCACCAGCAGAACCCCGGGGGCGTAATGTCCAGCGCCTGGCCATCGAACGGCTTCGGAAAACAGCCGCGCTCGGGGCGGCCCAACGGGAATCTCGCGGCATCGGTCGGCGACACGGACGCCATGAGAACAAGCGCCAGGAGCACCGGAAGAGTGCCAGGGCGAAGAGGGAGGGAGTGCGCTAACGGCATGGACCGCAGTGTACGGGGCGCGGCGACGATGGGAACCCACTTTTCGCACGGACGATGGGACCTGTCATCTCTCCTATTCTCGGTGACGCCGGTCGCTGGGTCTCGATGGCCCAGACCGAATCTTTCCGGCGGAAATCGCATGCCGTGGAGTGCCACCATGCTATAAGTGTTGATGCTTCGAACAAAACGCGCCCTCTTCCTCCTGGCGCTGACCGCGATGCCCGCCATCACAACCCAGGCGCAAACGGCGCGGCAGGCACCGGCAGGGACCCCGCAGGCCGCCGCCTCTGGCGCGACGATCCTGCCGGCCGATTGGAACTCCACGCAGGCGGCAGACAACATCCTGGCGGGACTGATCAACGTGTCGGGACCCGATGTCAAAGGCGCTCATGATGCCGAAATGGCCATCGTGGGCGACAGGGCCTTCATCGTATTCGAGGCCAACGACGTCCAACCCGGCGAGAGCGCCGAGTGGCCCTATGTGTATGTGACCCTATCGGTGGTCAACGTGAAGTCCCTCGCCGTAGAAAAGCGCGTGCCGATCGCCATGTCGGGGCAGGCATTTGAAAACGAGACCCTTCCCCCGGGCGCCTGCTTCGTGCCGCGCGTCATCCAGAAGGATGGCCAGACGCTGCGCTGCTACTTCGCCAGCGAGGCGCCGAAAGCCCGCCAATCACAGATGTGGTTCATCGACTTCGATATCGCGCGCATGGCGTTCGACAACCGCATCCATCGCGCAAAACTCAAGACCGCCCGAGGCACCTTCGATATGCGGCCGCAGTATTTCTACGATGATGCCGTGGCGCATGGTTTCACGCGGCCGGCCAGGGATTACGGCCTCTATCTCTTCGATTCCTTCAAGGAGTTTGACGGGAACACCTACGTGGCCCTCAACAATTATCCCGTTGGCCAGAACGCTTTGGCGGTCGCAAATGACGCCCTCGACACGTTCGAGGTCCTGGGCCACTACAACGACCCACCGGCCCTCAGACTCACCGAGTCCGCCGTGAACCGACTGCCCGATGGCACGTGGATGGCCATCGTCCGCCAAGAGAGTGGCGACAGGAACTACACTTTCTGCACCAGCGCCGACGGCAAGCATTGGACAGCCAATGGGCAGCGCGCTTTCGTGCGCAACGGCACGAGCTCAAAACCCACATTCGACCGTTTCAAGGGGATCTACTATCTCGGCTGGCAGGAAGCCACCAAGATCAACGGAGTCTCCCGCTCGGTCTTCAACGTCGATGTCTCTGTCGATGGTGCAGCCTGGGAGCGAAAGTACCGGTTCGCGACGGAGAGATCCTTCCAATATCCCACGTTCCGCGAACACGAGGGCAGCATCTACCTGACCGTGACCCAGGGCGATTCCTCGGAGAGCCGCAAGGAGCGCATCGTGTTCGGAAAACTGGAGTAGCCCGCGCCCATCGCCATGGCCGGCATCACCACTTTAGGAAAGACGCGACGAACGCTCCTCGCCATCGCCGCGTTCTTGGTGCCCCTCGCGACGCTTGGCGATGACCCGAGGCCGCCGATGGTCCGTAACTTTCCGCCGCTATCGGTGCGGGGCGTGAACTACTTCCCCCGCGAGACGCCATGGGGAGGCATGTGGACAAAGACGCCACGCGAGGTTTGGGAGAAAGATATGGCACTCGCCGCATCGCTCCGTGCCAACACGATCCGCACCTTCATCCAGTTCTCGCCAACGCTCGCACTGGCGGGCCTGCTGCAAACCGACGGCACGCCCACCCCTGAATACCTCGAAAGAATCGAGCATCTCTTGGCCGCGGCATGGCGGAATGGGATCCGTGTCATCCTTTGCTTTGAATTTGATCAGGCCTCGCTCGCCGCCCCCACCGCCGCGGCGCGATGGAGACGGGGACTCGAGGCGGTGGTCGCCGCCCATCGCGAAGATGGTCGCGTGCTGCTGTGGGACCTGATGAACGAGCCCGACGACGACGCCAAGTGGACCGACGCCACCGGCGCCTACCTCCGCGGGGCGCTGCCATTCGTCCGCGCCCTCGACCCAAACCACCTCACGACCATCGGGATGACTTGGCGCATCGAGCGGATCCAGGATGTTGGGTTGCCCGACGTGCTCCAGTATCACGAGTACTGTCCGAAGACGCAGCTTTTCGAGATGGGCCCGGCCCGTGTGAGCCAGACGATCGCCAACCTTCGCGCGACGGGAGGAGATCGACCGCTGCTCATCGGGGAATTCGGCATGTGCACCGCAAGAGATGATCGATTCGGCGCCGGGGCGTCGTTGGGCGGCAAGATCGGCGAAGCGCCGGGTTCCGAGGCCGAGCAGGTCAAGCTGTACGAGATCGTGCTGGCCGCGGCGGAGCACAGCCACGTCGCCGGCGCATTGGCATGGTGCCTTCATGACTACCCGATCGGGAACCCGAACGAATCCCATTTCGGCCTCGTTCGCGCCAACGGATCACTCAAACCCGCCGCCAAGACCCTTCGGGATTTTTTCGCAAAGTGGGATGAGCGGCCGTAGGCGATGTCCCCTCGCGTGCCGCGGTCACTCCATCGTCACGATAGCGATCTCGTAAATCCCGATGGCGGGCACGGTGAAAGAGACGGCACCAGACTCTTGGCTGAACGGCAACGTGATGTCGGCGTCGCGCTCTGGGCTGGCCAAGGCAACCGACTTTGCCTTTTTTCCGTTGGGCAATGCCACGCGCACAACGACGTTCCTCATGGGATTGTCGGCGCGATAGTTCACGAGATGGACCATGCGGCGCCCGGGCTGCTCGGTCAGTTCCGCGCGGAGACCGTCGCGGGGGCCGGCGGTCGGATCGTTCGGAACCGACATCGATGGGGGTCCACCGCAGGCCCGGCGGACCGCGTCCATCCAATCACCATTCTCGGCAATCCGGACGACGCGGTCCTGCGGCAGATCATCGAGCGCGGGCTTGTCGCGCGGCAACATCCATTCGTCGTGTGTCGCGAGCGGACCGATGACGCAGAGTCTTCCGCCGCGTGACACGTGGGCGCGGATTTGCCCCACCTGCGCATCCGACAGCGCGATGCACCCCGGCATCACCAGGACCGGCCAGCGCGATAGCTCCTCAAGCTGCTGATCGAAAACGATCTGGAAAGCGCAGCGGTTGGCGGCGAGCGCGTCTTCCACCTCGCCCGGGAGCCTCGCCTGCGCGCGCGGCCCGAATTGCATCGACGAGAAACTCCGGAACACGCCGACATCCGCCACGACCCTCGCATCCCGGAGCAGGTCGTGCCGCCTGTGATAGAAGCTCACGAATGGTCCCAGTGCGGAGGATATGGGCGTCTTCACGCCGGGCTTCTCGACGATGTCGCCGTATTCGAACCAGCAGATCGCGCCGAGGCAGTCGAGATTGAAGGCCATGGATTCGGCGGCCTCGAGCGGGTTGATGATGTAGGCAAACGCCGAGTTGGCCATGGAGCGGGCCGCCTTGTAGGTGCGGATCCGCGTATGCAGTGTGCCGCCGACAAAACTGGGATGCCGGCCCTCGTCCCAGAATGCCTCTCCGCCGCGCAGCAGCCGCCCGTGATCCACGGCCCCCCGGATCGTCGGTCCGACGCCGGCCGGGTTGGTCTCCATGATGACATCGGGTTTCAGCGCGCGGGCGTAGCGGGTCATCGCGTGAAACGAGTCGGATAGGGACTGGCAGCAGAAGTCTGCCCACGCCCGTGCCACGAGGTTGGTGCCGCCGCGCTCCGGCGGCATCGCGGCACCCACGTCGGCGATGCCGCTGTCCCGAAGGACGGCGGGCGAGAACGTCTGGCGCAGATACTCGCGGAATCGCGCGATCGAATTCACGTCGTGACCGGGGCCGACCGTGTAGTTGTCGAAGTGGACGAGGTCGGTCTGGATGTCCTCGACGGCGAAACGCACGATCTTGCGGTAGAATGCCTCGGCCCCCGGGTGATTGCGGTTCCAGAAATAGCGATAATCGGCCTTGCCGTATGTGACGGGGCTACCGTCGGGGTTGAGCACCACCCAGTCCTTCGCACCCGGCACCTCCTTGAAGAAGAGTTCCCAGATGAAGGCGCCGCTATAGGTATAGCAGCCGACGCGCAACCCGGCGTCGTGGCAGAGCCGGGAGAACTTCACGGCGTCGGCCATGCTCTCGCGCTCCGCGCCGAGCCCCCCTCCCTTGTAGCAGTGCATCATCACGAAGTTCACGCCCAGGGACTTGAGCTTCGCGAGCATCTCCGGACTGTGCTCGCGCTCGTAGGCGGCGCGCTGCTCTGGCGTCGGCATGTAACCCGTCGCACCGTCGCGCCGCACGCGGAACAAGAGCGGCTCCCAGCTGCCGGCCATCACGATGCCATCGCGCCGCAACCACTCCGGCCGCTTGGCCTCCGGCAGCGTGATGTTCTCAACGGTGGCCGGCCGCGCGCGCGTCGCGGCGGGAGTCGCCGGCTTTCGCAACGAGGCATCCCCCGCCCACTCATGGAACAGTCGCGTTGCGACACCGTGCTTTTCGGAGCCGGGCCGGGGATGGGTGTAGACGAGGACGCCATCCGCACGGCGGATTCCCGCCGCCATCACCTGGCGCACGTAGTCGGCGGTCGAGTCGCCCAGCCGACTGTGCCTCGTCGAATAGACGTCCACGATCACCGGGAACGTCGCCCCCCACGCGGCCCTGATCTTCCCGACCTCCTCTCCGACAAGACCCGCGTCGGTGAGGTTGGCCCCGGCTGACTCGTGGCGGTATGGAAAGAGCAGGCCGTCCAACAGCCCCCCGTAATCCTTGGCCGTGCTGGCCTGCGCAGCCTTCGGGAAGTAGATGCAGGGGACAAACGCGAGCCGCGGATTGATCTTGCGCCCCCCCTCGAGGATCGCGCCCAGACGCTCCGGCGTGAAGACCGCAAGGTTGTGCGAGAAATCATCGATGGACCACGCCACCAGATTCGGCTCCGTCCGGCTCAGCTTGGCGATCTCGACCGCCCAGCGCTCGTAGTCCAGCTTGAACGGTTCCGAGTAGTTTCTTGTGTGCGGCGGCGATTCCGATGGCGGCACCAGACAAACCCACACGAGGATGCCGCGCCCGCGAGCCAGCGGCAGGAATCTTTTCAGGTCATCCCAGTCGCTCGCAGCCGTCCAGATGAGCCAGTGGTAGGTGTTCGCGCGCATCTCCACCAGTTCTGCGGTGAGCCGCTCGACGTCCACCCTGCCGTCCTTGCCACGCGGCGCCGAGGCGTACGTCCCGAAACAGCCGCGAAACGATGCCGTCCGGTCCGCGGCCGACGGCCCGCCCGCAGGCAAGCCTTCTGCGATGCCGGGCACATGAAGACCCAACGCGATTGTCACGGCAGCACCGATCACACCCAGCGCCTTCATGATTCTTCCTCCTTGCCCGATTGGCTCTTTGGAATGGCATAGCGCATCGGGGCGCGGAATACCATCTTGCCCATCCTCTCAAAATGGGCTTCACCCGGAACGACGTCTTCTGGAAGAGGGCGCAGCCCTCGGCCCGGGTCGGCGACGGCGATGCTTTAACAGACCGTGGAGAAGCCGCCCGTCACGGCACGGCCCTTGAACCGGGAGGGACGCCAGCAAGGCGGAACCCAGTCGGCCGACGAGGCGTGCATGATGTCTCCCCGCTTGAGCCGACTCGATGCCATTCGCAAAACGGACACAAGATATGCCCAATCAGATATAGACCTCGGCGCGGCGCACCGCACAGAATGACCGCATGTGGAGCGCCTTGCTGGGCGCAGATCGGTGCCGGGACGCAGGGCACGCGGGCCGGGGCCATGCCGATGGCCGTGGAATGGCGTTTCCGTTGTGATGGGAACGAACACGAGGCAACTGTTGTTGGCTTTGCCGTTGAGCGTTTCAACGGCGGCCAGGGATTCGGAGGAGCAGGCTCTCCAGGTTGGGTTCCCGCCTCCCTCGTCGGAAAGACGGCCGATGCGGCAGAGGATTGAAAAATCGCGTTAGATTGGAGGAATCACCATGGGCATGTTCAATACGACTGGAAAGGTGGCCGGGCGGGCCGCCAGGAAAGAAAGCACCCTCAAGAAACTCGAGCGCATGAACAAGGCGCTGCGGCACGAGGAACCGGACCGCGTGCCCATCAGCGATTTCTTCTGGGGCGGCTTTACCAAGCGCTGGCGTAAGGAGCTGGGCCTGGCCGAGGACGCGAATCCTCATTACCACTACGACCTCGACTGGATCGTGACGGTCCCAAACATGGACCCGTGGATCCGATCCTTCGAGACGTTAAAGGAAACCCCTGACGAGGTCATCGTGCGCACGGGGTTCGGCGCGGTGATGCATAAGTTCTTCGCGCTCCCGATGCCCGAGATGCGGTCGTGGGAGACCGATACCTTTGAGAAACTAGAGGCCGCCGAATTTGATGACCCTCGCGACAGGCGGCGATTTTTTTCCGCGGGCGACAACCAGATCGCCGGCGTGGGCGACGGCTTCCAGCGCAACAGCCCCGCGTGGATCGAAACGGTGAAATCCCTGCACCCGGATTTCCCCGTCTACGGGAGCATGCTGGAGTGCAGCGAGTGCCTCACGCGCCTCGTGGGGCAGGAGAACGCCATGCTCTGGATGGGCGAGGAGCCGGAGCGCATGGGCGCGGCCATCAACCGCATCGGGGCCTTCTATCTGGCCATGGCCGAGGCGGAACTGGAAGCGGGCGAGGGCCTGCTCGATGGCTTCGTGATCTGGGGTGATGTCGCCTACAAACACGGCACCTTCATGTCTCCGGCCTATTGGCGAAAGTACTTCAAGCCCTGGGTCGCCGCGATGGTGGAGCGCGTGCACGCGCGCGGGCTGCCGGTCATCTACCACGGATGCGGCAACGTCCACGCGATATTTCCCGATTACATCGAGATGGGCGTCGATGCCTACAACCCGCTGGAGGTCAAGGCCGGCATGGACGCGGTTGACCTGCGGCGGAAATACGACCACCGGATGGCCTTCTGCGGCAACAGCGACATGCAGGTCTGGGAAACGGGCGACCGCGACGCCATCCGCCGCGAGGTGCTGCGAAAACTCAACGCGGCCAAGGGCGGCGGTTTCATCTTCCAATCCGACCACTCCGTCAGCAGCAGCGTGTCTGGCGCTACGTACGACTACATCGTGAAACTGGTGCGCGAATTCGGCAGATATCCCCTGCGCCTCGGCGAGTTCGATGGGGTCCAGTGAGATCGCGCCCATCCTTTGGAACCCGTGCGGTGTCTCAGATGAATCCCGACATGTCCACCATCCCGATTGAATACGGGGAGGGACGCCGGCCTCGGCGTCCGCGTCCGACCGGCTCGTGTGGTGCGCCGGCCGACCGGCGCCCGCGACGCATGTCTCGGGACCAAACGCGACACCTGAGTGGTCGCATGAGAATCGAAAGGCCCCGCCAGAACGTCATTCTTCTGTGCGCCATGGTGTTCCTGTCCTGCCGCGGCGCGCGGCGGAAGAGCCTGAGCCTGCAGACCCGCGCCCACGATCACATCGGCTCCTGGACCAACTTGCAGGACTGGGTGTCATGGGCATTCCGCGCGCCGATGCCGGCGACGTACGAGGCCGCCATCACGTACAGTGCGGATCCAAAATCCATCGACAATGAATTCGTGATCCAGATTGGGGACCGCACATTGTCCGGGATGGTCCAGGGCACCGGAGGCACAAACGGCTTCAAAGAATTCAGCCTCGGGGCCATCGTTGTGCCCTGGAACCAGGGCGGTACCATCGCGCTGAAACCCAAGCGCGTCGCCTTCGGTTCCACGCTTATGCAATTTCACGCCCTCACCTTGAGGGCCACCAAAGAGAGCCCGGAGAACGCAAACCGATGAGAATATTTCAGTCGCAGCCCGTGTCATCCGTCAGAGATGGCGGTCGAATCCGCAGGGCGGCCGACTTTAGCCGCCTCTCGTCCCCCGCGGCCCGGCAGGGCCGCCCCGCCTACAGGATTCCTATTCTCAGACTGGTCGCACTGTCCATGTTTCTACAAGGGCAGTGCCCCGCGCGCTCCGCCGAAACTCCCGACCCCGCGCCCTCGTCGCAGGCGCGAACCGCGTGGTTCCGCGATGCGAAGTGGGGCGTCTTCTTCCACTATCTCGCTTCGCCCGCGTCGGCCACCGAGGCGGCCGACATGGACACCGAACGGTGGAATCGACGCATCGACGCCTTCGATGTCGCGGGCCTGGCGCGCCAGTTGGAAGAAATCCGGGCGGGTTACTTTTTCATCACCCTCGGCCAGAACAGCGGTTTCTATCTCTCGCCCAACGGCACCTACGACCGGCTCGTCGGCCGCGCGCCGGGCCGCTGTTCGCGGCGCGACCTGGTGGCGGACATCGCCGCGGCCCTGAAACCGCACGGCATCCGCACGATGGTCTATTTCACGTCCATGGCCCCCGCGCAGGACCGGCAGGCCATCGAGCGGCTGCGCTGCACGCCGCCGTGGGATCCCCGCCGCGTTGGCTTCAAGCCCGATAGTTTCACCCCGCAGCCCGGCGTCGATGAGCGCCTGACCGAATTCCAGCGCAATTGGGAAGCCGTCATACGCGAGTGGTCCCTGCGCTGGGGCAAGGACGTGCATGGCTGGTGGATCGACGGGGCCTACAACGCCGACGTCATGTACCGGCACAAGGACCCGCCGAATTTCCAGAGCTTCGCCGATGCGATGCGCGCCGGCAACCCGGATGCGATCGTGTGTTTCAACCCCGGCGTGAAAGTGCCCGTGATCAAACACGCGCCGTGTGAGGATTACACCGCCGGAGAGATCGCCGACGCATTCCCCGTGGGCGTCGATGCAGGCAAGTGGGCGAAGCCTGTCGGTGGCACCGTCGCCGGCGCGCAATACCACGTCCTTACGTTCCTCGGCGATTATTGGGGCCGGGGCAAGCCGCGCTTTCCGGCGGAGATGCTCCTGGCCTACACGAAATACCTCAACGACCGCGGCGGCGTCATCACGTGGGACGTGCCGCCCGCCGAAAACGGGCACATCCCCGACAACTTCTTCCAACTGCTGCTGACCCTAAAGGAAGGAACCCGGGAGTGACCCACCCATGAGAACGTCTCCATCTCTATTGCTGTCGCTCTGCCTCCAGTGGCTTTGTGCGGCCACGGCCGCCGAGCCGACGAACCGCGTGATCGTGGTGCCAAACTTCCATCCGGCGAGTTGCGGCTGGCTGGCGAACTGGTCGGTGGAAAGAAACTACTGCGCCAATTCTTACCTCGACCACCTGGACCGCGTGCGCGACGACGCGACCTACGGTTTCGCGATCTCCGAGGTGAACAACATGATGGCGATCCTGGCATTCCGGCCGGAGCGCTTCGAGGAACTGAAAGCGCGGATCCGCGAGGGGCGCGCCGAGCCATGCAATGCGTTCTTCCTCGAGCCAACCATCAATCTCTCCGGGGGCGAGGCGCTGGTGAAATGCGGCATCGAGGGCCTGCGCTGGCAGCAGAAGGTGCTCGGCTTCCGGCCACGGCTGGCCTGGATGATCGACGTGACCGGCATGCACGAGCAGATGGCGCAGATCGCCGCCGGCCTCGGCCTCGACGGGTTCGCCTACTGCCGCCACAACCCCACCGGCTACGCGATCCATTGGGCCGAGTCGCCCGATGGCGCGCGTTCGCTCGCCGTCGCCCCAGGGGCCTACGCCGATTGGCGAGAGCTCTTCAAGGCCCCGTCGCCTCTCGACGAGAAAGCGCTGGACGCAATCCTCAAGGACATCCAGCTCCGCGCAGATCCGAGGCCGCTGACCGTCGAGGAGATTCAGAAGAACTATCGGCCCTCCGGCGGTGAACCGAGGCGCATGCCCGCGGGCGCGCCGGTGCTGGTCTTCGGAGGAAGTGGCGACTACAACCTCGCACCCCTGTGCAAAGGCTATCCGGCGGAGTTCCTCCGGCAGTTCAAGCAGCTCGCGCCCCAGTTAGACGTGGAATTCTCCACGCCGGGCAGGTATCTCGACGCGGTGCTGCCGGGCATCAGGTCCGGTTCAATTCCGCTGACGACGATGCGCGGCGGCACCGCCTTCAACTACAATTCGTTCTGGATCCAAAACCCGCGGGTCAAGACCTGGTTCCGGCGGTGCGAGCAAGACCTGCAGGCCGCGGAAATGCTCGGTACCATCGCTAGCCTGAAGGGCGGGTTCGCCTATCCCGTCATGCCCCTCTACCACGCGTGGTTGCTCATGTGCCTCAACATGGACCGCAACACGCTCTGGGGCGCGGCCGGCGGCATGGTTTTTGAGCACCCCACCTCGTGGGATGCCAAAGACCGTTTCGAATGGGTCGAGAAAACCGCGGCCGATACCTCCGCGTCGGCGATCCGCGCCCTGCGCGGCAAGGGCGAGGACGTCGCCCTCTTCAACCCGCTCAACTGGGAGCGCAACGATCCGGTCGAGATCCCCGGCCACGGCCTATGCCGCCCAACCCTCCCCTCCATTGGCATCGGTGCCCCCGCCCCGGCGGATAAGCCCGCCGACATCCCCCCGCCGGCTACCATCGAGACCCAGTTCTATTCCCTGCGCATCGATCCCGCCACCGGCGCCATCACCAGCCTGAAATTGAAACCCTCCAAGCGCGAGGTGCTCGGCGGCCCCGCGAATGTCATCGTCGCCGAAAAATCCAAGAAACCCAATCCCAACACCGGCGACCACATGGCGAACCGAGAGGACAGGGAGAGCATCGCCAATTCCAATGCCCTCAAGCCCACGATCACCGCCCAGCGCGGTGAGTTTGCGACGACCCTCCAGATTCGCTCCGAATTCATCGGCGGCGGCGCGATGTTCCGCACCGTGCGCTGCTACGACGACTATCCGCGCATCGATTTCGAGACCGAGCTGAATGACATCCCCGACCCGACCGTCGTGGTGGCGGAGTTTCCGCTCGCCGAAGATATCGCGGAGGTGCGTCGCGGGATACCGTACGGATTCTCGCATGGGGCGTGGGCATCCGTCCCCCCCATTCCCGCGTCGGGCCGAGGGCTGACCGGTTGGACCAAGGGCATCGTGCCGGCCGTCCGGTGGTCGCACTATCAGATGGCGGGAGGGACCGGGATCGCGCTGCTGGACCGCGGCCTGTCCGGGCGCGAGCTGACCGGCCGGACTCCCGTGATCTTCCTGTTGAACACCTCGGAAAAATATCGCGGCTATCCCAACTCATGGCTCAGCGGCAAGGGCAAGCACCAGCTGTCGTACGCGCTCGTCGCGCACGATGCGCCGTGGCCCCAGGCCCGCATCCCTCAGATGGCTTGGGAGTACAACTGTCCGCCCATCGCGACTACCGGCGTTAGGGGCTTCGATTCGGCCTCGTTCGTGCAGACCTCCGATAACATGATCGTCGAGGCGATGCGCCGCGAGGGCCAATACATCGAACTGCGTCTCGCCGAATGCCTCGGCCTTCCGGGCAACGCGTCCGTCACGCTGTCGCTGCCGCACGATGACGCCGCAATCACCGACATGACCGGGGCCCACGCGAAATCCATCGGCGGCACCCCGACCTGCGAGTTCCCCGTGCGGCCGCAGCAGATCATGACGCTGCGATTCAAAACGAAGAGACCGGTCGCGGAGATCGAACCTCTGTTGAAATGGGACGAGCTGGTCCCTCCCAACAAGCTCGAGGCGCTGCGCCAGTACCTCCCCGACGTCAAGGGCCACCCGCCCGCAGGATCCTGACAAACCTATTATAAACCACGAACAGAGGAGACACCCATGAACCCCACACTCCAGGCCATCACCGAAGCCATCAAGAAGGGCGACCGCAAGACCGCCGTCGCACAGACCCAGAACGCCATCGGCGAACAGCTGCCCGCCGCCGATATCCTCGCCGCACTCGTAGGCGGGATGGACGATGTCGGCCGCCGCTTTAAGAACAACGAGATCTACGTGCCCGAGGTGCTCATCGCCGCACGCGCCATGAAAGAGAGCATGGTGCTGCTCAAGCCCATCCTCGTGAAAGCCGGCGTCGCGCCCGCCCACACCGCCCTCATCGGCACCGTGCAGGGCGACCTCCACGATATCGGCAAGAACCTCGTCGCCATGATGTGGACCGGCGCCAACTTCAATGTCATCGACCTCGGCACGGACGTCCCCGCGGAGAAATTCATCGCCGCGGCCAAGGAGCACAACCCGGATCTCGTGGGCCTCTCCGCACTCCTCACCACCACGATGCCCGCCATGCGCACCACCGTGAAGGCCCTCCGCGACGCAGGATTCCAGAAACTCAAAGTCGCCGTCGGCGGTGCGCCCGTGACCCAGTCCTTCGCCGAGGAGATCGGCGCCGACGGGTTCTCCCCCGACGCCGGCTCCGCCGTCGACCTCGCCCGAAAGCTCGTGGCGGCGTAGGCTTGTTGAGACCTGTATCTCCGATCTTTAAAGCCTGACACCCTTCGGATAACCGACACCTTCACTGAAACATCGGTCGGCTAATGCTGACGCGGCGGCGGTCCGGAGAGAGGCACGTCGGGGACTTGCATGTGTTCATGATATATGCAATGTTCACGTAGACGTGAACTCCTTCAATATCATGAACAATAAGAACTTTTCGAGTGGCGCGCTTGAGAGGGCGCTGGCGGCGAGACTCCGCGAGTTGCTCGGCGGAGTGTCGTGGCTTCGAGACTGGGACGTGTCGCAGAATCCCGCACCCTTTGGCCGCGCATTCGACATCTTGGCCAAGGTGCCACTGCCGACGGGGAACACGGTCGAGCTGTGGGTCGAATGCAGGGATCTTCCGCGTCCTTCGCTTTTCCCCTACGTTTGCCTCACGAACCGATTCCACGAGGGCGGGAAACGCACCACTCGCGTGCCCGTGCTGGCGGCCCCTTGGATCACGGGACGGATGGCTGACTTGTGCACGGAGCACGGATGGAGCTGGTTCGATCTTGCGGGGAACTGCCGGCTTGACGTGCCGCAGGGATTTTACATCGAACGCAGCGGACATGATCCTGTGCATCATCGGCCCAGGCCTTCGGCAAACTTGGGCACCGCGGAGTCGGGGCGGACTCTCCGCGCGTTGCTTGCCCCGCAAAACGTGGGGCGGCGCTGGACGCAGCGGGAGCTGCAATGCGCCTGCCAGCCGGGCGTGAGCCTTGGCCTCGTGAACAAGGTCGTGCGCCATTTGCGCGACGAGGCCTTCATCGAGGTGCAGGAGGACGGCGGCTTCCGGTTGCTCGATCCATTGAAACTATTGTTTGCGTGGCGCGACGCCTATCGCTTCGACCGGCATGAGCGACGGGGCTATTTCACCCTATTGCGAGGAGAGAAACTGCGCGCCGCTTTGGCGGGATTGAAGCTGACTCCGGGTGGCCATGTGGCCTATGCCGCTTTTTCGGCGGCTGAGTTTCAGGCGCCCCACGTGCGCCAAACGAAAACATGGCTTTATCTCTCAGCCAGCCTAGAGGACGCGTTTTGCAGCCAGATGGAGGCCAAACCGGTGGACTCGGGCGAGAATCTGGCGGTTCTCATCCCCGAGGACGAGGGTGTTTTCTATTTGGCGGACGGCGGGGCTGTCGGTGATAGGCGAATCCCCTGCACGAACGCGGTACAGACCTACGTGGATTTATCGCACTGCGGCGAGCGGGGTGAAGAAGCAGCTGAGGCACTGCTCGAGCAGCGGTTGAAGTCAGAATGGAAGCGTGACCCCCGGGACGTATGAATCCCGAACCTCGCCAGCGCCAAGATTACAGCGACAGGCAAGTCGAAGCCGCGCGGCGCGTGCTCGTCGACGTGGGCCAAGTGCTCGCGTCGTTTGTGGACTGCATCGTAGTCGTGGGCGGATGGACGCCAGACCTCCTGCTGCCTGACGCAGACGAGCCACACATCGGGAGCATTGACGTGGACCTCGCGCTGGATGCCGCGAAACTGGGCGAGGGCCGTTACGCGGAGTTGCTGACGTTGTTGCTGGACACCAAGCGATATCGCAAAGGGGCGAAGGCCTTTCAGTTGATCGTAGAAGTGGATCTGAAGGATGGTGAGAGGCCGGTGCAGGTGGAGCTCGAGTTTCTAGCGCCCAAGGAATTGAAGCTGAAGAAAAGCAAACCAAAGCTACTCTCGAATTTTCGAGTCCTCCAAGCGGACGGTTGTGGCGTGGCGTTTCATGCGCCCGTCGAACTCAGTCTGCCCGGCCAAAATGTCCGCGGCGCGAAAAACACAGTGCGATTGCGCGTCGCATCGTTGTCGGATTTTCTCGTGATGAAAGCTCACGCAATCGGCGGTCGCGACAAGCCGAAGGACACGTACGACCTGTGTTATTGTCCAGAGCAATTCCCCGGAGGGGTGGAGAAACTGGCGGTGGAGTGGAAACGGCGGGTGCGGGATAACGATGTTTCCAGAGCCATCGAAATTCTTCGGGACAAATTCGCCAGCGTGGACGCTTTTGGCCCACAACAACTGGTGGAATTCCATGGCTCGCCCAACGTGGACACGCAAGAGATGCGGGCCCGGCGCGCCTACGAACTGGTGCAGAAGTTTCTGAGCCTGTTATGAACAGCCCATGAGCGATCAAACCCAAGGCCACCCCATCAAACGGCCGGAAACCCGTTTGTTTGCCGACCTCCGCAGGAACATCGCCATATTCACGACCGCTGCGATCAGCATGCCCTGCGTTCATGCGGTCCCCGAAACAGCACCCGCGTCGCATGCGGCCTATCGCACCGGCATCGTTTCGGGTGCCCGACCGAGCGCGCTGCCCGAATCCCTTGCAGGCACCCTAGCGAAAGCGGGATTCGCCATCCGGCGCCTGACGCTGGATGATCTATGCGGCGCCGGGAACCTGACGACAAATCACCTCGATTGCTTGATCCTCACTGACAGCCCGCGATTCCCGGCCCCGGCGATCGGCGCCTTTCGCGAGTTCGTGAAAGCGGGCGGGGACTTGGTGCTGATGGGGGGCCATGCGCTGTCGGAGCCCGTGGTGAAACATGGGGGCGCGTGGCAGACCGTAGATGAGGTGCAACGGGCCCTGGTCGCGAAAGGAAAAGGCTCGTTGCTGTTCGATTTCGAGGGGGACGATTTCGATTCCTGGCGGCGCGGGGCGGGGAACAGCGCGGCCCAATCTCGGCTCGCGTCCGATGCCGGGGTCGTCGGCAAAGCGATGCGCATGGATCTGAAAGAGGTCTCTTGGTACGACGTCTTCGGCACGGAGTTGGCGACATCGCCCCCGGGAGGCCACAACGCCCTGTGGTTTTGGGCCAAGGGGGATGCGCGGACGCCGCAGTTGTTTATCGAGGTCACCGAAAAAGATGGCTCCCGATGGAGCCGCGCGGTGGACATCGGCCCCGAGTGGCGCCCCTGCGCGGTCGCGGCCGGATCGTTCCTGTTCAAGGCCGACAAGAGCCCGGCCGACCCGCGCGGCAAAAAGGGCGACCACCTCAACATGGCCCACGCCGCGCGTATCTCCCTCGGGCTCGCGAAGGATCGCACGCCAACGGCGGGCGGCGATCACACGATCTGGATCGATCAGCTGACGTTGGGAGCTGTCGAGCCGGCGCTCGCGGCGGCGGAGAAAGGGCTGGGGTTCATCGACGCGTTTGAGGACTACGATGTCTATCGGCTCTCGGGCGTGGAGCGCGTCACCGGCCATGCGGCACAAGATTGGCTGCCGACCGATCTTGATATCCCGGGCCCGGTCAACGGCCTTTCCGCGGTGGCATTCTCGTTCCCCGGCGAGTCCACGTTCGTCCCGCTGCTGGCCGCGAAAGACGCACATGACCGGATCCCGGGCTGGGCCGCCGGCCTACTGATCCATCACGATGGTCGATACCGCGGCTCGCAGTGGGCCATCTTTGGCGTCGAGGGAGAATCGTTCTACGCGGACGCCGCCATGGGCCGCGAACTGGCGCGGATCCTCGAGGCCTTCGCCGGTGGCGCGCTCCTCGAGCGCGCGAGGGCCGAGTGCGCCGCTTCGGCGGCGCGGACGCTCGGGCTCACGTCTCCCGGACCACCACGCTTGAGCATCCGCGACGGGCATTTCACCTATCCGGACGGGCGCCGGTTCTTCATCATCGGCGCGAATTTCTTCAATTCTTTCGACGGCTATTACGGCGGGGGCCCGCAGTGGGATATCAATGCGCTGGAGCGCGATTTTCTCCGCATGCGGGCGGCGGGGATCAACGCGATCCGAGTCCACGGCTTCAGTCGGTTCGCCAATGCCAAGGACCCGCGGCGGCTACCGGCGTTCCTGGAGCTCTGTCGCCGCCACGGTGTGTACATCCTGCCGTGCATCATCGATCACACCCAGTCATTCCCGACCAAAGCGCAAATGCAGGCCGAGGCCCGCCGCATCGCGGCGCTCATCAAGGATGAACCCATGGTCTTCGGCTGCGACTTGCAGAACGAGCCCTACTGGCATGAGCTGGCATTGATCAAGGATGACAGCGCGACCTTGGGCGCACGCTTCCCCATGCCGAAGGACGGGTGGCGCGACTACCAGCGAAGCCTGAAGGTCTGGAGCGAGGACTGGACCAGCACGTTCCCGGGCCTGCAGGGTCCCTTGCCAATCCCGGAGGACCCGCGGTTCCGGCAGGCGTTCGACAGCGCCAACGGGATCTATGGGACCTGGATCCAGTGGCTCACCGAGGCGATCCGCGGCACCGGCAGCAGGCACCCCCTGGCGGTGGGCTACAACACCATCTTCGATTGCCTGCCGGCCAACCGCGCACTCGATTTCGTTGCGCACCACTGTTATCAGGACCCGAACAGCTACGACGACGTGATGATCAACATCACGACCCTAGATCGTCTGAAGCGCATCTGGCCCGATCGGCCCATCACCCTCGGCGAATTCGGCTACTCCAGCGGCGATCTCGTCGGCGGACGCTGCCTCGACATGGACGCGCAATCCGTCGGTGAGTTCATCCATTACCTCTATGCGCTGGCCAACGGCTATGACGGTGTCGTGAAGTGGCAGCTCTGCGACTGGGCGTACGGCAACCAGCAGCGCCAGGCGACATGGTGGAAGGATAACCCGGAGTCCGAGCGCAGGCGCCAGCGCAGGTTCGGCATGTATTGGCCAGATGGAACACCCGAAGGCCGCCCAAAGCCCATCGCGTGCGCCACGAAATTCCTGTCGGACGCGATCGCCGACGGGCTGCGAGGGGGAAAGGGAAAACTCGAGGTCACAAGATCGACAAACCAGATCGGCGCGGGCTATGTGTTTCGCTCCGACCGCGCCTTCTTCGTCGGAGACACCCGATTCGGGGGGGAAGGCCTGGACTTCACGTGCGGCGACGCGCGGCCGGCCAACGTGCTGCTCCGCTGGAACGATGACTCGCTCACGGTCATGGCAACCCGCGACATCGACGTGGCTCTGGCGCCCGGGAAATTCGTTCACGCGCTCAAAGGCCCTCCGCAGATGCTCACCATCCGCGGCCAACGGGGCAGCCTCACCGAGACCGCGGGCGCCCTCCGCATCGGCCTGCTTGCTGGAGAAACCTTGCGGATCACGAAAAGTCGCAATCCGTAATCCCTGCTGTCGGCAGAGCCAAAGCCCAAAGCCATATCGCGTTTGCATCGCGCCTCAGCCCCACGCATGATCGCGACATGAGCCATCGTATGACGTGCCCCATGCTCGGGCGCGCACTCCCCATCGCATTGCTCGCAATTCTGGCCGGGATCGGAAACGCGGCCACGAAACGACCGAACGTGATCATCCTGCTGACCGACGACCAGGGGTACGGCGACCTATCCTGTCACGGGAATCCCATCCTGAGGACGCCGAACCTCGACCGGTTGCACGCAGAGTCGATACGCCTGGTGGATTTTCATGTGACGCCCATGTGCACGCCGACGCGCGGCCAGATCATGACGGGGCGGAGCTGCCTCTCCACTGGCGCCTACGTGGTTTGCTCGGGACGGAGTTTCATCCGCGAGGGGATCCCCACCATGCCCGAAATCTTCGCCGGGGGCGGCTACCGGACCGGGATCTTCGGCAAATGGCATCTGGGCGACTATTACCCGTACCGGCCCCAGGACCGGGGCTTCCAGGAGGTCTTGACCTTCGGCGGCTGGGGCGTGGGCTGCGCGCAGGACCATTGGAACAACGCCTATCAGGACTGCTGGTTCCTGCACAACGGCAAGGCGCAATTCTACCCGGGCTATTGCACCGACGTCTGGTTCGCGGAGGCCATGAAATGGATGAAGGCCCGCGCCGCCGCGGGGGAGCCTTTCCTCTGCTACCTGCCGACGAACACCCCGCACGGTCCCAATTGGGTGCCGCCGCAATACGCCAAACCGTATGCCGGCAAGGTGCCCCCCGGCGTCGCCAAGTTCTTTGGCATGATCGGTAACCTCGACGACAACGTCGGCAGGCTCGAGACGATGCTCGCGGAATCCGGCTTGCGGGAGAACACGATCTTGATCTACATGACGGATAATGGCGGCACCGGGGGGGTGAAAACGTTCAACGCGGGGATGCGGGGCCACAAGACGGAGTATTACGACGGGGGCCATCGCGTGCCTTTTTTCCTCCGATGGCCGGCGGGCGGCCTGCGCCCGGCCGGTGATGTGCCGGACCTCGCCCAATGCCAGGACCTGCTGCCGACGCTGATGGAGCTCTGCGGCGTCGAGAGGCCGTCCGGATTTTTCTGCGATGGCACGACCCTCGCGCCCCTGCTGAAGGGCCAACCGCAACCCGGCCTCAGGGAGCGGATGCTCGTCGTACAGTACGGCATTTGGGAGGAGTGGGAGGGCCCGGTCAAATGGAATAGCGCCGTCCTCTGGAACAAGTGGCGGCTCGTCAAGGGCGAGGAACTCTACGATATCGCGTCCGACCCCGCGCAGGCCACCAACATCGCGTCCCAGAAGCCCGACGTCGTGGCGCAGCTCCGCGAGCACTACGAGAAATGGTGGTCCGCGATTGAGCCCTCGGTGCGCGAGTTTGTCCCGATCCACCTGGGCTCGGAACACGAGGATCCCGTCTGCCTCGGGTCGCAGGACTGGGCCGGCTATAATACCTCGAACACCCCGGATATCCGCGCCGGCGTGAACCGCAACGGCCCGTGGCACGTCCTGGTCGAGCGCGCCGGCGAATATGAGTTCTCCCTCCGTCGTTGGCCCGTCGAGGCCGATGCCGCGATCACCGCCACGGTGCCCGCGTATCAAGGCGCGCTCGGCAGCTATGCCGAGGGCAAGGCGCTGCCCATCGCGAGGGCGCAGTTGCGGGTTGGTGACTTTGATGCGACGAAACCCGTTGGCCCGGAGGACAAGGCGACCGTCTTCACCGCCAAGCTGCCCGTCGGCCGGACGCTCGTGCAGACCTCCTTCCGCGATGCCGCAGACAAAGAGATCTGCGGCGCCTACTATGTCTACGTGCACCGAAAATAGTGCCTGGTCACGGGCGCAAGGAAAGAAACGAGCATGCTCGGCGGTTTGCTGGCGGCCCCGGACGCCGATGCGACTCACTTTTCCCCGACGACCGCGACGGCGATGCTGCGCCGATGCGGCGTGCGGCGGTGCTCGAGCAGATAGATCCCCTGCCATGCCCCGAGACAGGGGCGGCCATGATGGACGGGAATGTTCTCGGAGGTGCGGGTGAGCGCCATGCGGATGTGTGAGGGCATATCGTCGGGTCCCTCCAGGTCATGGGTGAACCACGACGCCCCATCTGGCACGAGCCGCCCCAGGAAGGTCTCAAGATCCTCCCGCGCGGTGGGATCGGCATTCTCGAATATCACGAGACTGGCGCTGGTGTGGGCGACAAACACGGTGGCGACGCCAGTCTGAACGCCGCTGCGGCCAACGATTTCCACAACCTGTTCCGTGATCTCATAGGCGCCTCGGCCGCGTGTCGCGACCGCGAATGTCTCGGTGTGTGCGGCCATGGGTGGCCTCCCTTCAGGAGATGCGCTCTATGTGGGCGCCGAGTTGCCGAAGCCGCTCGTCGATCCTCGTGAAGCCGCGATCAATCTGGTCCACGTTCTGAATCTCCGATTCACCATCGGCGCAGAGGGCGGCGATCAGCATCGCCATCCCCGCCCGGATGTCGGGGCTCGCGACCCTTGCGCCGCGCAGCTTCTCTTTGCCCATCACGACCGCACGATGGGGGTCACAGAGCACGATGCGGGCGCCCATCTGGATCAGGTTGTCCGTGAAGAACAGGCGCGATTCGAACATCTTCTCGTGGATTAGGATCGTCCCCTTGCACTGGGTCGCGGTGACGAGCGCCACCGAGGTCATGTCGGCGGGAAAACCCGGCCAGGGCGCGTCGTCGAACTCGGGGATCGCGCCGCCCTGATCGGGCCGCACCACCATCGGCTGGTCCCGGGGCACATAGAGCGCGCCGTCCTGCTCGATGGTCTTGATGCCCAGCCGATCATAGTTGAACCGGATCATGCGCAGGTCCGCGAAGACTGCGTCCTCAATGACGAGGTCGCCGCCCGTGACGGCGGCGAGGGATATAAAGCTGCCAACCTCAAGATAGTCTGGACCAACACGGTGTTCGGCACCCCGGAGGCCATCCACGCCCTGGATGCGCAGGAGGTTGGTGCCGATGCCGTCGATCCGCGCCCCCATCCGGCAGAGCATGTGGCACATCCCCTGGACGTGCGGCTCGCTGGCCGCATTGCGGATAATGGTCTCCCCCTTGGCCAGGACCGCCGCGGAGAGGATGTTCTCCGTGGCCGTCACGGATGCCTCGTCCAGCAGGACGTCGGCACCCTCGAGGTGATCCGCCTCCAGGAGAAAGCCGAAGGGCAGGACCTCGACCTTGGCGCCGAGGGTCTCAAAACCGAGCAGGTGCGTGTCCAGCCGGCGCCGCCCGATGCGGTCGCCGCCCGGTTTCGGGAGGATGGCCCGGCCCGTGCGCGCCAGGAGCGGGCCCGCGAGGGTCACCGAGCCGCGGAGTTTGCCCGCCAGATCCCAGGGCACGTCCGAATTGGGGGCGGAGGCGCAGGCGACACGGAGTCGCGAATTCCCGTCCAACCGCTCAACCGCGACGCCGAGTGACTCGAGCAACTGCAGCATGACCCGCACGTCATGGATGTCTGGGACATTGTCCAGCATCAGCGGTTCACTGGTGAGAATGGACGCCGCCAGGATGGGCAGCGCCTCATTCTTGTTGCCCTGCGGACGGATCCTGCCGCAGAGCGGTTCGCCCCCAACAACCCGAAACGACGCCCGCCGGATGCCTTCGGCCATGGCAAATATTGTCGCCCCATTTTTCCGTCGGGTCGAGGCGCAAAATCGGCGGTGGCATCTGAATCTCCAATCGGGAGCTTTGAAAAGCACGGGCTCGACCGTATAAGGACTCGCATGAAATCGTACCGCAAGGAACTCTGGTTCCAACTGTCAACGCGGCGCGGGTTGATCAACATCACGCCGCAGGTGGAGGAGGCCGTTCGCGCCAGCGGCATCGCGGAGGGGATGGTTCTCGTCAACGCGATGCACATCACCGCGAGCGTTTTCATCAACGACGACGAATCTGGGCTGCACCACGATTTCGAGGCGTGGCTGGAGCGGCTCGCCCCGGAGAAACCGTACTCTCAGTACCGCCACAATGGCGCGGAGGACAACGCGGACGCCCATCTGAAGCGCACCATCATGGGCCGGGAGGTCGTCGTCGCGATCACCGGCGGGAGGCTGGACCTCGGCCCGTGGGAGCAAATCTTCTATGGCGAATTCGACGGCAAGCGGCGGAAGCGCGTGTTGATCAAGGTCATCGGCGAGTGAGGCGAGCATGGCTTCCAGGGGAGAAAAAAGGGGACCGCGGCGCATCGTGCTGACGGGCGCGACGCGGGGCTGCGGCCGTGCCCTGGCGCAGGGGTTTGCGGCCGCCGGACACACGGTGGTCGGGTGCGGTCGATCCGGGGAGGCCGTCGCCGCACTCCGCTCGGCGTTCGCCGCGCCACATCGCTTCGATGCCCTGGACGTGTCCAACGACGCGGCCGTGGCCGCGTGGGCGAAGACGGTATTGGACGAGGGGGGTCCCCCGGACTTGCTGATCAACAACGCCGCGACCATCGCAAGGAATGCCCCGCTTTGGAAGGTGCCCGCGGACGAATTCGATGCCGTCATCGACGTCAATATCAAGGGTGTGGCCAACGTGATTCGGGCATTTGTTCCGGCCATGATCCCGCGCGCGCGGGGCATCATCATCAACATCAGCTCCGAATGGGGGCGCTCGGTGGCGCCCGAGGTGGCCACTTACTGCGCCACCAAGTGGGCCATCGAGGGCATGACCAAGGCGTTGGCGGAAGAACTGCCGGAGGGCATGGCCGCGATCCCTCTCAACCCCGGCATCATCGACACCGACATGCTCCGGAGCTGCTGGGGAGACGGCGCGGGCTCGTTCCCCAAACCACAGGCATGGGCGCGACGGGCCGTCCCGTTCATCTTGGGGCTCGGCCCCGACCACACCGGCAGGTCTCTGAGCGTCAGCTGACCTGAAACTTCACGCCGCGCCCAAGACCGTGGGGCGGACAATCCTGTCCGCCAACCCACGATGTGGCAACGTCTTGTGATTGCAGACAAGATTGCCCGCACCACGTGGCGGAAGTTTCCACATGAATGATGCGGCG
>JAKQKQ010000213.1 GCA_029560585.1 Verrucomicrobiota bacterium | reverse complement strand
CGGTAGCCCGATGAGACCACGGGCCTGCAGCTTGAGCAGCAACGTGCGCGCCGCCATGTCCTTGAGACGTCCGGCCGCGTTGCGCCAGTTCCACACTTCACACAGGTACTGCGAGAGGGCCGTGCGATGCCAGGCCGGATGCTGCTCGATCAGAGCCTGCAACCACGCCAGATCATCGCCCGTGAGCGTGCGGCCCTGGACGCGGATCGGTTCCACTGCGCCAACGATTTACCCCAGTGGCCGTTTCGAGTTCAGCAAAAAAATGTCCAAACTCCAGAGCCGGCTGCAAGCCGGCGCTCGCTGTGCGTTCTCGAGGGCGCGCGTGCCCGAGCGACTCCGTCGTGCGTGCGCGGAATGCCCACGTCACCGGACCTGCAATGTGAGCGTCCCCACGCCGGGCCGCTCGAAAGGCCCGGGCGTCGGATTCCTCCGATTGCGCGCTTTGCCGAAGTAGTCCTTGTCCACTTCGAGAGGCGAGCTGTCCGGGTTTTCGTATGCCAGCCCGGGAATCTTCGCTCGTCCCAGCAGCGCAGTGCTCACCGGCGCAGTGTTGGCGTCCCGCAATTCGCGACCAACGGTGAGATCGAGAAAGTAGTGTCCGTCCCGCTGAGCGAGGCTGACCTGCGGGTTGTGCTTCTCGCGCACAACGGGATTGGCCTCTTGGGCGTACGGACGCGCCCCGTGGTAGTAAACGTTGCCGCCGGTTCGGAGCGGAAACTCGCGGCTATCGTACACCCAGAGCCCATAGCCACCCCGCCACTCGGGGTCTTTGCGGGGCGAGATGCCCTCGCTTGCCGAGGCCGGGCCGTTGCCGACGAGGATGTTGTTATAGAAACGATTGTCGCCGCCCTTGATATTGGCCAGGCTGGCGACCTCGGTCGTGTGGGCCGGATGATACGGTGTTTCGCGGCTCGGCTCGGGCCGGCTGACGATTTTGCCTCCAAAGAGATTGTGCGCATAGGCCCCCCCCTCCGACATGTCGAGCAGACTCACCGCCGAGAGGAACAGGTTGTTATCGACCAGGAACGGGCCGTGATTCACCTCGACAAACAAATCCTGGCCTGCGTTCTCGTGAAAGAGGTTTCCCGAGACCCGCGTCCCCTGCGCCATCCAATCGAGCCAGAGGCCCAGACACGTCCGATGAATGTGGTTGCGCTGAATGACGCAGTCGATGGCCGCGTGGAACTTGATCCCGGCCATCTCGGCGCCCGAGAATAGCCGCCGCACATGAATGTCGTGGATGGTGTTGTCCGACACGGTGCTGAACGCCGCTCCCAGGCTGCCGACGATGCCCGCCTGTTCGCAATGAGAGATCGTGTTCCGCCGGACGACGTGGTGTCCGATCGTCGCCTTGTTCCAGCCGTTGGCCAGGGCGCGCTCGATGGTCTTGACGTATCCCTCGGCCGTGTTGGCCGAAGTGTTGTCGTACTGATCCCCGTACTTGCCCAGGGCTATGCCCGAACAGGTCGAATGGCTGACCGTGTTGTCCTCGATCACCCAGCCCTTGCTCCAATGCGTGCCGATCAATCCCACCTGCTCGGCGGTCGGCGGCGCCCACGGCGTAGCCGCCTGCCGCAGCGCGAACCCGCGCACGGTGATGAAGTTCCGACCCGGCTTGTCCGGGTAGAACACCGTGCGGCGGACGTTGATCTCGACGCACCGCTCGTTCGGGTTCACGCCCTTGAACTGCGCCCAGAGAGTCGTCTCGGTCTCGCTGACCCGGGCGAACCAGAGCTGCGGGTTGATCGGACGGGGCATCGAGGCGCCCGGTTTGCGGCTCTTGAAGACGAGGCAGACCGATCTGACCCCGCTGAGCGGCTTGATGGCGGCATGGAAGGAGGACCACGTCTGCCAGCCGCCCGTGTTCGGGATCGGGCAAACGCCCAGCACCTCGCCATCGGGCGCGCCAAGTCGGATTTCAATGAGCCCGCCGTCCGTTGCCGACGCGGCGCGCAGTTCGATTTGTTCGGTGCGCGATCCGAAATCGATGGCGTCGTAGCGCACCCAGTGTCCATGCGCAATCCACCCGATACAGTCTCCTCCTTCCTCGCACGCGGCATTCTGCGTCCCTTGCTTCGCCGCAAAACTCGTCGCGGGAATGCGCCCTTCGCTGCCGGAGCCCTTGCCCGGGCGCAGCCAGGCCACATTCAGGAGGTAGTCCGGATCGCCCCCGCTCATCCACGCGGGAGCCGTGCCGGCGGGGAGCATGAGGTCCTCGAATTGGGCGGCCTCGGTCAGCCACTCGCCGTCGAGATAGACCGCGCCGGTGTGATGGGGGCGGCCTCGGGGATCGAACCAGTCTCCACGAATTGGATCGTCGTAGGGATTGAATCCGCCGAAATACGCATTAGTCAGACTCACTTTCCACACATCGTCCTGAACCCGCACCCAGTTCTTCACGATCTCCGAGCCTTTGATCTCGACCCGTTCGCCCGGCGCCGCCCGATAGACGATGCGCTCTTCGTCCGATGCGCCGCCCCGGGGCGGATTGACCCGCTCGCGATACACGCCTTCGTGCACCGTGATCACATCGCCCGGCTGCGCCAGATTGGCGGCACGCTGGATCGACCGGAGCGGCGAGGACTTCGTGCCGGGATTGGCGTCGTGGCCGTGCATGGCGACGTGAAGTTCCACCGCGCGAGCCGCGTGCGACCCCAGCAGCAGGGCGGGAACAACAAGCGAGAGAGAGAGGACGGCATTCATGGTTGACACCGTTCGTACACGGAAGCCGCCCGTTTGACAATTATCGAGTCGGGCTTGGGACTTGCCGTCACCAGGCCCATCGGGTAGCTTCGCGCCACGTTCCAGAAACCGACAACCACCCTGACTCCGCTGCCCGTAGCCCACCGCGAACTCCAGGTGGCGTCGCGGAAGCGCACCACGTTCCGGGTGCGTGTCTACGCCGCTCTGGTCGCCTTTGTCATCGGGACCGGGTTTCTCCTCCTGACGGCAATCGACCTGCCAGTCTCGGGGCCCGCGATGCCCGGGAATGCCCTGTTTGGAGTCCTGACGTGGCTGAGCCTGGCCGCCGCGTTGTCGGCGGGTTTGTTTCTCACCTCGGATTGCGTCAGCGAGGAGAAACGCGAGGGCACGCTCGGTTTGCTGTTTCTGACGAGCCTCCGTGGGTACGACATCGTGGCGGGGAAACTGCTGGCCACTTCGATCCGGGGGTTCCACGCGCTGCTGGCGATCGTGCCGGTCCTTGCGATCACCCTGCTCATGGGAGGCATCACCGGACTGCGATTCGCCAAGACATCCGTCGCTCTCGTGGCCGCGTTTCTCGCCTCGCTGGCGGTTGGACTGTTCGTGTCCGCGCTCAGCCGGGATTCGCAGAAGTCGATGATCGCCACACTGGTCCTGATTCTCGTGTTGGCGGGCGGCGGGCCCGCCGCCGATGAAATCATCGCCGCGGTCCGGCAGCGTCCGTCCGAGCCGATGCTGGGTCTGACAAGCCCGGTTTCCTTGTTCGTCATGGCGGGGGATTCGGGCCGGGCGCCGTTTTGGAGCGGACTGCTCGGCAACGCCAT
>JAKQKQ010000181.1 GCA_029560585.1 Verrucomicrobiota bacterium | reverse complement strand
CCTGGGCCTCGATAAAGTTGGGCACGGCGATGGCCGCCAGGATGGCAATGATGGCCACGACGATGAGCAGTTCGATGAGTGTGAATCCGCGTTTCATTTTTTTCTCTCCCCTCCCCGTTGCGCGGGGGTTCTTAAAATTGCCAGATGGAAGGATTAATACCCCATCATAATGTAACTCGTGTTTGGCCTTTTACTAGTTGAGCGCCAGAGATGTGCATTTTGCGCTTGATTTTCCTTGCAAATTAGGGCCTAGTATATATACTAGTTACAGAAAGGAGAATCATCATGGGATATCCAACCAAGGTTCAGCACATCAAACGCGCAAGAGGCGTTGATCAGTGGTACATCGGTTTCCCCACCCCCATCGCCGAGGCCATGGATTTTCAAAAGTCGGAGGTCGTCGAATGGACCATCTCGGACAAGCGCCATCTGGTGCTCTCGCGACGCGACGTCCCGCCCGATCCCGTCGATATCAAAAAAAAACGGCGTCAGTCCTGAGCGCCTTCGACGATATCTGGCAGCAATGCGCCGGCGCTTTCACCCAGCGCCGCGTGGCCGAGCGCGCGCGACGTCTGGCCCTCAGCCATCTGGCGTGCCTGGGACGCCACACCGTGACGGGCCTGCTGTGCGCCGCCGGGCGTCAGTTTCAGGACTGGAGCGCCGACTACCGGCTCCTGGAGCGCGAGCGGGTGGACGAAGAGGCGCTCTTCACGGCGCTTCAGAGGGAACTGGAAAACTCTCTGGCGCCCGACCAGCCGCTGGTGGCGGCCATGGATGACTCGATTTTGCGGAAGCGAGGGCGCCGGGTCAGCGGCGTCGGCTGGCGCAAGGACCCCCTCGGCCCGGCTTTTCACGTCAACTTTGCCCTGGGCCAGCGCGTCCTGCAGATCAGCGCCGCCCTGCCCCTGAACGAGCATGAGGCGCGCATGGTTCCCATTGACTTCCTGCACGCGCCCCCCGCCGCCAAGCCCCGTAGCAACGCCTCGCACGAGGAGTGGCAACAATATCACGAGGCGGCCGGGCAAACGCAGATCAACGTCCGGGGCGTCGAGCGCCTCAGGCGCCTGCGCGAGCGCACGCCGGCCGGCCGGCCTTTGTGGGTGCTCGTGGACGGTCGCTTCACCAACCGCACGGTGCTCAGGAACCTGCCGCCCGACACGGTGCTGATCGGGCGCATCCGCAAGGACGCCAAGCTCCACGAGCGCCCCGGCGCCTCGCCCGGGGGGCGCGGAAGGCGGCGCGTCTACGGCGATCGCCTGCCAACGCCGGACGATCTGCGCAGGGATGAGTCCGTGCCCTGGCAGAGCGTGGCGGTCTTTGCGTGCGGCGAACACTTCCAGTTTCACGTCAAGACGCTCGCGCCGGTGCGCTGGAGTGGCGCGGGCGCCCGGGACCTGCGACTGGTCGTGATCCGGCCGCTCGGCTATCGCAAAACCCGCCTCGGAAAACTCCTGTATCGCCGCCCTGGCTTCCTGATCTGCACCGATCCCGAACTTCCCATCGAGAAGATTCTACAGGCCTACGTCTGGCGCTGGGACATCGAGGTCAATTTCCGCGACGAGAAAACCCTGCTGGGCGTGGGCCAGGCGCAGGTGCGAACCCCCGTGGCGGTCCAGAAGGCCCCCGCCATGGGCGTTGCCGCCTACAGCCTCCTGCTGCTGGCCGCCGCCCGCGCCTTCGGCGCCGCCGGACGGCCCGACCAATTGCCGCCCCCCAAGTGGCGAGCACCCCGATGCGACCGGCGCGCCTCGACGGCCGAACTCATCAACCAACTGCGATTCGAGATGTGGGGCGAGGCCATTGCCCCCGACAATTTCTCCGGCTTCTCCCCCCCCGCCTCACCCCCTACCCACAAGCCCCAAAAAATCCCCGGCGCCCTCGAATCCGCAATCTTCTACGCCATGAACTGAAACAAAAAGGGCCAAACACGAGCGCACGGCTTGCCGTGCGGTTTTATATCCATCGCCCTTCGGCAAGCCGAAGGGCGGAAGTCGGCGCACTCGAAAGTCTTTTTTCTTGACGCATTGCGTTCTGAAAATGTATTGACGCAGGGGGCATGAGGGGGTCTAATGGGATCAGGCGATACGGCTTCGCGCCGGGCGCGGGGCTTTCCAGATGGAAGGAGATGTTC
>JAKQKQ010000178.1 GCA_029560585.1 Verrucomicrobiota bacterium | reverse complement strand
GCTGGGCCTCGGCCTGATCCTCGGCGTCGCACATCGCCGTGGGCGCCGCCGATCCGGACGCCTGACCGGGGAATAGCCCACCGCAACGCCTCGCCAGACGGCGCGGCCGACTGGGTTCTCTATTCTCGAGCACCTCCGGGGGTGAAAATGGGACGCAGGAGCGCGCTTGCGCGCGATTTGCGCATGCAATCGCCTGCAAGCAGGCCCCTACGATTCGGTGTCTGAATTGAATGGCGCTAAATTAAAGGACTTTTGGGATCGACGCCCGTTGCCGCCTGACACAGGCGGCCCACAAAATTTGTGGGGCGTCAGGCCTGAACTTCCAGTTCAAGCTGGCGATCCGTTTGTTCCGCGAACAAGGAGCAATCCGGGTCGTCTGCCGGATTAACCCAGTGGTGCGAGCAGGCCTTTGTTCACCTCGGCGACCTTGGCCTCGCCGCACAGCGCGCGGACGATCGCCAGAGCGAACTCCATCGCCGATCCCGCCGCCTGGCCCGTGATCAGGTGGCCATCGATCTCGACCCGCGCACCGGTCTGGGTCCCGGAGCGGATCTCGGGCGCAACCGAGGGATGGCAAGTGAAGCGCCGACCGGCGAGCAATCCCGCAGCCTCGAGCGCCATGGGGGCCGCGCAGATCGCGGCGGTCAGCGCGCCCGCCGAAAAGTGCTGCCAGAGCTTCTGCCTTAATCCCTCGTCGGCCGCCAGCGCGTCGGCTCCCGGACGCCCGCCGGGCAGGATGATCGCGTCAAACGGCCACAGCTGCACCTCCGCCAGCGACGTGTCCGCAAGGTGGCGCGTCTTGCGCGTTGCGACGATCGGCCCCGGCGTCAGACCCGCCACGACAACCTCGCAACCCGCCCGCCGCAGGACGTCGATGACGGTGATGGCCTCGATCTCCTCAAAACCTTCGGCGAGTGGCACAAGGATCCGCGGCGGATTCATGGGGAGACATTACGGGCGCTAACGCCCAAACCGAAAGAAAAAGGTGACGGGCACGAGCCGCGCCAAGGTTCGTCGTTCACACCGGGCGCCGACGTGGCATCATGGCGGCGATGACGTGGGTCCGAAAATTCTGGTTTGCGGTGGGCCTGATCGTGTCGGTCGCGCTGTCGCTCTGGTGGCCGGGGCCGGGCAATCGCATCGCGGCGGGCGGCACCACGGCCGCATGGGCGGTGGCCGTGGTTTTCCTGTGTTCCGGATTGTCGCTGCCGGATGGCGCGCTGCGGCGCGGGCTCCAATCGGGCCGCCTTCACGCGCTGATCCAATGCTTCATATTCGCCGTGACTCCCGCGTTCTTCTTCGCCACGAGCGGCTGGCTGGACCCCGGCCTCAGGACGGGCGTGCTGGCGCTCGGGTGCCTGCCCACGACGATCACGAGCTGTGTCATCTTCACGCAGCGGGGCGGTGGCAACATGCCGGCGGCCTTGTTCAACGCCGTGATCTCGAATCTCTGCGGCGTATTCGTCGCCCCGGTGCTGCTCTCCCTGATGCTACAGGCGTCCGGGCAAGGGCTGGCGAGTTCCGACCTGTGGCGGGTCTTCCGCGATTTGGCGCTACAGGTGTTGCTGCCCTTTGCGATCGGCCGCGGGCTTCATGCCCTGTCGCGGGGCCGTGCCTCGCGCCACACCGCCCTGTTCTCGGCCGTCAACTCCTGGTCTATCCTGTTCATCCTCTATCTGACTTTTGCCCGCGCCGGCGCGGACGGGACCCTGGGTGCACGGCTGGCGGCCATGCCCCTGCCGATAGCGTACTTGGCCGCGTGCTATCTGGTGCTAAGCGCGGCCGCCTGGTGGGCCGCGCGGGCGGTCCGGCTGGGGCGCGCCGATGCGATCTGCGCCCTCATGACCTCCCCGCAGAAAACTCTCGCGCTCGGCGTCCCACTCCTGAGCACGTTCTTCCGCGGCCAGCCGGAGGTCTTGGCGTCCGCCCTCCTGCCGATCCTCGCCTACCATCCCTTCCAGCTCTTTGTCGCGGGCGTGCTGGCCCACAATCTCGCGCCGGGAGATGCCGCTTCCCCCCGTGGTGGGGCCAAGCCCTGAGGCCCGAAGTAATTCGATATGGCGCACCCATGAAGATGTCACCCTGCCCCCGCCTCATTCTCGCGGCCCTGCTCGTGCCGTTCCTGACCCACGCGCAGCAGCCCAAGATGTACACCCTTGAGGCGAAGTTCATCCAGATGCCGACCAACGCGGTCATCAGAATCACCAGCGATGCCCCCAGCGCCACAAAGGATTCGGTCGCCTTCGGGCCGAATGTCGAGGTGCGCTCGGGCGACAAGACAGTCATCCGGACGCGGGGCCCGAACCTGGATATCGACGCGACGTTCCGCGGTCTGGACGTGCTGTCCGCGCCGCGGGTGAGCGCCTGGGCGGGCCAGGAGGCGATCATATCCATCGGTGCCGAACCACCGGACTATTTCGTTCCGACAAAAGACGGCACCTACCGCCTTGAAAAAATGAAGGAGGGCCCCGGCACCAGCCTGAAGTCCATCATCAATGCCGTGCCCGGCGAGCCGAATCGAATCGTGCTGGACCTGAAATACCGCGTGGTCGAAATCGAGGGCCGACAGACCCTGCCCGGGGTCGATCTCCCGGTCGGGCAACCGATCATGCGCGAGAGAGCGATAACGGCGCAGGTGGTCCCCAACCTCAACGACTGGATATGCCTCGGCGGGGGAGTCATCCCAGGCGACAAGGCGCCCTCGCCCAATGACCTGCTTGTCTTCGTTCGGGTAGCGCGGGAAGAATCGCAGCCCAAGAATTAAACTGGGCGGCCGGGAGGGCCTAGCTCGAAAACTCAGATGCCGGGCAGTAGGAGCCTGCTGGCAGGCGATTCCATGCGTGAATCGCGCGCAAGCGCGCTCCTACGTCCCATTTTCTGCCCCGGTGGTCCGGCAGCCGCCGGATGGGATCTAGCCCCGCGGTTCTTTCTTCTTGCGGCGCCGCGCCTCTTTCTCGGACTCGGCGGCCTGCCGAGCCTGCTCCATGAGCATGGCCCAGCGGCCCTTGGGGCGCTTCTTCTTCTCGAGCTTCGGCGCGGGCTGGGCGAGGTTGCGGTACGTCTGGAAGACGGCGATGAGGTTCTGGACGGTCCAGTAGAGCGCGAGCGCGGAGGAGAAATTGTAGCAGATGGCGACGAAGAGCAGCGGCATGAACTTCATCATCATGGCCTGGCTCTTCTCCATGCCGCTCATGGGCGTGACGTGCGTCTGCCAGATCGAGGTGGCGCCCATCAGCAGAGGCAGGAGATTCAGCGGGAAATCGAGGCCCGGGATGTGCCAGATGGTGTCGGGCAGGGAAAGATCCTTTATCCAGAGAAAGCTCTGGTGGCGCAGTTCGACGGCGCCGAGCAGCATGGAATAGAATCCGAAGAAGACCGGCAACTGGACCAGCATGGGGAGGCATCCGCCGAAGGGGCTGACGCCGTAGGTCTGGTACAGGTTGAGCATCTCGGCGTGGAGCTTCTCGGGCTGGTCCTTGTACTGCTTCTGGATCTTCTCGAGCTCGGGCTTCAAGGACTGCATCTGCTTCATCGTGCGGTTGGCCTTGGTCTGCAGGGGCCAGAAAACCGCCCGGATGATCACCACCATGAGAATGATCGCTATGCCGTAGTTATGCGTGACCTTGTGGAGGGCGTTCATGAGGTTGAGCAGCAGCACGCTGACCCAGCCGAACATCCCGAAATTCATGACCCTCCCCTTTTCGCCGCCCAGGTTCTTGAGGCGCCAGTATTCGCGCGGGCCCGTGTAGGTCTCGAAGCTGACGGTGAGGGCCGCGCCCGGCTCAAGCCGCGTGGGCGCCAGTTCGCCAAGCGCGAGCATCCCGATGGGCGCTCGCTGCTGCGTCGGCCTAAACCGCGGGAGATCCACCTCCTGGAGGGCCAACCCACCGAATTTCCGCTCGCGGGGATCGACCAGCGTCACGAAAAACTGGTTGTGGCTGGTGACCCAATCCAGTGGCCGGGCCACCTCAAACGACTGCCGCGCCTCACGAAAGGTGAAGAACAGGAACCCGGACTTTGCAAAATCCGTCAGCCGCTGCGCCTTGAACTGCGAGCCGTCGTACCAGTCCGCGCCGATGTACATCTGCTGGTCGGTCTCGTGCATCGGGGCGGCGGTGCCGCAGTTGACCGCGACCTTGGGCAGCTCCATCGCCGTGGCCGTGACGTTCGAGAACGTGATCGTGGCCACCGATGCATAGTCTCCGGAAATCTCGAATCGCTTGGTGACCTCGAGGCCCTCGATGGGCTTCGCCCGCAGGACGGCGCCGCGGCCGTCCGAGGACACGACCTCCCAGGGGCGCAGGTCGCGGTTCTCCCCCCCAAACCGCAGCTCGAAGAGGGGCCCCGCACCATTCTGGTTGAGCACGACGGGATGGTCGTTCTCGGCCTTGTGGGACTTGAGCGTGGCGGAGCGGAAGCCGCCGCCTTCGGCGACCACCTCGAGGCGGAGCAGATCGTTCTCCAGCAGGGCGGCGGGAGATGCGTCGCGATAGCGGGCGATGTCATCCGGCGTCGGCGGCGGCGGGCCCTGCGCGCGAAGCACGGGACCGGCGCCGGGCAGTTCCGCCCTGACCACCGCTCCCGTGGTGGGCCCCTTCGCCCCAGGGGGCAGTGGCTTGGGGGGCCAGATCCTGTTGACGATCATCGGCCAGAACATCATCAGCAGCAGGCAGACCACCAGCAGGGAAGTGTCCTTACGATTCATGGCGTCACTCCGTTGATTGCGCGGCATCGGCGGGCGGCAGTAGTCGCGCCTTGCGCCAAAGTCGCTCGAGCTCACGGCCCATGGCACCGCCCGCCACAGCCGCAGCCTCGGCCCTCGGTATCACAACCAAATCGGCCCGGCCCAGGAACGCCGCCCGGCGCAGGCGGAAGGCCTCCCTCACATGGCGCCGGACCCGGCTGCGCGACACCGCACCGCCAAACCGCCTGCCGGCGATGATACCCAACCGGGCGGCCGGGAGACTGGGATCGAACCTGATGATCACGGAAAAAAGTCGGCTGCGGTAGGTTTGGCCCTCGTGGCGCACGCGGTCGAATTCAGCCCGCGACCGGAGCCGGTGGCACTGCCGGAAACGCTGGTCGACCTTGCTCACGGCCGCACGGGCCGCCAGGCCCATCAGTGGTTGTGCCGCCGGTATTTCTTGTCGACGCCCTTGGGCAGCAGGCGCTTGCGGCCGTGCCGGCGGCGACGGTTCAACGTCTCCCGACCCGTCTTGGTCTTCATGCGGGCGCGGAAGCCGAGCTTGCGCACGCGGCGGCGCTTGGATGGCTGATAGGTGCGTTTCATGGGCCTGCTCCAAAAAGTTGTGAATTTGTTATCATGCCAGTCTTGGACTTTGTGTCAATCACCCGTTTGTGGGTTGAAGCGTTCCATCCGCAGGGCACCGTGGGGCAGGCAATTCTGCCTGCCACCATCCTATCAGGACACGGCCGCAGGCAGGATGGCCTGCGCCACCGCAGGAACCCCGGGACCCACATGTCCGCCGTCACAGGTTCTGCAGCTCGTAGGCGAGCACGCTGAGGGAGAAAATGGCGGCCGTATCGCTGCGCAGGACGATCGGCCCCAGGGTGACCGGGCGATAGCCGGCACGGCGGGCACTGTTGAGTTCTGCTGGGGTGAAGTCCCCCTCCGGGCCCACCACCATGACCGCCGACTTCGGCCTTCGCCCCTGCCCCGCCTCGAATTCGGCAAAGAGTTTTCGGAAAGACACGGTCCCGCCCTGGAGCGAGCCGATGGCGGCGATCTCCGCGCCGGGCGCGGCGTTAAAGAACTCCTTCGCCGAGCACACCGGCTCGATGTCCGGCAGCCAGTTCTGGCCGCACTGTTTGGCCGCCTCGATCACCATCGCGCGCCATTTCTCGAGCCGGGACTCGACGCGCTCGTCGTCGAGGTGCACGACCACTCTCTCGGAGACCAGCGGCACGATGCGCGAGACGCCCATCTCCGTGGCCTTCTGGATGATGAGTTCCATGGGCCGTCCCTTGGGCATCGCCTGGACGAGCGTCAGGCTGTAGCCCGGCTTGGGCGTGTGCTGCCGCGAGAGCACCTTGAAGGTCACCCGGTCCTTCGATGCGCCGGTGATCTCTGCCATGGCCTCGTTGCCCCTCCCGTCGAACAACACCATCCTCTCTCCGGGCCCGTGCCGCAGCACGTGCAGACAATGATGGGCCTCCGTCCCGGTGAGCTCGGTCGCATCGGAAGCGGGTTGATAAAAACGGTCAATGGCCATGGCGGGTCTCCGTGAAAAATCGTTTTGCCTTCTCGAAGAACGAGGCCTGCTGCGGGTAGCTCTCGGTCCCCGAGGCCTTCGCGAAATCCTCCAGCAGCCTGCGCTGCTCCCTGGTCAAGCGCGCGGGCACTTCGACGACCAGTCCGACGTGAAGATCCCCGACGCCGGCGCCGCGCACGGATGGGACCCCCTTGCTGCGCAGGCGGAATACCTTTCCGCTCTGCGTGCCCGCAGGGATGCGGATGGTGGCGGGGCCCGCAAGGGTGGGCACCTTGATCTCGCCGCCGAGCGCGGCGGTGGTGAAAGGGATCGGGATCTCGCAGAAGAGGTCTTCGCCGTCCCGTTTGAAAACGGGGTGCTCGTGGACGTGGAGCACGACATACAGGTCGCCCGGCTCGCCGCCGAGCATGCCCGCCTCGCCCTCGCCGGCCGACCGGAGGCGCGTCCCGGTGTCCACACCCGGCGGCACCCGCAGTTTGACCACCGTGGCCTGCTCCGCGCGCCCCGTGCCCCCGCACTTGGAACACGGCTTGTCCACGGTGTTGCCGGCACCCTGGCACCGCGGGCAGGTCTGCAGCATCGAGATGAATCCGCCCACCGAAGCGCGGACGTGCCCGCTGCCCCCGCACGTGGGACAATTGACTTTGCGCGAGCCGGGTGCGGCGCCACCGCCACCGCACTCCGTGCAGGGCGCCGCCTTGCGCACCCGGATCTCCTTCTCGCATCCGAATACCGCCTCCTCGAAGGTCAGCTCCATGTCGTAGCGGAGATCCGATCCGCGGCGCGATGAGTCCCGCCCGCGCCCGCCACCGCCGCCGCCGAAGAACTCGTCGAAAATGCCGGAGCCGCCGAAAACCTCGCGGAAGATCTCGAAAGGATCAACGTGCATGCCGCCGCCAAAACCACCGCCGCCCCCGAATCCGCCCCCCGGCTCGAAGGCCCGGTGCCCATACCGGTCATAGGCCGATCTCTTCTCCGGGTGGCCCAGCACCTCGTAGGCCTCGCCCAGCTCCTTGAACTTCTCCTCCGCGGTCTTGTCTCCCGGGTTCTTGTCCGGATGATACTTGACCGCCAGCTTTCGGTAAGCCTTCTTGATCTCGGCCTCGTCGGCATCCTTCCCGACGCCCAAAACCTCGTAGTAGTCCCGTTTCGCGGCCATTTCGCCCTCAGGATCCCGGCGCCTTCGCTACGATGACCGACGCCGGCCGGATCAAGCGGTCCCGGTATCGGTAGCCCTTGCGCAACTGTTGGACAACATGCCCGTCGGGAGCATCGGCGGACTCCATCGTCGAGACCGCCTCGTGCTGGTGCGGATCGAAGGGCGCACCGGTCGCGTCAACCTCAGAAAGCCCCTCCTCGCGCAGCGCCGAGACCAGCTGGTTGAAGGTCATCCGCATGCCCTCTGCGATCGCGGCAGCGTCGGCGCTTCCATCGGCGGCCACGAGCCCCAACTCAAAGCTGTCGAGGACCGGCAGAAGCCTCTCGACCAGTGCGGCACCGGCAAAGCGGACGGCGTCCTCCTTTTCGCGCGCCGCGCGCTTGCGAAAGTTGTCCATGTCCGCCGCGGCACGCAGCAGTCGGTCGTAGTGCTCGGCAGCCTGCGCGGCGGATGCCTCCACCTCGCGGAGGTAGGCGGTCTCCACCGTCGTCAATGACGGGCTGCTCTCATCCTTCGGCATACAGCGATATCAGCGTAATGTCGTCGCTCTGCTCGGCCGGACCCCGGAATCGTTCGAGCCGCTCCACTATCGCGTCGGCGATGGCCTTGGCGCCCGACCTCGCCGAGGCGAGGATGGCCTCCTCGAGCGGTTCCCTGCCAAATTCGCGTCCCCCGGGATCCTGCGCCTCGGTGACGCCATCGGTGTAGACCACCACCGCGTCGCCCTTCTGCAGGGGTTGAACGCAATCGGCCAGTACGCTATCGAACAGTTCTCCCCTGTCAATGCCCACGGCCATTCCCGGCGGCGCGATCTCCGTGAGCCGGCCCTCCCGACAGAGCAGCGGCGGCTCGTGGCCGGCCCGGGCGACGGTGAGCCGGCCCGCGGCGGGATCCAGGATCATGTAGGCGATCGTGATGAACATGTCCTCGCCCATGTCGGGCACCAGCAGGCGGTTGACACGGCGCAGCACCTCGGCCGCCGAACCCGTGCCACGCGCGGTGGTGCGCAGGACGTTCCGGCACATCGCCATCACGAGCGAGGCGGGCACCCCTTTGCCCGAAACGTCCGCCACCGCGATGCCCGTGCACCCGTCGCCGACGTCAAACACGTCGTAGTAGTCGCCGCTCATCCGCTGCGCCGGGAGATTGATGGCCCGCATCTCGAATCCCTCCACGCGCGGCAGCGCATCGGGCAAGAGAATGCGCTGGATGGCGCGGGCCACCTCGATGTCGTGATCGAGGCGCTGCTTCTCCGCCAACTGCCGGTAGACGCCCACGTTGTGGAGCGCGAATGCGGCCTGCGCCCCAATGGACCGCAGGATCTCGGCATCCGCATCGATGAAATGTCCGCCGTCCTCGCGGTTGGCCAGCGCAAGAACCCCGTGCTTCTCCCCCCGATACCGCAGCAGCACGGCCATGAAGCTCTCCACGGCGGGCTCCTCTTCGCCAATGCGGGGGAAGCGCCCGTCGGCGGCGCAGTCCTCCACCAGCACCCAGCCGCGGTCCATCACCTCCTGAAAGACGGGGTGCAGGGCCGGGAGGATCTCTTGCGAGGCGTGCCGCCGGTGCGCGGGAAGCAGCGCCGGAAATGGTCCCTGCGAGATCCCGGGCCGCAGCACGCCGCGGACCGCATCCAGCGAAAAGAAGGTCGCCGAGCGGGCCTGGGCAATCTGGATGGCCGCGCGCACCACGATCCGCATGCAATCCTCGACCCCCATGGTGTCGGTGAAGGCCTCGCCGAGCTCATGCATCAGGTCAAAGACCGCCTTCTTCTCCTCCCGGAGCCGATCGATCTCCAGATCCTGCCGCCCCACGGTCTGCCTCTGGTCCCAGACCAGCCAAACGAGCAGGGCGCAGAGCCCGGCGAGGGCGCACAGCAGGATGATCATGGCGCGGTCGTTTGCCGCCTTCCGCCCCGGCGCCCGTCAGGCCCCGGCCCCGCGGCGCTGGGCGCTCTCTCTGAGAAAATCAACGACATCTTGGAAACGCTGCTCGTTGGTGGGATCGACCTCAATCAGATTCTTGTGGGCCTCCAACATGGTCCTCGTCGTCTCCGCCTTGGACGGCGCATCGCCCACCAACTCGCGCGCCGATCCCGGGCCGGACCCGCCCGCATCCTCCTCGACAGTCATGATGCGGTCGAGTCCCATCTTCTCGATGAGATCCCGATTGCGGCCCATCACGCTCGTCAAGATAACCTCACCCTGGTCTTTGCGAGAGCGCAGCGCCAATCCGGCCAAGATGCCGAGGAATGTGCTGTCCATCGTCCTGCAGTCCGCAAGATCCACCACCAGCCGCCGACAGCCCTTGTTCCACATCTCACCGGCAGCCTCTTTGAGCAATCCGGCATTCTGGAACGTTCCACGCCCCACGACCCGAAAGAAGGCGGAGCTTCGCCCAGCGCTGACCCAGAGCGTCCCTTGATTCACGACCAAGCCACTATAGAGTGAGGTGAAAAGCCGTCAATCAACGGCGTTCATACACTTGTAAGCTATTCTCGCAAAGCCTGTTAAGCGATCCAACGGACCCGATCTGGATATTTTGCGACCATCGGACCGCACAGTTTTGGTGCCGGTCCCAGCCCCTGGGGGATTTCATCGGGGGCACCCCCGATGGCGGCTTCCCCGCACCGCCCGCAGCGGAATTTCGCTTGGCATCCGTCGCTTGGGTGGGTGTGCTGATTGGCATGCAGTGCTGTGGCATCGGGTACGACGTCCATCGTCTGGTGACGGGCCGGAAATGCATCTTGGGCGGGGTCGAGATCCCACACCCCAAAGGCCTGGAAGGCCACTCCGACGCGGACGTGCTCATCCACGCCATAGCCGACGCGATCCTCGGCGCCATCGGCGAAGGCGATATCGGCAAGCATTTCCCGAACAGTGACCCGCGATGGAAAGACGCACCCAGCCGTGTTTTTCTCTCCGAGATTCGCCACATGCTCGAGGGAAAAGGGGCCAGGCTCCTGAACATCGACGCGACGGTCATCGCCGAGGCTCCCAAGGTCCTGCCACACGCCCCTGCCATGCGATCCCATATCGCCGGCGCGCTCGGTCTCGACCCGCGGCACGTCAATCTCAAGGCCACGACCAACGAGGGCATGGGATTCATCGGGCGGGCCGAGGGCATCGCCGCCTTTGCGGTGGCGTCGGTCGAGGCGCCCTGACTAGCCTGCATATTTCACGCTTCCGCGTGAAACATGCAGGCTCAAAGGAAAACCGCGCTCCGAAAAACGCGATTTTGGAGGGTCTGGTGCCACCGATCCCCGAAACTCACTCTGCAACCGCGAAAAATCCCAGTCTTTGCC
>JAKQKQ010000172.1 GCA_029560585.1 Verrucomicrobiota bacterium | reverse complement strand
TTCGGCTAACAGTGTTATTAGCCCTTACTGCGTTTCATGACCTGAATTGGGATGGGGCGCGTGGGCATGGGGTTGTGGGTTCTGGAAGAAGATTTTTCGAATTCGCATCGGGGCGATGCGGGGCGGCTGTGAGGTCGCCGATCAAGATTAGGGAAGCCCTGAAAGTCGAGCCTGTTGGCAGGCGCGGCTTTACGGCGGTGGGGCGAAAAGTGAATGGCGGATTGTTTAAGGTGCAGACTGAAAATGGCGACCCGCAGGGAGCGGATAACGCGCTCACCTGACGAGTCGCGTCCGGCGTCCGCGTCGCATGGCGCCAATCTCGCCTTCGTCGTGCCGGCTTGCGTCGGCGGTGCGTCGAAGGCGTTTCGCGGCCCGCGCGCCGACGATGCCGCCACGATCCTGCCGGTGGGCGGACGTGGCGGCACGGGGCGGGTCAGTCTTTGCTCACGGAGAATTCGTAGCGCCCGGAGCCGACGGTCAGATGGACTTGGCCATCCTGCGCGATTGCCTGGACGACTCCGGGTGCGGATGCGGCGGGCTTTTCGCCTTCGCGCACGGCTTCGGCGTTGCGAGCCGGGACGACGATCTCCGCGCAGGTATTGGCGGGGACGGTGACGGCCAGTCGCAGACCGTCTTGGGTGCGCGTCCATTCCGAGCGGATCAGGCCGTGGGGCGTTTGCAGGTGGCAGGTGGCATGATCCAGCGCGTCGGCTCCGACGAGCGGGGCGATGCGGAACTTTTTGTAACCGGGCTCGACGATCTGCACGCCGCCGAGGTGCCCGAACATCCAGTCGCCCACGGCACCGTAGGCATAGTGGTTAAAGGAGTTCATCTCCACGGGGCCGAACTGGCCGTCGGCGCGGATGGTGTTCCAGCGTTCCCACATGGTGGTCGCGCCCATGCGGATCTCGAAGCCCCACGAGGGATAGTCCTCGTTGAGGAGCAGGCGCATGGCGAGGTCGTCGCGCCCGATCTTGCTGAGCGCGGGCAACAGCCAGGGCGTGCCGAGGAAGCCGGTCTTCAGGTGGAAATTGTCGGCGGCGAGTTTCTCGACGAATTTCCCGGCGGTGAGCGTGCGCGCGTCCGGATCGGCGATCAGGTCCATGCCGAGCGCCATCGCGTAAACGGTCTGCGTACCGATTTTGAGGGAGCCGTCGGGGTGGCGGTACGCCGCGACGAACGCCTCGCGGATCTTCGGGACCAGCGCCGCATCGCCTCCCAGTTTTGCCGGAGGATGCGCGTGTCGCCGGTGGCGCGCCACACGGTGTAGGGGACGATGATGAACGCGTCGGACCAGCCCACGCCGGTGACGTCGAAATAGTCGCGCGGTTGCGGCACGATGGCGGGGAGGTTGCCGTTGGGGCGCTGTGCGTCGCGCAGGTCGTCCATCCACTTCGAGAGGAATGCCCGCGTGTCTTGGTAGCGCGACGCGGTCGTGGCGAAGACGGCGAAGTCGCCGGTCCAGGCGAGGCGCTCGTCGCGCGCCGGGGTGTCGGTGGGGATGGAGAGGAAATTGCCGCGCTGGCCCCAGCGGATGTTGCGCACGAGCTGGTCGATC
>JAKQKQ010000168.1 GCA_029560585.1 Verrucomicrobiota bacterium | reverse complement strand
TCGCGGGCGGCAACAATCCGGGGCTTCGGTCGCCCTCCGGGCTCCCTGCGCCCCGGATTGCAAAACCACAACCAAACGGAGACACTAAGGAACCGGTGGAACTTCAGTTTTGACCTGTCCCACCGCGGGGGTCAGGTCAGGGGACCTTCGCCAGTTCCTCGACGGGGGCGCGGGCGATTGCGTGTAGATCGCGGAATTTCAGTGGGGTTGGACCACGTGTTTTGCCGAAACCCCAGACACTTGCATGACCAAAGTTGGTGGCTTCGGCGCCTTACCGGCGCTTTTCTGCCTCGGAAATCGCCCGTAACGGTTTGTGGTTTCGAGGGCGAGCCAGATCTCGCCCTCCCGGCGAATGTGTCAGGATCAAACGAGGCATCGCACTGCGATGAATCTGCACGCGAGCCACGGCGCAGGCGCCTCTGGCTTTGCCGGGTGCGAGGTGGACTAGGGCCCGAGCCTCCGTTTGTGGCCAAAAAAGGAGCGGAGTCGACGGGGCTCGAACCCTTGATACGCGTCTTGGGCCACAATGACTTACAGAAAATCCTTGATTTTTTGTGACACATTTGTGACAAATACTGCGTGAAGATCAGCGAGCGCGGGGCCCGAAAAAAGCGGCGGTTGTCACAAGCTGTCACAGGGAAATGGCCCATCGAGATCTGGGTCGATTCGGTCCGGATACTCATCTACCGGACCGGAAAGAAGCATTTCACGGCCGCGTGGCGGCAGGGCGGGGCGCGGCGTCGGCTGGCGCGCGCCTCCCTCGATGCGGCCAAGGAGGCGGCGGAGGCCATGGCGCGGGATCTCACCGATGGGCGCGCCGAGATGACCGAGATGCGGGTGGGGGACCGGGAGCGGTTCGGCGTGGCGGTGGCCGCGGTGAAACGGACCGGCATCCCGATCGACGTCGCCGCGAAGGAGTATGCCGAGGCGTGGGAGCTGGTGCAGCCGGCATCGCTGCTCCAGGTGGCGCGCTGGTGGCGGGAGAAGCACTCGAAGGAGATCCCATCGAAGCGGATCCCCGATCTGGTCGAGGAGTTCATCAAGGACCGGATCGAGACCGGTCTCTCGGAGCGCTATGTCTCGACGCTGCGATACCGCCTCGGGTGGTTCGCGGGCCGATTCCGGGCGCCGGTCCAGGCGGTGACCGGGCGCATGATCGAGGACGCCCTCGCGCGCCTTCGTGCGAAGCCGAAGACGTGGAACAACTATCGGACGGATATCGTGACCCTGTTCAACTTCGCGCGGTCGCGCGGCTACCTACCGCGGGATCGGGAGGTCGAGGCGACGTTCGTGAAGCGGATGAAGGACCCCGGCAAGCGCATCCGGGTGTTCACGCCGGGGGAGATGTCCCGCCTCCTGCTGGCCGCCGCCCACGGCGTTAAGGAGGGACCCGGAAGGCCCGCGATCCGCCCGCAACCCGATCTGGTGCCGTTCATCGCCATCGGGGGTTTCGCGGGCATCCGTCCGTTGGAGATGCAGCGCCTCGAATGGGCCGACATCCATTGGGACCGGGGCGTGATCGAGGTCGCCAAGCACAAGGCCAAGACCGCCGCCCGGCGCCTCATCCCCATCCAGCCCAACTTGGCCGAGTGGCTCGCGCCACACCGGGCCGCCGGGGGGCGGATCTGCAACACGAAGACCTCCGCGCGGGTGACGGCGCTGGCCAAGGCCATCGGCCTCGAATGGCCCCACGACGTGCTCCGGGACTCGTTCATCAGTTACCGCACCGCCGTCACCCAGAACCTCTCCCAGGTCGCCCTGGAGGCCGGGAACTCCGAGACGATCATTCGCCACTCATACCTAGAGCTGAGGACGACCGATGAGGGAAAGGCGTGGTTTGCGGTGAGGCCCGAAGGATCCGCTTCCAACGTGCTGACTCTGGCAACGGCAGGTTGAGTCAGGGCGTCGTTCTCCATGGTCGGTGTCCACCGGGGGCGCGGGGCGGCGGGGATCGAGGATGCGTTTTGGGGCATGAGGGGCGCCGGATCTCACGGCCTGCTGACGCGCGAGCCTCAATGGGCGCTCGCCAAGCCCCAGTTCACTCGCTAACCTATTGGGAGATAAGGAGGTTGCCGCGGGATCGCGCCTGGCTAAGTGTGAACCGGCGACTCTTCGGATCATCTGCGGCAACACTCTGGCATAGCGGGACGGAACCGAAAGCTGCCCCATGGGACACGAAAGAGTCGGAATCCTGCCGAAATCAACGAGGTGGACGCGCCTGGTTGGCCAGATGGGCGGGGTTTTCTCCGATGAAGTTCCGGTCGGCACCCTTGCCGCACAGACGTTAGAGAACGTCCGCCGCCAGTACGAAACCCTCTTCCAAGACGACGCGGTCAAGACAGCCTTTGCCTTCCTTGTGAAGTTTGCCCGAGCGTGCCGGGCGGAAGACCCACACCAGGCGCTGAGGGCGTCCGGGATCCCCATTGCGGAACGAGCGACGCTTCTGTCCATCGTCAGATCGCTGAAGGAACAGATCCCCCCGCACCAGGCGGCGACTGAGTATGGGCAGATCACCATCGGTGCGGCGGCGGACGCGATTGGAAACTGGTACAAGCAGAACGCCAGTCAACAAATGCCGCTCTTCAAACCGTCGAGCGAGTTTCTTGACTCGTGGCGTCCGCTGGGCGAAGGGTCTGGCTTTTGCGACTTGGCGCGTCTCTTTTTCGGCAAGGTCACGGAGCGGTATCTAAACTACTTCCTCGAAAGAGCGGCATCGGCAACCTGCCCCACACTGGAGCACCGCGAGCGGTTCCGGGAAGGCATAAGGTCCCACGTCGACGGCGTATCGAGGCACGCTTTTGAGACGGCGAAGATAACGCAGTCGTTTGCGGCGGGCTGGTTCAACGGCCATGCCCGCGATAGGGTTCCCAGCGAGCGGGAGATCGAGGGGTTTCTTTCCGTTGCTTTCGGGAAGATGCGGGATGAGCTGCGGCGAGAGGAGCAGGCCGCATGAAGGACGCTTGCCCCCTGCGAGTATTTCTCTGCAACGGCGCGCCGCGGCCGAAGTCCGTCCCAGCTGGCGCGCACGTCACAGCGCTCAACTATCTGAATGACGACCCTGAACGACTGGTCACACTGCGGTTGCCGAAATTCGTCGATCAGCTCTACCACCTTCCGGATCGGATTCTGGATCTGCTGGAACTTGCCGCCTACGTCTTCGCCGCGGACCGGGCGACGTTCCGCGGTGCGAAGGACGCCGTGGAGTATCACGCCTGGCCACGCGCCATGCTGTTCTCCATGAGGGTCCGGGATGCTGAATTCTGGAATCAGCCGCGCGTGAAGGAGAAACTCAGCGCGGCCATCCGGTTCATGACGGGCGACTGCGAATACTCTTTTGATTTTCTGGAAGGGCACACGACGCCGCCAACGTCGCTATTCGACCGAGAGGAGTTCGCCATCGCGCCCCGAGGTCCCGCAAGCGTTGCCCTGTTCTCGGGCGGCTTGGATTCTCTGGCCGGGGTGTTGGAGCGCCTGGCGACCACCAGCGAGGACATCTACCTCATCAGCCATCGGTCGGGGCAGCCGAGCACCAAGAAGACCCAGGCGGCGCTTGTTAGGGTCTTGTGTGCGAACCATCCGGGACGGGTCCACCATTACTCATTCGATTGCGGTCTCGCCCACGTGCGCGGTGTGGAGGAGACACAGCGGACCCGCGCGTTCCTCTTCGGTTCCATCGCCTTTGCCGTCGCCCACCGAATCGGTCTTGATTCTTTCTTCGCCTTTGAGAACGGGGTGACCTCGCTCAACTTCCTCCGCCGGCAGGACCTGATGAATGCGCGGGCGAGCCGCACCACGCACCCGCAGACGCACGCGCTCATGGCGGACTTCTTCGCCGAGGTCCGCGGCGGGCCAGTGAGAGTGCTCAATCCCTTCTGGACGAAGACTAAGGCCGACGTCTTTGCACTTCTGGACAAAGTGGGCGGGAGGGACCTCATCAATAGTTCGGTGTCGTGCAGCAAGACCTTCAACCGCCTGGTGGGCAGCGCAACACACTGCGGATGCTGCTTTCAGTGCGTTGACAGGCGCATTGCGGCCTATGCCGCCGGACTTCATGAGATCGACAACGCGGGCATCTACTCGGCGGACATCTTCAGGGACCGAATCGAGGCCGACGAAGCGCGGACGACTGCGCTCGACTACGTGCGCCAGGCTGTCCATTTTGCCACCGCGACTGACGACGGGTTCTTCATGGAGCGACTTGCCGAACTGAGCGATGTGACACCGTTCGTCGGGATGGAGGAAGATGCCGCCGTCGATGCCGTTTGGGCCCTTTGTCGCCGCCACGGCGAACAGGTTTTGCAGGGCCTGGATGAGGTGAGGCGCCGGTTTGACGACCTGCGATTCCCTTTGGCCGATGGGAGCCTTCTCCAACTCATCGCAACGCGGGCGCACCTTGTTGGTGACGCGGCGGATAAAGGGCCCACACTTGCAACGGTCCAAGCCGGCATCCTAGAGTTGCAGCAGATGACCAATCCCATTTCGGGTGCCGTCGCGAGAATCGAGAAGACCGTCGCGACGGTGCACGAGCACGTTCGGGGCGTTCCCGTCATGCAAGCCGACCTAGCCGAGGCACGAGTTGCACCGGAAGCAGCTGCTCTTGAGATTTATAACCGAATCGCCGACATCCTGACCCCAGAAGAGCAGACGATTTGGCGTGCGGTCCGCAATTCCGGCGGCAGTCAGAAGAATGCCCTCGAATCGCTTCGGAAATCGGGCGTGGTGAAGAGCGCGGCGACCCTGAGTCGGCGCGTCCGGGGCATTGACGAGAAACTCCGCAAGAACAACCTGCCCCCCTGTAACGCATCATCCCCAGCAATGCGATTCACGAAAGGCGGTGGCCACGCCAACGAGGAGGGGATGACCGTGACTGAAGAGATCTCTGCCGTCGAACGTGACTGGGCCGATGATCCCGCAGATCGCGACACCACGATTCGCGCGTACCTAGCGGCCAGCCCCGAGGGGAAAGCCTCCTTCGAGCAGAGGAAACCTGGCATCAAAGATGAGGCGGCAAAGCACCTGGGACGCCACCGATGAAATCCGGTTGAAATCGCTGAAAGCGTGTTCCCGCCAGGGGTTTGCGAGCAATCGCAGCCCCTTTTTTGCTGCCTCATGAAATCTGGCGCTTCTGCCAGATGGCAACCAACCGCAGGCAACGGACGGCGTCGTCTCAGGAAAAGCTTGGCTCCACCCTGGAAGCCAAGTTCGCGCTGATCTGGCGCATCTTGGGCGGGCCGCCGTTGGAGCGAGAGTACCGCTTCGCTCGCCCGCGGGGCTGGCGCTTTGACTTCGCCTCCCCGGAGGATCTGATCGCCTTCGAAATCGAGGGCGGGGCATGGAAGGTCGGTGAGGACGGCCAGCGCGGCGGGCGGCACAACCGGCCCCTGGGCTTCCGCGACGACTGCGAGAAGTACAACGCGGCCGGGGCGCTGGGCTGGCGGGTGTTCCGGGTGACGGGGGAGATGGTCGGGGTCGCGTACCTGGGAGCGCTGCTCTCGGCGCTGAGGACCGGCGGGGGAATCGATTTCCGTCTCGCGCGCAAGGGCGGGCGCGCGGGGCGCTTCAGAACCACGCCCAAGGGGAGAATCCCAAGATGCAATTCACTCAGGCGCAGCGGCGGCGCGCCAAGCTCAAGCTCGCCGTGACCGGCCCTCCGGGCTCGGGAAAGACGATGTCGGCACTTCGGTTGGCCACCGGGCTGGTCGGGCCGGGCGGCAAGATCGCGGTCATCGACACCGAGAACCGCTCGGCGTCGCTCTACTCCGACCGGTTCCGGTTCGACGTGTGCGACATCGACCCGCCCTTCGAGGTGGAGAAATTCGTCGCGGCCATCGGGGCGGCGACGGCCGCGAGCTACGACTGCCTCATCATCGACTCCGCATCGCACCTCTGGAAGGGCGTGCTGGAGTTCAAGGGCTCGCTGGATTCGCGCGGCGGCAATTCCTTCACCAACTGGAACCAGGCGGGCAAGAAGTACGACGCGGGGCTCGCGGCCATCCTGCAGTCCGACATCCACCTGATCGCCTGCATGCGCTCGAAGGTGGAGTACGTGCTGGAGGAGGACATCAAAGGCAAGCAGGTCCCGCGCAAGGTGGGGCTCGCGCCGGTGTTCCGGGACGAGGGCGAGTACGAGTTCACCATCGTCTTCGACGTGGCCCACGACCACACCGCCCAGGTCTCCAAGGACCGCACCGGCATGTTCACCGACCGGATCTTCCAGGTCACCGAGGACATCGGAAAGCAGGTCGGCGCGTGGCTCGACGGCGGGGAGATCCCGGCCGCCGAACCGGCCAGGCCCGCGGCCCCGGCGATTCGTCCGCTCGCCAACCCCGCGCCCGCGCCGAAGGCCCCGGCAAATGACGCCCCCGCCGATGACGAGGGCCCCGAGCGGGAGAAGTTCGCGGAGCTGGTCGCACCGCATCGCGAGCAGGCGCTGGCCTGGATGGTGCGGGAGGGCTGGCTCAAGGAGGGTGCCCCGCTCGCCTCCCTGGACATTTCCAACATCCGCAAGGTGCTCAAGCGGCCGGCTGCGTTCCTCCGGGCGGTGCAGCAGGCGGCTGCCGCGGCGGGGGTGGCGTCGTGAGCGCCGCCCTCATCGCGGTGACCGGCGTCGACGACGTCCAGATCGCCATCGAGCCCGAGGTGCGGGAGCAATCCCACGCCCTGCTGGTCGAGGCGGGGGAGATCCTCGCCGTCGCCAACAACTTCGACCAGGAGGCGGCGGCCGAGGTGCTCGCGCGCCTGCAGGAGATGGCCCGCGGGGTCGAGCGGGCGCGCAAGGCGGTCAAGGATCCCGTGCTCGAGGTCGGGCGGAGGATCGACGCGATCGCGTCGGAGTTCTCCGGCCCGCTGGAGGCCGAGGCCGACCGGATCGGGCGACTGATCGGCGCGTACCGCACGTCCCTCCAGGCGGAGATCGCCAAGAGGGAGCGCGAGGAGCGCGAGAAACGCCAGCAACTCATCGAGGACGCCAACCGCGAGAGGGCCAGGCTCGAGGCCGAAGCCGCCGCGGCCAAGACCGAGGCGGAGAGGAAGGCCGCCGAGGAGAAGGCTGGGGAACTCGTGCGGCAGACAAACGCCGCGCTGGTGGAGAGCAAGCAGGCGGAGGTCAACGCCAGGATGCGGCCCGCCGGCATCGTCGAGCGCGGCTCGTGGAAATACGAGGTCGAGGACGTCAACAAGCTCTTCGAATCGCGTCCCGACCTCTGCCTCATCGAGCCCAACGGCGCCGCGATCCGCGGGGCCATCAAAGGCGGCCTGCGCCAGTGCCCGGGACTCCGGATCTTCAAGGACTCGAAGGTCACGACGCGCCGGGCCGCGTGAGTTTCAACAACCAACCAGAAAGGAAAGACATCACATGCCAAAGGTACAGTTCCAGGACCGGGGAGGCTTCCAGTTGCTCGAACCCGGCGATTACATCGCGTTCGTGGCCGAGGCCCGCGAGGGCACCAGCCAGAACGGCAACCCGAAGATCGACCTCAAGCTCGAGGTCAACGGGGCCACCGTCTACGACACCCTCACCTTCACGGAGAACGCGGGCTGGAGGATCGACACGTTCCTGAAGGCCTGCGGGCTCGCGCCGGAGAAGGGCCAGTTCGTCGAGGTGACCGCCGAGATGTGCGAGCGGGCGGTGGCCCGCGTGCGCATCGGGAGGAGGCCGGGCCGCAAGGACCCCGGCAAGGTCTTCAACTCGGTGGAGGCCTGGCTCACCGACAAGGAGTCGCTGGCGGTCGCCGACAAGGCGCGGGACGACATCCCGTTCTGAGGGGCGAATGAAATCGACCCAGGACTTGCTCACGCTTCGGGATGCCGCCGCGAAATTCGGCCTCAGCCCGAAGACGCTGCGCGCCATGGTGGCCCGCCGGGAGATCGGATGCGTCCGGCCCGGCGGGCCCCGCGGCCACATCTTCATCCCGCAGTCCGAGATTGACGCGCACATCCGGCGGCACTTCCGGCCGGCGAAGGGGACGCAGATCTGAGGGGCCATGGAGCTTCGCCCGTACCAGTCCGATTGCGCCCATGCCGTGGAGCGGGGATGGGGGGAATTCTCCCGCCAGCTGCTCGTGTTGCCCACCGGCGGGGGCAAGACCATCGTCTTCGCGCACCTCGCGCGATGGGAGGCGGACCGCGGGGGCAAGACGCTCGTGCTGGCCCACCGCGAGGAATTGATCCTCCAGGCCGCCGACAAGATCCACGCGGCCACCGGCCTTCGCGCCGAGATCGAGCGGGCGGCGGACAGGGCGGGGCCGGGCGCGGCGGTGGTGGTCGCCAGCATCCAGAGCATGATCCGCCGGCTGGACCGCTGGCCGTCGGAGCATTTCTCGCTGGTGGTCGCCGACGAGGCCCACCACGCCATCTCCGATTCCTGGCGCACGGTGCTTGACCACTTCGGCGGGGCGCACGTGCTTGGCGTGACCGCGACCCCGGATCGCGGCGACAAGCGCAACCTCGGGACCTTCTTCGAGAACGTGGCCTACGAGGTGTCGCTGTTCGAACTGATCCGGCAGGGCTATCTCTCGCCCATCGCGTGCAAGGCGATCCCGGTCCGGATCGACCTGGGCGCGGTGCGGAAGGTGGCGGGGGACTACTCCGAGGCCGACCTGGGCGAGGCGGTCGAGCCCTACCTGCGGGAGATCGCCCGCGCGATCCGCGACCACGCCTCGTTCCGCCGGGCGCTGGTGTTCCTGCCGCTGATCCGCACCAGCCGCGCATTCTGCGACATCTGCCGCGCCGAGGGCCTCGCCGCCGAGCACGTCGACGGGACGATGGCCGAGCGCCGCACGGTGCTCGACGGATTCGCGCGCGGGGATTTCGACGTGCTCTGCAACGCGATGCTGCTCACCGAGGGCTTCGACGACCCCGGCATCGATTGCGTGGTGATCCTGCGCCCGACCCAGTCCCGCGCGCTGTACTCGCAGATGGTGGGGCGTGGCACCCGCGTCGCCCCCGGCAAGGACAACCTGCTGCTGCTCGATTTCCTGTGGCTCCACGAGAAGCACAACCTCATCCGGCCCGCGCACCTGGTCGCGGCCAGCGAGGAGATCGCCGCCGAGATGACCGCGCGGCTTGCTGCCGGCGGCGGGGACGAGGAGAAGGACCTCGAGGAGCTATCCCGCGAGACGACCGCCGACCGCGAGGAGAAGCTCCGGGCGGAGCTGGAGGCCCACGCGAGGCGCAAGGGCCGGATGATCGACGCGGTCGAGTTCTGCCTGTCGCTCCACGACGTGGCGCTCGCCGAGTACGAGCCGACGATGGGCTGGCACGAGAAGCGGCCCTCGCGGGGGCAGCTCGCCATGCTCTCGGCCGCCGGCTTCGACACGGACTCGATCCGCGACCGCGGCCACGCCTCCGCCATCATCGATTGCCTGGTGACCCGCAGGAGGCAGGGCATGGCCACGCCCAAGCAGATCAGGTACCTCCGCGCCCTCGGCCATCCCGCCCCGGAGTCCGCGACTTTCGAGGAGGCCTCGGGGTTCCTCGGCGCGCGGTGGGGCAGGAGGGCGGCATGATCGGGCGCGGGGATGCCAGGGTGAGGTGCGACCGTTGTTCCGGGCGTGGCTACCACGCCAGCGGCACGCGCGCGATCCGGTCCGGGGAAAGGGACTTCGAGGTCGCGGTGGCCCGCTGCCCGGCCTGCCTGGGGATCGGCTCCCTTGAGGCCGGGGACGTCCTCGAGGATCTCTCCCTGTGGAGACGGCACCGGATGCTGGCGAGGGCGGGGGGAGGAAGCTGAGTGAACGACCTCCCCGCGGCCACCCGGCGCTACCTCAGCGAGAAGACCCCGGAGGGCGAGCGCAACACCGCGCTCTTTGCCGCCGCGTGCCAGTTCCGGGACGCGGGGGCGGGCGGCGACGAGGCCGAGGCGGCGCTATTGCCCTGCGCGGCGCGCGACGGGCTTCCCGAACCGGAGGCGCGCAAGGCGATCCGCTCCGCGTTCCGGAAACAACCGCGCCAGCCCATCAGACACCTGCACCGGTTCATGGATCGAGGCCAACCGGCGCGCCCCGTGACGCACAACGCCGATGCCCAAACGCCGCCCGCAAAGGCCCCCGCGCGGCGTTTCTCTGCGCCCGCGAGTGTCGCGACACCCCCGGAGGCGAGGGAGGGCATCATGGCGACGTACCTCCACCTCGAGGCGGCCTACGGGCCCGATGAGGTGATCTCGATCGCGGCCGGGGCGATGGGAGAGGATGGCCGAGACCACCCCGCCTGCGCGGGCGAGACCCGCACGCGCGACGAATGGCTGAAGCTTCTGGAGGGCGGCGCCGATCCTTGGCCCAGGGAACCGGGCGCGGGCGTTTTCGTGCGGATCAACCCGGTGAAGGCGGGAGGCAAGGCCGACGCCGACGTGACCGCCTTCCGCCACGCCCTGCTGGAATGGGACGACCTGCCCGTCGATCGGCAGTGGCCCATCATCCGCGACTCCCGCCTCCCGGTCACCGCGGTGATCAACTCAGGAGGCCGCTCGCTCCACGCCTGGGTGCGCGTGGACGCGAAGAACGCCCAGGAGTACCGCGAGCGCGTCGCCGCGCTCCACGAGTACTTCGCCGATTGCCCGCCCTGCGCCAAGAACAAGAACCCCTCGCGCTTCAGCCGGCTCGCGGGAGTCGCGCGCGGTGACGCGCGGCAGGCCCTCCTGGCGACCGGCATCGGCGCGGCATCTTTCGGGGAGTGGCACGCGGAGGCGAACTCCCGCCTCCCCCGGATCGTGGACGCGAGCGACCTTCTGGCCCAGCACGCCGAGGAGCCCGGGCCCCCCGTGCTGGTGGCCGGCGTGCTCCACCAGGGATCGAAGATGGTGATCGGCGGGGGCTCCAAGTCGTACAAGACCTGGGCGCTCACCGACCTCGCCGCCTCGGTGGCATCGGGGCTGCCGTGGTGGGGATTGCAGACGGCGCAGGCCCGAGTCCTCTACATCAACTTCGAGATCCAGCCCTACTTCTACGCCCGCCGCCTGGGCGACGTCGTCACCGCCAAGATCTGCCCGGTGATCCCCGGGATGCTCGACGTGTGGAACCTCCGCGGCCACGCCGCCTCCCTGGATGCGCTGGTGCCGGAGATCATCGCGCGCATCCGGGACCGCGGCTACGGGCTCATCATCATCGACCCGATCTATAAGGGCCTCGGCGGTCGCGACGAGAACAGGGCGGGGGACGTGGCCGAGCTGCTCAACGAGGTCGAGAGGCTCGCCACCCAGACGGGCGCCGCCGTGGTCTTCGGCGCGCACTTCTCCAAGGGCAACCAGTCCGGCAAGCAGTCGGTGGACCGCATCGGCGGATCGGGCGTCTTCGCCCGCGACCCCGACTCCATCCTCACCCTCACCCCGCACGAGGAGCCCTTCTGCTACACCGTCGAGGCCACCCTGCGCAACTTCCCCCACCTCGCGCCCTTCGTGATCCGCTGGAGCTTCCCCCTCTTCCAGCCCGTCTCCCTGGACGCCGGCAAGCTCAAGAAGGTCGGCAGGCCCGAGGCGGTGCCGGCCGCAGACCTGCTGGAGCGCCTCGGCGCGGAGGGCATGTCGCCCAAGGCATGGCTCGCCGCGGTGCAGGAGGTCCACGACCTCAGCCGGGCCTCTTTCTATCGGATCCTCGAAAAACTCGTCGCCACAGGGCAGGTCCAGAAGTCCGAGGCGGGCATCTACGTCCGCGCAAACCGATAAGGGGAAAGGCAAAAATGACTCACGAAATCTCGCGGTCTCAAAAACAAATCTCAGTCTCAGAGACAAGCCCGTCTCAAAATCTCAAAACCCCCCTTATAGGGGGGTTTGAGATTGAGACAGGCGTCGGTCTCGGTAATCGGCCTGTCTCAAAAGGCGCGGGTGAGACAGCACCCACCCTGTTCGTCCGCACCGTCCACCAGGTCTGGGTCCGCCACCCCATCCTGGGCGATCTCCCCTTCGGCCCGCGATACGAGGCCCGCAACGCGCCGCTGCCCGTCGATCGGTTCAGCTTCGACGACGTCCTCGATGCCCACGAGGCCTGCATCCTCCTCGAGGACTACCTCCGCCGCCACCGCGGCACCCCGACCCGAAAAAGGAAGTGACCCATGGCCAAGCCCCGCGAAGAAGATTTCCGCGACCCCGCCGACTCCATCCACGCCTCCTATTGGCCCGATCCGGCAGACGCCATCGACACGCCGGCCGACAGGCTCCGCGAGGTGGCCGCATCGCGCGATCCGGGCGCCATCCTCGGCCACATCCGCCAAGAGGTCGATGCCCAGATCGCCGCGCGCATCGTCGCGGCGTTCATGCTGGTGCTCGCCGACCTCGCCACCGACGACAAGCCCGCCCTCGGCATCCAGTGCTGCCTCTACGCGATCAACCGAAATCCCCTCTCCGAGACCCAGATCGCAAGGCGCTTCGGCGTCACCAGGGCCGCGGTCTCCAAGCGCGTCGTCTGCTTCTGCGAGCGCCTCCGGCTGCCCGAGGCCCGCGGGATGAAGAGGGCCGAGGCCCGCCAGACCTACCGCCAGCGCCAGCGCAAAGTCGCGCGCGGTAGACACCGCCCCAAGGGTGCATGGAGACACGACGGCATCCTGAAAGGAGAGGTCCATGAGCACCAAAAATGACACGCCCGCCACCATCGACGCCAGGCAGATCGCCGAGGCCAAGCGCCTCTACCGTGAGGCAGACGAGGCCGCCAAGAGCGCCGTCGCCAGCGTGGGCAAATCCGTGCGCCTCGCCCACGAGTGCGGTGCCGTGCTGCTGGCCATCCGCGCCAAGTACCCCGAGGTCAGGGGAGGGGACAAATCGGGCACGAACGGGGCAGATCGAGCAAATCTTTCACATGTGAAAGTTTTGCCCCCCTGGCAGGAGTTCGTCGAGAAGCAGCTCGGCTTCGACTACATGACCGCCTATCGCTACATCCGCCTCGCCCAGATCCCCCTCGAGCAGGTCACCGCACAGGCCAAGTCCATCCGCCAGGCGTACCAGCTCGCCGGGGTCATCCCTCCCCCCGAGGCCAAGCAGCGCGACGGCGACACCGCCCGCGTCTTCAACCCGTACCCCCACCTCGCCAAGGTCACCGTCTACCTCAACGCCCGGATCTCCTCAGAGCCCCCGGACCGGTGGGAGGACCGGCAGGCGTTGAAGGAACAGATAAAGCCGCTGGTGGATTTGTACGCAATGTTGTAACGCTGAGACACTTGACAAAGAAGCAGGCGGTTCTTATCAAACTCGCGCAATCGATAGACCAGTTTCGAAAAGGAAAACTTATGCGTGAGCTCGTCTTTGTTTCTGTGCTCTACCTCTCGATTCCAAGCCTGAGCTTGGGCCTGACAATGGAGATGGTAACGGTGGGCGACCCTGGCAATGCGCCCGACCCGCTCAACACCAGCGTGGTGCCCGGCATCGGAAGCGTTGCGTACACCTACGCCATTGGAAAGCACGAGGTGCAGAACAGCCAATACGCGGAGTTCCTAAATTCGGTGGCCGCAACAGATACCTATGGGCTCTACAACAGCAGCATGGATTCCGATGCTCGCGGGGGAATAACGCGCTCGGGTTCGAGCGGCAGCTACACGTACTCGGTGAAATCCGGCTACGAGAACGTGCCGGTGGTCTTCATTTCGTTCTATGATGCGGCGCGATTCGTGAACTGGCTTGAGAACGGGCAGGGCGGTGCGGGAACCACCGAATACGGAAGCTATACGCTGTTCACGAATGGTTCGACAACGACCAACATCAGCGCCCGCGCGGCCAATGCCACTTGGGTGATCCCCACCGAGAACGAGTGGTACAAGGCCGCGTACTACGACCCGACCGCCAGCGGGACGACAAACTACTGGCTCTACCCGACCCAGAGCGATGCGATCCCCAACAGCCGCCCGCCCAACGGGACCGACGCCAACAGCGCGAACTTCTACCGTGACGACGGCTCGCCCGATGATTTCCTCAACGATGGCTTCGCGAAGACCGGGAGCACGAGCGACTACAGCGGCACGAACTATTTGACCGACGTGGGCGCCTATACTCTGGCCGCCAGCTACTACGGGACCTTCGACCAGGGAGGCAACGTGTGGGAGTTGAACGAGACGCTCATCGACGCAGATCGGGGCCTGCGGGGCGGCGACTGGCTTTACGACGAATACGGCCTCCGGTCGTCGTACCGGGACCGCAGCCCGCCCACGGGCGAGTACTTCGGCCGCCTCGGGTTTCGCGTCGCCATGATCCCCGAGCCCGGGACGTTTGTGGCCATGGCGTTAGTGGGGCTCGCGGCCTGCGTCTGGTGCCGACGACGACGTTGACAGGACCCCGGTAGGGAGTCTTCTAAAGCCCAAGAGACGGCGGGGGAACCCCACCACCCCCCCGAAAACCCATGTGAAGTGGCAAGTTCAACTTGCCAGAAAATCCGATGAGCCGGAGGCGCGAAAACTGACAGAACCATCGGAATCCAAGTAGGTTGCCCATCGGGGCTGCTCTTGAGAAAAACCAGGAAACCGGCCCAACTTGCCAGAAAACCGATCCTCTAGGGAGCGGTACAATGGCCGGAGATGATGACTGGGGCGCCAGGTGATGTGGGAGCCGAGGCTGATCGCCACGGGTCGGTCCCAATGAGCCGCTTAGTCGGGATGACGAGATGCGCGACTTGGGTCTCATGATGGGTTTGTTTGCTGATCGAGTCCCTGTGTCGCCCTGAGATCGCTATTTCTTGCGCTCCCACACCCGAATGTAGTCCACTTCCATCGAGGTTGGGAATCCCTTTTCGGTCGCGGCTTGCGGGATGGGTTTCATTTCCTGGCCGACCCATCCGAGGTGCGGATAGCGCAAGCCCAGTGAAAGCGCGAGGTTCATGGCGAGATGCCAGTACTTGTTCGCCTTCCGCGCGACTTCTTTGCCGTCGACATACCACACGATGGTTTCTGGAGTGACATCGCAGCCATAGACGTGAAAGGCATCACGGGGATCCCATGGGGCCATCCACGAATTGGCGCACAATTCCGGGTCCATCAATGGCCGCACCCATCTGATCTTTCCATCTTTGTCGGCGAGCCGCAGATGGAGATTCATGTCTATGTGATTGACCGGGTCGCGCACTTGGGTTGACCGATTCAATTCGTGCATCTGCAACTCAACAATGTCGATTTCGCAGTAACGCACCTCGCCCTCCGTCGCCTTGCCGTCGCTAAACAGCCAGAAGGCCGGGCAGGCTCCGGGGAATAGGCTGCATCCCTTGATCCGCGCTTCGTAATAGCCATAGGTTCTCTTGAGCTTTGAGCGAAGTATTCCTGACTTATAGAAGAATCTCTGCTGCTGATTGCCGCGCGTGTGCGGATCATAGGTCATGCGCAGCACAAGATTGCCGTTTTCCTGCGTGGCGTTGTTCTCATCCCAAGTCCATGGACCCCAGCTTGCCGGCCTCGTGGTCCATTTCCTCGGATCGGGCGTGGCCGCGGCGAACTCATCCGAGAAAGCGGGCTTCAAAACCCACTGGCCCGTCTGACCCAGGGGACCTGAGGCATCCGGTCGGCTTGGATCTGCACGAAGCGCTGCCAGCGCCGCGAGCAGCAAGATGATTGTAAGTGAGTGACGACAGATGTTCACGCTGGAAATTCCGGATGCCGTGGACGTTTACAGCCCAACTTTGATTGTGCCGACCGATCGGCCGCATATGCCGGGTCCAGCCGAGTATATTGGCGAGCGAAAAGCGGCGGAAATTCCCCGATACATGAGGAAAGTTTCTTCTCCGTGCGCACCGAGTCAAGCACCGTCAACGGTGCAGTGGTTCACAGATACCCCGCCGCCTTGAAGCTGAACCAGCCCTCGGGGTACGCAGAGGATGGGGACCCGATGATGACGTGATCGAGTAGGGGGATGTCGAGGACCTTGGAGGATTCGCGGAGGGATCGGGTGATGCGATGTCAGGTTTGATGCGCTGCGTTGCCGACCCGGATCAGCCTTGCTCTTGTGGGCCGGCGTTGGCATTTTGTGAGGGTGATCGCGGGACTGGACAGTTCATGTCTCCCGGAATGTTGGGTGTCGTCGGAGGGAGTCAGCGCAACTCACGGGGGATTCCGAATATGAGATCGATCGGGCGATTGGTGGCGAGCGTGAGTTTGCTGGTCCCGGGGATTCTGCTGGCTCAGGGCGGGGGCACCCTGAGTGAATCCGAGCGGTCCTATGTGGCCCGGATTCTGGAGCCCGTTTCGGACATTTTGGCCAAGAGTCGTGAGTCCGCCGAGCGCCAAAGGGCGAAATACGTCGCCGACCTGAGAGCCTTGGAGATCGACGTGGCGCGAAGCGGGGATCTGGAAGCGGTGAAGGCGGTGCGCGCCGAGCGTGAGGCGTGGGAGGGCGGCAGGAGCACGCCAGGGTTCGAAGCGGGAGGGAGGTTCTCCCTGTCGAAGGTGGCGACAGTTCGGAGAGATCTGGATGCGGCACTTCGGGCTGGGGAGCGGCAAGCCAAGCGGGCGCTGGAGCAAGAGACGATAAAGGCGATCAAGGCGTTGGACCGCATGAAGGTGGAGTTAACCCGCGCAACGCGGATTGATGCGGCCTTGGAATTGGAGAAGCAAATTCAGTCATTGAAGGGGGGGACGTTTGAGGTCGTTGCCACCGTGGTTGGTCAAGGGGTCGGCGGTCGCCAGGGCGGTGTGCCCCCGCGGCTGTTGGGGGACACGACATCGAGGCCCGCGGACGCGACAAAGGATCGCCCGTTCATCAACTCCCTGGGCATGCCGTTCGTTCCGATCAAGGACACCGGGGTGCTCCTCTGCGTGTGGGAGACGCGAGTGAAGGACTTTGGGATGTTCGTCAAGGACAGCGGGTACACTTGGAGTCAGAAGGCGACGTTCGAGCAGACGCCGGAGGATCCGGTCGTGATGGTGAACTGGGACGACGCGAATGCCTTTTGCGCGTGGCTCTCGATCAAGGAGGGTCGGGAATACCGCCTTCCGACCGACGAGGAGTGGGACACGGCGGTGGGCAAGGAGAAGTATCCCTGGGGTGACGATTGGCCGCCGCCCCGGAACGTGGAGAACATTGGTGGGGAGGAAGTAGTGCGGGGCAGACCCGACGATCCTAAAGGGACCGCTCTGAAGGGGTACAAGGACAATCATCCACGCACCGCCCCGGTGGGGAGCTACAAGGCGAACAAAGCAGGGCTCTGTGACATGGGTGGCAACGTGCGCGAATGGGTCCAAGACTGGTACGCCGACACCCATCTCAAGAAGAGCAAGGCCGGCGGCGGTAGCTATGAGCCGAAGGCCGACGAAATGGCCGACATCCAAGAGGGCAATGTGCGGCGCGTTTTGCGGGGTGGATATTGGGCCCTGCCTAATGCCGGCTTTCTCGCGTCGTCGTCTCGCGTACCGGTTCACCCCGACGCTCGTTCGAGCAATGTTGGGTTTCGGTGCGCCATCGTGGTCTCTTCGCCCTGAAACGTGGCGCACTGGTTTCCGCTCGGCCTATTCCAGGTTGGCGGGGTAGGTGCGTTGGGGAAGTGTGACCGTCGCGTCAAAGGTACCCCGCCGCCTTGAAGGAGAACCAGCCCTCGGGGTATGCCGTCGATGGCGCGCCGATGATGACGTGGTCCAGGAGGGGGATGTCGAGGACCTTGGAGGATTCCTTGAGCGATCTGGTAATTCGGATGTCGGCTTCCGACGGCGTGGGGTCCCCTGACGGGTGGTTGTGCACGAGGACCAGGGCGTAGGCCCTGCGGGCGATTGCCGGCGCAAAGACTTCCCTCGCGTGCACCAGGGCTTGGTCGAGCAGCCCGCGGGAGACCTCCTCGGCGGCGATGAGGTGGAGCTTGGCGTTGAGCAGGACGACCCGCGCGCTCTCGGAGGGGAGCAGCCGCATCTCGGGGCCGACCAGTTCCGCGATCCGGGAGGCGTCGTCGAACTTGTTGGCGGCGGCGCGTCGACGGGCGAGCCGGACGCCGATCTCGATGGCGGCGTGGATCTGGGCGGCCTTGACCTCGCCGACGCCGGGGACCTTGGCCAGTTCCTCGACCGGGGCGCGGGCGATGGAGGGGAGGTCGCGGAACCGGGCCATGAGTTCCTCGGCGACCTGGAGGGCGCAGGCGCCCTTGGGTCCGGTGGGGAGGAGGACGGCGAGCAGTTCCGCGTCGCGGAGGGCTCCGGTTCCTCGCTCGAAGAGGCGGGTGCGGGGCCGCTGTTCGTTGGGCATCTCGTGTAGCTTCATGCGATGAGAGGCAACAGGTGACGTGCCAAGGTGGGGCGGCGGGTACGATTGATGGCACCGCCCTCGGTTCGAGGGACTTGATGGCGCGGAGAAAGCCGTCGCGGTGGCACGGGACTTTCTCACGGGGAGAACCGTCGCGCCGCTGAACGGATCTGTCCCTCCGCTGAACAGACCTGTCCCGTCGAGCGACAGGTGACGCAGGCAACCGCCGGTGGTGTGATTGGCCTGCGCCGTCACCGCCCTGCGATCCAACGCCTTGCCATCTATTTCACCCAACGGCGGCGGGTGGCACGGAACCTGTTGCTACACCACCATGAGCACAACACCGATCGGATACGAGATAAGCGCCGAGGCCATCATCGCGGAGGCGAGGCGCCAGGAGGCGGAGCGGGCGAGGGCCGCGATCATTGCCGCCGGTCCGCAGACCTGCGGGCGGTTCAGCTACGACCCCGCGACGGGGGCGATCACCGGACCCGCCGAGTACATGCAGAGCGAGAGCTGCGCCCGCCGCATGGCCGCGATCACCGAGGGCCGGGACGCGGTGGCGGGCTTCGGATATTCCCAGCATGGCGACGTGATCAAGGCGGTGCTGGTGAGCCTGCAGACCGACTACGCCGCGTGGAAGGGCATGCGCGATTTCGAACGGGGGCTCGGATGAGAACCCCGCACGAATGCCCCGAGTACGACGAGGTCATCGCCGACGAGATCGCAGCGCGCCGCGCATGCCGCCGCATCGAGAAACAGTTTCCCCGCCCGAACCGCTGGCGTCCGGGCCGGTCCCACCATCACCCGCCAGCACTGGAACTGGAGAAACACATGCCGGAGAACAGCACCACCAAGACCACCCTGGAGTTCAAGAGGCTCCGGGAGACCAAGAACACCGTCCGCTTCGAGGAACAGACCGAACCCGGCAAGCCGCCGGTCATCGGGACCATCTACATCCAGAAGTGGTTCATCGGCGACGCGGAGAACGTCACCCTCACCATGGAGGCGAAGTAGCATGGACAAGCTCTACTACATCGTCTGCGAGGAGAAGGGCGCGACCCTCTTCGAGGGCAAGTTCCAGGGCCGCACCCGCGGGGCGGCGATCAAGTTCCTCAAGGCGCAGATCGGCCGGCAGAGCCTGGCGGGGGTCGTGTTCACGGTCACCGAGATCCCGGTGCCGGTCATCCGGGAGATCGTCGAGGCGATCATGAGGGGCGAGCCCATCGCCGCCCCGACGGCGGCATCGCCCGCCGCGCCCGTCGCGCAGCCCGAGCCCGAGGCGAAGGTCGTGCGGTTCGACGCGTTCGAGAAGCCGGAGGCCCCCGCCAACGGCGATGGCGATGTCCGCTGGGCGGAGATCCGGCGCTTCTACAAGGAATGCCGCAGCCCGAAGAAAACCGCGCAACGTTTCTGCGTCTCGGTCAACACGATCAAGGCGCGGGTGCGGAGGGAGGGCTGGTGATCGCGGCGGAGGTGTCGCCGCTCAACTGGCGGCCGGGGTCGGTCGATGAACTGATCGGCCCCGCCCGCCGCGCGGCGGAGGCGCTCTTGGCCAAGGCCCGCCGGCTGCGGGCCGGGGAGCGCGGCACGATGAAGGTGCTGCTCTACGGCCCGCCCGGCGTGGGCAAGACGACGGTGGCCGGCATGGTGGCCGCCGAGCTGGCGGGGAGCCCGCTGGCTGTGGACGAGGTCAACGGCAAGCTGGTGACGGTCGAGGCGGTGAAGGGCTGGATGGGATCGCTGGGCCTCGGGAACCTGTTCTCCCCCTGGTCGGTGCGGATCATCAACGAGCTGGACCGCTGCACCCGCGACGCCCAGGACCTGCTGCTGTCCTACCTTGACGCGCTCCCGCCCGGTCGCGCGGTGATCGGCACCAGCAACCTGCAACTGGACCTGCTCACCGAGCGTTTCCAGACCCGCTTCCAGGCGATCAAGCTTCTCCCACCGGACACAGGTGAGATCGCGGACCTCCTGGCCTCGCGGTGGGACATCGACGACGCAACCGCCGCCCGGATCGCGGTGGGCAGCGGGGGCTGCGTCCGGGCCGCGCTGGCGGACCTGGAGAGCGCGGTGGACCTCGCGAGGCTTTGACAGGCCGCGCATATCCGATGAGCAAGACGGCACCGAAAGCCAAGGCCCTCGCCGATGGGGTGGAGGTCTGGTGCGAGTTCGGCAAGCTGGTGCCGGTCGAGGATCTCAGGCCCAACCCGCGCAACCCCAACACCCATCCGGGGCGGCAGGTGGAGCTTCTGGCCAAGAACATCCGGCATTTCGGGTGGAGGCATCCCATCACGGTCTCGAAGCGCAGCGGCCTCATCGTCTCCGGCCACGGGCGGCTCATGGCCGCGCAACACCTCGGGCTAAAGATCGTTCCGGTGGACTACCAGGACTTCGCGGGCGAGGACGACGAGCTTGCGGTGCTGGTGGCCGACAACCGGCTCGCCGAACTGGCCACGGTGGACTTGAACGAGCTGGAGCGCATCGCGGAGGGCTGGCGCAATGAGAACTTCGACACGCTCCTGGCGGGCTTCGAGCCCGCGGACCTCGATTCGCTGCTGCGGCCAGCCGACGCCGCGCCCGAAGCGGGCGGGGGGGACGACGTGGGCGACCTGGAGAAGGGCGACGTGACGATCGCGGTCGGGATGTACCGGTTCCGCGTCACCCAGGCCGAGTTCGGCGCCTGGGCCGACGCGCTGCGCCAGGAGGTCGGTTTCGACAAGGACGCGGTGTTGGCCGCGATCCGGGGGAGGCTCGGGCTATGAGGGTGACCGCCGAGCCCCTGGATGCCGTTCGTGGCAGCACTTACAATCCACGCCAGGTCGATCCCCGGCGGCTGGACCTGATCGAGCTTTCGCTTCGCAAGCTGGGGTTCCTCGCCCCGATCTACGCCGACGCCGATGGGGAGATCCTCTCGGGCCACCAGCGGCACCTGGTGGCGGCCCGCATGGGCGCCGCCCGCGTCCCGGTGTTCCGGGTGGGGGCGATGCCCTTGGAGCGGCGCAAGGCGCTGAACATCGTCTTCAACCGGGCGACCAACGATTTCGATTTCCACTCGACCCCCGGCGGCGCGACCCGCGAGCTGGACGGGATCGACCTGCGGGGATTGGCGGAGGCGATCCCGGACAAGTCGCCGGACTCTGGCGAATTTCTGCGCTGTCTCGCCCCCGCCAGGGCGAAGGTCAAGGACCTGTGCCGGGTCAACGCCGGGAAGTGGATCCGCTACGCCCGCAACCTCGCCCGGACCCTGGACCGCAACGGGGTCGAGATGCCGCTGGTCTGCCGCGCCGACGGGACGGTGGTCAACGGCATCGGGCGGCTGGAGATGCTCGCCGAGCGGGGAGAGGACACCGCGCCGGTCGTGTACGTGACCGACCAGGAGGCGGAGTTCGCCCGCGCGATGATGAACCTGCTCTCGATGGATTTCGACATCCACACCCGCTACGCCGACCTGCTCCGCCACAACTCGTTTCGCCGGGCCCGCCGCGTGAGGGCGGGGCTGGGCAACGGCTTCACCTTCGCGGTCCACGGCTCGGCGCCCTGCGGCACCTTCGACATCCGCAAACCGACCGACCGGGGCCGCTGGGTCAAGGAGCACGGCAACTGCGTGCTGGATTTCGGGGCCGGCCACCTCACCGAGACGATGCTCCTGCGCGAGGCGGGCATCGCGTGCACGCCCTTCGAGCCCTACCGGCTTTCCGGGAACGAGATCAGCGCCCGCGAAAGCATCGAGATGGCCCGCGGGTTCCTGGAGGCCGTGGCCGATGGCGTCGAGTGGACGTCGGTCTTCATCAGCAGCGTGCTCAACTCGGTGCCCTTCCGGGCCGACCGGGAGAAGATCGTCGCGGTCTGCGCGGCGCTGTGCCGGCCCTTCACCCGCCTGTATGCCTGCGCCTCCAGCGTCACCGAGACCGGCTGGCGGCAGGTCCGGGGCAAGGCGTTCATGAACGAGTCCAACGCGGCGAACATCTGCTTCCGGCTGGATTACGAGCCCGGCATCCGCATCGGGGACTTCCAGGACAGGCCCAAGGTCCAGAAGTACCACACCGAGCGGGAATTTTTCGACCTGTTCGGCCCCCACTTCCGGTCGGTCAAGGTCGCGGAGATGAGCAACAACGTGACGGCGATCTGCTCCGGGCCGCTGCCGGTGGACCCCGCCCGCCTGCGGGAGGCGGTGGATTTCGAATTCGACCTCCCGTATCCGGACGGGAGCCGCATGGGGCTGGCCGCCGAGGCGCGGGCGGCGTTCGCCAAACGATTGGGGGTGGCGCTGTGATCGTGCTCCTGGACCTCAACTACACGCTGGCGGAGAACTCCCCCGAGCGCGGGGTCTCGCCCCCGCCGATGGCCAAGCGCCTGCAGGAGGAGACCTACCGCCTGTGGCTGGTGAAGCTGCTCCGCCCGCATCATGTGATCCTGGTGACAGCCAGGCCCGAGCGCTGGCGCGAGCCGACGCTTGAGCGCATCCGGGCGCTGACGGGCTGGTCGCCGCAGGAGGCCTTCTTCAACGACCGCAACCTCGGGCCGCCCGCCTTCAAGGAGCACGTGCTCCGGGCCCACCTGCTGCGGCGCTTCGAGCCCGAGGAGATGTTCGCCATCGAGAGCAACCCGAGGACCAGGGCGATGTACGAGAGGTACGGGATCCCGGCGATGCCGGTGGGGGAGAGGCCATGGAGACGTCTACCAGCGTAGGGCACATGCCGGGGGAGAAGTGGGCGTTCGACGAGGCGGTGACGGGCTGCTTCGACGATATGCTGGCCCGCAGCATCCCGCAGTACGCCGTGATGCGCGACGCGGTGGCGCGGATCGCCGCCCGCCACGCGCGGCCCGACACCGCCATCGTTGACCTGGGCTGCTCGCGCGGCGAGGCGCTGGCCCCGCTGGTGGAGCGACTCGGCGGCCGGAACCGCTTCATCGGGGTGGAGGTGTCCGAACCGATGCTCGCCGCCGCCCGCGAGCGCTTCGCCGACCACATCCGCTTCGGGATGGTCGAGATTCTGGACATGGATTTGCGCAACGCCTTCCCCGAATGCCGCGCCTCGGTCGTCCTCTCGGTCCTCACGCTCCAGTTCACTCCCATCGAGTACCGGCTGGAGATCGTTGGCCGGGTTTTCGACGCCCTGGAGCCGGGGGGCGCGTTCGTGCTGGTCGAGAAGGTCCTGGGGTCGGGCCCGGGCCTCAACCGCCTCTTCGTGGAGGAGTACCTCGCGCTCAAGGAGCGCAACGGCTACTCGCGTGAGGAGATCGACCGGAAGCGCTTCTCGCTGGAGGGCGTGCTGGTGCCGGTGACGGCCGCCTGGAACGAGGACATGCTCCGGGGCTGCGGATTCCGCTCCGTTGATTGCTTCTGGAGGCTGCTCAACTTCGCCGGCTGGATCGCGGTGAAGTGAGCGGCCGCACCATCGATGACCTCGACGCGGAGCAGGTCGAGAAACTGCTCTCCGCGGACCTGGCCAACATCGTCAGGAAGCTCCAGGCGGGCAAGACCCTCACCGCGCGCGAGAGGGCGGTCCTCGAGGAACGGCGCAGGAACCAAACCGCCGAGGCCCCGAGATGGGTGAAGGGATTCCGCGGGCTCGCCGACGTCCTGCCGTATTCCCGGGAGGCGTTCCGGCTGTGGGCGAAGATGCCCGGCGCGCCGAGGGCGAGGCCGGACAACTCCCAGGACGCGGCGGCCTGGGCGCGGTTCATCGAGGAGCGGGGCCTGGGCACCAGCAACAGCGCCAAGGAGCAGTTGCCCCGCCGCGAGGCGGAGATCGTGCGGCGCTACGAGATCCAAAACGAGCGCGCCGAGTTCGAGCTGGCCATCCGCCGCCGCGAGTACGTCACCCGCGCCGAGGTGGTGGAGAAGGTGTCCTTCGCTTGGGCCGAGGCCGCCCGCATCCTGCGCTCGCACCTGGTCGATGGCGCCAAGACCGAAGAGGAGCGCGCCCGCAACGAGATGGCGATCCGCCTCGCCTTCCAAGAACTCCATGAGATCGCACACGGCTACAGGTAGGAGGCGCGGGCCCGACCCGCTGCTCCACGCCATCTTCGACTGCGTGCCGGTCGTGGACGACCGCCCCATCTGGGAGTGGGCCGCGGAGCACATCACCGTCGGCGAGGAGATGTCCCACCCCGGAGCCTTCGACATATCCCTCCACCCCTACGCCAAGGAACCGCTGGAGGTGCTGCGCAACCGCACCGGGATCGAGGTCACCATCCAGGCCAGCGTCCAGAGCGTGAAATCCCTCATCGCCCAGGTGGCGCTGGCCTGGATGATCAAGCATCGCCCCGGACCGGCGCAATGGAACGCGCAGACCGACGACAAGGCCAAAGACTTCGCGGAGTTCCGCCTCATGCCGATGCTGGAGCGCTGCGAGCCGCTGCGCTGCTACTTCCCGGTCAACCGCCACAAGAAGCGGACCACCACGATCCTCTTCAACCACATGTTCCTGATCGTCCAGGGGGCCGCGACGCCCTCCAACCTCCAGAGCCTGTCGGTCGCCATCCAGGTCAACGACGAGGTCTGGCTCTACCCGCAGGGGCACCTCGAGCAGCTGCGCAAGCGCACGACGTCGTTCCGCTCCTCGCGGATCATCCTCAACCTCTCCACCGGCGCGGAGGAGGGCGACGAGGCCGACCTCGCGTGGTGCGACAGCGATCAGCGCGAGCTGGAGGTGCGGTGCCCCTGCTGCCGGGGATGGTTCGACTTCCGATGGGACAAGGACCCCAACCGCCCCGGCGGGATCGTGTGGGACGACAACGAGCGCACACGCAACCCGGACGGCTCGTGGCGCTGGCGCGAATTGCGGAAAACGGTGGCCTACGAGTGCCAGCACTGCGGGGAGCGGATGCCGTATTCGAAGGAACTCCAGAAGGACCTGCTGCGCGAATGGCGGTTCGAGCCCCGCAACCCCGACGCCCCGGAGGACCGGCCCGGCTTTCGCTGGAACGCGATGGCGCACATGGACTGGCGCGATCTGGTCGAGGAGTGGCACAAGGCGGTGGCGGCCTACCGGCGCGGGGACACGTCGCTGATCAGGGAGTTTCGCATGAAGCGCCTCGCCCAGACCTACGAGGACCGGGGCGAGGACTACCGCGTCGAGATTCGCAAGACAGGCTACCGGATGAACGCGGAGGGCGGGCCGCCCGCCTGGGAGAAGGAGGCCGCCATCGGCCGCAAGGGCTGGCCGGAGATGCCGCAGGAACCTTTGCCCGAGGACGCCACCGAGGAGCAGCGCAAAGAATGGGAGAAGGCCAGGCCCCTCGGGCCCTGCCGCGCCGCCTTCATCGACGTGCAGCAGGTCTGCTTCTACGTGGTCGTCCGCTCATTCGCCATGGACGGCAGCTCGCGGGCGATCTGGATGGAGCGGGCCCACACCCTTGAGGACTGCGACCTGATCGTGGGGCGCTTCGGCATCCTGCCGTCGCTCGTGTTCATCGACGCCGGCGACCAGCGGGGCTACGACGTGTTCCGCTGGTGCGCGGAGCGGGGATGGACCGCGCTCATCGGCGACGGCCGCAACACCTGGGCGCACAAGCAGAGGAACAGGGGCCGCAAGCGGGTCCACGTGGATCCGATCTTCCGGCCATGGTCGCCGGTGCGGAAGGTCTCGATGGGCCGGGGCCGCGTCGCCCGCCAGTTTTACTGGTCCAACCTCGCGATGAAGGACGCCCTCGACCGGCTCCGCCGCAACCAGGACCCCTCACAGGGCGCGACATGGGAGATCCCCGACGACGCCCCCGAGGAATACTTCGAGCACATGGAGAGCGAGCGCCGCGAAAAGCACGCGGGCCAGTGGCGATGGGTGCAGATCGGCAAGCGCCCCAACCACTACTGGGATTGCGAGGCGATGGCCGTGGCGGCGGGGCACATGCTGAGGCTCTTGGGGAGGGAGGCGGTGGAAGCGGTCGGGAACGATTAGCGGGTCACCGCTTCCGGCGGCGTAGGGTTACCGCACCGATGAGCATCGCGGTGAGGCCGATGATGCGACCCTGTCTCGGTTCTGGAATGAACACGCGCTCGATCAACAGATTCGATCCGAAAGCCGAGCCTGACCTCCATGCCCAGTCCACCATCCGAACGGTGTCCCCGAACTGAGTTGGGGGTGCCCATGACTCCCCGAGCCGAAGAGTGCTGTCGCTGTCGGTGAAATATGCCCACATGAAGGAAGGCCCCGAGGCACTCTCCAAGTGGGCATCGAACCATATCTCGGCCCGGAAGCTCGGAGTCGGTTTGATGCTGTCGATGGCAGAGACATCCCACGTTTTGGTTCCGAAGGAGATGTCCATGTCGATGATCGCGGCAGCACCATACCCGTAGAAGTCCGACGCGTAGAGGTCGTCGCCATCGATGGTTCCCGCCGGGATTACGAGGGGGACGTTGGAAGTGTCGAGGGTGATTGACCCCTTGAAAGGAAGGTTCGTGCCATTGAGGCCGAAGACGGGATACCGATCAAGATCGTCGGTGTCGATCGCGACACTGAAGTCAACCCGTACCAGGGCGGCGTTGGACAACAGGGGGCACAGCACCAGGACGGCAAGAAGGAATCGCGCCAGTGCCGGTCCCAAGAGGGGAGCAACTTGCCAGGCGGCAATGGGAAGTGCAGTCCGAGGTGGCTCGGTGCGGGGCCGCATTAGCGCTCGTGTTCTGGAGTTCATCCCAACCGCGGCGAGGCTATTGCGCGGGGATCTCGGTTGCAAGTTGAGACCGTGCGGGCGAGGCGACGGCGGTCCCGGTCGGTGCATGCCAGGCTACCGGGGCGAGAGGCGGTGGAGGGGGCGCGGGGGGCCGGGCTGAACGCCCGTCAGTTGGCCTCGCCGGCCTCTTGCAGCTTGCGCCAGACGGCCTCGATGATCTTCATGGAGCAGCCATCGGCGTCCGCGCAGCCGCTGGACTGAAGGAGGGCCGTGTTGCCGCCCCAGAGCCCGAAACTGTTGCGGATCCCGGCCCCCAGCCCGAGATGGAACGTTATCAGGTCCTCCTCGGACGCCTGGTGGATCTCGTGCCGGGCCTTGGCGTCGAGGGCCGCGATGATCTTCTCGGCCGCCTCCGCGACGGTCGCGGGCCAGTCTGGGTTCTCGGGCAGCATGGTTGGGCCGGATCGATCGTGGCGGGCGCGGCGCGGTCAGGTCAAGGCCTTCTGCCCGGATGCGGGGGCGCCACGGATTGACACCCCCCACCGGGTGTCATGGCGCAGGGTCTCTTCACCACCGGTTTCACCGTCGCGGAGGTGCGGGCGATCCAGGAGAAGGCGAAGCAACTGGTCCTAGAGCAGAAGACCATCATGCAGTGGGGGGAGGGGGGCACCTCGGCGCAGAAGCAGTTTTCCATGCCCCCCGAGAAGGTCCTAGAGGAGTGCCGGTACGCGCTTCGGCGGCTCGACCCCGAGACCTACGGCCGGAACATCACCCGGACGCGGGTGTCCTTCGAGGAAGCATGAACCCGGTCGATTTCCAGAGGGCATGGAGGAACGGCGTCAGCCGCTCCGCGCTTTGGGACGCGGGGGACTGGGGCAGGTGGCGCGATCGTTCGTCGTGGCGCATCGAGACCAAGGACACCTGGCGGCACATCGATTCGTACACCTTCGCCAGGATCGTGTCGGACTCGCAGCGGTTGTTCGCCAACCTAGGGATCGTCAAGGGCGCGGCGCTGGAGAAGGCCGACTACGCCTTCGGCACCGCCTGGCAGCCGCGGTTCCTGGGCACGGACCGGAAGTGGGGCGAGCGGGCGGGGGCGATGCTCGCCGACTGGCACCGCTCCTGCAACGTGCTGGGCTACCCGTTCGGCTGGAACAAGGGCCTGGCGCTCGCCTCGCTCTGCATGGACCGGGACGGGCGGAGCTTCGCCTACACCTTCCGCACCGAGGGCGGCTACCCGCTGGTGCAGTTCATCCCCGGCCACCGGATCGCCAGCCGCCGGTCCGGGGAGATCAAGGACGGCAAGTACCGGGGCATGATCTCGACCAACGGGGTCATCATGACCGGCTACGGCCGCCCGGTCGCCTATGAGATGCCGGCCACCCGGAAGGACGAGGACCGGGTCATCGGGCGGGACCGGATGATGCAGGTCTTCGACCCGGAGTGGTGGGACGGGGGCACGGGGCTTCCGGCCATCACGCACGCGGTCCTCGACCTGCACGACCTCAAAGACACGCAGGATTTCGAGAAGCTCGCGATCAAGGCCGCCAGCGCGATCTCGCTGTTGGAATACAACGAGGCGGGCAACGCGCCCGACCCAGAGGAGGAGGGTTCGCCGGTGGTGACGTCCAGGGCCGCCGACGGCGGGATGGTCCACTACGAGACGATGCTCGGCGGGCTGGTGCGCTACTTCCGGTCCAACAGTGGGTCGAAACTCGAATCCTTCATCTCCTCCCGGCCGCCGGAGACCTGGCACCGCTTCGTCGAGTACATCCTTCGCTGCTGCTTCGCTGGGCTGCGCTGGCCCATCGAGATCGCCTGGGACGCGAGCAAGATCGGCGGGGCGACGGTGAGGCTGGTGCGCAACAAGGCGGTGGCGGCGGTGCGCTGTCGCCAGGACCTGCTCGCGCCCCTTGCGCTGCGGCTGGACGCCTTCGCGGTGGGCAGCTTCATCGATGCCGGGTGGCTGGACTTCGACCCGGAGTGGTATAAGTGGGGCCACACCCGGCCTGCGGAGATCACCGTGGATGAGGGCCGCGACGCCCAGAACTTTGAGCGCCTTTACCGCATCGGCGCCAAGAACCTCTCTGATTGGTTGGGTCCGGCGGGCAAGGGCCTCGAGGACCATCTCCGCGAGCGGGCCCGCGAGGCCAAGCTCAAGGAGCAGATCGCGATCGAGGAGGGGGTCGATGCCTCGGTCTTCACCGCGCCGGTCAACGGCGGGGCGGCGGCTGAGCCATCGGGGGATGACAAGTCCGCCAAGGGGGAGGAGGACGAGGATGATTCCGGGAAGTGAACTATCGGGCGCGGCGTGGAAGCTCGGGGCCCACCCGTGGGCGCTGCACGCCAGCGGCCAGCCGAGGGTTGAGGAGATGGCGCGGGTGCTCTCCAAGGCCAAGGGGAAGGCACCGACCCACCGCGCATCGCTGAAGGCCGAGATGCGGCCAGGCGGGATCGCGCGGCTGCCGATCGTGGGCGTGCTGGCGAAGGACGCCTCGTGGTGGCCGGACACCGCCTATGACGAGATCATCGTCGCGGCCCGCGCGTTGCGCGAGGACCCGAACGTGGCGGGCGTGCTGCTGGACATCGACTCGCCGGGGGGCTCGACCCTTGGCGCGCTGGAGGCAGCCCAGGAGATCGCGACGTTGGCCGGGGAGAAGCACGTGCTCGCCTACACCGACCAGATGATGGCCAGCGCCGCCTACTTCCTCGCCGCCGGCGCGGGCGCCATCGGAAGCTCCATGACCGCCTACACTGGCAGCATCGGCACCTTCACCTTCTTCGCGGACATGTCGGGCTGGCTGGCCGACGCCGGGATCCGCGTCGAGGCGTTCCACAACCGGGAGGGGGACCTCAAGACCACCTGGCTGCCGTGGACGGGCCTCACCGACGACCAGCGCGCCTCGATCCAGGATGCGGTGGAGAAGAGCCACGCGAAATTCGAGGGCCACGTCGCCGCGCACCGGCAGCTGGCCCCCGGCACGATGCGGGGCCAGGTGTTCCTCGGCGACGAGGCCCGCGACCGGGGCGCGATCGATTTCATCGGGGGCCGGGAGGACGCCGAGGCGGCGCTCCTGGAGATGGTGCGCGGTTGACACCCCGCCGGGATCAACATGAAGCAGCCCATCCCCACGATCCTGTGCCTGTTGCTCGCGGTCCCGCTCTTTGGCGCGGGCGAGTTCTCCAAGAAGGGTTCCGACTACGGCGCGAGCCGGGTGTCCTACGCGGTGATCCCCGCGGGCTCCAAGCCGCGCGTCACCTACGCCAACGTCACCGCCGACACCAACGCGGCCACCCTGACTTTCTTCGCGGCCGCCGATGGCGTGCTGCTGGCCGCCACCGAGGGGATCGCGGGGACCTGCGCGGTGGCCAACGCCTCCTACGGGCTGACCAACGGGGATTCGGTCGTCTCCCGGGACGTGAGCGCGGAGGCCTACGAATTGCATTCGGTCGCCGCAGCCGACACCAACTACGTCGTGCTGAGTCCCGCGCCGGGCGCATCGCTGGCCGCGGGGGACATCCTCTACGAGGTGGCGGCCGACATCGTCCTGCCGTGCGGCTCGGCGAGCAACGAGACCCGCCACGTCGAGATCGGGCCGGGGCTGCTCGCTGTGGGGCAGGCGCAGAAGCCGCTGCTCGTGCAGCTGACCGGGCACACCAATTCGGTCGCCAACCTCAACGTCGTCTCCGGCCAGCGGGAGTGACCGATTCGGAGAAAGGGAGCGAAGCCACATGAACTTCCAGCAATTTCTGGCCGAACTGAAGAACCTCATCACCGGGGGCAAGCAGCTGCAGCAGGTGAGCGCCGACCTCGATGCCGCGCGGACCGAGAACGCCGCGCTGACCGCGAGGGCCGAGGCCGCCGAGGGCGAGCGCGACGCGCTCAAATCTGAGAACGAGAGGCTCAAGGGCGAGAAGGCCCAGGCGGAGCAGGATCGCGACGCGGCGCGGGCCGCCAAGGAGAAGGCCGAGAAGGAGAAGGCCGAGTCCGAGAAGACGCTTCCCCTCCGCGCGAGCCAGGGGGCCGCGAAGATCGTGGCCGACGCCACCGGCGATCCGCTGGCGGTCGGGGCGGGCGAGGCGATCAGCCCCACCGGGGCGCTCTCGGGCGGGTCGCTGGAGGCCGCCTGGAGCGAGGCGAAGAAAGATCCGGTCAGGAAGGCCGAGTTCATGCGGGAGCGCCGGGACGACATCCGGGCGTTCCTGGGCGAGTCCGGGCGGAACTGACGCGGGGGAAACAAGGAAGGGACAACCGATATGCCGTTCAACGTAGCCGACGACCTGAAGATCCACACGATCCTGGAGGGCGCCATGGAGGCGTTCAAGAGGATCATCCTGCCGCTGCGGCTCTTCTCGACCAAGTTCGAGAACGTGCCTCTCAAGGGCACCGACACCGTGCACGTGCCCTACTACCCGCTGGCGACCTCCGCGAGCAAGGACTTCGACGATGAGGACGGGTACGAGGCCGAGGAGGACGGCGACATCGAGACCCGGCCGGTGAAGATCGACAAGCGCAAGTACCAGTCCATGGCGATCAAGAGCCGGACCTGGAACCGGATGCCGATGATCGACTTCGAGAAGCTGGGCCGAAACAAGGGCCGCAAGCTCGCCGAGGATGTCATCAAGGACATCTTCTCGATCGTGAAGGCCGCGGACTTCGGCGCGCCGGTGGTCAACGTCTCCCCCGACGAGTTCGACTTCCTGGAGGTGCTGGAGGCCAGCAAGGCGAGCAACGACCTCATGTGGCCAGAGACGGGCCGGGGGATGGTGCTCAACAACGACTTTGACCACTACCTCAAGGCCGATCCCCAGGCGCGGTTCGCGGGCAACTCCGGCGACACGCGCGTCTGGCGCGACGCGAGCCTGGGCGCGCGGGTGGGCGGCTTCGACTACGAGCGGGCCCCGATCCTGCCGGACAACGGCGAGAACCTCGCTGGCTTCATCTGCTTCCCCAGCGCCGTTCTGGTCGGGCAGGCCCCCATCGAGCCCGAGCCCAGCGTGCGGGAGCAGCTCACCGCCTACGAGATCTACACCGACCCCGACTCCGGCCTGACCCTGGAGTACCGGGCGTGGGGCGATCCGGGCAAGGACACCGGCAAGCGGGTCATCGAGTGCAACTACGGTTTCGGCATCGGCGAGAAAGAGGCGCTGCGCCGGTTCACGAGGGCGGCGTGATGAATCAGGGCGTCACCATCGGCTATGGCGAGGCGGGCCCGCGCGTGCTGGTCGGGCCCGAGGTCCCCCTGCGCGAGCAGATCCGCGCCGCCAAGAGGCTCCAGGCGGAGGATGCCGCCGGCATCGAGCGGATCGAGGTCTGGGGCCGGGACAATGGGCTGATCAAGCGAAGGCGACTCCGGGGCAGGGAGTCGGTTGCGGTCGTTGCGACCGAGGTCCCGGGCGACGAGGTCGCCCCGGATCAGGCGCCACCCGAAACCCTCGACGAGGATTCTCCGGTCGCGGATCCCGCGCCGAGGCGCAAGGGCGTCCGAAAGCCCCGGTGACCCATTCCCATGGCGACGCTGGCCGATGAGGTCGCCTCCGACATGGCCCGTCTCCTGGGCGAGGAGGGCAGGGGCGTGGCGGTGGCGTGGGGGCAGAGGCGATTCCGCGCGCTCATCGGCAATCCCGCGGTCGAGTTTGGGCTCGTGGCCGGCGGCTTTGACCCCTCCTCGGGCGTCATGATGAAGGCGCTGCGCGATGAGATCGGGTTGCCGCTGCCGACGCGCGGCGATCGGCTCACCGCCGACGGCAAGAGCTACAAGGTGACGGGCGTGGCGGACAACTCGAACTGGCCCGTCGTCACCATCCACGCGGAGTTGATCACGTGACCGACCCCTGCGACGCGGTGGAGGAGAGGCTGAAGGCGGTCCTCGATGAAGCTGGGACGGGGATCCCGGTTGCCTGCGTCGATTCCGACGAGGACGCGCCCGACACCCGCATCGTGGCGATGGTCGATGGCGCGGCGGAGGATGACAAGCGGCCGGGGCGGTGGCTCCTTTCCTGCCGGGTGGACGTGATGATGGAGGCCGAGAAGATCAACAGCCCGGAGGCCCTGGCCGACGCGTGGGGAAAGGTCCTGCGGAAACTCCGCGACTCGGCGCTGCCAGACATGCTCTCGGGGCCGAGGGCGAGGGTGTTCGGGGTTGCCGACTTCGACATCGAGCGATCCCGGACCCGTCACGAGTGGGTGAGGACGCTGAAATTCAAGGTCTGGGCGGCGGCGCTGGACGCCTGAGGATTGACACGCGGGGTGAGTCATGGCGGCAAAGGTCATCACTGCGGCGAACGTCCTGGCGGGGAGCAACGGCAAAAAGAAGGACATCATCTTTGGGGAGGCGGTCACGGCGGGCATGCCCCTGTACCGCAAGGCGGCGGATGGGCGGTACTACAAGGCGGACGCCAACAGCGCGACGGCCTACGCCGCCGAGGGCATCGCGCTCAACGGCGGCGCGGCGGGCCAGCCGGGCTTCCTGGTCTACGACGACGACGACTTCACCCCCGGCTGCGCGCTGAGCGTGGGGGAGATCCTCGTGGTCGGCGCGGACGCGGCGGGGGACATCGCCCCGAGCACGGACCTGGCGGAGGGCTGGTACCCGACGATCCTGGGCGTGGCCAAGAGCGCGACCAAGATGGTGCTCAAGCCGGTGGCCGCGGGCGTCGCTATCCCGGCGGCGTAACGTGGCGTCTGACGTTTCCTTCGAGGTGGACCTGACCGACTGGGACCGGACGGTCCGGGACATCGAGGCCGAGCACGACGACTTCTCCGGCAAGACGTTCGAGAAATATGCCCGCGGACTCTTCCGGCGCGTGCTGGGCGTGATCCCTCCGTCCTCGGCAGGCGCGGCCAGGCGCGGGATCCGGCGCGACTACGCCTACGGGTACCCGCGCGGGGCGAGACTCAACCGATACCTGCGCGAGATGAAGAGACCGCTGCGCACCGCCTTCTGGTCCGCCTACTTCCGGGGCGACATCCGGGCGATGCGGGAGATCCTGAAGAAAGGCGGCTCCCGGCTGGCCGGGGTGACGATCACTCCGTTTGATCAGGGCCGCGCGATGCGCGGATATAAGCGCCACAGCTGGAGACCACCGCCACCGCTGCGGATCGTCATGAATCCGGAGGCCGTCGAGGCGCATGTGAAGGAATTGGAGGGCCACGTCGGCAAGCTCAAGAGCGCGCTGATCCCGGCGCTCAAGAAGCTCTCGATCGCATTCGCCGCCTACGTCGCCCAGCACGGCGGGGGCCGCGGGCGATTCGCGATGGACCTTCGGCGAGACCTCAAGTTCTTCGATTGGGTGGGGAAGGGTTCTGACTACAATCCGGAACTCATCGCGATCCTGAATCGCGCGATCCAGACCGCCGCCCACTTCCATGTCGAGGGGATGCGGAAGGAACTGGCGGGCTTTCGCCCGGAGAAGAAGTCCCGAGGTTCCCGCCGGCGTTGACACGCGCCGGGGGATATGGCGGATGCTTTCGACAAGCACGGTTCCCTCGCGGTCACGATGGGCCTCAAGGCGGCCCTCAAGGCGATGTCCGACGACATCGGCATCGAGGTCAATTCCGTGGACCGGGCCCGCGAGCCCGAGGCCCAGGCAGAGGCCGTGGACCGCGACGGGGAGACCGCCGCCCTCGGCCAGCAGAAGCCGGACCGGTGGAAGCGCAACTACGACGTGCAGGGCCTGCTCACCGACGAGGCGAAGTTCGACGCGCTGGGCACGGTGACGGTGGACGGGATCAAGTACATCGTCACCAACAAGAAGATCGGCGACAAGGTCCGCGATTTCGAGGAGGCCTCCTGCACGCTGGTCGCCTTCAAGAAGATCACCTGACGATGGGCCATGGCGCTCCAATCCCTCGTGGCGGGTCGGCTGGCGGCGGCGTTCCTGCTGCCCTGTGACGGGCACCGGATCTTCGGGCGCGATCTGAAACCCTTCTGCGCAGCGCACTCGGTGGCGCTGCGGGCGATCGACAACCCTCTCCCCTGGACGCCATCGGCGGCGACGCTCCCGGATCTCGTGGGGGCGGCGAAGGTCTGCGCGTGCGGGTCGTTCGAGGAACTCTGGTCCATCGATTGGCGGAGGCCCGACAGGCGGGACATCGCCGCGATCCGCCGCATGGCGCTTTCGCCCAGGTCGGTCCACCGCGCGCGGCTGGCGTGGGCGAACTACCGCGAGGACTCTGTCGTGGTGCCCGAGCTCAAGGAGCGGGCCAAGGAGGGCAAGCCCTGCACCACGCCCTTCCACCTCGGAATGGTGACGGCCGTCGCGAGGGCCTTCGGCAAGGACCCCGAGTGGGCGTGGTTCCTGCGCTACGGGCAGCTCCTGCATTACGCCGCCGCGTTGAATGAAGGCGAGTACGGCTGCCGGTGGGTGACGGAGGCCGAGGAGGAGCAGATCGCCTCGCTGGAGGCCCGCGGGATCACCGGGACGCGGCGGGGCGGGCTGCCCGAGGGGGCGAAGGTGGTCAGGAGGAAGCGCCGTGGCTGATCTGGTCACCAGGTCGCGCCTGGACGACTCCGACTTCAACCGGGGCCTGGCCCGGATGCGGAAGGAGGCCCGCGACTTCAACAAGAAGCTGGGCTCGGAGTTCTCCAAGGTCTTTTCCGGCGCGGCGGTGGGCGCGGGGATCGCCTCGGCGCTCTACGCGGTCGGGCGCGCCGTCACAAGCGCGGTGGCCGACGCCGACAGGGTGAGCGACCTGGCCGAGACCTTGCGCGAGATGCCCTCCGATCTCGTGAAGGTCGGCGGCGCGGCGAGTCTCATGGGTGCGGACTTCGATGCGGTGGTCAAGGCGGCGGTGAAGTTGCGCGTGAACCTGGGCAAGGCCGCCGAGGGCGGCAGGGAGCAGGCCGAGGCGCTCAAGATCATGGGCCTGAGCGGGCGGGATCTTTCCCGGATGGACCTGCCCGACATGATCGTGGCGCTGGCGGGCGGCTACCAGCGGGCCGAGGCCAACGGTCGCGGGTTCCTGGTCGTCCAGGACCTTCTCTCGCGCGGCGGGACGGAGCTGGTGAACCTCCTGCAGCGCAGCCCGGAGGAGTTGCGCGAGCTATTCGCCTCGATCAAGCCCGCCAGCGATGCCGCGCTGATGGGCATGGGTGTGGTGGCCGACCAGTGGAACCTGATGCTCCAGAACATGAAGTCGCGGTTCCAGGACTGGGTCTGGAGCACCTACGCGGGATGGCGGAAATTCGCCGCGAGCCTCAAGGCCAGCGAGGAGGTGGGGGCGGCGGCGAGGGAGCGGTTCGCCGCAGAGAAGGATTCGGGGATCATCCCGGAGGGCCTGGACAAGCGGGGGAGGGTCGCCGTCGAGCGGGCGCTCTACCAGAAGATCCACGGCGAGGAGATGGCCAAGTGGATGGGGGCCAACGCCGAGGACGCGGGCTTCATGACCGAGGGGGCGAACTACCGGCCCAAGGGCATGATCGACCGATCGAAGGGCGCGCTGGCGGAGGGCGGGGCCGGGGACGACGAGAAGCGCCGCAAGGGGATCGAGCGGCTCACCGATGCCTACTGGAGGGCGAAGGAGGCCAGGGACGCCGCCAACCGCACCGACGAACAGAACCTCGAGAACCTCCTGGGCAAGCTGGCCGAGCTGCGCAACCGGATCGCTCGTGGCAACGCCGACCAGGAGGAGACGATCAGGCTCCGCACCGAGGAGCAGGGGCTCCTCAAGGAGATCGAGGACCTCGGCCGCAAGATCGCCGAGCAGAAGAGGCGCGAGGAGGAGGAAGCCGGGCGGGAGAAGGAGAGGGAGGCGAAGCTCCGCGAGGACCGGATGGGGGAGGCCGCCAAGGTGCGGGAACTGGCGCTGGAGGTGGCCATCGCGGAGTTGAAGGCCGACGGGAAGGAGCACGCCGTCGAGGAGGCGCGGCTTCGCGTTGCGGCGGCCGAGAAGGAGTTGGAGATGGCGCGGGGCAGCAGGCGGGAGGCGGAGGCCTACGTCGCCCTCATGGCGGCCCGCGCCAACCTCGCGCAAGCATCTGCAGGCCCTGGGGGCAAATCGAAGAACGAGCGCATCGAGGAGTACATGCGCGACGGCATGACCGCCGGGGAGGCCAAGAAGAAGGTCCGGGGGGAGGACAAGGACGCGCGGAAGGCCGAGGCCCGGATCAGCGCTTTCCGGAAGGGCGCCACCGAGGAGGCCGACATGGTGAGCGGGCGCGACGGCGGGCGGCAGTACATGGACTCCCACCGCAACGTCGCGGGGGCCGGGGCGTTCAACTCCGGGGCCTGGGAGAGCGGCAGCTACGCGCAGTCGGTGGCCGACGCTGCGGCCGGCAAGGGCGCGGAGGGCGCCAGCGGCGGGGATGCCAACGGCATCGGGCAACTGCTCCAGGCGGTCAACGAGCTCAAGGCGGCCATCGTCGCGGCCAGCGGGGGAGGCGAGTGATGGGCGACGATTCCAACGAATCCGATCGCGGTGCCTACGTCGTCTACGGCCAGCACCGGGGACTGGTCTTCACGGGCGAGGTGTCCCACGTCCGCAGCGCGACGGGCCGGGAGCACCGCGAGGAGGTCTACGAATCCTTCGACGCCAATCCCTATCGGCTGATCCACCGGGAGGGGACGAGGCACCGTCGATTCCCGAAGCTGCGGCTCTCGGAGAACCGGGTCAACGAGTCGCGGCTGGGCAAGAGCCGCATCACGATGGTCTACGACGACCTCTGGGCCTACCAGACCATGCGCTTCTCGCGCTACCCGCGCGGGCTGGTCGAGACCGGCTCATCGCTCCAGTCCGGGAGTTTCACGGTGAAGATGAACGCCTCCAGCGGCATCTGGATCTCGCAGGCGGAGTTCAGCGTGACGGTCCACTACTACGCCCCCACCAAGAAGTACCGGTACTACTCGGGGCTTCCCCACAGCGAGACCCGCAGCGCGGGCGCGCCGCCGCGCCTCTTCAACGTCGAGATCCTCAAGGTGGACGTCGGCCAGACCGGGGCGATCCTGGCGCGCTACGGCTTCAACACCTCGATGATCAACCCGCCCTTCCGCTGGCGGCGCACCGGGAGCCGGTCCGGGGAATCGGGCGGCTTCTGGACCCAGGAGGAGGAGTGGGCGCAGATGATGGACCCCTGGTACGTGTGCTACATCACCGGCGGGGACGGCGGGCAGCAGAAGGACGGGGCGGGCGACACCGCCTACTGGGAGTGATATGGGCGAGGACCTCAAGAGCCAGAAGCCGCGGTTCCACGTCGCGTTCCTCAAGGCGCTCAAAGACGCGATCCTGCGGCGCAAGCGGGTCCGCTTCGGGGACGGCTTCGTGGTGACCGAGACCGAGGACGAGATCTTGGTGAGCTTGAAGAAGTGAGCCGTTGACAGGGGAGGCAGTGGTAGATGCCCGAGCCGTCCAACATCGCCCGCGCGGTGCTCAACTCCTCCAACGGGAGGTGGTACAAGTACGAGCGGGAGGGCGACCGGCTCAAGGCCCTTGACCCCGACGGGCTAATCCTGCGGCCGGCGGGCTCCGGGGCCAACGCCATCGACGTGTACCGCGTCACCGACGAGCGCGGCGACTTCAAGGCGATGGTCGCCACCGCGGAGAAACCCGCCACCCTCAAGGTCTGGGCCAAGGATCCGGAGAGCGACAACCTCTCCCTCGTCGAGGCGGTCTCCTGCACGGCCTTCGCCGAGAACCGCTGCCGCTTCGTGCTGGCCGCGGACTACGCGACCTTCGGAAACCGGGCCGCGCGGCTGGACTTCCTCGACGGCACGGCGGGCACCATCACCGCTAGCTACGACGAGATCACCCTCTGGGAATGGCAGGAGGACCAGACCTACCAGGGCCAGCGGATCGGGACGTTCCAGACGCTGGCGGCCGTCATCGAGAACCTCGACGACAAGCGAGTGGTCTTCGAGTCCTCCGATCCCTCGATCTGCCGCATCGAGCGCGGGGGCGCGGTGAGCGACTACCAGAGGGTGCTCAACGCCCCCCAGCAGACCGACCAGTACTGCGTCATCATCGGGGTCAAGTCGGGCGAGTGCCAGGTCGTCTGCCGGAGCGTGGCCGACCCGAGCCTCGAGGATTCCGTGACGGTCACTGTGGCCACCCATCCCGACGACGTGCCGAAGGTGATCGGGGGCGACCTCGCCCAGGAGCTGACCGGCGCCCTGCACAACATGCGCTGCCCGGTATCGCTTCCCGCGAGAACGCTGCGGCCCATCGGCACCCCGCACACCTACACCGAGCAGTGGAACGCGGACTATCTGGTGTCGGGCGGCGGATACGATGAGCCGTGCACGTTCTGGTCGCGCAGCATCCAGATCCCCGGATCGGAGACCGACGTGTTCGACATCGACCTGAATTTCGCGGGCACCGTGCTCGCGCAGAACCCTCCCCCGTGGAACACGTACAACAGCTACGGCAGGCCGCGATTCGTGCTCGCGATCGGGCTGGTCGAGGCCGGGACGCTCGGCCGGCCCGTGGCGCACCAGGTCAACTACATCAGCACCGAGTATTGGGATCACCTCGGCGAACTCTACGGGCTCTTGGATCACATGGGGTGCGCCGGGGCGCGCGTGGTCAACAACTACTACGTCTACGGGGCATCCAATAACGGGATCGTGACGATCGACAACGACATCGCGTTCCACGCCAGCGGGGGCGACACGATCGTGATCGGGTGGTACCTGGCGCCATCGACATACGAGGTCTACGACAGCGCGAGCCTGGCGCAGTTGCCGAACGGGACGTGGCACGCGCTGCTGACGGTCAACTCCATCACCCACCGCCCGCACGGGGAGGCGGCATGAGGCGTCTCAAACCGGGACCGAGGCCGAGGGGCGAGCGGGCGGAGTCCGACGTGACCGACGCGGGGGCGTGGCTCCAGCTCTATAACGGGGCCGTGGCGGCGAACAAGGCCCACGGCGAGGCGGCGTCCGCCGCCGACCTGGGGATGATGGCCTTCAGGAGGCGGTTCCCGACGGCCGCGGGCGCGGCGGCGGTGCGCGAGGCGCGGGCGAAACGGATCGAGCGGATAGAGCAGGAGATGAAGGCCAAGGAGGGCGGCGGCTGATGCCCTTCTCCGGACAGATCCCGGCCCTGTTCCTGGAGGGCGCGAGCGGCTCCTCGGTGCTGGAGGTATTTGCCAGGAACCTCTTCGCCAACCTCGACACCGGCGAGGTCTATCTCCGTTCCGGCGACCGCTCCCCGATCCTGCTCTGGCCGGCGAAGCGCGGGGACCAGATTCCGGTGCAGATCCGCTTCGTCAACGAGGAGCTGGACGGGGCGGACGAGCTGATCGCCCTGCCGGAGGGGTGGGGGATCGCGGTGGAGGGCCACCTGGTCGTCGGGGGCGTGGCGCAGTACGGCGGCCCGGTCATGATCCGCCAGACGGTCTGGGCCCAGGAGGACGCCGGCACCGACCCGCACTACGACGCGGTGATCGACTTCGAGACGGTGGGCATCAACGCGGCCATCGGCAAGGGGACGGGGGCGGAACTGCCGTACATCGACATCGAATTGGACATCGAGGTCACCGTGGGCGGCCAAAAGCTCTCGTCGATGAACCTCAAGTGCCGCGTCTACAACGACCACGCGCGCGGCGAGTCCGAGACCCCGGCTCAGCTCGGCTACATCGGCAACGGCCTGCAGCACGGCTTCTGGATCACGGGCCTGACCGGCGGGGCGAGCACCGACTTGGACGGCCAGCCGACCGCGCACCTGGAGTACGGCAGGCCGCTCTTGATCGTCGATGTCGGGGAGGGGCCGCCCTCGCTGTACAAATACATCGAGGACCCCGATCCGGGGGTGACGGTCTGCGATGGGGTGAATCTGATCAAGCCCACGGATTACGACGCCGCGAGTAGTCGTGGACTCTGGGCGCTGAGGGAGTGACGATGCGCAGGGAACTCCTCTTCTTGGCCGCGGGGATGGCGGTGCTGGCGCTCACCGCGCAGTCGATCAACTGGCGCGGGGTGAGCGTGAATACGGCGACGGGCATCGCCAACGTCACCAACATCGGGCTGCGGGGGACCGTGACGGCGAGCAACTTCGTGGGCAAGGGGGACGGGCTCACCGGCGTGGCCAAGCCGGAGACCAACTGGTGGGCGGTTTTCACCATCGAGGACCCGGAAGCGCTCAAGGCCGACGGCTACCCGCGTTGGAGCGACATCACGCTCAAATGCTGGACCAACGGGCCGATCCACTTCGGCGGGCACAACCCGGTCTTCTGCTACACCACCACCGACCCGGCGCTCAACGGCACGCCCTCCTGGGAGAGCTTCACCACGAACTGGTACCCCCGCGTCTTCTACTGCCAGGTCCACGCCTATTGGGACATCACCTGGCTGGCGGAGTGGAAGCACCTGTCCCCGACCCATGGCGACTCGCTCTACGATACGATCTCGGCCTGGGATTCGGATGCCGACGCCTCGTTCCCCTTCCGCTGGGTGGTCATGGTGCGCGACACGAGGGCGTGGTTCCACCCGACCAACAACCTCTCCTGGGCCTACACGCTCCAGGACAACACCTCGCACCCCACCATCCGCGCGCGGGATGGCTCCACGCCATTGACACAGGCCCCCTGGTACAAGGTGGTGCCGATGTGGGTGACATACGATCCGAGGCCGAGGAAGGCCCGCGAGTTCTGGGTGGGCGGGGCCGCCACGCTCCAGATCACCAATCAGCACCAGAGGCCGTGAGGAATCCTATGAAGACACACATCATCGCATCGACGCTCATGGCGGTCGCGCTCGTCGCCGCGCAGGGGCAGGGGACCATCGACGGGCGGGCCAAGGCGCTCTTGGACACGCGGGTCAAGGAGCCGGGAAAGATGTTCGTCACCAACGATTGGGACGCGCCCGCGTTCAAGGCCCTGCACGCGGAGATTGCGGCCAAGCCCGTGGCCGCTTGGAGCGATGCAGAATCGGAGTTCGTCGTGGCACGGTCGGTGTGGGCCAGCAACGCGGCCAACCGCGCGGAGATGGTCGCGCAGGTCGCCGTGTTGGCGCGGGCGGGCAAGGCCAAGAGCCCGCTGGCCGCGGAGAAGATGGTGCTGCTCCACGCCACCAAGCCTGCCGAGGTCGCCGAGTTCCTCGCGCTCGTTCAGGAGGACGACAAGGGGAGCTTCGCGGTCATGGGCGGGGCGAGGCGGCTGAATGCCCCCGGCATGGTGACCAACTGGTTCAACCGCGTCCGGGCCAAGGGGGTCTCGATCCCCGCCTACCAGAACTGGTTCCTGGGCGAGGTCAAGGCGCTCGGTGCCGCGCAGGCGCAGGCCGCGATCCGGCAGGAGATCCGGGGCCTGGTGCAATCGGGCCAGCCCATCGAGGGCAAGCGGGCCGACTGGCTGCACCGCCTCCGGCTGCGGCTCTACATCGAGCAGGAGGTGGCGGAATGATCCGCTGGGGCATGGCGGTCGCGCTAGCGCTCGCCGCGTCTCTCGCGCACGCGCAGACCAACGCGCCTCCCGCGACCGTGCGACGGGGACCGGTGCCGGGATTCGTCGATCCCTCGCCCGTGACGCCGCCCGCCCCACAGGATCCGCTCGCGGCGGAGCGACCGGCCCGCCTGCGGGCGCAGGCCAGGGTCATGGCCCCCATCGAGAGGACCGAGGTCATGCCCCACTCCAACCTCGGCATCCTCAAGGGAGACCTGGTGTCCGTCGAGCGTTTGCTCGGCATCGGCGAGGATCGCCCGCCCTGGCTGGTGCGCCGGTGGCGGAGGCTGTCGGAGCGCTTCGTCGGGCCGACGAACGTCATCCTGATCTCGACCAACCGAACGGGAGGCTGAGCTGCCCATGAACTGCAACGACTGCCGCGAGGAGGTGCTCCGCCGCATCGAGCGCATCGAGGTCTGGGCCTTCGGCCCCACCGAGCAGAACGGGGCGAGGGGAGCCATCGAGGAGCTGCGGAAGAAGGTCGAGGCGGTCCAGCGATCCATCTGGCTGACCACAGGGGCGCTGGTCATCCTTCAGCCGGTGCTGATCGCGGCGCTGGTGAAGTGGTTGGTCAGGGCGTAACGGGCCGCGTAGCGGTGGTCATGGCAATCAGACGAGAACGGAATCACGATCTCTTGCTAAAGGCCGGCGTGAGAGATCCGCCAAGCCACATCATCAGCGCCACAGGAAAGACGCTGAAAAGCCATGGGAGTGGGCTTTGGCGCCCCAGGACAACATAGATCAGTCCGGAAAGCCACAGGCCAACAGCCACGCACGCAAGGTGACGCCATCGACCGCCGACGGCCCATCGCCCACAAAGGATGAATCCAACAGTCCCAAACACCAAATTGGTAACAGCGAAGGCAGTCTTTCCGCCTTCCGCTCGGGGATCCACAAACAGACCGACGAGACAGCCGCCGATGAATGTGACGACGTGAATCAAGATGACATCGCGAAGGATACGCCCAAAACGCAAAGACGCTTCGGTCGTCCGAACGGGCTGAACACTGTCTTGGACGTCTGGAATATCCATAGCGCTAGAAGGGCGTCAGAAACAGGGCTCCTCCACCGCTGGTATTGAATATGAGCAGGCGAGAGGTCGCAAGAATATTGATAAATCGGGCCCGCGCGGGGTGCTTGGGATAAAGGGGAAAGAACATGCCGCCGCGCGGACCCTAAAGCGCAGGGTTAGGCAATGCCCCCTACGCCCTGGTGGAAGGCTGGAGCAGCGCAAGGCCCATGGCAAGCCGGATCTTCGCGTTCGCCCGAGGTTATGGTGACGATTTTGCGAGGAGATGCACCGCCGCATCGAGCGCATAGAGGTCAGGGCCTTCGGTCCCACCGAGCAGAACCCGGCCTGAGACCCAATCGAGGAACTCCGGAGAAGGTCGAGGTCGTACAGCGTGTCGTCTAGGTGGCTGCCGGAGCAGTACTGGTGTTATCGAGAGCGGTGGAAGTGGTCTTGGGTCGAAGACTTGTTCGGCATCCGCCCATTGCTGGCTTGGCTCCTTCGGATCGGCCAACATCCACCGCGCAAAACCAGGCGTCGGCGTCGACGGAAGATTCATGGGGACATCAATCCCCATCGTCCTCCGGGGCCGTCCCGAGTTCAGCGTGAATTTGGTTGCGCGTCCGCATGGTCACGGGATCCTGCGGTTCGCCGGGGACGCGGTAGGCATTAAATACATGCTCGCGACCGGCATGAGGATTCGGAACGTGAGTAGTAGCAATCTCGTTTGTACGGAGATCGAAGCTATAGGCCACCACGACCTGATCGACTTCGCGGCGTGTGAGTGTGCCGACCACAAGCATGTCGCCATCGACCGCATGGCCTTCGGGCACGATGAGGGTGCGGCGGTGGGCGGTGCCTTCCGCCAGCGCAAAGGGCGTGGGCGCAACGTACATCTTCCGGTCACGCACGAGGATGTCGCCGTAACTACCGAAGCCCCGGAAGCTCCTGTTCTTGTGGACGTAGGTGTTGTCAGCGTTGAGGAAGCTCCCGTGACACAGCACGAGATCGAGCACGGGATAACGATTGCCATCAGGGTCCACGGGATAGCGACCGAACACGTAATAGACCTGCCGCCCGTTGTGCTCACCGCAGGGAACCTGGGAGTTGCAATCGTAATCGGCCTCGCGGCCGGGATATGCGAGGCCCTTGAGTTCGAATCCCTCGGCAAAATGCACCAAACAAAAATCCGGATATGAGTTGCGGCCTGGTGAATCGAACTGAAGGCCCGAGGATTCCATGCGTTGCTTGAACCAGTTCTGAAAATGAAACTCCTTGTCGCTGCGACCTTCGCGCTCGATCAGATCACCGCTCTGGATAGCCTTCACACAGGCTTTGAAAATGGCTGATGCATTCGACACGGTTTATTCCTTCCCATTCTGCCCGCGCCGTTGGTCCGGTGCCTCGCCGTGCGTCGCGTGGATACGGTCGATCAGCGCGTCTGTTTCGCCTTTGGCCTCTTCGAGTAGATTGAGAGCGGATTCCACGGTCGCTGAGCGTGAAATCTGTCGCAGGAGTTGCGCCATCACGATTATGCGCACATCGTTGCGGCTGAGCGTTCGGCCTGAGGCGCGCAGACGGCTCACTTGGTCCATCACGGGGGGCGCGACCGTCCCCCCAAAGTCGCCGTTCCATTGGTGCGTGACAAGCTGAGTTCGCTTGCGGCACACAAGGATAATGTCGAGGTCGATCGGTTCCTTCGCCTGGTGCTTGGGCATCGCCACCGACATCTCGGCTTTGATCGGATGCGCAGCCGTGATGCCAAATTCGGCATTCATGAGGGCGCGCAAGACGCAGCGCCAACCTTCGGGACGGGAATGGTGATAGGTGAAAGCGAGCAACCCGTCGTCTTTGAGGACACGGTGTGCTTCACGCAAAACGGCGGCGAGTCGATCGGTGAAGTCGTCTTCATCGGCATTCTGCACCTCGCGTTCCGAGCGCGTCGTGTCCTTCGCGCGTACGCCCTCCCCGCCCAGGATGTGCCGCTGCCAGACATGGAAGAAGTCGGCGAGCTGCGAGTAATGCACGTTGTCGAAGAATGGCGGATCGGTGAGGACCACATCGACGGACTGCTTCGGCAGGTCGGTCGATGCCGAATCCCCGCAGGAGAGGTAGACGCGCCGTCCGCGCGCGAACTCGGCGTAAGTCTCGGCAACGGGCGCGCCGATCTTCTCGGAAAGACCGAAGACCTTCTGCGTGGTTTGGCTGCTCTTGGCCTGGGTCACGCGCAGTTCGAAGGGACAATCGGCGTAGTCGAGCGCGCGGCGGATGCGGCCTTCGAACATGGTAGAGAACGAACCCGAACTCTTGGGCGTGCCCCAAATATTTGCTTCGAGCGGCATGCGCTCCGGCTTGAGGATATGATGTGCAAACATATGGCGGACCGCGCCGGTCCCCTCACCCTTGTAGGAGGCAAACATGTTGTTGAACTCGAGTGTGCCCGACAAGAGACAGGCGAACAGATCGCGTAAGACTGGATCGCCGATCTGACGGATCCGGTCGGCAAGAATGGAGAGGCACAGGAGCTGGCGTGCATTGAACATCTCGTGCCAGTGGCGGTAGTTGTAGCCGAGTGCCTGGTTGGTGTTGTAGCCGGGTTCTATGGCCACAATGGGATATGGGTCGTTGCAGTTGGCCAGTGTGCGTTCCGCTTTCGCGAAGAGTTCTCGGTCTTCGCGCGTGATCGAACTATACGCCTTGTTGCCGTCAGGCAGCAGGACTAGCTTGGCGTACATTCGGTGGGTCGGCGGCTTGCCGGTCGCACGGATCGTTCTGGCGATCGGGAATTTGTGCGCACAGGCCGGACACGTCGCGTTTTGCCCCTTCGCCGGTCCATGGCCGGGATTGAAGGATTTGGTGCAGGAGGAACACTGCGCGCCGCGGGCCTCGACATGGACTTCGTTGATGTTTCCACAAAAGGGACACACGGCTTGCGCCTGCGGGAACTTCTTCGGATACGCGTGCCGGGCGAAGATCAGCGAGGAGAATAGATCGACCGGCGCCGCGCATGATGGGCAATCAACCACCTTGACCCAGAAGTAATAGAGAACATCGGCGGACTGTCCGTCCGGTAATGTGGTGCGGTAATAGCTGCGGATCTCATCGGCCACGTCGCGCTCGATGGCGCTGAAGGTCTCCAGTATCGCCTTGCGGTCATGGACCGAGAGTGCGGACTTCACAAGGAAGAAGGCGACCGGGTTGATGTCGCGGCCAATTGCTCGCGCGCCGAGCTTGACGGCTTCAGCGAGTGTCGTGCCGCTGCCCATGAAGGGATCGAAGATGGTGCCATCCGGGATTCGGAGCGGACGGTAGAAGAGATCGAGGATGTCCGCGCCCGAAGGCGCGAACGCGCCGATGGTCATTGCGCGGAAAACGGTCCCGAGGCGCTGCGCCCACCATTTATGGATGTGGGTGGTCGGACGGTTGATCTCTTTGCGCCAGCTCTCCGTTTCGGCGATTGCGCTCAGCGCCTCGAAAGGAAATGCGTCGTTTTCGATGGCGCGTGGACCAGACACCGGATCGAGGCGGGTCACGGGCCCGCCGAGCGGCAGTTCAGGCATCTGGTCTGCCACGAAAGCCTGCCAGCGGGTCAACTTCACCGGACCCACTCGCTTCAATATTGCATCTGCGCGCCTCATCTGGATTCATTGCCGACTAGCGTGATCACTACTCCATCGGCCTGAGGAAAATGTGGATGAGCTGTCCCCTTTTGGCGAGCACGTCTCGCGGTCGGTTCGCACTTTGACACCGCTCCTGATTCATGACATGGACTCTCGCCTCGAAGATCGCAACCAAATTCCTGACATCCCCCCGCGTTAAGGCCATCCTCGGCTCCTCGGTCCGGCACGCCCTGACGGCGGAGGCGGGGTGGCTGGCGGCCCACGGCCTGCTTGATCCCACGAAGGAGGAGACCTGGGTGGCGGCTGCCCTGCTGCTTCTGGGCTGGGGCTGGGGCTTGGTCGAGAAGGCGGCGCGGGAGTCGTGATGATCGTTTCCCTTTTCGAGCGGGGCGATGGTCCCGGTGCCGCCGCGCTGCGCTGGTGGCAGCGCTGCCCCTTCGCGCACGTCAAGACGGCGTTCCTGCTGCCCAACGGGCGGTGGAAGATCCTCGAGGCCCTGGGCGAGATCAATCGGGTGGTCTGGCGCGATCCGATGCCTGCGGACGCCCACGCGCGGGCGCTGACCTTCATCGAGCCGCCAACGTCCAAAAGCGAGGCCCTCGCAGCGGGATTCGCCGCCGCCCAGGACGGCAAGGGCTACGACTATGCCGGCATCGGAGCCTTCCTCGCCCGCCGCGACCGCACTGCCGCAGAACTCCAGCGCGAGCGGGAGGGCAGGGAGGTCTGGTTCTGCTCGGAGATCGATTTCGCCATCGCCGCCAAAGCCGGCCGCCCCCTCCACGCCCGCATGCAGCCCTTCGAGTGCTCGGTCCGCGACGCCTGGATCAGCCCCGTCCGCATCGAGATCCCCAACCCCCTGCCACGCCCATGAGCACCATTGTCCCATCGCAGCGTCCGAAAGTTTCCGAGAAGCGGGTGGCCGAGATCCTCCTGGAGCGCGGCGTGCGCGATCCGGTGGCGGTGGTCGGTTGGCCCGGATGGTTCTCCGACATGGGCCGCCCTGGCAACGACCGGGGCATCTACGACGACGCGATCATCGTGGCCACGCCGACCGCCTTCGCCGCCTTCAACGGAAACGTAGATCCGGTGGGCAGTGGCTGGAATCCGGGCGTGGGCAAGCCCTTCGCCTCCCTCAAGCCCGGCGTGTGGCGGTACAAGCCGGGCTGGCACAAGTGGGGTAGCCCGTCAGGCCATCCCGCCTTCCGCCAAGCGGGACCGGTGACCGTGCTGCGCGATCCCGCCAGCGGCCGGGGCGGCTACGAGGAGACCGGCGAGTTCGGGATCAACATCCACCGGGGGTCGTACCGGTCTCCGTCATCGTGGGGCTGCCAGACGATCTGGCCGGACCAGTGGAAGGCATTCTACGAACTGGTGACATCCGAACTGCGGCGATATGTTGTCGTGTCGAAGTTGGAGGGCGCAGCCTTCCCTTACGTGCTGCTATCGCGGTCGTGAGGGCTACGGGTTCAGGACCCGTCATCCCGGATTTGTGACAACTTGTGACAACTTTTTGGGTTTTTTTGGGATTTTTTAGGCGATTTTTGAATCCGCGATTCTCATGGGTAAAATCGCGCAAAGTCCTTTGGGATAGGGGACTTGAGCGGGGAAAAAAGGAGCGGAGTCGACGGGGCTCGAACCCGCAACCCCCGCCGTGACAGGGCGGTGCTCTAACCAATTGAGCTACGACTCCAAGTTGGGGCCAAAAGAATGGCAGAACTTGGGAGGCATGCAAGGGGGAATTCGGGTTGGAGGATCCCAAAGAAGAAGCAGCCGTTCTGGACTTGCTGCGGTGGCGCCGCCCCGGTCCGGGGCTCTGCCACCGCAGTCCAAGGACCTGCCGACCCGAATCCTGGGTCTGGGCAGGAGCCGCGCCCGCGAACGGCGCTCGAAGTGTCTGGCTAGCCTGCATATTTCACGCTTCCGCGTGAAACATGCAGGCTCAAAGGAAAACCGCGCTCCGAAAAACGCGATTTTGGAGGGTCTGGTGCCACCGATCCGCGAAACACACTCTGCAACCGCGAAGAATCCCAGTCTTTGCCAGACCTTTCCCAATAAAGGGCTCTCATGGCGCGGTTTTCCCAGAGCCCGGAATTTCACAGTCGGCAGGCTGTGAAATATCCGGGCTAGAGCTTCTGTTTTCGCATGCGGAGTGCATTTGCGATGACCGAGACCGAACTCAGGCTCATTGCAGCGCCGGCGATGATCGGGCTGAGGAGAAGCCCGAATAAAGGGTAGAGCGCTCCGGCGGCGATGGGTATGCCCACCGCATTATAGGCAAAGGCAAAGAAGAGATTCTGACGGATATTTTGCATGACAGCGTGGCTGAGGGTGATCGCTTTGCCGATGCCGCGCAGGTCGCCTTTGAGGAGCGTGATGCCAGCACTCTCCATGGCGACATCTGTTCCCGTGCCCATGGCGATTCCGACGTTCGCGGCAGCCAAGGCCGGCGCATCGTTGATGCCATCGCCTGCCATCGCCACGATGTGACCCTGCCGGCGGAGCTCGATCACTCTCTCGTGCTTGTGCCGCGGGTCAACGTCGGCCTCGACGTGATCGATGCCGAGCCGGGTGGCCACGGCGCGAGCGGTGCGCTCGTTGTCGCCAGTCAGCATGATGATCTTGAGTCCGAGCCGGTGCAGGCGCTCCACGGCGGCCGAAGTGGATTGTTTGATGGGGTCGGCGACAAGAACCGCGCCGGCGACACGACCGCCGATGGCCACGAGCACGCTGGTTTGTCCGTCTGCCTGTGATGCCATCACATCATCTTCGAGCGTCCGCGGCGCGGATGCGCCGCGTTCCCGCAGAAACGCGAGACTGCCGACCGCGACCTCGCCGTTCCCCAGTTTGCCGATGACGCCCCCGCCCGCGACAGAGGTGAAATCTGTGACCGATGAAAGCGGTAGGCCGCGCTCCTCGGCGCCGCGAACGATCGCAGCGGCGAGAGGGTGCTCGCTGTATCGTTCGAGCGAGCCTGCGGCGATCAGGATCTCCCTTTCGTCAAAGCCGGGGGAGGGCACCACGCGAACGAGCCGGGGCCTGCCCTCGGTGAGCGTTCCGGTCTTGTCGACGATGACGGTGTTTACCGCCTCCATGCGTTCGATGGCTTCCGCATCCCTTATCAAGACGCCTTCTTGCGCGCCTCGGCCAATGCCGACCATCACGGACATGGGCGTGGCCAGTCCAAGGGCGCAGGGGCACGCGATGATGAGGACGGCGACAGAATTGACGAGCGCATGGGAAAGGCGCGGTTCTGGGCCAATCCACGCCCACGCGACAAAGGTGAGGAGCGCCGCCACCAAGACGGCCGGAACGAAATAACCGGAGACTCTATCGGTGAGACTTTGGATCGGTGCCCGACTTCGCTGCGCATCAGAGACCATCTGGACGATGCGCGAGAGAACGGTGTCGGCGCCAACGCGCTCGGCCCGCATGATGAAACTGCCCGTGGTATTGAGAGTGCCGCCGGTCGCCCGGTCCCCCGGGGCCTTCGCGACAGGCAATGCCTCGCCAGTCAACATGGACTCGTCGATGGCGGATTGTCCTTCGAGCAGGACGCCATCGACCGGAACCTTTTCGCCGGGGCGGACCCGGAGTTGCGTGCCAACGCGGACTTGGTCGAGGGGAATGTCTTTCTCGGACTCGCCGACGATAACCCTTGCGGTCGTCGGCGCGAGCCTTAGCAAGGCGCGGATGGCGCTCCCGGTTTTCCCTCGGGCGCGAAGTTCGAGCACCTGGCCTAACAAGACCAACACGACGATCATGGCGGCCGCCTCGAAGTAGATGCCGACGGTGCGCCCGTGGAACGACGAGTGCGGGAAAATTCCCGGCGCGATGATAGCGGCCAGGCTGAACAGGTAGGCCGCGCCCACGCCAATGGCGATCAATGTGAACATGTTCAACTGGCGACGAAGGAGGGAGTGCCAGGCGCGCTCGAAAAACGGCCAGCCGGACCAGAGGACGACTGGTGTCGATAGAAGGAGTTGGGCCCATCGTGCAGCGCTCCCGTTCATCCACCCGATCTCTCGCAAGTGGGGCACCATGTGGGCCATCGCCAGCACGAAGACCGGAATCCCAAAGACGGCTCCGACCGCGAGCCGACGGCGCATCTGTTTCAGTTCCGGATCGACATCCTCGGGTGCCGCCGATGCGCGGATCGCTTCCAGAGCCATGCCGCACTTCGGGCAATTGCCAGGATGATCCTGGACGACCTCGGGATGCATCGGGCAGGTGTAGGTTTCCTTGTCGGGGGCGGACGGGGCCAGCGTCGGATTTCGCTCCAATGCCATTCCACATTTGGGACACGCGCCGGGCTCGTCTGAACCGACACCGGGGCACATCGGACAGAAGTACCTGCGTCCAGGGGAGGACGCCGTCGGCGCGGGATCTGGGCGGTGGTGGCAGCAGCTGTGCGTCGGGTGGGACGCTGTCATGTCTGGAATGTAGCGCGGGCGGCGGTGCCAACAACCGGCGCACGGCGGTTTTTCGGAACCGATCGACGTGAGAGAGGCCGCTGCATGAGATATCGTCCCGCCAGCGCGGGACTCCGCGGGTATCCGGCGCGCCTGGGAGCCGGGCTCACTTGGGCGGTGGCACGGTAGTGATCCCTGCCACGCGGCCGGTGAATGGGTCGTAACGCATGGTCTGTGTTATGGAGGACACGGGCGAACCGTCCTGGAAGCGTTCGACGGTTGCGGTCATGACGCCTTGGGCGGCATCGTCGTGTGACGTGCACGCCACCAGTCTGGTGCCTTTCGAAAGAACGCAGACTCTCTCCGCGGGTCCGGCCTGCTCATCGCCACTCAGGAGGTATTCGTCGGCGCCCGCCTTCTTGCGCAGGATGAGGCCTCCGTCCTTGGTGATGACGCACTCCAGGCCAAGGTTGCCATGTGTGTCGTACATCTGGCAGACGTCGCCGGGACCGTAGTTCCCGGCTCGCCTGGAACCGCTGACGCCGAGTTCGGTGAAGCTGTTTCGGACGATCCGTCCGCTCTCGTCCATGTAGAAGTGCGGCACCTGCGACCCGGGGGAATACGCGGGCACATAGAGCATGATGTGGACATGGGGGGGAGAATCGTTGTGGCCCCTCCCGCAGGCGACTTCGAAACTGAGTAGGCTGATGTAGCCGTCGAAAGCACGTTTGTCTTTGGGCCCCATGCCCCCCATCAGGCGGAGCGCCTCGCGGGCCGCGAGCAGGTAATTATGCACGGCGCGCGTCTCGGCCTCGGGATACGGTTTGCCCGCGAATGGGCCGTCCGCGCGAATTCTCCAGTTGTGATAGAGTCCGATGGGCAAGCCGTCGCCCTCGGGATCGGGCAGAGTATTATTGATCAACGTGCCAACGCTGCGGTCGGGCACGGCATCAAATACCAACCGTTCCGCATCCGGCGTGAATTTCACATCGGTGTGGCCGATGACCACGCGTTGCACCGTGACGCCTGGGCACACCAACGCGAGGCGGGGCAGGGGGGCATCGCGCTGGTCGGCGGACATGGTGAAAAAGACTTCCCAATCGTTTTCCCCGTTCCACGTGGGGCCGCGACGCTCGTGCCAGCGATCGGCGCCCGTGATGGTCTGGATGCACGGCGGAATGGTGCAGCGCGATGCGGCGCTCTTCACGGCCTTAATCGTGAGGTAATTGGGATCTGCGGCGGGCGAAGTGGCAACGGTCGCCAGCAGAGCCATCAATGCTGGGCGGGCGCGTTTCATGGGTGTGGCATGGGTTGTCGGTGTGGCGGTGTCAGCGGGCGGCACCGGCACGCATCCGGGGAGAAGTCTTTGCTCACAGGCCGTAAAGGATCAGCCAGAGAGGCCGGGGACCTCCCAGCCCTTCCGATATTGGCGGCGTATAAATGGTTGCGCGTCGGCGCAGTTGGTGAATCGCAGATTCGCCGCATCCCACTGCAGCGTGGTTTTCGGGAAGCGCACCGCGACGCTGCCGAGCAGCACGGCCTCGGTGAGCGGTCCCGAGTAATCGAAGCCGGCTGACGCTTGTCCGCGACCGACGCAGGCCTCGGCGAATTGCTCCCAGTGGCTGATAACGGGCAGCTTTGGCTGTTGGAAGTCCTTGAACTGCGCAACCGGGCAGAGCACGGGCCTGCCGATGTGAGGCAACAAGAGGGCCCCCTTGGTCCCGACGAAGATGGATCCCTGGTTGGGCGGAAATTCTGTCTTCTTTCTCTTCGTCTTGGCATTTGGGCCAGGATCCGTCGGTTTTGCATCTGCCACGAGGGCCATCACCTCATTGGGCGGGCGCTCGTCGCCGTCGTACCACATGACCGACACCGTGTCCCCCTCGGTGAATTTCGTGCCGGGGAAGACGTACTGGATGCGCGCGTTCGTGTTCCAATCCCAGCGAGTGGGCGGGGGACCGTCGGAGCGCACGGTTATCGGCGCCGTGAGGGCGAGCGCGCTGAAGACAGGATCGTAGATATGGCAACCCATGTCGCCGAACGTGCCTGTGCCGAAGTCGAGGCGTTTGCGCCACTGGCCGGGGTGATAGTAGCCCCCACCGATAAAGGGTCGTGCGGCACACACGCCCAGCCACTTGTCCCAATCGAAACCCTCGGGCACGGGATCGGCCTTGTCGGGCGGCGGACTGGCATCACCCCATTTCTTTCCGCTCCAGGAATGGACCTCCTTGATCTTGCCGATGAGGCCGTCTTGGACGAATTGGACGGCGAGGCGATACTCGATGTTGGAGTGGATCTGGATGCCCATTTGGGTAACGACGCCTTTGCCGCGAGCCGCGTTGGCCAGTTGGCGCGCTTCGTAGAGATCGTGGGTGAGCGGTTTCTGGCAGTAGACATGCTTGCCGAGATGGAGGGCAGACATCGCGATCGGCGCGTGCATGTGGTCGGGAGTAGACACGTTGACCGAGTCAATGTTGTTGGCCTCCTTGTCGAGGAGCTCGCGCCAATCTTGATAGACCCTAACGTCGGGAACCTTCTCCTTCACCTTCTCGAGACGCTTGAGATCGACTTCGGCGACCGCGACGAGCTTCACCCAGTCGCAGGCGAGGAGCATGTTGATGTCGGCGAAGGCCATGCCGTTGGAACCAAAGCTGGCGTGCCGGAGGATCTTGCTCGGTGGGGCGGACAGCAGGTGGCGCGTGAAGAATGGCGCGCTCGCGCCCGCGAGTCCAAGGCGTCTGATAAATGATCGTCGGGAGAGGGTGGACTGGGTCTTCATAACGTGGTGGCAACTATTGTAGGGATTGGGGCATCGGGCGTCCACTCCGATCCTATGTTTGCAGTGATGGGTGCGCCCTCGTAAATTGATCGCAGACGGTGCCGTGAAGAGAAAGAAGAAGAGCTATCCACTGGCCAAGGTGTATGGGCTCTTGGAGCCCGGCCCGGTGGTCATGGTCACGACGGCGCGGGACAACCGGCCAAACATCATGACGATGTCATGGCACACGATGATCGAATTTGAGCCGCCGATCGTGGGCTGCGTCATCAGCGACCGGAACCAGTCTTTCCAGACGCTGAGGGCCACGGGGGAATGTGTGATCAACATCCCGACCGTGGAACTTGTGGCCAAGGCAGTGGGATGTGGGAACACCTCGGGGCGCAAGGTGGACAAGTTCAAACGCTTTCGCCTTACGCCCGTGGAGGCCAGGTTTGTCGGTGCGCCACTGATCGCCGAATGCTACGCGAATCTCGAGTGCAGGGTCTTGGACTCGAGCATGGTGGCGAAGTACTGCTTCTTCTTCCTCGAGGTCCTCAAGGCGTGGGTGGATCCTGCCGAGAAGGAGCCCCGGACAATCCATCATCTTGGCAAGGGTCGATTCATGGTGGCGGGCGAGAGGATCAAACTGCCATCAAAGATGAAGTGAGGGTGGGTTAACAGCCCGTTGAAAAACGGTCGATCCGAATGAACCGCTGGGGCATGCGCGGGTCAAAGTGATATGGCGCTGGGCGAGCGAGGTGAACTTCAGGAAGACATCTGGGTGCCGACGGCCAGCGTGGCGCGGGGTCCGGGGC
>JAKQKQ010000158.1 GCA_029560585.1 Verrucomicrobiota bacterium | reverse complement strand
GCTGGGCGTCACCGATGATCTCGAAGGCTTCACGCATCCACTCGGCGCTGTCGCCTCGCCATGCGGACATCTGTTGGAGGGGAGGCAGTTCGAAACGCAGGGGCTCCTGGGCGATCAGTTCCTCGAGCTGACCGCGCCCCTCTTCCAGGGTATGACGGCCTGCGCGCAGGCCCAGGTCGGCGAAGCGCCCGGAAGCATCGACCCAGATCTGGGAGGCGGCCAGCAGATTGTCGAGCGTGGCCAGGCGGGTTTGCCGGATGTCGTCGGGAGAGAGATACATGATGGCTCCTAGGGATGAGGTGAGCGCATGTGAGCAGATTGACTGCGCGGTCCGATTTCGCCACGCGCTCCATGGGGACGAATGCGGTTTTCCAGCTTAGGGGATCACGATTGCGCCGCCATGACAAGCCTGAGATGCGTGCGGGGAACCCTCGTCGCGTGGCGTTGCCCCAGGGGTAGGCGGATGGGTTTGGAGGGGACGGTGATGAGCAACTGGTTCAGGAGATTGCCCGGCAGTCGGCGGGAGGCGCCGGGTCTGGAGTGGCGATTGCTGCGGCGCCTGCCCGCGCTGGCCGTGGTGGGAAGCCTCTTGCCGGTGATCTATGCCCTGGGCGTGCGCGTGTTCGACGGAGGGCTGCCGGAGGCGGAGGTGCTGAAAGCCGTGCAGTCGGCGGACATCCTCGCGATTGCAACGGTAATCCTGCACTGGACGGTCGTGTTCACACTGGCGATCGGCTGCGCCATTGTCGTGGTGATGAAGGGCCACGCCTATGTGGCCGATGCCTATCCCTTGGTGGAAAAGGACGACCCGACGGACTGATGGCGCCTTGTCGGGCCACCGGTGCCGGGAGGTTCGTCTCGCCCCCGCGCCCCTCGTTTACGAATCCTGTGCGGTGTTGCGGAAGCTCGGCCGGCCGGGCGCGGCGTAACCCGCGTCCACCTGGGCTTCGATGACTCGCCAGATCGGTTTCACGAAAAAGCGCAGTCCCTTGATGATGCCGTCCACATCCATCATGGAGGGAATGCGGATGCCCCGATGTTCCACAGGGCCGCCGATCTGGGTGATCTTGACTCCCAGCTTCGAAAAGTGATCGGCGAGGCGCGGTTCGGTGAGCACGAACAGGGTCTCGATGCCTTCGCGTTTGGCCATGGCGACGATGGCCAGATAGAGGCCGATGGGAATGTAGGGAAAGCGCGGCTGGTTCTGGGTGCCGAAGTCTTCGTCGCTGAGGGCCACCGCGGCCTTGGTTTCGCCCTTCCGGCGCCGATACTGGGCGCGTACAGCAAGGCGCGACACCTCGGCGATGGCACCCCTTGGCTGGCGGGCCGGGTCGATGATCGAACGGTTGAGGGTGGCGGCACAGGTGCGCTCGAAGGGCAGGGGGTAGTCCGGGTCTTCAGGGCGGGC
>JAKQKQ010000153.1 GCA_029560585.1 Verrucomicrobiota bacterium | reverse complement strand
ACGACCAGGATCTCGCCCACGCTCAGCGCGCAACCGGGGGTGAAGTCGTCGTCCTCGGTGACCACGCTGCCCGGCTGGCCCGCCGACCCGCCGTTGAGCGCGATCCCCGCGGCCGCATGCTTGGTCGCGTCATTCGCGTCGGCCAGATAATAGCGGCCATCCGCCGCCTTCCGGTACACCGCCTTGCCCGCGGTTACCGCCTCCCCGTAGACAACGGGCGTGATCCGCGCGTTGGGCCCCGCCAGAACGTTCGCCGCCGTGATGACCTTCGCCGCCATGATCGCGGCGCGGTGTCAATCTAGTGGATCCCCGAGAGCCGAATCCAAGATCGGAATTCAGGGCCGTTTCTCGACCTGCAGCCGATGAAAACCTCGTTCTTTTCCCGAAATCGACGATTCTCCCCGCCAAACTGTAAAAGCTGCATCCTCAGCGATCTTATTCGTCACCACCCCGGTCGAAGACCAATTCCTCAGATCGTCGCCCTCCTCTATCCGCCAGGCAAGATCGGTCGGTGTCTTCGAGAGCCACCAGTCTTGCACCATCAGCCCCGCACCAGGCTGAAAAGCCCAGTCGCATCGATCACCCAGCGCGCACCGCTGCCTCGGGTTTAGCCCGACCGCATACTTCAGAAGATTACCTATGCCATCGCCCGAAAGACACGAGGTCGGCAGACGCTCGCCTCCAACAAGCCCATGGAAATCACACCATTCATCATACGTGCCGTGGATCTCAAGTGACCGGCTCGCGCTCTGCGCCACTGGCAGTCCGCCCGATGGTGTCACCTCGACCCACACGTCCATCCCCAGGTCGGCCGGGTCCAAAACCAGCAAGGCGTTCGTTCCGCCGACAACCGGCGCCGAGGTATCCCCGCTTGATCCGTAATACCATCGATACGTCACGTTCGTGTGATCCGTAAACCCCTGCGCGGAAAAACCCGTACCGATCGCCGCGGGCGGGTCCGGCGTCACCGAGGCGATCGTCGCCCCCTGAAACTCGCACGCCCCGATATCTGGTTGCGCGTCCCTCTCAAACCCCCGCTGATCGAACGAGGGAACCCCCAGGCCACTAAATCCCGCATCAATGGCGGGACTCCCGTAATATGGGGGCATCGTGCGCGTCGGCCCACCGTAACTGCCTATTGGCTTGAGCGACGGATTATTCGTCGTGATATTTGCCGCCACCCTGCCCGCGCTGTTCGTGAAACCACCCCTCACGATGCAGTTCGAAACCACGGATGCCCCGACGATGGCCAGATTCGTGCCGCTCGGCCAGACGACGCAGTTGCCTATGGTGCTACCGGACAATGCATAGATGGCCCGTCCCTGTATCGGCCCGGGCCAAGTGCAGTTGTCGGCGACCAGTGTGCAATTGAGAATGAGGGTATTCCCGACCTCTGCCGAGACCGCGCCGCCATAAAGACCGCTGCAGATGTTTGTGTAAAATGTGCAGTTGTTCACCCTCACGTCACGGATAGCGGACGTTTCTATCGCCCCGCCAATCATGGTGGCGGTATTTTGCTCGAAAGTGCAATCCGACACACTCATCGCCCCACCGTTATGTATCGCCCCCCCACTCCCGGGACTAAAGTTCCGTGTGAACGCGCAGCCAACGATCGTGACGTCCCCAGTGACCGATGGCATACTGATTGCTCCCCCGTTGCCCCGATTGCCGACGAACAGACAGTTTGAGATGGACAACGAGGCATAAAGACCGTCAGGGCCGCAGATGGCACCGCCGCCGTCGGGTGCAATATTGGTCAAGAATGTGGAAGAGCTCACACGAGCAAGTTCATCGGACCCCACATCAATCGCGCCTCCGGAATCACTCCTGTTCCCGCTGAATACGCACAGATCGACTTCAAGCGCGCCCCCGCCCGTCTGGATCGCGCCGCCACAACCAATAAACAACGAAAGGCCGGTGCAGATATTCGCGACGAACGAGCAGCGCTGTATCGAGGACGAACTGCCCTCCGCGTAAATGGCCCCTCCCCCGAGGTCGGCGGCGTTCGAACTGAGCGCGCAATCGCTGATCGTCGGAGAACAGCCCTTCAGGTACATGCCACCGCCGTTCGTGCCGTAGCCTCCGCTGACCGCGAGACCCGACAGCAATGCTGTTGGGCCAAGACCTGCATTCGTGCCGAAAACGACGTGGTAACAGTTGTCCGTCATCGATGTCTGGTCCGGGAGCCCATCGACCGATCGGTCATCACCGCCGAGGTCACCCGAGAGAATCGTCTTGTGCGCCATGAAGTCGCGCTGTGCCAAGTTCGTCTCTGTGCCAACGAACCCCCCGTAAACTCCCACACCGTTCTTGAGTTGGTAGCTCTGGCCTCGGGAAAGGGAACCACCAGCGTCGTTCGGCTTATATGTTCCCTCGGCCATCCAAATCTGGTCTCCGTTCGTTGATGCCGCCAGCGCCGAAGTCAGATCCCGATATGAGTCTTGCCATGAGGTTCCATCTCCGGCACCTGCCGCATCTCGATCAACGTAGATGACGGTCGCATGACCCGTCAGCACAAGACTCGCGAGGCACAAGGCCACGCATGGCATCGAAACGACCCATTTCATGATTTGACGTCCCTCCCGACGACCGGCCACAAGCGCCGCCATGACGCGCGTTGGCATGATCAGATTGTCTTTCAGGCGCCGTTCCAGTCAATTAGAAACACGATTGCTCCGACGGCGCCTTCGGGTGTCGCCTAATTCACATCCAGCGCCGCTGCCCAAACCTTGAACTTGAGCGTCCGCATCCACTCGTGCCGCGTCCTGCTTCTCGCGATGTCGAAATCCTGAGCCCCGAATACCCGTGCCCTCGGCCCCGAGAGCATGTCCGGCAAGGCCGAGTCCCTCAGCCACCCCAGCACCTTGCCGCACACGGCGGCCAGCGCCTCGGGACTGTTGCCCGCCTCGGCCTCCATGATCACGTCCACCCGGCAATCCAATAGCCATCGACCGGGGCGCTTGTCGTCCTCGCTTGCGCCATCCACCATCGCGACGATCCGCGTGTCGGGCGCGTCCTCGTCGGAATCCACGTTCACCACCGGCAGCCCCGTCTCGGCGCGCTCCAACGCCGCCTTCAGCTGCTCCTCGACCGCATCGCATGGATCTGTCATGTGAGCAGCTCCGCATGGATCGTTATGATCGGCCAGTTTGAGTTGTCCGTCAGACCCGTGACCTTGTAGGTCCGCCCATCGGCGCTCAGCCGATCCCCCCGCGCCGGCAGTGGCGGCCCGACATCCGCCCGCAGCGCCCGCACCATCACCGCCGAGGATGGATCAAAGCCCCCGGCCACCAGGCCGTACTCTACCGAGGGGCTGCCGATCAGCGCGCGGAACCTCCGGCCTTTCCACTCGACCCCGACGCCGCGCTCGGAGAGGAGTTCGGAGAAATCGGTCATGATTGAAGAAAAGACGTCGCGCATGACCGCCCGAGCCTGCCAATCCGGTCTGCCAAACGCCAGACCCAGGCATTTCACGATGCATTACTTGGGTCGGAATTCCACCAACAGAAACTCATCCCCGGTAACCGAATGCGCCGCAACTTTCAAAACCGCTTTTCCTGTTGTAAACGCACCTTCAAACCTCCGGAACTTCTCAAGTAAGTCTCGGTTCGCCAATGGGACTGTGATCTTGAATTCCCGACCGGTCTCTGTCCTTGCCCTAAAAGTCGTAAAGCTGCTTCGTCCCATCGGATTGTCCCCTAATCCCATCAGGTTTCCAATAGCAACAGCAGTTCTAACGGATTTCTCCGGCACCTCAATGCGGACTCCTTCCGCTGTAATGGTTTTGCCATCGAATGCCTTGATATCGTCTAACACCGTATCGAAAGGCAGCGGACGCGCACAGGATCCTAGGAGGACGACCATCACAACACCCATCGCCCCATAACAGAGAGTCCTCGTTCGATACATTTCCTTGCTTCTCCTGTTGTCAGTCTCTCCCAACGACGCGCCACATTCTACGGCTTCGGTGACATGCCCTCATTCCGTCACACTAGAATAGTCCGTTGTTCGCACCTGACACTCAAGACCATTTTTCTAATCACACTGGCACTTTGAGGGATAAACGAAATGTCGAACGGTAACCGATCCCCACCCCGGACCCACGGCAAATGGAACCGAAGAGGATGGGCACCATTGAATACACGACGGAGAAGTGCTGCCCTGAAACCTCTGGGCCGATGCATCTTTCCGCGATGCGATCAGGTCAGAGGCACTCGCCCGACACCAGCTGCACCTTGCACGCGGCGGTGCCGTCGATCTCGACCAGCGCAGGGCCATCGGCGGCGAAGACGGTGGGGGAGTTGATCTCCTTGGTGGCAGCGCCCACTGGCACCCGGCCCGCCTCGGCCATCAGGAACACCTTGTCCCCCGGCGCCAGCGCAAAGGGGAGGTTGGCGGCCATCGTGATGGTGCCCGCCTCCACATCCACGGACGCCAACACCGCCCTGGGGGCCTGATTCGTGGACAGGTTCCAGAGCATGATGACGTCATCCGCCGCGAAACCCGCCGGATCGGCGCTCACCACCTTCTGCCCCGCCGCACTGGCGGCGGTCACGACCGTCTCGGCCGCATGGCGCAGGAACTTGAGGATCGAGCCCGCCTTATCGGAGGTCGCGCTCACGAACTGGAGCCGGGTCGATCGACCGCGGCATGTCCCAGACCCACCAAGAAAAGATTCAGCCGACCGCCAGGGCGTTTGCACGGCCCCAACGACGGTGTTAGTCCTCCCGCCACGTGTGGCCGGTGGTGATCGCGCGGATCTGGGCGTTTTCCCGGATGGGCGTCGCCACCGGCTGCACGGTCCTACTCGGGGGCCGATCGAGCGCTTTACTTCTGTTGCGAGGGCACAACCTTTCGGACGCCCACATTCGCCTTCTTCGCGAAGGCCCGCTTCATTGCGCGATGATCCAGCGCTGGCGCCTTGGTCCACGCAGCGGCCTGCGCATCAGAGGAGATCAGGCAGGCGACGAGCAGACTGCTAGCGCACGTCTTCATTCGAAACTCTCTCCGTCCCGCCTCCTCCACGGCCGCGATCAGACCCTCGGTATCGGTCGCGCCGAAAAGGATCGACTCGATGATCCCCGGCCGCCGCAGCATCGGGCCGTGGATCGACACCACGCCGATTCCGTCGTCGATGCAGAGAAGGTCGCTGTCAGGTTCGCCCGGGAGTTCAGCCTTCGGATCGAAAATCTCGGCCTTCGCCGCCATCGCCCGCAAGGCGTCGGGGCAGATCAGCCAAGGGTGTCGGGAAAGGATGGCGTCGGTCGTGGGCACGACCAAACACCGCTGTCAAATCCAGTATAAAAACCGTCCACCAAGATTCCCAGCGGAAGCGACCGGCAAAAGGTGCACTGGATTACCGGCCGCCGGTGCCGTAGACAGGAACCACCTATGAGTTCAGGCCGACGCTCCCCCATCAAGATATCAGCGTTTAGTTGGCTCTGCCTGCTGCTGCCTGTATCGCTGAAGGCTCAATTTGATTGTGCGACCAACAACGACCAAGTCACCATCACCAGGTACACCGGTCCTGGCGGAGATGTCATCATCCCAAACATGATCGGTGGCCTTCCGGTCACCGGCATCGGGGACAAAGCGTTCTATCACAGCGGCAACGGTAGCGCGCCGTCTTCCCTTCGTATACCCAATGGCGTCGCCAACATCGGAGAGCAGGCGTTCTTCGGATGGAGTGGTCTGACAAATGTGGCGATACCCGCTAGCGTGACCAACATTGGGGCCGCGGTTTTCCAGTTCTGCACCGGCTTAGAGTCCGCCACAATCCCTGGAAGCGTCACAAGAATTGGGGATTGGGCGTTTCATGGCTGCACCTTTCTCACAAACGTCATGATTTCCAAAGGCGTCACCAGCATCGGGGGCTTGGCGTTCGCGCGTTGTGACTACCTGTCGAACGTGACTATCCCGAGTAGCGTCACCAGCATCGAAGGATCCGCGTTCACCGACTGCCACAACCTCACCAGCATCATCGTGGACGAAGCCAATGCGAATTTCACCGGCACGGACGGCATCCTCTTCGACAAGAGCCAAAACACACTCATCAAGTACCCAGGCGGCAAATCTGGCAGCCTCCTCATTTCCGCCAGTGTCACCCGGATCGAACCGGGCGCTCTGAATGCCTGCAACAAAGTGACCATCATCACCGTGGACCCGTCCAATGCAAATTACAGCAGCGTGGGCGGCGTTCTTTTCGACAAGAGCCGCGGCACCCTCATCCGATGTCCGTCCGGCAAAGTTGGAGATTTTTCGATTCCCGACGGCGTGACAAATATCGCGGATGGCGCGTTCTCACGCTGCTGCGGCCTGACGAATGTCATGGTTCCCAACAGCGTCACCGCGATCGGGCGTGCTGCATTCCAGGTCTGCAGCAATCTGGTGAGCGTGACGATACCCCCCGGCGTCACCAGAATCGGAGATTCTGCATTCGAGCACTGCAAGAGCCTGGCGAGTGTAACGATACCCGCCAGCGTCACCAGCATAGGGACCTTGGCCTTCAGCGCCTGCAGCAGTCTCACGAATGTCACGATTGCGAGCACAGAGACCCGGATCGGGAAGAACGCATTCGCCGGTTGCATCGGCCTGACCAACGCTCTTTTCATCGCGTATGGCGCAGGCAACCCATACCGCCGAGCATTGGGGAGACTCACCGCACCTCCTGGCACCCGGAAGCCAGGCGCTCCACCCGAAGGTGTCTCTCAGGCTCAAGCGCCGCCAACCGGTCGCGAAATCCGAGCCCTTCCGAGACGACAATTCACTCCCCCATCAAACGATGGCTCGGCCCAACGATAGCAAATTCATCGTCAAGGCCCACGGCTTGTCACGCCGCCTGAGCTTTCAGTGTCTCTTTCCGGGAGTGGTGAGGTTTGGATCGCCGTTCCGGCCGACCCATACAGCATACCAACTGGCACTTGATACTTCGCGGCGAGTTCCAGCAGCAACCGAGCGTTCTGCGCCCTGATCTCGGCCTGCTCCTCGAAGTCCTGGCCCAGCTCGGCGTAGGAATCCTCCAGCGTGCGAAGCCCGGCCTCTACATCGGCGCGGTTTTGCTGCGCCTCGCGGCCCGCGTCCACAGACAATTTTCTGGGACGTTGGAACCTCACCCGATGCCACCCGGGCTGATTCGGCAGCAGTCCCCGCTCGATGGCATCGCCGATCACGTAGGCCCAGACCGGCGTGAGGAACCGCCCTATGAGGATCATCTGGCGGAATGAGAAGCGGCGGTCGGCCTTCGCGACGACCAGGCGCACCCCGGCCCCGCCGATTCGCGACGAATCAGCGGCGAATTCGAGGGGTAGGACGCCCAGGGCCGAGTCGCGACGCAGGTGCTCGAGGAACCCGGTGAAGGTCGGACTCGGTCGGACCGATGGGGCAAGGTCCCGCTTCGCGTCGCCGGGGGCCGCGCCTGGAACACGGCCACGCGCCTGGGATTGGTTGGCCCCCTCGTAAGGCGAGCCGTAACCGCCGAAAGCCCAGCGCAGGGCACCGGCCATGAACCGCGAGAGCCGCCCGGCCTGCTGGGCGTCCGTTCATTGCAGCAATGATCCGGTCGCGTTGAATCATGGGACGGTCCCTATCCGATCGCCACAAAGATGCTCAGAATGCACGAACAGCCGACATCCTTTGTGCCTCTTGTGCCTTTTCGTGGCCATTCCCCCTCCCCTACATCCGCGACTGCGCCACCCGCCGCGTCCGGCCGTAGACGTCCGGGGCCAGCTTCCGCAACGCATCCTGGCAGGCGGCGATGACCGTGTGCACCTCATCCAGCCGCCGCCGTTTGACGACCGACGTGCCTCCATCGCCCCATTACGCCAGGGTCTTCTTCAGCTCCGCCTTGTGGACGCACAGGATCTCCTCGACCTCCTCGCGCGTGAATCCGACCGAATAATTGGGGACCGCCATTGGGCGCTGAGGGGTGTCAATCGGAACGACTCGGAGTCCATGCCCCTCAAGAGAATGCTGGCTTCACTGAGCGTTGGTTGCCATATTGCCATGGTATGAAGACCCTCGCTCACTGGCTGCCGGCGGCGTTCTGCGCTTTCCTCTCGATCCTGGCGCTCTCGCTTCAGATCGGTACCGATTCGGGAGCATGGAAGCCCGCCTTCTATTGCTTCCTTCCCATGTGTTTCGTCTTCGTCGGCATGGCGACATCGGCAATGCACCGGGAGATCCGCGAACTGCGGGGACAGCTTCTGGAGTTGAAGCAGACGCGGGTTGATCGGCCGGATGGAATCTGATCGGAGATTGGTCCCGGTCGGATCAACCCCGGCTTTTCCCGCACCGTTTGTCTGCTCCACCGCCTCTCTCCCGATCAGCTTGAGCATCAGCGCCGCGCAGGCAGCCGGTTTCCCTGGACACCTGATAGAACCAACCACCGATGAGCACCGATCCCGGCGGCATCCGTGTCGATTCGTGTGCATTCGTGGTTCGATTCAAATAACGGATGGACAACCGAGTTTCCGTGAGCGAGGGCAAGGGGCATGGAACAGCCCACCCTCTTTGAGATGTCCGAGGCGAGACTGAGAACCATCAATGGCTACGACTTCGGCGAGGTCAGCTCGGCGATGCAGAAGGCGATCCGCCGGGGAGACGCGCGCCTGGCGGGCTGCTGGGCGCACGAGCTATTCGCCAGCGGCTTCGGCCCGCCCCCTCATTTCCGGGCTTCACTGCGCCACCCTCCCGCGCGTTGTCCTACTTTGACCGCGCAGCGGCGATTTCCGCCTCGGTTGGACCAGGCTTTGGTATCGCGCGGTTTATGTCGATGGGATTCCCCTCCGGATCAAAGAACTGCATCTCGGCACCGATCCTCACGTTCGCAATGTCATACATCAGAGGGGCCAACGTCATGTCGCCATTTCGATGATAGATGCGGAGGGCACCGGCCACACGTTGCACGTGTAACAATTGCGGCCGCCGACTCACGGGCAGATCCAACGCGGTGGCATCCTTCCAGAGCCGCGCCGACATGAAACGCAACGCGATCGTCCCCAGTCTTTCCTTTGCGTCGGTCTCGGACCGGGGCGTCCAAGAGGCGACCGGATCACGCAGTTCGATCAAACCCCTCGGCGACTTTAGCCAGTACCCGCCCGCGCTCCGCGTGCCCCACCGCGCCGATTCCTGCCGAATGACCTCCTGGATCTCGGCCGGGAGTCTTGCAATCGGCATCTCTGGAACCGGAGAGGCAAGGTCGTCTTGCGCGCGGCACGACCCTCGATTCAAGACTGCTGCAAGCAGCACCGCGCAAATCGAGATCCCGGCTCGCCATCGCGTCTTCATACCCTGACACCTAATTCTGGCCACGGCGGGCGTCAACCCGACTGCGGAGATGGCAGGTCTCACTGTGCCTCATGCTGCGATGCCTCAGCCCGGCTTGCCCTCATCGGGCCCAGGATATTCCGCTCTATCTTCGCTAATCTCGCCCTCGCGAGAATCCCCGCCATCGCCGCCCTCCCCCGCGGCCATGTCCGAATCTTCGATAACCCCATCGGCCGGTGGTGGAGCTGTCTCCTGCCCCGTTTGGCCATGGTCTGATACGTCCCCGCGTCCCGCGGTCCCATCGTCGCTGCCGGGCCCCTGTCCTTCTCCGGTCTCTGGGGTCTCCCCGCCCTCACCAATTTCGCCGGTCTCGCTGGGCTGAGGGGTCTCTCCTGTGCCGCCTGTCTCGCCAGTCCCGCCCGACTCATCAACATTCTCTTGGCTCTGGTCACCCGTGCCGGAGGAATAGCCGCCGTGATCCATCAATTCCTCGTACGGATCCCCGTCCGGGTACACCGAGCCCGCAGCGGTCGGCGCAGCCGCGGAAACGGCCGCCGATTTCGCCGTGCGGGCCAGGGAGCGCTCCGCCGCCTCGCGCAGCCGTTCCTTGCGCTCCATCCACCAGCAGATTGCCACGCACGCCTCATACAAGATCCACATCGGGCCCGACATGAGAGCGAGCGTGAAGACGTCCTGAGTCGGCGTGATGATGGCCGCCAGAACCACGATGGCCACCAGCGCGTGCCTCCGGTGCGTGCTCAGCATCTTGGCATCCACGAGACCCAGCTTGGCCAGGATCAGGATGACCATCGGCAGCTCGAAACAGACCCCCAGCGCGGCGAGCATCTGCACCACAAAACCGATATAATTCTGCACCGTCCACTCGGCCTGGAATCCCATCTCGGTGCTGAAATCCAAGAAGAACTTCAGCGCCTGCGGCAACAGCACATAGTAGCAGAAGGCCACCCCGGCCACGAATAGCCCCGTCCCCCCGAAGAACACTGGCGCCATCATCTTGCGCTCATCGCTCGTGAGCGCCGGAAGCACAAACAACCCTACGAAATACAGCATCAGCGGCAACGCAAACAGGAATCCCGCAAAAAACGCGATCTGGAGCGCGAGCATGAATGGATCCACGACCCCGAGCACCTTCAGGAACTTGTCGGGGCTCTGGCCGGCCCAGATGAGCGGCTTGTAAAGAATCTCCAGGACCTCCCTGCGGAAGACGAAGCACAGCACCGTCGTGGCGACCAGCGTCACACCCATCTTGATGATGGTGATCCGCAGATCCTCCAGGTGTTCCAAGAATGGCTTCGGTACGTCTTTCATCCGAGAAATGGCCAGCCCCGAACGCTAGGGCGCGTTCGCCCAAAACTCAAAACCCAAAACACTGGCCCCAGTGCGCCTCCCAGGGTTCTTGTTTATTCGACAGCAACCTGTTGGAGTTCAGCCATTCGGCTGAATCGGGCACGAGACAGGCTAGCCCCGCCGCCGGTACCCGAGGGCGGCGTTGGCCAGAGTCGTCCACGCGCCGGATTATTCATGGTGAAACTTCTGGGGGCGGGCCGTTTTGGACTGCGGTGGCAGAGCGGAGCGGCGACACCGCTTTTGCCCCCGGCGGAGCCGAAGCCGATGGCCCCGGCTCGCGCTTCGCGCGCTGCCAAATCGGTGGCGCCGTCCGGCGGTTGCCGGACTCTGCCACCGCAGTCCAAAGCCCTCCAGGCCCAGATCCTGGGTCGGGGCATGAGCCGCGCCCGAGAACAGCGCCCGAAGTTTCTGGTCAGAGCCTGGACTCCAACGGCTTCGGTCGAGCGAACCAAAAGTCCTGGCGCGCCTCCCCGGACCCCGTCCCGCCCCGTATTCGCGTCTGGATTTTGGGCGGGCCCCGCGGCAGCATCCCCCGCCGATGATCGGGATGGTCGACTACGGAATGGGCAATCTCCGCAGCGTGGAGAAGGCCCTCGAAAAAGCCGGCGGGCGGGTCAAGCGCCTGTCGGACGCGCGGGGTCTCTCTGGCATCGACCGCCTGGTCGTCCCCGGGCAGGGGGCCTTCCGCGATTTCGTCGCACACCTCGAATCCAGCGGCCTGCGCGAGGGAATCCTCGCATGGCTCAACGCTGACCGCCCGTTCCTGGGCATCTGCCTTGGTCAGCAGGCCCTGTTCGAAACGAGCTTTGAGAACGGCGAGCACCGGGGCCTGGCGTATTTCCGCGGCACGGTGGACCGCCTCGATGCCACCGGGCTGAAAATCCCCCAGATCGGCTGGAACCCCGTGCGCTTCGCCCGGCCGGACTGCCCCCTGTTCGCAGGGATAGCCGACGGAACGCACTTCTATTTCGACCACTCATTCTGCGCGCATCCCGAGGAGACCGATATCATCGCGGGCACCACCGAGTACGGCGAGATCTTCGCCAGCGTCGTCTGGCGCCACAATTGCTTCGCCGTCCAATTCCACCCCGAGAAAAGCCAGCGCGCCGGAATCCAGATGCTGACCAACTTCGTCTCCCTGCCATCATGATCATCCTCCCAGCCATCGACATCATGGGCGGACGCGTGGTCCGCCTTCGCCAGGGCCGCCGCGAGGACGTCACCGTCTACGGCGAAGATCCTGCCGCGTTCGCACTCCGCTGGCGATCCGAAGGAGCCGGGTGGCTCCACGTCGTCGATCTCGACGGGGCCTTCGAGGGCACCTCCCGTAACCTGGCCTCCGTGCGGCGCATCGTCGAAACCGCCGGCATCCCGTGCGAACTCGGGGGCGGCCTTCGCGACGAGGCGGCCGTGGCCGCCGCCCTCGATGCCGGTGTGGCCCGTGCCATCATCGGATCCAAGGCGGCCGGCTCCATCGACTTCATCGCGGATCTCGTCGCGCGCTTCGGCGGCGAACGGATCGCCGTTGGCATCGATGCGCGCGACGGCATGGTTGCCATCAGCGGATGGACCGAGACCTCTGGGATCCGCGCGCTGGACCTCGCCCGCCAGGCCACCGACGCCGGCGCGCGCACCATCATCTACACGGACATCGCCACCGACGGCATGCTCGCCGGGCCCAATGTCGCGGCGATGCGGGCCATGTGCGACGCCGTCGGCGCCAATGTCATCGCATCGGGCGGCGTGTCCACCCCGGCCGACATCACCGCGCTCCAGACCATTCCCCGCCTCTACGGTGCCATCGTCGGCAAGGCGCTCTACGACGGCCACGCATCCCTTCCCGACATGTTGCGCGCCGCCCGCGGAAATCCCCGGTAACCGGCGGCGCGAGCGCAAGGTTCATCCCACCTCATTCTGGTGCGCCACCTGCGATGGATCTCGATACGGGGTGATCGCGGTCCCTTCCTTTGGAGCGCGGTGGCGACGCCACCGCTTTGGCACGTCGCGAAGCGACGCCCCGGCTCCGCCGGTCGCGGAAAGCGGCGGCGTTGCGGCCGCACTCCAAAAACTGGCGCATCCATCGAAAGGCCATGATGTTGCTTGTTGGGCGTTGATATCTGTTGTTCCCACGGGGCAATACCGTTTTGAGACAGCCTCAGGCCGCGGACCCTCCCGGCGAACCAGTCAGAACCAAACGGGACACTGCGCCGGATTCTCCATGCCGTCGAAGATCTGTTACCGCGCGCCCAGGTCCGGGCGCCCCTCACCCCGCGCCGGGCTCAACAACCAAGACCGCCATGCAATCGAAATCTGGCACGGCCACGCGCCAGTCGCCCGCCGCACCTGCCACAGAAAGCGCCTTCCCCGTCACCAGTTCGGTGACGCGCCCCGGTCGCTTAGCCGCCCGCAATGTCACGACCACGCCCCGACAGGCCGGCGGCACCCCACCCTTGTCGCCTATCGTTGGCTCATCCTCACCCTCCGCACTCTTCCGCACGCCCGCTTTTGTGCCGGCGCCCTTCGCGGGCCTCTTCACTGCACCAACCCCCGTCTGGACCCATGAAAAATCATTGACCAGCGCCACGGTAAGCCGCCCCCCTCCCGAAAATGCCACCATTTGCATTTTTGTCTCGCCACCGGCCGCGACCACCGGCGCATGACCGATCGCTGCCCCCAGCGCTGAGATAAAATCCCTCCCCGCCGCCGCGGTAGACCCCGGCTCGTGCCACCGCCATGCCTCCCGCTGCTCCACAACCACTCCTCCCCGCTCGCGAAATGCCTCCACCGAACGACGCATCCCCTCCGAAAGGCGATCCGGCGCCGGCAGAAAGAGTGCCCCGCATCCGTCCAGTCGCCCCTGCTCCAACTGGCTGTCCGTGATAATCCCCACCGGCAGGTGGGACCGCAGCATCGCCGCAAACGCACCGTACGTCGGGAATAGGACCTTTCGCCAAGCCTCGGCCTCATCGGGCAAATAGTAATCCCGCGCCCATTCGCTGAAATGCACCAGCCCCCACCGCAGGGGCCGCATCCCCGCGAATGCCGGCGAAACGCGATTGCCCAGCGAGACGGCGTCCGCGAACAACTCCTTCTCGGGCAGCCGCCCCTCGCTGACGTCCAGATTCGCGACCATCCCGTTCGCGATCATCCCGGCGGCCGCAAATCGCGTGCTCACCGGGTCACCGAGCCCGTGCGCCCAGACGTGCGGCGGCCGCCCGTCGCAAGAATCCCGGCAGATCGAGTAGCCCAGGGCGATTCGCACGTCCGTCTCGGGCATCGCGAACGGTCCGCCGACCGCGAATATCCGGTTGTTGCCGGCGCGCGCCGCGAGATTGAATTCACTCTTCATCGAATCGGTGATCCGGCTCAAGCGGTTCGTGAAATGCCGGTCGTTCATCGCCGGATAGGTGTTCGACCCCACCAGCATCACGCATTCCGGATTCACGCCGTGGATCGCCGCCCGCCACTTCCGAAACACCCGCTCCATGACGACGTTCTTGTACTCGATCGCCTTCTGGAACGCCGGGTCGTACGGGTCGGCTCCCGCCGGATAATCCAGCCCCGTCTCCCTCTTGAATCCCTCCCGGCATGCGGTGCACCAGCACACCGGTTTCTCCATGTGCACTTCGTCGAAGTAGAACCCGTCCGCCCCCATCTTCGCCAGTTCCAACAGCCGCACCTGCACGAAATCCGCGAATGGCGTATTGAGGCAGACCTTTGGACCCCGTTTCCCCACCGGCTCACCCGATGCGTTGAGCACGCGGCACTCGGGGTGCACTTTCGCGTACCAGTCATCCTCCATGTGGCGATGGTAAAGAATGATCCGGCAGCCCGCCCCGTGCGCCTCGTCTATGACCTCTTTCGCGAAGTTCCTCTCCCGCGCCTCCGGCTGCACATCGCCCACCGCGCTCGGCCACCAGGCGGCCTCGCTGCCGCTCCTCATGTGACGGGCGACCTCCTTGAAACCCACGGATGCCAGCATCACGCCCGCGTGCTGGAAGGCGTCCGGATTCTTGGTGCGCCACGGCCAACTCAGCCGCGTGTGCGCGCACACGCGGATCGCATCGTACCACGCCGGCAGCGCGTATCCCTCGGCCTCAGCCAGCCACGCCGGCGCTATCGGTTCGATGGGCCGCTCCATGTGCTTCCGCGTCTCCCCGATCCGCTCCGCGTCGCGCGCCGAGGGCGCCTCGGGCGGCCCACCCAAGATCCCCAGCCAGATACAGTCCGGTCGGATCGCGGCACTGTGCACCACGAGCCGATGCTCGCCCTCCGCCAACGCCTTGCTCCCGAGTTTTGTCCACCGCCATGCACTAGGACCGACCAGTTCCCCGGTCGCGGGCAGCGGCACCGTCTCGGATTTCCCGCGCCCGGCTGATTCCGGCGCGTCCACCGCAAATGCCACCTTCTGGTTCTGCTTGGCCGCGTACCTCAGCCATATGGAGTACTCGCCTCGCTCCGCCACCACGAACTTGTACTCGACGTTGCCCGGAAGGAAAAATCGCGTCAGCACCGCCCCGCCGAATGCCGCCGGATCCTTGAAAACTTCCCCGAATCCTTTCTCGTTCGACTGCCGCCTCTCCGGCTTCTCCATCTCGATCAAGATGCCCTCCGCGGCACGGCACGGCCCGGACAGCGCAGCCAGCAAGCAAAACATCGTCAGCCTCGTCATCTCGCCTCCACAGCAGCCAGATCTTCCCCGTCGAATCCCCTGTCGCGCGGCGCGCGATGCCCGCCAGTCCATCCACAGCCGGAACTTCTGCCAAGCGCATGAACGTGCCGCTGTTCTCCATCCGAATCCCGCACGTCCCGGCGCGGATCATCCACCCCCACCTCACCGATATGGGACAATCCCAGAATCGCAGAGATCGTCAGGGCCACCGGCAAGGACTCACGCCTCATCGACCGCCTTGTTAGCCACACCCGACGGCGAGGGACACAAAAAACCTGGGTGCCGCTCTGCCTCCACCGCGGGAACCTCATTGGCCTCCGGTGGCACCCCGATCCGCGCCTAACCCGACAAAATCGCAGCCTGTGGCATGTTCCCTCAACCCATGAACGCGGCTGGCCAGGGCCCCATCACCGTCGCGCGCCCGCCCGAGCGCCCGACGTTGCTCTACGACCGCGAATGCGGCTTCTGCAGGCGATGGATCCGGCGGTGGCGACAGGCCGTCCGCGTTGGAGCACGATTCGAGCCATATCAGACCGTCGCGGGAAAATACCCCGAGATCCCCTCCGATCATCTTGCGCGCGCGGTCCATCTTGTGAGAACGGATGGCACCGTGATTTCCGGGGCGCACGCGGTATTCGAGGTACTGGCTTCGCGCCCAGCATTCGGCTGGCTCCGGGCGTGGTACCATGTGTTTCGACCGTTCACCGCCGCCAGCGAGTGGCTCTACCACGCCGTCGCTGCCAATCGGATGGCGATTTCCCAGATTGAGCGACCGTTCCGCCGATGGCGCGCGGCCGCTCACGGCTACCGCCGTTCTTCGGTTCTCTTCCTCCGGGGGCTGGGCCTCATCTATGCCATCGCCTTCGCGTCGCTCTGGGTTCAGGTCGATGGCCTGGCTGGCACCCGCGGAATACTGCCGATCACGCAAATGCTCGAAGCCGTCAGGGCCCAGTTTGGCGACCGCGGCCCCGCGATTTTTCCGACTCTGTGCTGGTGGTGGAATTCCGACGCCGCACTTCAAGCCATGTGCATCGCGGGTGTCGCCCTCGGCATAATCGCATCCGTCGGCCTGTGTCCGGCCCTATGCCTCGCGATCCTGTGGATCCTGTACCTATCGCTCTGCGTCGCGGGCGGGGTCTTGATGAACTTTCAGTGGGATGCCCTCCTCCTCGAGACGGGATTCCTCGCCATTTGGCTCGCGCCGCTGTCCCTTCACCACCCCCTCCGATCTCGATGGGTTCCGTCGCCGACCGCCCTCTTCTTGCTCCGGTGGCTCCTCTTCCGCCTGATGTTTCTGTCGGGCGCCGTCAAACTGCTCAGCGGCGATGCCGCGTGGTGGCACCTCACCGCCCTCGATGTCCACTACGAGACACAGCCTTTGCCTAATCCCATCTCGTGGTACGCGCACCAGTTGCCTGCCTGGTTCGACCGGATCTGCGTCCTCGTCATGTTTCTCATCGAGCTTGGGGCGCCCTTCCTGATCTTCGGGCCACGCCCCGCGAGGCGCGCCGCCGGGGCCGCCATCGTCGCACTGATGCTGCTCATTTTTGTCACTGGCAATTATACTTTCTTCAATATGCTCACGGCATCGCTCTGCCTGACCCTGATCGACGACCGCGCGCTGCGGCTCTTCGCGCGCGCGCCGATCACGCCAAGGAGCGCCCATCGCCCAACGCTTTGGCCCCCCTGGGTTGTCGGCCCGATCGGGGCGCTCCTATTCCTGCTCGCCACACAGGAATTCACGGCGCGCTTGGCCCTCCCGTTCCGATGGCCCCCATTTATGGAACGACTCCAGGACGCGCTCGCCCCCTTCCGTTCGATCAACAGCTACGGCCTTTTTCCCGTCATGACCCCCACCCGTCCCGAGATCATCATCGAGGGAAGCCGCGACGCCATCGAGTGGCGCCCGTACGAGTTTCGCTGGAAACCCGGGGACCCCAAGCGCGCGCCTCGCTTTGTCGCCCCGCATCAGCCGCGCCTCGATTGGCAGATGTGGTTCGCCGCCCTGGACGACGTGCGACATAGCCCCTGGTTCTTTCGCCTACTCGGGCGACTCATCGAAGGCTCGCCCCCCGTCCTCGCCCTTCTCGAGCGAAATCCCTTCCCCGAAGGACCCCCGAAGTATATCCGCGCAGAGCTTTATCGATATCGATTCACGACCGCGGCCGAGCGTCGCAATTCGGACGAATGGTGGCACCGCGAGCGCCTCGGCCCGTATTGCCCCGTGATCCAACTCCGAGAGTGACTGCTCGGCCCCGCGACGCGGACACCAACGCGCGTCCTACTTGTCCCCTTCCCCTTGGCAGCCCGCCTCGCGCAGCACCTCGCCCCACGTCTTGAAGTGCGTTTTCACGACCCGCGCCACCACTTCGGCGCCATGCCGCCGCACCAGGCGCACCGCCAGTGCTTTCACCGCAGCCGACGCACCGAGCGGTATCTTCTCGCCCAGATCCTTGCCGATGGCATCCATGGCCTTGACGAAACGGTCCCTCGCGATAATGGAGGCCGCCGCCACCACGGGATCACTCTCGGCCTTGTGCCGCTGCTCCAGCTCGATCGCGCGCCCGCGCGGCCCCAGATGCTTACGGATGGTCCACTCCGTGCGGGCGAACTGATCCGACACGGCGCGCGCGCATGTCACCCGACCCAGCATATTCTCGATGACTTTCGCGTGCGCCCAGCCCAGCACCTCGTTCACTGTGCGCATCTTCCCCTGAAGCTCGTTGTATTTCACCGGCGATATCGCGATCACTTCCGCGCGGACCCCCGATGTTCCCCCAATCAGCTCCGCCAATTCCGCCACCCGCTTGTCGGAGGTCACGCTCTTGCTATCCCGCACGCCCGCGGCCACAAGCAACTCGATCGCCGCATCGTCGGCATAGACCCCGGCGGTCACCAGTGGCCCGAAGAAATCGCCCTTGCCGCTCTCGTCTACCCCGATGTGCGACTCGTAGGCCCGCGGGTTGTGCACTTTCTCGTACCCCAGCATCGCCAGCCCCGTCACCTCGGGCTCGAGCACGAACTGGACGAATTCCTCGGTGCCTTTCCCTTGCACCACGCACTTGCCAGAGCGATACGCGACCACCTGCACCTTGGGACCAGCTGCCGCAAACAGCGCGTGCGGCACCTCCCTGAACTCGAACCCCCGTCGCCGCACGGCCGCCCGCAGGACTTCCGCCTGATCCGCGTTCAGTTCAACCGTGTAGGAGGCCTTCGGGGGCATCTTGCGCCTCAGATCCATCTCGCTTTCGGAAAACATGCCCGCGCCAAGAACGCCAGACCCGCCAGGAGCGCAGCGAGCAGCGTCAGCCATGCCCCCAATCCGATCTCGATGCCCGCCGCGGCACGCGCCCCCTCCGTGGCCGCGACCCGCCACCGCCCAAGGCCATAAATGCCCAACAGCAAAATCGCCGCCATCCATGCCCAGGGACTGCCGCGCAAATCGCGCGCGCCCAAAAACGCCATGACGAGCACCGCTGCCGGCAATAGCACCAGCGCGTAGATTCCGCCCGCAAAACGGTCCGGTCGGACCAGCAGTCCCGCACCATGACACGCGGCATCATCACGGCCCCGCCCATCGCCCGAGCGCAGCCCCGCAAACAGTCCCCAAACATTAGCCCCAGAGAATGGATTCCCCAGAGCAGCACCCAGATCGGATGACTTGAACCACAGGAAATCGCCCGGCCCCAGCACAGTCCGGGTGCCCACCCTCAACTCCTCCGCCGCCTCCGCATAGGCGTGCGGCAACCGCTCGGGCCCCGAAATCCACGGCAGGAATACCCCCCCTGCGGCCAGTATGGTCGCCACCCAAAATACCCTGCCCGACGACCGCGCGCGCTTCACCCGGATCAGCAAAGCGCACCTCATCATCATTACCAGCCAGATTTGACGCCTCACTCTCGGCACATCGGACGACTGACCGGGGGACGAGCAAGATCGAAGCCCGTGCGGCCCGCGAAGCCGCGGACCCGCACGGGCATCGATGACGTTCTTCAACGGGCTGCCAGCTCGAAAACTCAGGCACCGAATCGTAGGAGCCTGCTTGCAGGCGATTCGGATCGCGCGCAAGCGCGCTCCTACGTCCCATTCTCTTCCCCGGTGGTGCCCCGACCCAGGATCCGGGCCCGGAGGGTTTTGGACTGCGGTGGCAGAGTCCGGCAACCGCCGGACGGCGCCACCGCTTTGGCAGGGCGCGAAGCGCGAGCCGGGGCCATCGGGTTCGGCTGCGCCGGAGGCAAAAGCGGTGCCGCCGCTCCGCTCTGCACCGCAGTCCAAAACGGCCCCGCCCCCAGAAGTTACATCATGAATAATCCGGCGCGCTCTCGATCCGGTCAGCCCCGCCGCAGCCGGGCAGAGCCACCCGGCCGGTGACAGGAATCCGTGTTGAATGTTCGCTGTTTGACGCCGAGAATTGGCCGACAAGTCCCTCCGCCATGCCCCGCACAGCCACGATTGTCCCGGTCATCGCCACCGGCGCCCTGCTCGGCTGGGCCGCCATCGTCGGCTTCGACCTCCGCCATGATGCCCCAATCGCCGCCGAGGGGGGCGCAGAGTTTGCGCGCCAGATTGAACTCCCAGTCGCCATGCTCCCACAGGGCGATCCACGGTGGGCCACCGAGCCCCTGGGCCCTAGTCGCGGAACGCTTGGCTCCGAAGGCTGCGCCGTCGCCTCGGCCGCCATGGTCCTCAATTTCCATGGGGCCGAAATCGACCCCGGGCGACTCAACCGCGCCCTGACCGCGATCCCCGGCGGCTACACGGCAGGCGGATGGCTCTACTGGGAGAAGGCCGCGGAAGTCACCCGGGCGTCCGTCGCCCACGCCTACGAGGGACCTCCCAGACACCGCCTGATCGACCGCAATCTCGCGCGCGGCAACCCCGTCATCGCCCGTGTCCGAATGCCCACCGGCACCACCCACTTCGTCGTCATCTGCGGCAAAGACAAAGACCAATACATCATTCGCGATCCCGGTGCCAGACATGCACCCCGGCTCTCGGATCTCCAAGCTCCCGTCGAAGCCATACGCTATTATCTGCCACGTCCCAGGACCGATCCCGGACAATCCAGCAAAACCCCGTCGGACAATTTTGAAAAAATGTCCACTTTCAATCACGCGCGATGTTGTTCATCTTAACCCAATGTCGGGACACGGTCGAGATCCGTCGCTGGAACGCCATCTGGCTGAAAACCTTCGCTGGCTCCTCTGGTTCATTGCTGTGCTCGGCGGCATCGGAGCTGTCGCTTTCTTGTCCGCGAAACCGGCGGCTCCTCACACACCCGCGCAGACCCCATCCACGCTCAACGCCGAACTCCAAGTGACCGTGCCGCCCCCATCCGCCGCCCCCTGACCCGAATGGCACTTTGACACCACGATGGGCATTTGCGTTTGTCGCACGCCCAGGGAGGCGATATCATCTCTCGCATGCCCGCCGAAATTCGAGTCGAAGGGATGCCCACGCCCATTTCGTTGGCTGCCGTCCTTTCGATCGGTCGCGGTGCGGACAACGCATTGGTGATCAAGGACAGCAGCGCGTCACGCCATCACGCTGTCATCCTCGAACGCGCCCCCGGGGAGTACCAGTTGACCGATCTCGGGAGCCGTAATGGAACCCTCGTCAATGGCAGACGCCTGGTTGGCCCACACGCCCTCTCGAACGGCGACGCGATTGAAATTGGGGAAGCCCGAATTCGCTTCGCGCTTTTCGGGGAGATGCCATCACCCCAACTCGCCCTCGACGAACCGGACGCCACGAGCACCTTCCACAGACAGATCCAGGGATCAATTCTCGTGACCGACATCCGGGGCTTCACCTCCCTCTCGGAAAAACTCCCCGCCGCCGATGTCGCCCAACTCCTGGGCCGCTGGTTCTCCGACGCCGGGCGCATGGTCGAAGAACTCAACGGCACGGTGGACAAGGTCATCGGCGACGCCCTGCTGGCCTATTGGCCCAGGCTCCGGCCCGATGGCCACGATGTCGCAGAAGCCATCACCGCCGCCCGGGAACTCATCGACCGGGCCGCCCGCTATCAGCAGACCCTGTCTGAACGATATCCCGGCCTGCCTTTTCGCATCGGGTGCGGCATCCATTGCGGGACCGTCGCCATGGGCAGCATCGGGCGCCATGCGGCGCGCGACTTCACCATCATCGGCGACGCGGTCAACATCGCCTTCCGCATCGAGTCCCTCTGCAAGATCCTCGGTCGAGAAGTCCTCGTCTCCGAATCCATCCGGCTGGCCGCCGGGCCCGATTCCGAATTCGACGACATGGGCGCCCACGAGATTCGCGGCAAGGCTGAATCGCTGCGCATCTTTGCCCTGCGGCTAACGCCGGCGAGCACATGAATCTTGCGAACCGCACCCGGCCGCCCCCGAAAGAGCCGCACGTCCAGACCGGCGGGTGACGACCGCACGAGGAGGCCAATATGACAAGCACCCTGTTTCCCGCGATGCTCTTGGCGGCAGCCGCCACGGCGACGGCCACGCCGCAGAACCCCTCCGCCGCCTATATCCAGCGCACCATGAAGACGCTGGAGGCATCGACGGCAGAGAATCCGGCGCACGTGCGCGTCCTATTCTACGGCCAATCGATCACCGCGCAGGCATGGACCAAGACGGTCCAGGCGGAACTCGCCAAACGCTTCCCGACCGCGAAGTTCGAATTTCGCAATGCCGCGATCGGCGGCTATCAATCCAGCAGGCTCATCCGCACCGCAGACCACGATCTTTATCCGTGGTACCCCGACCTCCTCTTCTTCCACGTCTACGGGCCCATGGACAAGTACGAGGAGATCGTCCGCCGGGTCCGGGAGCGCACTTCCTCCGAAATCGTCATCTGGACGAGCCACCTCAACATCGTCTCAAAGGAAAAGCCCGACGAGATCAACACTTCCCACGATGAGCGCGCGGTCCTGATCCGCGCCGTGGCACCAAAATACAACTGCATGCTGATCGACCTGCGCGAGAAGTGGCGCAAGCATCTTAAGGAAAATGGAATCGCCGTGAAAGACCTGCTCTCCGACGCGGTGCACCTCAATCCCAAGGGCTGCGACCTCTACGCCAAGCTGATCGGCGAGGAGCTGCTGCGCGTGCCGGCAGTGGGCGACGACCCCGTGGCCTCGGGCACGATCACGACCATCCCCATCAGCGCGCCAGAGGTGAGCCGCGAAACGGACGGCGCCATGCTGCTCCGTTTCACGGGTAATCGCGTCGTGGCGATCTCCGACGGCACGGGCGCGAAAGGCGCCAGGGCAATGGTGCTTCTCGACGGCAAACCCATGGATGGCATGAAAGAACTTTGGGCCATCTCGCGCCCGAGCCTGGGGCCGGCGAAAATCTGGATGCCCGCCATCAACAACATCGCGTTCGATCGGCCGCCGATCGAGGAGGAGTGGACGCTGACGTGCCTGCCCGATTCGACGCCGGACGGCACGAAAATCCATTTCAGTCTGCAAGGATCCGTGACCGGGCACGACGGCGAAGGGTGGAATACGGCGCGTTTTGTCTCTCGCTCAGGACGGGCGATCATTGAACCGGACGATTGGCAGATCGCGTGGACGCTTGGATACAAGAAGGCGACGCTGCCCCTCGCGTTCAAAGTAACGTGGCAAAGCTATCCTCTGTTTGCTCCCTCGTACGCACCACAGCCCTCCGGAACGCGCACGCTCATGGTTCAGGGTTGCACCAATCAGGCGCACGTGCTGAAGCTTGTCCCCGAAGGAGGCGCGCTGGGCATCCGCGCTTTCGTCGTCCATGCCCCGCCCCGCCAACCATGAGGAGATCCCACGTGAAAAATAAGTCCTGTTTGACACATCTTGCCGCCGCCCTCCTGGCGTGGGGGTCCTCATTTGCGGCAGATGACGCACCGCTCCGCGTCGAATCGCCCACGGGCGCGCTCACGGTCGATGGGAATGGCATCGGCCTCGCGCCTTCCGTGGCATCGTGCCCCGCGATCTCCCCCAAAGGTGATCCCCTCTGGGCCGTGCTCCTCCAGCCAGAGGGTGGCCCGCCCCTGAAGGGCGAAACCATGGCGCTGACGGACAAGGGTCAGGCTGTGAGAAAACAGGCGGAGGCCGATGGCGTCCGTCTGATCTATGACCAACTTACGGACGGTCGCCAGACGTGGAAGATCGCGCTGACGCTGGACATCCGGCGCAAGGGCGATGCGTTCGAGATCACGGGCCAGTTGAGGAATGACGCCCAGGGATGGGTCGTGTGCGGTTTCATCGGACCGGTATTGGGCGGCATCGCCGCCGACCTCGCCACGCACCCGGTCCTTATGGCGGATGGGTTCGGCAAACGAATCAATCGGACGCCGACCACCACAGAGAAACCGGCGCCGTGGTCCCCCTCCGCCCATGGCTTTGAAATCACATCTCATTATCCGGGCCGCAGCGGGACGATGCAGTGGTGCGCCTTCGCGGGCGAGAAAGGCGGGCTCTACATCGGCAGCCACGACGCGGCGCACGGGGGAAAACTCTTCGACCTCCGATACAGTCCGGCCACCGGCCGCTTTGGCATCGCCATCAAACACGAGATTTTTCGCGCGGCAGGGCAGAGCTGGGCCATGCCGCCCATGCTGATCCTCCCGTATCAGGGCACGTGGCACACGGCGGCACGCTATTACCGCTCTTGGTTCGATTCGACAACGTCTCTGTGCGATGTGCCCGGATGGGCGAGGGATGCCTCCGGTTGGCTCCTCTGCATCCTAAAACAGCAGAATGGCGAAGTCCTCTGGGACTACCCGTCTCTCGAGAAACTGTGCCATGTGGCCGACCAGCGCGGATTGGACATCCTTGGGCTTTTCGGATGGGCGCACGGCGGACACGACCATCTCTATCCCGATTATCTTCCCGATCCAAAGATGGGCGGCGAGGGCGCGCTGCGGAAAGCGCTCAAAGAACTCCGGCGGCGCGGCAAAAGATCGATCATCTATGCGAACGGCCAGCTCCAGGAACGAGACACGGAGTTCTGGAATACACAGGGGAAGGATCTGGCCGTCATCCAGCGGGACGGGGTTTCCGTGCAGCAGACGTATCACAAATACAACAACATCCCGATATACCGATTCGACCTCGGATGCCTCGCGACGCGGGCGTGGTACGATCGGATGTTGTCACTCGCGATCCAGGCGAATGACTTCGGCGCAGACGGGATACTCTTCGACCAGCTCGGGATGTCTGGCCCCATGGCGTGCTATGCGCCGGGGCACGGGCACCCCGTGCCGGCCATGGTCTATGCGTCCGAAAGGCCCGCGTTCATCCGCCGGATCGCCGACCACATGAAGCAAGTCAATCCCGAGTTCATCGTGATGACCGAGGGGCTCCATGATAGCGTGTTGGATTCGATCGCGATGTTCCACGGCTGTGTCCTGGGCATGTTCTACGCCTCTTCCGAAGAAATCGCCTCGCGATTGAGGCGCGATCGCGCGACGGACGCATTTCCCGAGATGTTCCGCTACACGTTCCCCGAAGTGATGAGCACGGTTCGGGTGCCGACCCCCATGATGGATCGGGAGATGGCCAACTACACTTGCGCGTACGGCCTGCGCTACGAGATAGAGTCGCGCTATGCGCCGGACGTGCGGTATCTGAGGGAGAATCAGGTGCCCGACACGGGCGAATACGAGCACGTGATCAACAAGCCCGACGTCGGAATGATGAAGGCCACGCCGCCCGGGGAGGCGATTCGGTATCTCAAGACGATTATCGAATTCCAACGCGCCCACGCGGGGCTGCTCTGGCGCGGGCGCTTCTCGGACACGCAAGGATTCTCCTTCAAGGGCGACGGGCTCATCGCCAAGGGATTTGCCGCGGGGGAAAGCATTGCGGTGATCGTCTGGAACCCCGGAAATAGCCCCCAGCCATTCGCGCTCGACGTTCCTGGTGCCGAACTCATGTCCGCCTCGGAACCGGAGCGCGGGAAGGTCGAACCCTTTGGCGCGCTGCCGCCACAGTCGCTGCGACTGCTCCTCTGGAAACGCCGCGCATCCATCCAATGATGAAACCTGAAACGATCCGGAATCGGCATCGCACGGTCGCGATGCTGCTGGCCTCGGCCTTGCTGTCCGGCGGCATCCAGGCCCACGGAGAACGGAAAAGCCCTTTCTTCGCCTATCGGTCGTTCTGGCCCGAATTCGACGCGATGAGGCAATTCAATGACGCGGGCGTTGACACCGTCTGCATCTTCGCCGCGAACACCGACAACTCCCTGGGCAAACCCTATTCCAAATACCCGCCCGTCTGGCGCTGGTTTGGCAAGTATGATTTCGGGTCGCTGGACCGACAGTATGACGACGTGATCGCCGTGAACTCGGACGCCGAGTTCATCTGCATGATCGATCTCAACACCCCGATCTGGCTCCAGCGCCAGCTGGCGCTCGCCGGACACAGCGCGGAGTGCGAGAGCTTCACCATGCTGAGCTGCGCCTGCTCCAACCCGGCATGGCGAAAAGCCACCGGCGAGTATCTCGAGGCCATCCTCAGGCACATGGAGGCGCGCTACGGGGACCGGGTGAAAGCATATCTCCTGGCCTGCGGTCAGACGGACGAGTGGATGGACTACAGCCGCGGCGTGGCGGGGCGATCAAAGACCCAGGCATGGAAGGCGTGGCTGAAAGGACACGGTAAGACGGATGCCCCGGTTCCCGCGCTTGAACGGCTCGACCAAGCCTCGTTCGAGAATCTGATCCGCGATCCCGACAAGGAGCAGGACGTTATCGACTACGCCCGGTTCACAGGCGACACCATCGTGGATACCGTGCTGGAGTTCGCGGGAAGAACACGGGCGCTCGTCCCAAAGAGTCGGCAGATCGGGATGTTCTTCGGCTACATCCTGGAACTGACCGCGTCGCGGATGGTCTGGTCAGGACATCTCGAATACGAGCGGCTCTATGCCTCGCCAGATATCGACTTCTTCATCAGCCCCGGCACCTACGCCGACCGCCCCATGGGCGGCGGCAGCGGCTTCATGGTGCCCAACGGCACGCGTCGCCTAAACGGCAAGGGCTTCCTGCACGAGATCGACCATCGCACGCCGACCTACAACTGCAACTTGGACGAGTATGTGTCGATCGGTTGGATGGTGCCGTGGAGGGATCAGGCCGAGACGGACGCAGGGCTGAAGCGCGAGTTCTCCCTCGCGATCATCAACCAAACCTCGCTATGGTGCTTCGATATGTGGGGCGGGGTGTTCAAGACGCCGGAGACGATGAAAGTGGTGGCGCGGGCCAAGCGGCTGTGGGACACGTATGCGGCACTGCCTCTCA
>JAKQKQ010000148.1 GCA_029560585.1 Verrucomicrobiota bacterium | reverse complement strand
TCGAGGAGGCCTCGCGCGCCATGTCCTTGACCAGGAGCGTGAAGCCCGTCGAGCGGCTGTTCGGGTTGGCCTCGAACTCGGCCGGGGCCAGGACGCCGTTGGCGATGACCACGTAGGTGCCGTCCTCAGCCAAGGTGACCGGGAAGGTGGCGAGGGCGTCGTCCGCCGACGTGCTGGTGCTCGGGGCGACGCCGATCACGAACTCGACGCCCGCGGGCAGGTCGAGGTACGGGGTCGCGGCGCGGAACGCGAAGTTGTCGATGGCCTTCTCGTCGTCGATCCAGATGTCCACCGAGGCGGCGGCCGGGTCGGCGGCGTTGTGGATCACCTGCACCCGGGCCGTCGCGGCCTCGGGACGCAGCGGGTTGTCATCGTCGTCGGAGCAGCCGGCCAGGGGGACCAGGGCCACGATCGCCAGAAGGGCGCTGCCGATGAGCTTGCGGTTCATGGTCGGACCTCCAAGGAAAAGCGCCGTAGCGGTTGAACGATTTGAACGAATTACAAACCCCATGATACAGCAGCTCACTGGGGTCGCAAGAGAAAAAGATCGATTTGCACGATTTTTTACGAGAGGCGGGCCAGTATTCTTATAGTGGATTGTCGATCAACAAAATAGGGGGCAAGTCCTCACCCGGTTCGCTGCTCGCTCTCGCCCCGTCTGCTCAAGGCCCGGCGCGCTCCGCTGCCACGAAGGCCTTCATCAAGGGTACCAGCGCCTCCACCCCCTCCTCCAATGGCAGCACCACCGGCACCCCCAGCTCCCGGCGCAGCCGCTCCACCTCGCCGCTCGTCGCTTGCGCGCCGCGCCCCCCCTCGCCCCCTTCATGTCCCGGCCCCGGGCGCAGCGCCCCCGTGTGCAGCGCCACCGCCAGCACCCGCGCCCCCAGCAACCGCACCAACTCCAGGTCGTCGCGCGGGTCCGCCAGCGGCCAGTGGACACTCTCGACGTCCTTGTAGTGATCGCGCCCGGCCGCGTGCTG
>JAKQKQ010000138.1 GCA_029560585.1 Verrucomicrobiota bacterium | reverse complement strand
GCGCGGTCATCGTGGCCAGGTCCCCCACGAAAAACCTGCGGCGCGTCTCCGACAGGTAGCGGTAGGCGATCTCCGGCGAGCCCCGGATCTCCGTGATCAGCGGGCTGTCAAACCAGCTCATGGGCCGAATCCCCCGGGCAGATTTCGGTCGATGGAGTCCAGCTTGGACATCAGCTCCGATATCCTTTTTTGATCCCACGCCGCCTGCTGCTGGGTCTGCTCGGATTTGCTGGGGATGTCGGAAGACTTGATCTTGCCCTCATCCTGGAGCCTGCGGCGCGCCTCGGCCCGGCTGATGCCATCCTGTTTCGCGCGAGCCTTCACCGCGGCGCTATTGTCTTTCTGCACCTGATGGCGGTAGTCGTCGCGCTCCTGCTGGCTGTGCCACTCATCGAACGGACTTCCCTGGCCCACCGGGCCCAGTGTGGCGTCCCGGGTGTCCTCGTTGCCAAACTCGTCCACAGATGCGACCGGGCCCCCCTTGTATGGGTCCATGAGGGTTCCGGTCTTGGAGACCCGGTTCCCCCGGATGTCGGTGTATGCCTTGGCTCCCTGTGTGGTGATATCTCCGCCCGCGGCCGCGCGGGCGGCCTTGACCATGTTCGCGTGGGTGGCGGCGGTTTCCGCCTCGCTCGCCGCGGACTGCCGGGCCATCGCCGCGCGTATAGCGAAGTCACGCTCGGCCTCCATCCCCGCGATGGCATCAGGGGTCATGCCCGCCTCCCTCGCCTGCCTGATCTGCGCCTCATAGTGCAGTCGGATTTTCAGCAGCTCCACCCATTCCCTGGCCCCAGAGATCTCCGCGCGCTCGGTCTCCATGCGCTCCTTGATCTCGCGCGATATTTTCTCGGATGCCCTGAGCCGCTCGGTCTCCATGGCGCCGAACTCGGCCTTCCGCCGGTCGTCGAACTGTTTGCGGATCTCCTCCCGCTCCGCCGGGTTCGCCCCGATCAGCCTCTGCCTCTCGGCCTCGTCGATCTCCGCGGCCTTGCGGGTGAGGGCGAGGTCGTGCTCTGAGAAGCCCTGGCGGCGCATCTCGTTGAGCCGCGACTGGAGGGCGACCGCGTTCTCCATGCGGGTCAGCTCCTCGGCGAAATCCGCCGCGCGGCCGGCACGGTTTTCAAAATCCTCCTGTCGGACCCTCTTCTCCTCCAGCCGCATCCGGTCCATCTGTCGGGCGGCCTGGTTCTCGTAGTAT
>JAKQKQ010000137.1 GCA_029560585.1 Verrucomicrobiota bacterium | reverse complement strand
GCGCGGTCATCGTGGCCAGGTCCCCCACGAAAAACCTGCGGCGCGTCTCCGACAGGTAGCGGTAGGCGATCTCCGGCGAGCCCCGGATCTCCGTGATCAGCGGGCTGTCAAACCAGCTCATGGGCCGAATCCCCCGGGCAGCTTTCGGTCGATGGAGTCCAGCTTGGACATCAGCTCCGATATCCTTTTTTGATCCCACGCCGCCTGCGGCTTCGCGTGCTCGTCGGCGGCCCGCCGGGCCTCCTCGTCGGCCTTCTTGACGCGCTGGTCGATCGGCTCGGGTTTCGGCCCTTGGCCCTCCTCCCGGCGTATCCGATCCAGCTCGTCGCGCATTTTCGTGCCGTTCTCCCCGGCCGCCTCTCGCGCCCGGCGGCGCTGGTCAGCGCGCGTATTGGCCCTTGCCGCCCGCGCCTTCTCGGCCTCGGCGGCAGATACGTAGTCGCCGAATGGGCCGCCCTTGGTGTCCTCGCCCAATTTTACCGGGCCCTCGGGACCGACGCCTGACGTCACCGCTTCATCCATGATGGGCCCCGTGCGAAACCTCCGCCTGCCCGCGATATCGACATAGGTGCCCTTGCCACCGGCCTCAAGTCGCCCCCGCCGGGCCGTCGCATCCGCGGCCGCGCGGTCGAGGCTCTCCTGCGTGGCTCCCGAAAACAACTCGTGGCGTGCCCGGAGGAGTGTACGGTCTCGCTCGTCGGCAATGGCCGCTATCATGTCCGACTCCGGGTTGCTCTGCTGCGCGTCCCTGATCTTCTGCTCGTAGTGCAATCGGATTTTGAGGATCTCGGCCCATTCCTTGGCGCCCATCAGCTCGAGGCGCTCGGTCTCCATGCGCTCCTTGATCTCGCGGGCAATTTTCTCGCCCGCCCTGAGCCGCTCGGTCTCCATGGCGCCGAACTCGGCCTTCCTCCGATCGTCGAACTGTTTGCGGATCTCCTCCCGCTCCGCCGGGTTTGCCCCGGTCAGCCTCTGCCTCTCGGCCTCGTCGATCTCCGCGGCCTTCCGGGTGAGGGCGAGGTCGTAGTCGGAGAAGCCCTGGCGGCGCATCTCGTTGAGCCGCGACTGGAGCGCGACCGCGTTCTCCATGCGGGTCAGCTCCTCGGCGAAATCCGCCGCGCGGCCGGCACGGTTTTCAAAATCCTCCTGTCGGACCCTCTTCTCCTCCAGCCGCATCCGGTCCATCTGTCGGGCGGCCTGGTTCTCGTAGTAT